>JAHDHH010000018.1 GCA_020631405.1 Saprospiraceae bacterium
TATGCCGTATCAAATAGATGAGTTTGCCATCAAGACTTACTATGAGAAGATTCACCTTGCCGACAATTGTACTATTAAGTACATTGAGTATATGTTGAAGTAATCATTGCTACACTATCTATTCGTTCTTATTGATTAACTTTATATAAGGAATTAATATAAATATTCTCTGGAGTACATCATTGGATACTTTTGATACTTCCAATACACAAAATATTAGTTATCAGTCAGATACCCTTTATCTAAGTGCTCAAGTTATTTATTCGTCTTTGCAGTTTGCTTTGCCATTGATGAAACTAGATGCTATCACGGGAGAGCAGCTAGGTTACTATCTTAGTATATTACCAGAGCATTTATGTTATGCTGTACACGGACATACCTTATTCAATGACGAAATCTATGTATATCCAAATTATGAAGTCGAAGTAGTTTTGGATATATGGCACATTGGAAGTTTGAGAGTTATTGATGGAAAAGCTATGTTGTTAAACCTTGAGATATACCTCTAGTGAGCGAGTAAAAATTCCAAAAGACAGATTCTATCGATGCTCATAACCTAAGTAAATTGTTATCACTTGGAATATTGAGCAGTGTGATTATATCATTTCACTTTCATGTATCGTGCTATTGAACGTATTTCTTCCACCTCGGCATTGATTCTTCTCTGAAGTTGTATCAAGAACTGCTTCCTGTCTTTTCTACCTTGCTTAGAGATGAGCTTCGAGTGTGTGAGTATTTTTTCAATCCATTCTCTCATTTTTATATTTACTTGAGGTTCATTACAGAAGACATAATTAGGCATGTCCATCATGGTATATAATGCGTCGAAGTGCTTAGATTTTCCATAAATCAATAAAGGTGTCATTATAAGTTGATTGTTATATATTGAGATTGTTGTTGTTAAATTTTCTGATTTAAGTCCACTTTCAGAAAGTCTAGCAAGATAGTCGTAGAGTCTTGATAAACTCTCACATAATTGATCAATATCTTGACTCGATGTCAAGATGTAGCTTTCGATAAGATACTTAATCTGTTCACAAAGCGAATCAATAAATCTAGTGTTCCATAATTCAATACCATTAATGTTTTGATAATTAGATAATACAGAAGCTCTCGCTATTTCAAAGTCTTTTTGTCTATCCGCATATAGCCTAAGATCAAATTCATCTGTGAGATAGTCTGTATTCCAATTGGTATAATCCCACATATAGAGTCGTATCCTTAATAACTCTGGAAAATTAAAGAGGTGAAATATCGGAATCTCATTTGACATATAAATAAACTCAACATCTGAATATTTGAGATACTCCGTAAAGTGTGTAGCCATATTCTGGATGTAGTCTACAGGATGACTTGGTTGCTTATCAAAGACATCAAGTTGAAAAGAAAATTTGCTTTGGCCTTCGAGAAAAGAAGATAAAGGCAATTTGAATTCTTGATGAAGTTTTTCAAGCTCTTCAATACTTAATGCTACTTGTCCACTGAGTTTTTTGTAGGCGTTACTCTTACTTATCCCTAATGACTGCATAAGTAGGTTGGAGATGCTATACGTATCACCGTACTTCATTTCTAAATAGGATATAATCTTTGACTGTAGTGTATACATAATCTGCCTTTGTCATAGAAATACAATTATTATACCTGATTATCAAATATTGAGAATGTCCTGAATGTACAATCAAAATCAGGCTCAATAAATAAGACTATTTCTTGAAAATTATAGCGCCTCGCATTAGTTTTTACCCCCAAATTTGATCTGTCGATCGATGAAAAGAACTTTATTATTAAATTTTGGAGATGATTAGTCTAGGTTTCGATTTTTCTACTACTGTATTATGCCATGGCCTCTTTGAAACATTTTTATTTGTTAATAAGTGGCTCCCGACAGTGGCAAATAATATTGACGGTGTTCAAAATGGTAGTATAACTGGTGGAGAACTTCTGACTATTCAAGATCTAGTGCTTAATGGGCAAGGGACACAATTTACAACTACGCAACCATGCATTGGTATCACCACACATGAAGTATCTCCAATACACTGGAATCTTATTGGAGATGCAGGAGATAGTGATGTGCCTCAATTTATGGAGGATGCTAAGAATACTTTTGAATCCACTGCCAACGTTCTATCCACTGTGGCCGATATACTTCCTAACTTTCTGAAAAAGCGAAAGCGAAAACTGAGAAGAGCATCTACAGAATTGTTAGAAGCTAAGCGGTGGATAGAAAGCAGTGAATCTGGATGGATGCATGTCATCGGAGCATCTAATGGGGGATACTGGGTAGAAACTGTAACTATCATAGAGGCAAACCCATACGAACCATGCATGTCAGATGGAGAATGCGGCAGTGGGTATAACTGTATAGATAATTGGTGTATACCTTCGGGAGCAGATCCCTGTGATGGTACTACGGAGCCAATAGAGATCATAGTAAAAGACTGGGTATCCAACCCGCATAGTCCTAACGATGGCGTAGTCCTAGTCTCTTCTCAGCATATCCCAGGAGAATTATCAACTTACCCTGTGCCAGGCCGATCTCACTTTAATCAGTCTAATGCGCCTGAGGTGCATGCTGCTATACAAGATGCGATGAGTGAAAATTCGCCTGATCCAGTATTTTATTTTGATAACTGTGACTTTAACTAATACATTATGCAACATCTCTTCTTTCTACTATTTATCGTTCTGATATGCTCATGTTGCACGAAAGAGAATCCTAATGCGTCAGGTACTGATAGTATAACCGGATTAGATTATAGTGTCGAAAAACCATATCTCAAGCAAGTAGAGCTCACCCAAGCTGGCAGACATTGTAGAATGGAGAACCCTATGATCGAAGGAGATAGGATAATCTATTTCATCAAAGATGATGAGACTGGCGAAGGATGGATCAACTGCTATGATAAATACTCTTTAGAACTCCTATGGACATGGAATGATGCTCATACTGAATATGGTGCAAAAGGATTTGGAAATTATAGCTACATCTATAATGAAGTACTCTGTATATCCCAGAGCAACCTATCATATGGCATCGATATTAATACAGGTCTTACTTTATGGCATCAGAAAGCTGAGAGTGGTCGGTCCTACATTTTTGGATTGGAAGATAATATAGTCAAGCAAACAAATGAAGTATTTAATGCAGATGCCACATTGCGTAAAGCATCTTATCAAGATGGTGAATGGAAACAGTTATTTTCTATATTACAAGATGACTCTCTTTCAGTTCAAATGTATTTGCCCTGTCTTTTTAAGTTGGAAGGGAATAACTATGCGGCTGTAGTAACTTCAAAATGGTTACCTTCTCCAGTCATACGCCAATATTGGCTAAATCTTTATTCTTTGACAGAAGATAGGTTAGTCTGGACATCAGATACTATACCATTACATTCTAACTTAAGTGGCATACCTGGTGGGTTGCCAGTTTTTACCGATGGTCAGATCCTGTTGGGGAATAACTCTATCTATTCTTATAATGTCGAAGATGGTAGCCTTGAGTGGTGGAAGCACTATGGCAATACTTTTGTTGGTATTTCTAGTCAACTTCATGCAAGAGATGGTGTATTATATGCAAATAATGAAGATTTCTACCTTGCTGCATGGGATGTACATACGGGCGATGAGATATTCAATGTAGAGAGTGGAGGTCTTTGCTCACAATTGCAGTACTGCGATGGCAAAATCTACCAGACATCTGTTTCTACCAATAATCTGATGGTATTTGACGCCGTCTCAGGTGAGAGGCTCTTTGATGTTGAAGCACCCTATTATAAAAGATTCACAGAATACGATGAGTTGAGATTTCAATCTACTTTGACAGTTGATCCAGAGACTTGTCTAGCATACACTACAGATAAGATGCATCTGCTGGTGTATGAGTTTGATTAGAATATAAAATATCAAAGGAAGGTGGTCTTACAGTGGCTGCCTTCCTTTGTTATGATAATTGAGATTTAGAGAAGTAAGAACCTATGATGTGCCAGGCAGATCTCACTTTAATCAGTCTAATGCGCCTGAGGTGCATCGCAAAATAGAGGAATACATGACAACGGACTCTCCAAGACTTGTTTTTCATTTTGATAACTGTGATTTTAATTAAGATACAATGAAATACTTTTTAGGAATAATTTACTTGATAATTTGCATGAGTTGTGTAAAACAAGAATCCACAAATCCATCAGATGGCATTGATTACTCGGTAGATAAGCCTTTTCTAAAAGAGAAGATATTGTTGAATAATGGTGAGTTGTGCTATGCTGAAAATCCATTAATTGATGGTGATAATGTCATTTATTTTATCGAAGATGAGATTACTGGAAAGGGATGGATAAATGCATACGATAAACATACTCTAGAATTAATTTGGACTTGGAACGAAGCTCATCAACAGTTTGGCGCAAAAGGGTTTGGAAATTTGAGTCATATCCATGATGGAATTTTATGTGTTACTCAAAGTAATTTATCTTATGGTATCGACATTTCTAATGGTAATACAATCTGGCACCAGAAAGCAGAAAGTGGACAATCCACTTTAACAGGGATTGGAGATAAGATATTCAAGAATACACATGAAGTATTCAATGCAGACGCCAATCTCCGTGTGGCATCAACCGAAGATGGAGTATGGAGTGAGCTATATAGTGTATATCAAGATGACTCAATGAGTGTGCAGATGAAGACAGCTACATTATTTGAGTGGCAAGGAAAGGAGTATGCCACATTTATAACAAGTAAGTGGCAACCTTTTCCATCTATTGAACATACTTGGCTAAATCTGTACTCATTAACTGAGGATCGTGTGGTATGGCAATCAGATACTATCCCTTTGCATCATGTGCTAAGCGGGACACCTGGAAGGCATCCAGTATTCTGTGATGGGCAGATATTAATAGGAAATGGTGGTGTATACTCTTATGACATTGAAGATGGAAGACTGGAGTGGTGGAAGCACTATGGTAACACATTCGTAGGATTAGGGAGTTATTTACATGCTCAAGATGGTATCGTCTATGGCAATAACGAAGATGGATACTTAGCAGCATGGGACGTACATACAGGTGATGAGATCTTCAATGTAGAGAGTGGTGGACTATGCTCACAGATACAGATATGTGATAATAAACTCTATCAGACTTCTTATTCTAAAAATGTATTTTTTGTCTATGACTCAAGTACTGGAGAAAAGCTCTACGAGGTTAATGCACCTTATTACGAGAGATTCACAGAAAATGATAGGCTCTTTTTTGAAAATGTTATGGTTGTTGATCCTGAGACTTGCTTAGCATATACCACAGATAAGATGCATTTGCTTGTGTATGAGTTCGAGTAGAAGAGAAATATTAAAGGAAGGTGGTTTTACAGTGGCTGCCTTCCTTGTTTTGATAACTGTGACTTTGACTAATACATTATACGACATTTCTTCTTACTACTATTTATCGTTCTGATATGCTCATGCTGCACCAAAGAGAATCCTAATGCGTCAGGCACTGATAGCATAACCGGATTAGATTATAGTGTAGAGAATCCCTACCTTAAGCAAGTAGAGCTCACCCACGCAGGTAGACACTGTAGAATGGAGAATCCTATGATTGATGGAGATAGAATAATCTATTTCATCAAAGATGAGGAGACTGGCGAAGGATGGATCAACTGCTATGATAAGCACTCTTTAGAACTTTTATGGACATGGACTCATGCACATACCGAATTTGGTGCGAAAGGATTTGGAAATTATAGCTACATCTATAATGAAGTACTTTGTATCTCCCAGAGTAACCTATCTAATGATAAGTATGGATGCGCTGTTACTTTAGATTATTAACCATCTCTTCTAGTGCAAGCCTAGCTGCAGCATAGGATATATTGAAGGCCTTATCCGTATCAGCAGTGTTGAAGGGTGCAATACTGGTCAAGTTAGGTCTGAAAACATGCTTAGCGGCTACAAACTTGTGTTTTGCCTCATGGTACATAGACAAGATGCTAGTCCGCAGTGCTAATTTGAAGGAATTATTAATTTGATCTTGCTCAACGTGATATGGTGTTACGACATAACTGCCCCAGATAGCACCTTCTGCATTGATTAAAAGTGGGTCTATAGGAAAGTTGTCTGTGATCCCTCCATCAGAATAAATGTCTCCATCGATGCTCACTGGCGAAAAGAGTGGAGGTACAGCGCATGAAGCGAGCAAGGGTGTAATCAAGTCTCCCTTATCGAAATAGACTGGTTCGCCAGATTGTAAGTTGGAGGCACAAATAGTCATAGGTATAGCCAACTCTGCAAATGTCTCAGGAAGTAGTTTACTGAATGTCTTTCTGTATTTGACAGAATCAAGTATCCCAGTCTTAGTTACAGCGATATTCCTCACATTAAAGAGGGTAGAATTCTTAAAAAAATCAAGAATCTCATTGACAGAATACCCAGCGCAAAAGAGTGTACCTACTATTGCACCAGCACTTGTACCACTAATAGCCGAAACCTCTATGCCATAATCATGCATAGCAGCAAGTAGGCCCAAATGTCCTACTCCTCTGACACCACCACCTGATAATACTAATGATACTGCCTCCATTGATAATGTGAAATTTAGAGGCTAGTCCTCAAATACTTCGATGACCTTATTCATCTCGACAAGTTCAGTAAACTTACCCTTGTATCTTGTTGCTTTTACCATATGATTGTCTATCCAATGGTAGTTGCCGCCTCTTGGCTTGCCCATGAGCAGTCCATGATATTTGAATCCATGCTTCATTAACCATTCGGTAGTGATAGCTCTATGCTCCTCTGTCCTTGATGTAAAAAATGTGATGATATGACCTTGATCGTACCACTCATTGAGTACCTCAAGAGCATCCGGGAATGGCTCACATGTTCCCATTCTTTCTGGTTCTTCGTTTGGTACATCTTCAGTGACGGTCCCATCTATATCAATGAGGTAGTTTTTGACATCACTTGGCAGTACTGGACTGATGAGTTTGCCGTCTTCACTTTTAATCTCTTTTAATGAGTGATCTTTACTCATGATTATATCTTTTTATGTTGCATTAGGTTAAATAGTGCTAGAAGGATATTTCATTGCAAAAGTATGCTATTCTTCAATAGTGAATCATTAGGTCTTAAGAAATGAAATAATATTTTGGAATATGGCCAAAGTGGCAAACATCAGCTAATTCAAGCAAGTATTTGTCAGTGGATAGTTGACAGTATTCGACGTGATGCCATAGAAAGTCTATTAGAAATGGATGAATAAGTCAGGGTCCATCGCCTGTCCTTCAAACCAGATTTCGAAGTGGAGGTGCGGCCCATCTGACTGCTCTCCGCTATTGCCTATGATGGCTATTGCCTCTCCAGCCTCCACTTGTTCGCCGACTTCCTTGAGTAAGACACTATTGTGTTTGTAGATAGAAATGAGGTTGTCTTGATGTAGAATTGAGATGACATTGCCATCATTCAATGACCAATCACTTTGGATGATTCTACCACCAAGTGTTGCCACTATTGGGCTATTCTTGGGAGCTACAATATCTATCCCAAAGTGAGAATCTTCCCTATCGAAGGGGTGGGAAACAGTGCCTTTTACTGGCGAGAGGAGATACTTATGATGTAGGGTATTGATGTTTTCTTTCTGGACTTGTATTGTGGTTGGAGTTTCATTTATACTTGATGGTACGAAGTCTGGGTCTTTTTCTACATTGTCTATCATGTTTTTGAATCCCTGAGTATAGACATTCTGTGCTTCTATTTGTTGTTCTAGATCTTGTATTTTTTGACTGAGTTCGATGTAGGCTGGGTTTGATTCCGGTAGACCATAACCTGGCACAAGTTGTCTTAACGGAGTAAAGCAAATAAGCAAAGAAATCAATGTGATCAATAGTAATAATACACCAATAATTGCAAGGTATAACTTAGTCCAAGTAAATGAGAAACTGCTGACTTCTTGTAAGTCATCCTCCTTGATTACTAGGAGTTTGTATTGCTCTGAAGAGGTCTTGGTTGATGTATGATTAGAAGTAGTAGCCAAATTAGGTGTTAATAATTAATTATTTAAAATAATTTTACGGTTATACAGTTATTACAAAGTACAAAATTAACCTGATATTTTGAATTCTGGTTCCTATCTCAAAGAGCCCAGCATTATATACATTACTAAATAAGTCACCCTTGCGAAATTCATTCTATTTTTTGATTCCTGCACTTTGCTTGATTGTAAGTTGTACAACTACTAAAAGCAAGAGTGATATTACTAAACGTAAACGGTTTTATCACAATACGACTGCATACTACAATGGATATTTTCATGCTGACGAAATACTTGACCTTGCACTACTAGACATCGTTACCCAGAACGAAGATAACTATACGCAGATTTTGCCATTGTCGCCATACACGACTAATTATGATCCAACTGCCTATGCAAAGGAAATGGATAGAGCTATAGTAAAGGTGTCAACAGTGAGTGCCTTACACGAAGAAAGTCAATGGGTAGATGATTGCTACGTCCTCTTAGGTAAGGCACAATTTGTCAAAAAAGACTACGAATCAGCCGAGGAGACGTTTGAATATTTTAAAGAAGAATTTGATTTTAGTCAATACCACATCGGGAAGAATAAAACCAATCAAAAACTCTCAAGAGCTGATAGAGCTAAGGCTAGAAAAACACAAGAGAAAGAAAGAGCAGCAGCCAAAAAAGAAAAAGATAAGGTAAGAGCCGAAGAGTCAAAAGTTCGAGACGAGGAAAAGAAAGAAAGAACCAAGAGTAGAAAGCAAGAACTCAAAGACAGAAAAAAAGCCAAAAAGAAGAGTAATAAGTCCAGAGAAAGAGCTGCTGAAAATGTTAAATGGACAGAGCCTGAGACAAAGAAAGATGAAGACAAGCCAGAGAGAAAGCTGCTCACAGAGGATGAAGACGAAGACTCAGACAAGGATAACAAGAAGGATGAAGAGTCAACGAAGAAAAAGTCAAGACATACTCCAGCATACTACGAAGGTCTACTTTGGTTAGCAAAGACCTATAGTGAAAGGGAGCGATTTTCCTCGGCAGAGTATATCTTCAATGCCCTTGAAGAAGAGCCAGATGCGCCAAAAAAAGTTAAACAAGAGCTGCCACTCTCAAGAGCGAGAATGTATCTAGTCAAGAAAGACTACGATAAAGCTCTAGAGCAATTGGACGTAGCAATTGAATTAGAAAAGGATAAAAAACTTAAATCTAGATACAGTTACGTCAAAGCCCAGATCCTTTCTAGAATGGGAGCAGCAGGTGAGGCCCTCAAAGAGTACGAAAAAGCAAAGGCCTACAAGCCTACGTTTGAGATGGCTTATAATGCTGAAATCAACAAAATCTTATTGAGACATCAAATCGGCAGTACCACAGCTGACAAGGCCATCAAGTCTTTAGAAAGAATGCTCAAGGAAGAGAAGTATGCAATCTTCAAAGGTCAGACACACTATGCCCTTGGCCAAGTCAAAATGACTGCTGGAAATAGAGAAGAAGCGTTAGCAGACTTTAGAAAAAGTATTCAATACAATCAAGGAAATACGGCTCAGCAAACAGAGTCATACTATACTCTGGCAAAGTTGTTTTTTGAAGCAGAGGACTATGCGGAGTCGAAGTACTACTACGACAGTACGCTGACAGTAATGAATAAGTCTGACTTCAGATATCAGGAGGTAGACCTCTATGCAAAAAACCTCACCTCTATTGCTAAGAATATCCAAGTCATGGAAAAGCAAGATAGTCTATTGACCCTAAGTCTGCTTAGTGATGATGAGCTCAAAGACTATGCTAAAGAAGTCCTAGATAGCAGAGGAGAAGAGAAGGCAGCAGAGCCTCAGACAAGTCAAAGAGTGACTAGAGGTCCTGCACCAAGGCTCAATGGTAGTTCATTCTTTGCCTATAATCCTATTTCGGTGGATAGGGGCCAACGTACTTTTTCCAATATCTGGGGAAGTCGTCAGTTAGCGGATAATTGGCGTACAGAGTCTGACTCAGATATCGAACAATCTATCAGAGAAGGAGCGGTGGAAGTAGTGTATACTGAGCAACAATTAGAGTCAGTTCTCAGAGATATTCCTAAAAATGATGCTCAAAGAGAATTGTCCAGGAGAAAGATCCAAGAAGCGATGTTTGACCTAGGAAAACTGTATAGAGAAAAGCTTCAGAATTTCCAAGCAGGATTTGCAATGCATAAGAAGCTATATGATAAGTATCCATCCTTTGACCAAAAGCCAGAATTACTCTACTATCTATACCTCTCAGCAAAAGATATAGGGAAGTCAGGACAAGCGAATAAGTATAAGAAGGAGTTGGTAAATACTTATCCAGAGACTGAATTTGCAAAAATCATCTCGAATCCTGAATATGCCAAAGAAATTATCGAAAGAGAGAAAGCTCCACAAAAGTACTATGAGCAGACGTATGCCTTATTCGAAAAGGGAAAGTATGCACAAGTAGTAGAGAGAGCAGTGCTTTCTGAGGCTAAACTCAATGGAGACAAAAGACTCATGGCTAAGATGGCATTAGTCAATGCAATGGCAACAGGAAAGGTCAAAGGAAAGAAAGACTACATCAGAAGTCTAGAAAAACTCATCAAGGACTACCCAAATACTGAAGAAGAAAGAAAGGCTACAGAAATCAAGCGGTTTTTGTCAGGAGATGAGACAGCATTCAATGAGGTGCTTTACAATGAAGACAAGCAACAATTCTCTAAGGACTTTAATAAGTTACACTATGGTCTAATCGTGGTGTTCAAGGCGAGTAGTAAGGTGCTGAATGATATGCGGATCGATATGAGTAAGTTCCATAAGCAGTACTTCAACCTTGACCAACTCTCAACTCAGAGTATTCCATTAGATCAAGATAATAAGGTGTCGCTAATCTTAGTCAGAAGCTTTGATGACAAGCAAAAAGCAATGAAATACTTTGATGTCATTGATGCCAAGGATAAGGAGTTTATCAAGAAGAAAGGATACTCTTTTGAATTCTTCGTGATTAATCAGAATAACTATCGTGAAGTAGTCAAGTCCAAGAGTATCAATGAGTACAGGATCTTTTTTGAAGACAACTACCTAGACAATTAAGAACAACTTGTGGCTGATACCAAACCTACCGGAATAAAATCTTGGGCAGATGAGGACAAGCCTAGGGAGAAACTACTAGTCAAGGGTAGAAAAGCCCTCTCCAATGCTGAGCTAATAGCGATATTGATTGGATCAGGGTCAAGGAACGAAACAGCAGTTGCCCTCTCTAGGAAAATACTTGCCGACCATAGTAATAACCTAGTGGCACTGTCAAAGCTCAGTGTCAAAGATCTCTGTAAGTACAAAGGGATAGGCGAAGCTAAGGCAATAAGTATCATAGCTGCCCTCGAATTAGGTCGGCGACAGCAGGGCAGTGACATTCAGTCTAAGCCACAAATTACTTGCTCTAGTGACATCTACCAACTCTTAAGAAGTAGTATGGAAGACCTAGACAAAGAAGTCTTTAAAGCAGTCTACCTCAACAGAAACAACAAGGTCCTCTTAGTGAAAACTATCAGTGAGGGAGGTATAGCAGCTACAGTGGTCGACCCCAGGCTTATATTTAAGCAAGCACTTGAAATCAATGCAGTAAGTATCGCTGTTGCTCACAATCACCCATCGGGAAGTCTCTTTCCAAGTCAAGCTGATCGAGCAATTACTAGCAAGCTAGTAGAGGCAGGTAAGTTCCTAGAAGTAAGGTTGCTAGACCATATTATCATCTCAGAGATGGGTTACTTTAGCTTCGCTGACGAAGGAATATGGTAAAGAAAGTGTACTATTTAATGCTTCATCCAGCCGGCAATACTATTTCTACTTCGGGTAAAAGAGGCGTGGACTTCATGTTCCATTTCATCGCTACGAAACAATACTAAACGACCACCTAGAGGAGCAATATCTACTTGGTCCTTGTCGCTAGGGTAGAGAGAGAGTAGGCCTCCATCTTGGTCACCCCAGTCTTGGTTAAGATAGAGTACGATAGAAAATTTACGACCATTGTCACTTTTGAATTGATCTAGGTGCCGCCTATAGACACTCTTTTTTTCATAGGAGGCATAGTGACTTTCGAAGTTGTTAATTGAGGTAAAGCAAGTGGTATTGAGATAAAGGATGAGGTGTTTGACCTTATTGAGGTAGAGGACTTCGTGCTCATTGGTACTATCCTCATTTATCCAATTAATGTGATCACCTCTCACCGTCTTATCTTGCTGAAATGCTTGCTTGTTGCCTATCCCAGATGGCTTCATTTGACCAAGTGCTGTGAGCTTTTCAATATTTGCAAGTAACCCAAGAACTGTCTCAGGAAGCAGGAAGTCATTGCAGCAACCAAAGTTGTCATTGATAAGTCCTTGTATCAGATCTTCGAATTGACCTTCTTCGAGTTTGCTTGTATTGTCCATGGATATTCTAGGTTAGGAGTCCACCTAGTGTATGACTATACAATGAGGAGTAGTCAAAGAACGGTATTATAGTTGGCAAACAGTCAAATATGGCTGTAAATACATAGGACAACCAAGATATCTTGACAATTCAGACATTCGAAACTAAGCAAGGTTAAATATTGCTGTGACTCTCTGATGATTCCCCTACATTTGTCGAACTAATGCTTTTAAATAGCATTTACATAAACAAGATGGCGGAGACTAAGAGTATAGATTTACAATTATTAGGCAGGTTACTAAAGGAGGCAAGACCTTATAGAGTCTTGTTTACCCTCTGTATTGTCTTAGCAGTCATCCTTGCTCCATTGAATAGTGTCAGGCCATTCTTAGTTGGTCAGATGGTAGACAAGCACATTTTGACTGCTGACATGGCTGGACTAAAGAACCTTGCACTAATCTACGTTGCCATCACCTTGATAAATGTCGTACTGCGATATATTTTCATCTATAGGACTGCTCTTCTAGGACAGAACGTTATTAAAGATTTGAGAATTAAGGTATTTAAGAAGATTACGTCTTTGCCCTTGTCTTTTTTTGATAGAACTCCAATTGGGACTAGTACAACACGTACAGTCAATGATATTGAAACGATTAATACCATTTTCACTCAAGGAGTGATTACCATGATTGCTGACTTGCTTTCAATTATTGCTGTGATTGTGATTATGCTGTTTACAAGTTGGAGATTGACATTGATTTGTCTGTTGACGCTTCCACTCATGATCATTGCTACCTATATTTTCAAAGAGAAGGTAAGAGTAGCTTATGAAAAGGTGAGATCACAGATATCAAAGATGAATGCCTTTCTTCAAGAACGGATATCAGGTATGCGTATCGTCCAGATATTCAATGCTGAACAACAAGAGATGGAAAAATTCAAGTCCATCAATAAGAAGTATACCAAGGCCAACCTCGACTCTATATTCTACTATGCCATATTTTTTCCAGTCGTTGAGGTGATCTCAGCCCTTGCCTTTGCCTTATTGGTTTGGTGGGGGACAAGCGGGTACTGGGATGGTAGCATTAGTTTTGGTGCCTTAGTGGCATTCCCGCTATATTTAAGTATGTTGTTTAGGCCGGTTAGGATGCTAGCCGATAAGTTGAATACCTTACAAATGGGATTAGTTGCTGCTAGAAGAGTCTATGTCATCCTAGACAATGATACCGCTATCATCAACGAGGGTACACATCGGACTGATACGATCAAAGGACATGTGACATTCGACAAGGTTCACTTCAGTTATACAGAGGATGAGTATGTACTCCAAGATATCAGCTTTACCATTAACCCTGGGGAGACACTAGCAATAGTAGGGAGTACTGGATCAGGAAAAACGACCATCATTAATATCTTAAATAGATTCTACGAAATCCAGAAAGGTGCAATCCTCGTGGATGGTGTGAATATTCAAGATTATGATCTAGAGTCTCTCAGGAGTAGGTTTGCATCAGTGCTCCAAGATGTCTTCTTGTTCAGAGGAAGCATCTATGAGAATATCGCCTTAAGAGATGAAACGATAACCGAAGCTCAGATTCTAGCGGCCTCGAAGATGATAGGAGCTCACGACCTTCTCAACCAAAGTGAGAATGGGTATGACTTTATGATTATGGAGAGAGGGGCCAATCTTTCAATGGGACAGCGCCAATTAATCTCTTTTGTCAGAGCCTTGGTTGCAGATCCTGACATCTTAATCCTAGATGAAGCCACTTCCAGTATTGATCCTGAGACAGAGTCTGTAATCCAATATGCCATCGAAAAGCTAGTGGAAAAGAGGACTTCCATCATCATAGCCCACAGACTTTCTACCATCAGACATGCAGATAAGATCTTAGTCTTGGACAAGGGGAGAATAGTCGAATATGGCAATCCTACTGACCTCCTAGCTTTGCCTGATGGTAAATATAGACAACTTTATGACTTGCAGTATGCAGAGTCAGTGTAGTAGGAGCTAGGTCAGTTTACACTTCAGAAATGATGTAGCATTACACTAACTCAAATATTCACAATATCTTTGGTGCTTTTTTAACAATGTTCAGATAATTACCCATTATGCATGTTTCCTTGAATTGGTTGAAGAGGCACATAGACTTTGATCTAACTAATGATGAGTTGAGTGAGATACTTACGGCTATAGGCTTAGAGGTAGAAGGGATGGCTGACTTCGAATCAGTCAAAGGAGGTCTAGCTGGAGTGGTCTGTGGTGTGGTCAAGACGTGTGACAAGCATCCAGATGCGGATAGACTTAAGGTGACAACTGTAGATGTAGGTGGTCCTGAATTGCTTAACATAGTCTGTGGAGCACCAAATGTAGCTGCTGGCCAACATGTGTGGGTTGCCACTGAAGGTACAACGTTGTATACTGAAGAAGGAGAGGCATTCAAAATTAAGAAAAGTAAGATACGAGGACAAGAATCCTGCGGGATGATCTGTGCAGAAGATGAGTTAGGCTTAGGCCAAAGTCACGATGGCATCATGGTATTGCCAGAAAGCGTAGTTGCTGGTAGTCAGGCAAGCGACTACTATGAAGTGAGTACAGATACTGTCTATGAAATAGGCCTTACACCAAATAGGTCAGATGCCACCCACCATAGAGGTGTAGCAGAAGACCTTGCTGCATACTTAAAAGTGAATGGTTATCAATATACCCTCAAGGCACAAGCAGAGCTTACTCAGGTATTTGACCAATCGACTGACGAACCAATTACAATTACGGTCGAAAATCCAGAAAGATGTCCTAGATATGCTGGAGTATGCATTGAAGGGTTACAGATACAAGAATCTCCAAGTTGGATGAAAAACCTCTTGCTTAGCATAGGTGTAAGACCAATAAGCAATGTAGTAGATATTACCAACTTTGTCTTACATGATGTAGGCCAACCGATGCATGCCTTTGACCTTGATAAGATTGAGGATAACGCAATAAGAGTCAAGACTCTGCCAGCAGGTAGCAAGTTCTTATCGCTAGATGAGGTAGAGAGGAGTTTATTAGCGACAGACTTGATGATTTGTGATGGCGGAGATAAGCCTATGTGCATAGGTGGGGTATTTGGAGGAGCAGATTCGGGTGTGACAGAGACTACTAGTAGAATCTTTCTAGAATCAGCACACTTCAATGCTGGAAGTGTCAGAGTATCCAGTACGAAGCACAATCTGAGGACTGATGCAGCCAAGGTATTCGAAAAAGGTAGCGATCCAGCCATTGTTACTACTGCACTAAGCTATGCAACTAGTCTCTTGGTTGACTTAGCTGGAGCGACTGTATCAAGCAAGCTCTATGATGTACAATCTGAAGCAATCAAACCATTAGAACTTATAGTCAGAGTATCTAAGACCGAAGAAGTCATTGGCACCCCAATGGGATCAGATAAAATAGTAGAGATACTCGATGCACTATCCATGCAACCTCAAGTCAATGGAGACGATATCAGAGTCACTATCCCAACTAATAAGGCTGACGTCCTTAGGGAAATAGATGTCATTGAGGAGATATTGAGAATCTATGGATTCAATCAAGTCAATACGGAGGATTCATTGCAAATTCCATTGATTCCCACTGACTATCCAAGCATCTCACACTTAAGAGAGACAATTGCCAATACCCTTGTAGGAGCAGGATTCAATGAAATGATGGGTCTATCGTTGATAGAATCAAAGTATACAGCAGAACGAGATCAAGATTCACTAGTCCATATCAATAATACCTCAAACATCCACCTAGATGTCATGAGGCCAAGTATGCTGGTGAGTGGATTAGTCAGTGTGGCACATAACCTCAACTATCAAAATTTAAGTCTTAGACTATTCGAGATGGGGAAGACCTATTCTAATAGTAATGACTATGAAGAATTCGAGAAAGTAACACTATTCCTTACGGGAAATACAGCAAGCGAACATTGGTCTACTGACCTCAAGGGAGTCAATTATTATGACATTAAGTCAATAGCTGACCACGTCATGCAGGCAGTAGGTTTGAATAATGCTCAAGTCAATCCAATCACAGAGTCTATCGAACTTGACTATGGTGTTGAGTATAGAAGAGGTCCGATGCAGATAGCTAGATTAGGAAAGGTCAAAGATGAATTGCTAAAGTCTATGTCCATCAAGCAGGAGGTATACTTTGCTGAGTTTGATATGGCAACTGTGTACAAACTCTATAAAGGCAGTCAAGTAACCTTCAGTAATATTAGTAAGTTTCCGACGACTAAGCGAGACCTAGCCTTAGTCATTGATCAGGCAGTCAACTATGCTCAGGTCGAATCAATCATTCGAAAAGAAGCTAAAGCAATACTTAAGGACGTCTCACTCTTTGATATTTATACCAATGAAGAGCAATTAGGATTAGGTAAGAAGTCCTACGCTATTAAAATGACATTCGGGCTTGATGAAAATACCTTGACTGACAAAGAAATAGATGCGGTCATGAATAAGATGATCAAGGCATTTGAGTCAAAAATAGGGGCAAGCATTAGAAAATAAACAAGGAATCTTCCTAAAACAAGGTAGGGGCAATACTTCATTCAAATTCAATTTCGAATAAAGAAATAATTAGGCTAACTTTGAGTTTAATACTTGAGGCGTTTGATTGTGAGGTACAACAGAGAATAAATTCGACAGAACTATATATATCCGATTAGTAGAAAACGAGTGGAGAGGAGGTTTTTTTTATAGAAATCAAACTATTTAAAAAAGCACTAATTGCTTTAAAAGACTATTAAAAAGTAAATCCATAACTCACTGAGTGGTGATTTTCTAAGTTTTACAAAGATTAACAGTCGATATTTATTCTTTCACATAATTCATAGTTGACGTCCAAGATTATTTTTATTATCTAATAAATCTTTGACATAATGACAACACCTATAGCAGTAGTTGTTGGTTTACTGGTTGGATTGGCCCTAGGAGCATTCGTAGGCAATCTGATTGTAAGGCGACTATTTGGAGGCAAAATAGACGAAGCAAATAAAAAAGCTGATCTAACTATCCAACAAGCTGAGCTAACAGCAAAAGCAAAAATTCAATCTGCAGAAACCAAAGCAGAGAGCTTAGTTTCAAAAGCAGAAGCTAAGAACGAATCGATCAAACAAAAGAAAATTAGTGAGGCAAAAGAAAAATATGCCAAGCTAAAAGAAGACTACCAAGGCTACAAAGCCGAGCACAAGGTAGAAATGAAAGAAAGAGAGATGAACGTAAAAGCGATGGAGAAAGACCTCGACGCTAAACAATCATCACTCACCGAGCAGATCGAATCAATAGAACACAGAGAGACAGAAGTCAAGGCAATCAGAGAAAACCTAGACAAACAACTGAAGATTATCTCTAAGAAAAAAGAAGAGCTAGACAAGGCAAATGAGGTTAGAATCAAAGAACTAGAGACTATCTCAAGACTGTCAGAAAGCGAAGCTAAGGAGCAATTGCTCGAAGCAGTAAAAGCCAAGGCAGAATCAGAAGCACTAGCAATTGAGAAGACAGCTATTGCTGAGGCAAGAGAGACAGCATCTAAAGAAGCAAAGAAAATTATCATTCAGACTATCCAGAGAATGGGTGCTGAATATACTATCGAGAATACTGTATCAGTATTCAACCTAGATTCTGATGACATCAAAGGACAGATTATCGGTAGAGAAGGTCGTAACATTAGAGCTCTAGAAGCAGCGACGGGAGCAGAGATAGTAGTAGATGATACGCCAGAAGCAATTATTATCTCAAGTTTTGATCCAATCAGAAGAGAGATTTGTCGACTGGCACTGAAGAGACTAGTAGCTGATGGTAGAATACACCCAGCTAAGATTGAAGAGACAGTCGCTAAGGTACAATCTCAACTCGACGATCAGATTAAAGAAATAGGAGAGAGAACAGTAATTGACCTTGATATCCATGGATTGAATCCTTACCTAATCAAGATGGTCGGTAGGATGAGATTCAGATCCTCATATGGACAGAACCTCCTCAAGCACTCAATCGAGACAGCTCAGCTTTGTGGAGTTATGGCAGCGGAGCTTGGCATGAGTAACAAGCAGATCAAAATGGCGAAGAGAGCAGGTCTCCTTCATGATATTGGAAAGGTAGCTGACGAGGAGTCAGAATTGCCTCACGCATTACTAGGTATGCAGATGTGTGAAAAGCAAAAAGAACACCCAGTCATACTCAACGCAGTTGGTGCTCACCACGACGAGATAGAAATGAATAATATCATTTCACCAATCGTACAGGCTTGTGATGCCATTTCAGGCGCTAGACCAGGAGCAAGAAGAGAGATCCTAGAGAGTTACCTGAAGAGAATCAATGAACTAGAAGATATAGCAATGGCCTATGACGGTGTGCAGAAAGCATTTGCAATCCAAGCAGGTAGGGAGCTTAGAGTTATCGTAGAGAGTGATAAAGTGACTGATGGCTATGCTGATGACCTAGCATTCATGATCTCTCAGAAGATCCAAGATGAGATGCAGTATCCAGGTCAGGTAAAAGTGACAGTAATCAGAGAGAAAAGAGCTACAGCAATCGCGAGGTAGTGACTCATTATAAATAAAACCACGAGGGTAAGGTTATGAAAATAGCTTTACCCTTTTTTCGTTTGTAATGTGAGGTTAAATGTAGAGTTGAGTATTACGATTAGTAGATGATATGATTATCGTTGAATTAAAAGCAATGGAAGGCATATTACTCATTCAACGAGCTGTTTTACTTACTTACATCAAAATGTTAAACATTAAATTTCAATTGTACTAATATCTTTAAGCAAGGACAACAGACAATGGTTAATGAAATATACAGAAACCTTCCAACTGATTAGAATGCTATGATTTCTATGTATCTATGTGGTTCAAAAGATTAACAACTAAGTCATAATACTATGGTATTAGAAACAGATGTATTAATTATTGGTGCTGGAGTGGCTGGCCTCTCAACAGCTATCAAGATCGCTGAGCAGAATAAAGACAGCAAGATCCTCATACTCACCAAGACTAATAAGCAAGAGAGCAATACCCGCTGGGCCCAAGGTGGGATTGCAGTTGTGTGGGACTTTGATGTTGACAATTTCCAGAAGCATATCGATGACACCCTCATTGCAGGAGATGGACTATGCAACGAAGAAGTAGTCAGAATAGTCGTCGAAGAAGGGCACGAAAGAGTCAAAGAAATCATAGACTGGGGAGCTAGGTTTGATAAGGAAGAGGGCAAGTATGACCTAGGCATGGAGGGAGGACATTCTGAGCATAGAATCCTTCACTTTAAAGATATTACGGGTTGGGAGATACTGAGAAGTTTGATAGAAAAGGCGGAGACTTATCCCAATATCACTATACAAGAGCACTACTTTGCCATAGATATTATTACACAGCACCATATGGGCAAGATAGTCACTAGGTTGACCCCAGATATAGAATGCTATGGTACCTATGCACTCAATAAGAAGACTGGCGAGATAGATACTATCTTAGCAAAGAGTACTGTCATGTGCAGCGGTGGTGGTGGCCAAGTCTATAGAAATACAACTAACCCAACTGTAGCAACAGGGGATGGGATGGCTATGGCTTATCGGGCAAATGCTAGACTAGCTAACATGGAGTTTGTCCAATTTCACCCGACTGCATTATTCAACCCAGCTGGAGAGAATCCAGACTTTCTTATTTCTGAGGCAGTGAGAGGAGAGGGAGCCATTCTCAGAACAGTAGATGGGAAGACATTTATGGAAAAGTATGATGAAAGGCTCTCCCTTGCACCAAGGGACATCGTAGCAAGAGCTATTGATAATGAGATTAAGATTAGAGGAGACGAGTATGTTTATCTGGATTGTAGTCCAATAGATAAGGATACGATACTCCACCACTTTCCGACAATCTATGAAAAGTGTAAGTCAATTGGCATTGACATCCTTAAGGGAGATATGATTCCTGTATTACCTGCATGTCACTATATGTGCGGTGGCATACATACTGATGCCTACGGAAGGACAAGTATAGCCAATCTCTACGCAGCAGGTGAGTGTACGAATAGTGGTTTGCACGGAGCTAACAGACTAGCATCTAACTCACTCTTAGAAGGGTTAGTATTTGGCAATAGGGTAGCAGAATCGGTAAACGACTCTCTTGCCACCTTAGCTTTGAAGCAGGGTATCCCAAATTGGAATGCTAAGGGTACGACCGACCCTAAGGAGATGGTCTTACTCACACAGAGCTGGAAAGAACTCAAAGAAATCATGAGTAACTATGTCGGGATAGTCCGTACCAATGTCAGACTAAAAAGGGCACTAGATAGACTCCACCTACTCTATGTCGAAACAGAAAAACTCTATCAAGAAACCACGCTTTCACCACAACTAAGCGAACTTCGAAACCTGATCACCATCGCCTACTTGGTGACTAAGGGAGCACAGATGAGGAGAGAGAGTAGAGGCCTGCATTACAACACTGACTACCCTAATCACTTTGACTATTTGGAGACTACTTGGATGTAGAGGTGTATGTTAACGAGTTCTTATATCGTAGACTTACAGTTTGTGAGTTTATATATTATAAAAAACAGATAGCATCTATCTGTAAAGTGCATCTATTGTAGATTAATTTATCTCAAGTTCATTGATGATTTCAGTATTTGAAAATTGCTAGTCCCATATTTGGGTAAGTAAATACAAATAAAATGAATCCATCAAATGCGAATAGAACATTGACTAGAATCTCTTATAATGAGAGACATGGTACTATATCAAGCGATGTGCAAAATCGTCATGCTCAATCTCTTAGGTCAAAAAAGAATTCTATTGATATCATCTCAGGAGAACATCAGATACCTGCAGATTATTCACTCAAAGGCAATATAGAGAACCACATCGGCTATGCGCAAGTACCAATTGGTTTAGCTGGACCTCTCAAGATAAGCGATCTAGGCAGTGAAATACATGTACCACTTTCGACCACAGAAGGTGCATTAGTAGCGTCCTATAGCCGAGGAATGAAGGCAATGACCTTATCAGGTGGAGTTAATGCAGTCTGTCTTGGTCAAGAAGTACAGCGATGTCCACTCTTTAAGTTTGATTCTGTAGTAGAAGGTATCAGGTTTGCAAGATGGGCTGAAGCTAACCTCCATTATTTTCAGTCATTAGTGATGGAGACTAGCAATTATGCAAGTCTAATAGAAGTCAAGCCTCACATAGAAGCTAATACTGTAACATTGAAGTGCTGCTACACATGTGGTGATGCTGCTGGCCAAAATATGGTTACAATAGCTACCGAGCATATTTGTCAGCATATTATCAAACAAAGCCCAGTGTCTATACATCGCTGGTACATTGAGGGTAATTCAGCAGGGGATAAGAAAATAACACAACTTGCATTAGCTTCAGGTAGAGGGAGGAAGGTCATTGTAGAATCATTGATCAAACAAGACATTATCCATTCAGTACTCAAGTCAAGCGCTGAGCACATTTACCAGTATTGGATAGAATCGAATCTGTCTATGATGCAAACTGGAGCCATAGGGAATCATGGTCATATTGCCAATGGTTTGACAGCCATATATATGGCATGTGGTCAGGATGTGGCTAGTGTAGTAGAATCGAGTGTTGGTATACTCAGAATGGAACTGAGAGGAGATGCTGACTTATACATAGCACTTACACTACCCAGTTTGATTGTTGGGACTGTAGGAGGAGGCACTC
Organism: Saprospiraceae bacterium; assembly: GCA_020631405.1. Classification (GTDB taxonomy): domain Bacteria; phylum Bacteroidota; class Bacteroidia; order Chitinophagales; family Saprospiraceae; genus JAHDHH01. Next base: position 22,116 of record JAHDHH010000018.1, read on the forward strand.
ATCTACCTACCCAGCAAGAGGCTCTTTCTCTGATAGGTTGTCTTGGTAGTGGGAGGGCTGAGAGATTTGCTAAGATATGCGGTGCAACAGCTTTAGCAGGAGAACTGTCAATAGCTGCGGCTATTGCAGAAGGACATTTTACTCAAGCTCACCAGAATCTCGGAAGAAAATAAGAGATGATGAATCAACAAGCACTATTCACAAGACTCATCCAATACCAAAAAGAAAGATTCCCATTGGTCCAAAATGGTCTATTGATTGTAGTATTTACTTGCTCCGCAATTGCCTATTCTCGTCTTTGTAGAGGCGATATATCTATGGTCAATTGGAAGGATTTGATGATTGGTATATTCACTAATCTGACGTTTTTCTTTGTGCTAAGGATAAGTGATGAATTCAAAGATCATAAAGAAGACTTGCTTTATCGAAGCTATTTGCCAGTGCCAAGAGGTTTGGTGACTCTTAATGACCTAGCTATAGTTGGTGCCACCTTAGTCGTCATACAAGTAAGCTTGATTCTCTTTGTTCAGATACAAATGTTGTTATTATTCATAGGAGTATGGGTGTATTTGTACTTGATGCGGTATGAGTTTTTTGTGAAAGCATGGCTAAAGGAGAAGCAGGTATTGTATGTTATAAGCCATATGGCCATCATTCCAATTATCGATCTCTATTCAAGTGGATTAGATTGGAAACTCAGTAATAGTACACTTCACCTTGGGATACTGTGGTTTGTGGCCTTGTCCTTTTGTAATGGTATTGTCTTGGAAGTTGGTCGCAAGATAAAAGCACCAGAAGATGAAGAGATTGGAGTAATCACATATTCCAAACTCTTTGGCACCAAAGGTGGAGTGCTACTTTGGATATTCCTATTGACAGTGACGTTCTTACTTACCCTCGGAGCAATTCATCATGCTGGATTTTCTTTATTAGCATATAGCATGATCACCATTGCTTACTTATGCAGCCTGATTCCACCAATACTATTTATCAATGAAATGAATGCTAATTCTGCCAAGCGAATAGAAGCAGCTGCCGGAATATGGACTATTGTAATGTATTTGACCCTTGGGATAGTCCCGCTGCTACTTCAGTTATAAAATGTCAATTTAACTATTACTCACAAGATGAAAAAAATAAAACACTCAAAGGCAACTCTAGGCGGTAAGGCAAGTAACCTTGCTCAGTTAGAAGACTTAGGATATGAAGTCCCTGCTTGGTTGGTAATCGATAGCTCTTATTCTGAAGTCTACCATAATCACAATAACCCAAGTCAAGCAATAGATGACTTAAGGCTTGATGAAAGACTAAGTAGCACATTCGGAAGCGATTATAAAACAAAGATATATGCAGTAAGATCTTCAGCAATTGATGAAGATGGTTATCAGCTCTCATTTGCAGGAATGTATACATCCCTGCTAACGGTAGCTTATCCAGATTTGTCTGATGCAATCATTGCAGTTTGGAAGTCTGTTCAATCTGATCATATTCTTGAATATAGAAAGAGACATGGACTTTCTCACAACACTTCTATTGCGGTAATCATCCAAGAGATGGTGAAGAGTGATACTTCAGGAGTGGCATTTGGGTTGAATCCAGTTTCTGGAAACTACAATGAACGCATCATATCAACGGTCAAGGGACTAGGTGACCAACTGGTATCAGGCCAAGTTAGTGGTGATACTTATACCATCATTGATGGACAAATAGATATACAATTAGAGATTAGCAAGTCAGATAAGCCCCTATTGTCAGAACAACAAATCAGAGAAATTGATGATGTTTTGACTGTTGTTGAAGATCATTATGGCTCACCTCAAGACGTTGAATTTACTTACTGCAACGAGAGGTTATATTTGCTACAGACTCGTCCAGTAACTGCAGTTAGACAACCACTTGACACTCTCTGGGACAATAGTAATATTATAGAGTCCTATCCTGGAATTACCATGCCGCTTACCTTCTCATTCATTCAAAAAATGTATCAAGGAGTATATGTTCAACTTGTTAGATTATTAGGTGTCAGCGCTAAAACAATTCAAGCTAATGCGGATATATTTTCGCATACTCTAGGACATGTAAGGGGTAGGGTATACTACAACCTTAAGCACTGGTACAGGATGCTCGCCTTGGTCCCAGGTTATAGACTCAATGCTCAGTATATGGAGACTATGATGGGAGTTAGAGAGAGGTTTGAAACTGAAGACCTGCCTAAGACTTCCAAGTCTATTGCCTTAATTAAGGTAGTAGTTATGATTGTTAAGATGCTCTTGATACAAATCACTTTGCCCTGGAGAAGGCGGAGGTTTGTCACAACACTACAACCGATACTTCAATCTTATCAGGAGATGGATATTAGTCAATTGAGCTCAACAGAATTAGTTCGGCTCTATCAAGCTTATGAGACCTCAGTGTTAATAAAGTGGAAAGCCCCTTTGGTAAATGATTTTTTCTCTATGATCTGGTTTGGGCTCCTAAAAAAGCATTGCGAAAGTCTAAGCACCAATAACCTAAATCTTCATAATGACCTACTGTGCGGAAGTCGAGATATTATCTCAGTAGAACCCATTAGGAGGACAATAGCAATAGTTGATGAGATCAAAGAAAGTCAAAAATATACTCAGTTGTTTGAGATCAATGACCCTATCCACATTTGGCAAAGTCTAAAGTATAAGGAATATATAGAACTCAAAACAAATATAGACCTCTACCTCCAGGATTTTGGCGAACGCTGTGTAGGTGAACTTAAATTAGAGACAGTGTCTTATACACAGCAGCCATCTTCTTACATAAAGGTGCTGTTGAATTACCTGCAAAGTGGAGTGAGTAAAGAGACGCTATCAGGTGAATTAGATTTGCAGTTGAGAGAGTCTGCGGAGGAAGAAGTCAAGTCAGCACTCCAGTATAAACCTTTCAAACGTGTTGTATTTTACACCATTCTATCCAAAGCTAGAGACTTAGTTAGCAATAGGGAGAACTTAAGGTATGAACGTACAAAGGCATTTGGAGTTGTGAGAAAATTGTTCACAGGACTTGGTCTAGCTTTGTTAAGAGAAGGTAGACTAGACCACTTCAGGTATGTATTTTTCTTAAATCTAGAGGACTTAGCTCAATTAGAGTCAATTGATATTAAGGCCACTATAGCTAAGCAAAAAGCGCTGTATAGAAAGTATAGCAGTGAACAGGTGCCAGCTGATAGGTTCTGGACGCCAGGCAATGATTTTTCAGATAAATACATTTTTACACCAGATAGAAATATTCAATTCGAAGGAGATCTAACTGGTATAGGCTGTTGCCCGGGTGTTGTACAAGCCAAAGTCAGAGTTATTACTCACCCCAATGAGGTAGATTCACTCAATGGTGAGATTCTCGTGACCATGAGTACTGATCCTGGTTGGGTAACACTCTTCCCATCTGCTGGCGGAATCATAGTACAACGAGGAAGTTTGTTGAGTCATTCGGCCATCGTTTCCAGAGAAATGGGTATACCTTGTATTGTTAGTGCAGAAGGTGTCACAAGACAATTAAAGACTGGAGACGAAGTCCTAATGGACGGTTCTACTGGAGCAATTAAACTCCTTAATCATGCCTAAGCACTTAGCTAATTTGGACAATAACATCCTCCGCTATGCCAATTGCTGGGAAGATGCAGACCTCTTGCTTCATGCCCTTGATATTAGCGCTAAGGATAGAGTATTGTCCATCGGATCTGGAGGCGATAATTGCTTTGCTTTGCTAGCTAAACAGCCTCAACTAGTGGTTGCTGTGGATATTAATCCGGTGCAACTTGCATTGATACAGTTAAAAAAGGCAGCTTTTCAAGCTCTTGGATATATTGAATTTCTAGAGTTTTTAGGCTTCAGTACATCATGTCGTAGACATGAACTGTGGGAAGTAGTTTCCATGCATTTAGACCAACCTACTGCAGCATTTTGGCAATTACATTTGGACATGATTGAGGCAGGTATCATTCATCAAGGAAAGTTTGAACACTATTTTGCGACATTTAGAACAAAGGTCTTACCTCTGATTCATCCTGAAACTAAGGTCAGACAGCTACTTGCTTCAAAGTCTGACGCAGAGCAAGCGATGTTTGCCAAGAGACAATGGAATACTTGGAAGTGGAAGTCTTTGTTCAGAGTCTTCTTTTCAAAATTAGTTATGGGAAGACTAGGCAGAGATCCTCAATTTTTGAGCCAGGTAGAAGGACGTGTATCTAGTCAGATACTTCAAAGAGCAACAGTCCACTTAAGTAAAGAAGAATGTCAAGAAAATGGCTTCCTCCACTATATTTTAACTGGAAGCTTTGGAGAGTATTTACCGTATTACGCAAGGGAGGAACACTTCGTCAATATTAAACAACAGGTTTCTCGCTTACATGTTTGTCAAGGGTATGTGCATGATGCTATTCGTGAATATGGTATGTTTTCAAAGTTCAATTTGTCAAACATCTTTGAGTACATGCCTTCTGATCTATTCGAAAGTCAAGTTAAAATGCTCAAGGCGAACAGTAGTCCCACTTCAAGGATAGTCTACTGGAATCTCTTGGTAGATAGGGATTTAGCTGAGGTGTCCAATGGGTTTACCTCTAATGAGCCTTTTCAACCTTATATGGACAAGGGTTTCTTTTACAAACGTCTCATATTAAGCAAAAGATTATGAAAGTAGAATTCTATGCATTACTGGGGTTAGGTGTCTTGTATTTGATCTTATTTGCAATAGCTGAGTGGTTATACTACACCAAAGATTGGCAAGCAGAGCATACTAGAAAGCTTGTCCATGTGATGACTGGGTTATTTGCTATGTTATTTCCCTTGGCATTTGATAATCATTGGTATGTGTTGGGTTTGTGTTCTTCTTTTTTGATTGTATTGCAGGTAAGTAAGCAATACTCAATCCTAAAATCTATAAATAATGTAAATAGAAAGACACATGGGTCTACACTTTACCCCATTATAGTCTATATTGGGTTTTTGATTGCTCTCCGTCAAGCGGCTTGGTTATATTATTATTTGCCACTTCTTGTCATGGCTATTTCTGATCCGATTGCTGGACTGCTAGGCAAGAGGTTTCCCTTAGGACCATTTACTGTATTTGGGCAGACTAAGACAATGCTAGGATCACTTGGGTTTCTTATCACTGCAGTACTAGTCTTAATTACAGGTTGTAGTATGGCTGGCTATCATATGTCTAGCAATTTACTCATGACCTTGGGTATCATTGCAATTGTAGCTACTCTTGCTGAAGCAGGAGCTACCCATGGTTGGGACAACTTTGTCATACCTTGTGTAATTATGATAAGCTTCTACTTTGTCAATATTGAATCTTACCTCTATGGATAATTTAGCTTGGACTTCAGTCAGGTTTGATATTGAAGGACAGATGTCTTTTGCCTCTTTGCCAACTGCCCTAGGACTTCTAGACTATAGCCTGGATGTGGACTTTTCTCACCCCTATCTTGTGGATTGTGTCCTCATTACTCAAGGTAATAGAGTACTGGGTAGATTTGCACTATATGACAACCCCTATTTGATCTATGACAAGAGTAATGCAATTGCTATAGGGATGTTTTGTTGTGTCAATAACAAAGGTGTAGCGGAGTACCTTTTTGGTGTAGCCAAACAATTATCTAAGGCATTACAGGGTAAAATACTCATTGGTCCAATGAATGGAAGTACATGGGATAACTACAGGGTAAATACTCTTGTGGAGTCTCACTTTTTTCTTGATGTCAGTCATCCTGACTATACTAATCAATTGTTCAATTCTTTTGGATTTGAAAGTATAGCAGAGTATCAAAGTAATTGTGTCCAAGTGTCGGATTATGACAGTAGTCAACTCAACCAGATGGAGCAATATTATGCCAATCTAGGAGGAATCATAAGACAGATCAATCTTGAAAACATGCTAGAAGAGTTTAAGGCCATTGCTCGATTTTGCAATATTGCCTTTGCTAAGAATCTGCTATTTACTCCCATTAAAGAAGAACGATTTGTAACAATGTACAGCAAGCTTGCTCCACTTATTGATCCGAACTTTGTATGGATTGTCGAAGATGTAACTGGACAAATGCAAGCACTTGTATTTGCCATAGTTGATCCAAAAAACGACACCACTTTGATTTTAAAAACGATAGCAGTCAAGCCTAATTCTCCCTATAAGGGTATTGCTACATTCTTATCCAGAAAGTTGATGGTAGTAGGCAAGCAGAGAGGGATACAGCAGATCATTCATGCCTTGTTTATTAAGGATAACCTTTCAGATAAAGCATCGCAAAGAATAAAAGCAAAACCGCTGAATACGTATACTTTATATGGCCTTAATCTGTAATGCTTATGCAAAATGAAAACATAGCTAGAGTATTTAATACTGCAGCATCAGTCTACCCAAATCATATTGCGATTGTAGAAGGTTATGATAGTATTAGCTATAGGCAATTGCAATCAGAAGTAGAAAGTACAGCTGCATATTTTATCAAACGAGGCATTGTAACAGGTGATAGGGTACTAGTATTTGTGCCGATGAGTATAGACTTATACAGAGTAGTATTGGCGCTGTTTACGATTGGCGCAGTTGCAGTATTTGTTGATGAATGGGTAAGCAAGGAAAGGCTATTGTTGAGTTGTAAACTGGCAAAGTGTCGGGGATTTATTGGTCCTGCCAAAATGAGAATGCTGGGTTTGTGGTACAAGCCCATTCGTCGCATTCCGATTAAGCTGGGTCTATCAGGACGATCTTCAAAACAGGTAGGTATAGCTCAATTGAATAGGGATGATCCAGCTTTAATCACGTATACGACTGGAAGCACTGGATCGCCTAAGGCAGCCAATAGAACTCATGGATTCTTAAGATTTCAATTTGATATTCTAAAAGAGAAAATAGCTACTAAGCCAAGTGATGTTGAAATGACCATGTTGCCCATTGTTCTACTTATCAACTTGGGAGTTGGAGCTACATCTATTATTCCCAGATTCAATAGTAGGAAGCCGCAGAATATCAATCCCAGTAATATTATAGGACAAATCGAATCACACAAGGTAAACCGAATTACAGCATCGCCTTTTTTCGTAAAAAGTTTGGCTGAGTTTGCCCTTGAGCAAAAAATTAGTCTCAAGACAGTGAATCAAGTCATTACTGGAGGAGCACCTGTCTTTCCAACAGAGGCAAAGCTGTACACTCAAGCTTTTGATGCAAGTATAGAAATCATCTATGGAAGCACTGAAGCAGAACCAATTAGTGGTATCAATGCTAATCAACTTGTAAGTAGCATGACTTTGATGAATGGATTGCCTGTCGGTGACATTCATCCAAGTACCAAACTCAGAATAATCAATACCAAAATACCACATCAGCATCAACTCAACGAAAACGAGTTTGATCAACTTACCTTGTTAGATGGGCAAGTTGGAGAAATAGTAGTTTGTGGTGACCATGTCCTTGCCTCATATTTTGACAATAGTCAAGCATTGTATAACAATAAAATCAAGGTAGGAGCTACTTACTGGCATAAGACAGGAGACAGTGGTTATACCCTAGGCAGCAAACTCTTTCTTACGGGAAGGGTAGGCCAGTTGATCTTGCTTGAAGGAGGATCTTATCTTTCTCCATTTATAATTGAATCAAAAGTAGAGCAGTTAGCTGAAGTGACTAAAGGTACAATCTTAGCGCATGAAGGCAGAGTAGTCTTATGTCTAGAGTCAGCCTTAAGTCGGTTGATGCTGAATACTCTGGTTCAAGATATTGACTACGATAGCCTAGTAGTACTCCCACACATCCCAAGAGACCCAAGGCACAATAGCAAAATCGATTACGAAAAACTCAAATTGATAGTTCAGAAAATGTTGAGTTAGGTACATTTGTGTAAACTAGCACAGCATGAAACACGTAATGATACTCTTAGCCAGTCTATGTATTCTGGCATGTGAGGCTCCACAAGAACCTACTTTTCTAAAACTGGAGAATGTCTCATTCAACTCTCTAGTCCTCAAGAAGCCATACTCGGTAACACTAAAAGCTGATGCTATCTTTCATAATCCCAATGTCTTGGGTGCCAAAATTACAGAGATGGATTTTGATGTCTTTATCAATGATAAGAAGACAACTCAAGTCAGACAAGATGTGACGGCAACAATGCCTGCCAACTCAGATTTTACCCTTCCTATAGAGTGCAAGATTCCACTCAAGGAAGTATTCGAAGATCTGAAACTCAAGGACCTACTCTCAGCCAAAGTGTTGAAGTACAAGATGGATGGTCATCTGAAGATTGGACTTGGCAATCTAGAAGTCAAGGTCCCAGTTACTTACGAAGGCGAGGAGAAGGCAAGAATGTAGCATAAAAAAAGGTTGACTTTTTGCAAAGCCAACCTCCTATCATTCGGTCGAAAACTAAAATCGTAATCCTACTTAATGAGGAATATTTTTTCAGTGGTTCTAACAGTCTCAGTGATAAGTGTACAGAAGTAGATACCCTCTGTGCCACCTAAATCTTCTTTATTAATATTGATACTATGTGTGCCAGCATCAAGGTTCATTCTATCTCCGTAAATCAACTCACCTACCTCATTGTGGACTAACAAAGTGACTTCACCTGAAGTTGGTACATTGAATGAGAGTTGAGTCGCGTTGGTAAATGGATTAGGCATTGATTTCAAATCCATATTGTCACTATCAGCTGCTGCAACAGTTGTCATTTGCTCTATGACAATGTCCCCAGTTGCTAATTCACCATCATACCATTCTGTTGTACTTGACTCAACGAGGGTCCATTCATCAGTGGTATTGATATCGAATAGTACGTCTCCAGATTCCATTGGTAGTCCCTCCACAGTATTCCAACTAATTGTAAGGACATTAGTCGATGGATCGTAGTTGTAGTGTTCCTGAGACAAGCCAAGATACTCTGACCCTATTTTTACTTCTGATAGGGTAGAACTACTTGTTAATTGTATCTGGAACCCAGTTAAATTGACATCTTCCTCAATCACAAATTCAGTTGTACTTGTTTGATTGGCTTCAGACTGTCTCTTGGATAGCGTCAATGCACTTCCTCTATAGTCAATGTCTTCTTCCATATTATTAAATACAGTCGAGTTATTGACATCACCTGTCTTCATAGCAATAAAGTCTGACCCCATTGCATCATGGTCTAGTTGATACATCCACATCGCCTCCTCATATGGCCAAGGATGGTTGGCATCTAGGAAGGTCGCATTTGCATTAGCAAACTTCCATGAGTCTGTATTAGGGAATTCGTCAGTTACCTCAAGAATCAGTTTTCTGATATCAACTAAGTCCGAAGCAGTGATAGAGTTACTATTGTTCACATCAGCGGCAATCATTTTATATGGACTATCTAAGTCTTGGAGACTCAAAAGGTGTCTTTGTATTAGGATGATATCAAGTGTAGATACTCCTTCTCTATAATTTGAAGTATAGGAAGGTTGAATTGAATAGTTTTCTTCAGTTGGTAGACCATCAAATTCGAAGTGTCCAACCTCATCAGTTTCTGCCATTAGGGTAGTGTCGTCGAAACCTAAGTACATTTCCGCGTCTTCAATCATTGTCCCATTTTCTCTATAGACATCTCCAGCTATTCTGATTAGTGTGACATCAGGACAGAGGTTGTTATTATCTTGAATATCGATGAAGGTCTCACAATACGCTTGGTTGCCTTCTGAATCAGTAACCCACATTTCGATAGTTTGTATACCTTGATCCTCACACATGAATGTCCTAGACACATCTTCGACATCACTAGAGAATGAATAGATCAAGTCCTCAGTAGGTGTACAATTGTCAAAGCTACTAGCATTGAAGTCCCTAGCCCATATGACTATCATCGGGTCCATAAGAGGCATATTGTTCAAATTGGTAGATAGACCATTGATACAAACTGGAGAAGGTGCTTTGCAGTCTTGTACGGTTATTTGATAGCTGATTGATGATTCATTGCCACATCTATCATCTGCTGTCCATGTAATACTATGTGTACCTGCAGGCATGGGATTAAGTACAGAAGTACCTACTCCTGATAGGTTGATTGACCCGTCATTGAGGTAGTCTACAGCATATGTTACGAGGATATCTTCGGTATCTGTACATTCGTCTGAGACGTTTACAGTTTGATTAGAGTTAGCTTCTGTACATGATCCATTATTGAAACACAGCGTGACATCTTCTGGAGTGTCAGCAAATATTGGCGCCTCAGTGCTTATAGAGATGATGGTTTGCTGAAATTCAAACCTCCCTACTGGGGTAGTGGCATTTGGATCATATTGGCACCAATCTATTACAGTCCAGTCTCTCTCTATAACTACACATCCAGAATTGGGACTATCGTATACAGTATCATCAGGTGTCATCATGATTATTCCACAATTAACATTTGCGATAGTTGGCATCCCAGTGTTTGATGGCTCAAAATTTGCATTTTGACACGTAGGTAATTCAACAATAGCATCAGGCCATGTAATATCATCGATATCAAATGGATCAGTATTCACCACTAAGATAGATTGCTCGCATGTCGTAGTATTACCATCTACATCTGTAACCGTAAATGTTCGAATGATGCTTCCGTCTCCGCAGTCTGTTCTATTATCTACAAAAGCATCGGTGATGCTTGTGATACCACAATTGTCAGTAGCGACTCCATCAGTACCTGCAATTCCTGTAGGGTACAATTCATCGACTATAAGAATGTCGTCAGCTGTAGCGGCACCGTCTTCTACAGAACCAAATACTGAAAGATCGTCCGTTGAAAAGTCAAATGCACAAGACACAGTAATATCTGCTGGGCAACTTACACTTGGAGCTACACCATCTTCTACAGTTACCGCTACCATACATGTTGACTGATTGCCTTCGCTATCGGTAACAACAGCTTGGATCATCACTTCATTGAGGTCAGCACAACAAACCGTAACACAGTCCCCCAATATGAGGTCGTCAGGGTTATTGCACGAGTTATCCATCCTTTGGATTTCTATACTTTCTATAGTATTACAGTTGTCCGTAGCACTGGTTACTATTTGATCCGCAGTAATTTTAGCGTCCACTCCACCAAGTACAACCAATAGACTGCCGTTGCATGTAATACTTGGTGATTCGTTGTCAGTGATAATCACATTTTGTTGAACATCTACTGAATTATCACAGGCATCTGTAACTGTCCAGGTAATGACGGTTGTTCCAACTGGGAAGACCATGTTGTCATCATTGGTATCCATTCTTACAAAAGTATTCGTGACTACTCCGCTACAGTTGTCTGTAGAGGTAGGTATTGGTAATAGGTTTGTCAGATCTGCACTACAATCTCCTGTATCATTATTGAATTCTAAGTCTGCAAGAGCTGCTACACTTGGGGCTTCTGTATCTGGAAGTACATTGAATGTGACTTCGGCAAATGTTCCTTCATTTCCACAATCATCTACTGGTGTATACCTGTATGTCACAGGGTATCCGAGAGCTGCGCAATAATCAACTGTAAAAGGGAGGGTATCTACTCTGACTACAGCATTACTACATCCATCACTAGCCGTTAGCATATCTGGAGCAGGAAAATCAGCATCACAAGTAATATCTGCAGGTGTACTTGGTCCAGCATCTAATGAAGGGAGGTCTGTGTCAGGCAGAACATTGAATATTGTAGAAGTAGAAGCCGTATTCCCTTGAAGGTCAGTAACCATCCAAAGATAAGTCACTGGGTATCCTGCACAGATATCTGAGGTAAAGTCTTGATCTGTTGTAACAACTAAGGCTGCATCACAATTGTCAGTAGCTGTTAGTGTTTCAAAAGCTGGGAATGGATCGTTACAGTTAATATCTGCAATTGCTGTAGGTACTGTATTAAACACAGGTGCTGTGTTGTCCACTACCGTTATCGTAAACGAACATGTAGACAGGTTACCACAATTATCAGTTGCTGAATAAGTGACGAGCTGGACTCCTAATTCAAATACCTCATTACTAGCATCATTAATACCTGAAGATACAAAAGCTCCAGTAATCGTATAATTGATGTCATCGATACCACAGTCATCCGAGACCACTGGTGGTATTGATGCAATTGCTGTACAAAGGTTATCAGCTGATAAGGTTAAATCATCAGGACATGTTAATACTGGTGGTGTCGAGTCATCCGTAAAGACAAAGTCTTGGTTACAGGTAGACAAGTTACCATCTGTATCTAAGATGGAGTATGTCCTTGTTACATTTCTATCACAAGTACCAGGCGGGTCTATTGACTCACCAACAAAGGCAAATGAGGCATCTACTATACCACAGTTGTCTGTTGCTATTCCTCCTGCATCAAGATACTCCTGAAGAGTGCTGTAGATAGGAATTGTAGTGAGGTCGCAGACGTCTGATACAACTGGACAATTGAGACTTGGAGATTCGTTGTCTTGTACCTCTACATCTATAGAGCATTGGGCAGATGTACCATTAGAAAATTGAATTGTAAATACTACCTCTGTTGTGCCCACAGGATAGAGGGCAGTAGCATTGTTGGTATTGGTAAAGTCATTAGTCACGGCTACTATCACACAGGTAGGATCAGTGGAAGTAGGATTGACAATTGTGACCATTGCATCACACGAACCAGTGTCATTCATGACAGTGATATCTGGGCCACAATCTACAGTGTTTGCCTGAAGTGCAGTATAAGATATGCACAGGAAGGCTAGTAAAAAGCCAACGTTAAGACCTTTCATAGTAATCGGTTTTAGAATGATAAAAACATATTGGACAGGCTTGGGAGATTGTCAAATATGCGGAATAAGGACAAAGATAAACAATGTTTTACGTATTACAAAATTATTTAATATGTTTTAATTCTTCTTTCTTGGAATAAGATATCTTTGCAGTCTATTAATACTGAAATATGGAAAAGCAGAGTATAGCTATGGTCTTTGGATTTGCCTTGATTGCAACGGGTGTGTGGATGTTTAGTGAGTTTAGTATTCCAAAGGTTGAGGTCATTTTTTATATCTTGGCAGGCGTCCTATTCCTAGTGTTGAATAATTCTATCCAATATGCTGTCAAAGCCCCTTACTACTTCTGCTTAGGTGTTTCAATGATGATTCTTCCGTATCTTATTGTGAGGCTATTCCACTACTTGGATACTAACTTTACAGAGTGGAAGGTCTGTCTTTCAGTACTGACCTTCCTAGGAATTGTCAACTTAGTCAGCATGGTCAGAGGTAGACCTAGCTAAAGTGTTTGAGCATGACTATTTCCTTTTGAGTAAGGAATCTTGACCACCCACGAGGGAGTCCCTTCTTAGTAAGTCCTGCATAATAGATTCTATCGAGCTTCTCTACTTTATAGCCAAAGTGTTCAAATATCCTTCTAACAATTCTATTCCGTCCGATATGGACATCTAGACTTACCGAGTGTCTTGATTGGTCAGGAAGGAAGGATATTCTATCAACTTGTACTGGTCCATCCTCTAGGGTTATGCCATCTTTGATCTCGTTGATATGTTGTGGAGAGACTTTTTCACTGAGTGTAATAATGTAGGTTTTTGTCACATTACCACTAGGGTGGGAGAGTCGCTTGGCCATATCTCCATCATTGGTAAGTAAGAGTAGACCTGTAGTATTCCTATCGAGTCTGCCGATAGGATATATTCTGTCATTGACTTTTTCTTTGACCATGTCCCAGACAGTCTTCCTGCCTCTATCATCGCTTAGGGTAGTGAGCACATTCTTTGGCTTGTTAAGCAGTAGGTAGGTGTATTGCTCTACTACTTGGAGCTTCTTGCCTTGATAAGTAATTGTGTCTTTCTTGGTGACTTCTACTGCGGGATTGATTTCTATCTTCCCATTGACCGTGATTTCTCCAGCCTTGACTAGTTCTGCTGCCTTACGCCTAGAGCATACTCCTGTGTGGGCTATGAACTTATTGAGTCTATATACTTTTGCCATTGAGCTGATTTGATGATCTCCTACAAAGTTGATAAAAACTTATCGAAGTGTGAAGTCTTATTAGTCTAACCCATAAAATCTCTAAAATAATCCAATTGGTGGCTTAAAAGTCGAAATCCATCTCGTCTTCGTTGATCTTGGAGCTTCGCTTCATGAATTGTTGTGCAGAGGTCTCTTCATCAAATGGGTTAGTGACGATGTCTCCAAAGGATTGGAACCCACCTTGGTACTCTGCGAATTTGACATAGTCTTGTAAGAAACTGAGTTTGACAGTATCGAGAGAACCATTTCTATGCTTTGCCACAATGATTTCTGCAAGATTACCTGCTGGATCATCTTCATTGAACCCATAATAGCCTGGTCTATAGATAAATGTCACGATATCTGCATCTTGCTCGATGGCTCCAGATTCCCTCAAATCTGAAAGCATTGGTCTCTTATCTCCACTTCTACTTTCCACAGCCCTCGAGAGTTGAGAGAGTGCTATTACTGGCACATTCATTTCCTTCGCTAATCCTTTTAAGGCTCTTGATATCGCTGATATCTCTTGCTCCCTGTTGCCTCCTTTTGATTTTGGTCCAGCAGACATTAATTGGAGGTAGTCAATGACTACTAGTTCAATGTTGTGATTTTGCTTGAGTCTTCTCACCTTTGCCCTGAGTTCGAAGATATTAATTGCAGGTGTATCGTCTATGTAGATTGGAAGAGCAGATAGCTTCTCGACTGCCTTATGTAACATTGGCCAATCCGAATCTTCTAGCTTCCCACTTCTTAGCTTACTTGAGTTCAATTCGGCATCCATGCTGATGAGACGCTGTGTGAGTTGCTTAGCACCCATCTCTAGTGAAAACATAGCTACACCCTTGCCTTCCTCAGCTGCATTCTTTCCAATAGAGAGGGTAAATGCTGTCTTACCCATACCTGGTCTTGCAGCGATAATGATGAGGTCAGATTTTTGCCATCCATTGGTCAATTTGTCTAGTCCATCGAACCCAGTAGTCACTCCAGTCAGTCCGTCAGGTCTCTTCGATATTTCGTCAATATCATCTAAGACTTGTGGTGCTAGTGACGATATTTTCTGGAATCCAGTATTTAAGTTTTTATCTGTAATGTCAAATAACTTACTTTCTGCTTCGTCGAGCAACTCTAAGACATCCTTAGTATCATCAAAGGAGTCTTGAATTGTATCAGTGGATATTCTGATGAGTTCACGTTGTATATACTTTTGTGTCAGTATTCTTGCGTGATATTCGATATTGGCTGCTGATGCGACTTTTTCTGTCAATCCTACTAGGAAGCTAATACCGCCTACTTCTTCTATCTTCTCCGCTTTGTTGAGTGCCTCTCTTACTGTCAGTATATCAATAGGCTTTTGGTAGTTATACAGTGACTCCATGGTACTGTATATTTCTTGGTGAGCCTTGAGATAGAATGTTTCTGGTTTGAGGAACTCAGTGACTGAGGACATGGCCTCTCTATCAAGCATTATGGCACCTAGGACGGCTTCTTCCAACTCCATTGCCTGTGGCATGACTTTGCCGTATAGCATTGGATCAACATCAGTAAAAGTTGATTTCTTTTTTGGGTTAGTTGCCATTGAAAGTATAGTAGTCTTGAGTGATAGTTATGGTTTTAATTAATACAAAAATATACAGATATATGCTAGGGGAAAAGTATACTCTTCAACATGGCACCCTTGATAACTTGTGGAAAACTTCAAAAAACATTTCAAGTGCAAGAGAATAGGTTAAACAAAAGAAAAACAGGCCCTTTGATAGACTTCAAAGGACCTGTGGATATCTTTTTAAGGATGACTCGAGGTTAGAGAGTTTAATTTTTTCCTATGGCGTTTAATTTCTCCTTCACATCTTCGATTGTCTGCTTTTGAGTCTCTATTTCAAAGGTTTTGTCATCTTGTGATTTAATGTTATTCACAATTGCATCTTCAGCTTCTGCTATCTTTCGTTCGAATTCAGCGATAGCATCATGAAGTTTTTGATTTTCCTTTTCTAACTTGGCAAGATCCTTCCCAAAGACTTCTAATTGCTTCTCTTCAGCATCTAGCTCATCTTGTACCACAAGTCGTCTTGTAGCATCGGCGAATTCAGTAAGAAAAAGCTCCAAGGATTCAGCTGCTTCAGGTGCATTTTCAGAAGAAATGAATTGCATCCCATTGTCAACGAATACTGCACTTGACGTCTGACCTTCTCCTTGATTGATTACCATATAGATATCAAGTGGTTTGTCAGAAACCGTAGGGATGGTAGCACCGAGTGATTCTAAGTTTTTTGACTTTCTATTCATTTTAGGTTTGCCAAATTTTTTCATGACATCTTTCCATGCTGTTTCTACATGCTTTTCGCTGGCTCCTAGATGTTCTTGGACGAATCCTACTTGGTTCCCAAGGCTCATCGTCTTGCTTACTTGGCTAACTTGTGCTGATAGGCAGTAGCTTAGTGTTAGGGCTAGTATTGTTATTAGTATTCTCATTATTCTAATTTTGATGTTCTAATATAAATCTAAATCTAGTTTCAAGTGTTTTGATACTCTACTCTTCACTAAACGAAATGTCACTTAGCAATGTCCTCTTGTGGACTAAATACCCAACATTAAAATTTTGTTAAACTGTATATTGAAGAGTAGCCTAGCTTACTTTTTCTACGCTTCTATCAATCAATCTAAACCCATTTCCATGAATATTGACAATCTCCAGGTCTTCGTCAATGCTTAAATACTTTCTCAATTTTGTGACAAATACATCCATACTTCGAGCAGTAAAATAGTTGTCCTCTCCCCAGATTTTAGTCAATGCTATACTCCTTGGTAAGACATCATTTTTATACAAGCAGAATAATCTTAATAGGTGAGCTTCCTTTGGGGAAAGCTTGTCCATCTTAGTATCGCTACCATTAGTATAGCCTAGTTCTCTTAGTGGATAGTTGAAGTGGAACTTCCCTAAATCAAATTCTTTGATATCTTCATTAGGGTCGACCTTACTGCCTGATCGCTTAAGGATAGCGTGTACTCTGAGCAATAACTCCTCAGAATTAAAGGGCTTAGTAATATAATCATCAGCTCCAATCTTGAACCCTTCGACAACATCTTCTTTAAGCGTTTTGGCTGTTAAGAAAATAATTGGCACCTCAGTATCTATCTCTCTTACTTCTTTAGCAAGGGTGAATCCATCTTTCTTTGGCATCATCACATCAAATATGCAGAGGTCATACGTATCTTTTTGAAACGTGGTAAATCCTGCCTCCCCATCAGTAGCAAGAGTAACATGAAAATCATTCATTTCAAGATATGATTTCAAGACATCTCCAAAGTTCTGATCGTCTTCAACTAGTAGTATTTTTTGATTTTCCATTTCTTGTGTTTAGTGATTACTCATCCTTAAGATGTTAAAATTTATGTTTGGTCACTTTGCTTGAAAGGTATCCTTAAAGAAAATGTACTTCCTTTACCTAATTCACTTGATACAAATACATCACCACCATGTGCATCTATGAGGGCTTTGACATAACTTAAGCCCAGTCCAAATCCTTTGACATCGTGACGATTACCGGTATGTACTCTATAGAACTTATCAAATACATGTTTCTGAGCATCCTTAGACATCCCTATTCCATTGTCTTTGACAGCTATTTCTACTCCATTCGAATAGTTTTTTGTACTAACTATAATGTTCGGATTTTCTGGAGTATACTTTTCTGCGTTGTCTAACAGGTTGTTCATAATATTTGCAATATGATTCTGATCTACATGAACTATAGCATCTTTTGCCATAAAGTTGGTTTCAATCTGTCCATTTTTTAACTCAACTTTAAGCTTTGCATTGACGATTGCATCTGTGATGAGGTCATGAATATTCACTGGGATTATTCTCAAGTCAAATTCTTGATTGTCGATCCTTGCCATTTGTAGGACTTTCTCAACTTGATTGAGCATCCTAGTGTTTTCTTGTTTGATTATTCCAGCGAAACGTTTGACTTTATCTTCATTAGAAATGATGGATGGGCTTGTTATGGAGTCTGAAGCAAGTGATATTGTTGCTATTGGTGTCTTGAACTCATGGGTCATATTATTGATGAAGTCAGTCTTCATCTCTGATACCTTCTTTTGTCTAAACACCACATACATAGTATAGATGAAGCAGAAAGCTATGATAACTGTAAATATGATAGAGCTCAATAACGGGAGCACGACACTTGAGAGCAAGAAAGATCGCTTACTGGGAAAGTTGATTTTGAGTGAACCTACTTTAGTATTGAGGTCATCAAATAGTTCTATACTATAGTTGGTGTTGATAAGAATTTGGGATTGGTCTGACTCCATATCAGAAGCATTACCAACTACCATTGCAATGTAGTTGCCATTTACTGAGGTGAAATCTTTGGCTTCTTCTGAGTATATACCATAGTCATACTTTAGCAGAAGTCCTCTACTATCAAGGGCTTGCTTCAGATAGAGGTTGACACTTTCTAGGTTGAGGTTTTCTAACTTTGTTTCAGGCTTGAGTAAGAAGTTGGGTATACTGGAGAGCTCATACTTTCTCAATCCAGCAGACCAACCCTCTGATGGCTTGTTCAGGTAGCTACTGATCACGTCTCCTCCCTCACTATTGTAGAATTTATTCTTCTTCTTAAATAGTTCGAGAGTGATATTCTCAGCATCAGAATCAAGTTTGGACTTGACCTCACCTAGAGCCTCATAGACCTTGTCATTGAATTTTTGATTGTCTAATTGAAATTGCCATCGTATCCATACCATCTGTAGGACCACAAGCCCAATCATTGATGCTACCATCAATCCAATAACTAGCCAAATTGCTTTACGATTCATACTTCAATTACGTTAGAACAGGTCCACTGAGTATAGAACTTAGGGATATTAAATCCATTTTAAGAATACACCACTCCATGTAAATTAACTTAACTTGCACGTAAGTCATTCCTTTAATAGCAATAATTTATTTAAGATATGCAAAAAATTGAGCATTTGGGTATAGCTGTACAGAACTTAGAAGAAAGCGAGAAGCTCTATTCGAGATTGTTCAATACTGAAGTATACAAACGAGAAGTAGTCGAACAACAAGGAGTAACGACATCTTTTTTAAGATGTGGGGTCAATAAGATTGAGTTAGTCTCAAGCGTCGATAGCAAGGATGAAAGCAATGTCATCAATAAATATCTCTCAAAAAAAGGTGAGGGACTGCACCATGTAGCGTTTGCTGTAGCTGATATCAAGTCCGAAATGGCAAGACTCAAAGAAGAAGGATTTGTCTTGCTCAGTGAAGAGCCCCAATTAGGTGCTGACAATAAGTTAGTTTGTTTTCTCCATCCAAAGTCTAGTGGCGGGATGTTGGTAGAATTAGTGCAAAATCGCAATAGTTAATTAATAATCATATATTTACACATACATTAATTGTTTAATACTTGAAAGATAGTTATAAGATATTGGGAGTAGATCCAGGAACTAATGTCCTAGGGTATGCCATGCTAGAAGTGGATAACAAGAAGCTTAAAGTGATTGATATGGGTGTGGTGCATCTGTCTTCTTATGACACTCATCAAGAAAAACTCAAGGAGATTTTCCTCCAATTACAAGAAGTCATAGAAACCTACCTGCCAAAGGAAATGG
Organism: Saprospiraceae bacterium; assembly: GCA_020631405.1. GTDB lineage: Bacteria > Bacteroidota > Bacteroidia > Chitinophagales > Saprospiraceae > JAHDHH01. The sequence continues at coordinate 41,684 of JAHDHH010000018.1, forward strand.
CAGTAGAGGCTCCTTTTTTTGGTAAGAATGTCCAATCTATGCTTAAGCTTGGCAGGGCCCAAGGTGTAGCCATGGCTGCAGCGATGACTATGGGTGTCAATATCACCGAATTTTCTCCAAAAAAGATTAAAAAAGCGATCACAGGTAATGGAAATGCATCAAAAGAGCAAGTCAGTAGCATGCTCTGTAAAATGCTCAAGATCACCGTTGAGTCAAAATACCTAGATAGTACTGATGCCCTTGCGGCGGCTGTCTGTAAGTATCAAGAAATGCAAAATCCTCTTATTGGGATGACCTCCGCAAAGTCTTGGAAAGCATTCATGACAGCTAATCCTAGGCGGGTCAAAGGTGCTCGCTAAAATGGATGGAAATAGTCTTGCAAGAGGTGAAGCATCCTATACATACAAAATTCCTCAATACTCTGCTCAACATAGTACTCTGATTTAATACCAGTAATCACTACCGGTCCGGTAAACTTAATTGCATAATCATAGGTAGCCGCTTCTCGATAACCGTTAAATACTTGGAGGTCAGCATCAATAACAACAAGGTATTCGTCTGTAAATAATCCGTCTTTGACATGGATGATTTCTTGACTTACCTCTTCGATGCAGACTTCTATGATGGTGTCATGAGCGGTGATGCGGTCTAAGCCAAACATTGTGACATCTAGTCTCATACTCGGAAATTCTTCGATGATCTGCTCAAGGGAATGTTGCTTATTTGGAGAAATAGCTACCATCCCATCTTCAAACCACCTATAGGAACTCACCTCTCGAATATTATAAGGACTACCATGCCAATCTCTATCATACATGACTGTCATAATATCTGGATACTTGACCTTTACGAAGTTGAGTTCAAGTATGCCGATTGTCCTAAGTGTGATGATTAGAGTGGCAATGATTATGACAAGAATAGCTAACCCACGGTGCATCATAGCCTACCTAATCATCATAATCTTAGTGACAAATGTGTCTGCATCTCTAAATGTATCCGTAGTGCTACTAAAGACTAGGTAGACGCCGGTACTTGCCTTCGTTCCATTATAGTCTCTACCATCCCAAATGGCTTGCCCACCAATAGCTTCTCCTTCGTAGACAAGTAGACCATTGACATCTGTTATCTTGATATTGGCATTTTCTGCAAGGCCTTTGATTGCTATTGGGCCATCATAGTGTGGTTCAACAGGATTTGGAAATACTGTTGCACTACCTGAGTGACTAAACTTAGCGCCTGTTGCTTCTGTTCTCACAGCATTAAGACCACTGTTTGTAGCAATGTACATGATGCCTTGGTCTCCATCAAAGGCAAAATCAATAATAGTATTATCTAGTAATGGACTATCATTAGAAGTATAGTGATGTACCTGGGTATTGGCATCTGCAGTCTGGACGTAGACTCCATTTGTAGTACCAAACCACTTTCTATTACCACCATCAATATGTAGAGCTCTTATAGACTCAGTTTGGAGTAGGACTGCTGGTATGTCATCTTGTAAGACTTTTCTGGTACTGCCTTGACACTCACCTGCAAATACATTAGATCCACATTGAAATATTACTGGGCCCATATCGCTGCCTACCCAGACATCTCCATCTTTGTCAATAGCTATAGAGTGGATGATATTAGTCTCTAATTCGGAATTGCTACTATTGATGACAAAGAAGTCGTCATCATTGGGATTGGCTATGGTGCCTGCATCATCATAGACCAAGACACCTCCATTTGTACCACCTACTACTATCCATTTGTAGCCTAGATTATCTATGACGATATCCGTGAGGAAGGTAGTATTTCCAGTTGCAAAGCTATGCCAGATACCTTCTGAAGTCAATACGCTGAGAGGCCTACTACTTGCAAAATTGCTAATCCATAGATTGTCATCGTTATCGTAAGTCAGTCCAGCTATCCTAGTACGGTTTTCGTCGGCTACTGCGCCTTGAAGAGAGGAGTTTGTGTATTGGTTATACACTTCGCCTTGCTCTGTTGCTAGGTCAAAGTCCAAAATGCCATTCCAGTAGGTACCAACCATTAGATTGTCAGTGATAGGGTTCTTGGCTACTTTGTAAACATTGATCATAGCACTATCTGCAATGATAGGAGTATTATACTCATTGTGATTAGTCCAGTCTCTATCGGCATAAGTATAGAAGCCTGCTCTTTCGAATGTATATGTAAAGTTATCTGCTACCCCTCCAGACGCAATGTAGAGTGTATCATCTTCAAAGAGAAGGTCACTCATTTCTGACGAACCTGGACCCTCGGTATAGAGCCTTCCGCAGTTTCCATCTTTTAGAAACCTGACATCTTGATATTGGTCAGCAAGCCAGAGAGTGCCATATTGGTCTTGGTAGGCGCCTTGAGACCTATCCGTGCATGACTGGTCTAATTGACTTATGGTAGCCAGGTCAAAAAGTTCTGAATCTTGGTTAATCGATGCACAAGCATGTAATTTATCGTTGTAATCAAATAGGTAATTCAATTCTCCTATTTGAGAAAAGTCAGAATACTGATCAAAAGTCATTGAGCCAGCTTGCTTTGTATATACTCTATCTTCTGTGCAGAGGTGTAAGGTATTAGTCTTGTCCACATGGATGTCTTTGACATTGTACAGTACTTCTAAACCCTCTTCTGCACCTAAGAGTGTCCATGCGAGGAAATTGGCAGGATTGGCTGTGCTACTTTTATCAAATGTATATAGACCATCTTCTGTCCCAGCATACCATATGCCTTCATGTTCGACGAATGTATTGACAGCAAAATTGGTTTTAGCAAAGAAGCCAAACAAACGAGTAGTAAGATCTAACTGTACAATACCAAATCCAGTAGAGAGGTAGGCTTGACTCTCATCGCTAATATAAATATCATAGATAGTCTTATCCCCTAGGATTGACTTTTCAAAGATGTCAGTGATGAGGTAGTAGTTGTCACCTTGGATGATGTCGAGCTTTGTATTATCATAAGCCACTAGAAGTTGACCTGTAGACTCGTCATAGGCAAGTGATGTAATCCTAACATCATGGAGGCCATCGACTTTTGTGATGTACTCACGTTCATATGTCTGCTTATCCACACTCATGAGTGCAAATTCTGAAGCATAGAATACCTTATCATCGCTATAAGTCAAATGCTGTCCTACTCTGAAAGGCAGTAATACTTCCCAATCACCTATAGCAAGTTGACTTTGGCTAAAGAGTGAAGTGGTGCAAGTACAAAAGAGTAAAAGAAGATAGAGCTTAGGCATTCCAGATGTATTGATTTCTGAAATTAAACGGCAAAGTGTGATAATTAATTACTTATAAAGTCTGCTCAACATGATTGATTCGTAGACTTTGTCGCTTACGAGATAGCGAATACTTTTGTCTTCGGCAATTAACTTCCTTATATGGCTCGCTGATATGTGGAGGAGGGGAGTGTTTTCTAAGACACTGACTGAGTCATGCTGAGCTAATTCTCCTAGTTCATATCCAGGCCTAGCGAACACGTAGATAGAGTGATACTTGAGTATAGCCTCATAGTTTTTCCACTTATGAAAAGAAGCTAGATTATCACCACCCATGATGAGGGCAAACTCTCGGTTGTCATATTTTTCTTTAAGAAAAGTGAGTGTATCTACTGTATATGATGGCTTGGGTAAGCCAAATTCTACATCACTTGCTTTAAGTTGTGGATTGTCACCGATGGCTAGTTGGAGAAGGTGCAGTCTGTCATAGTCATTGGCTAGAGAGGCTTTCTTCTTATGTGGACTATGCGGACTTACTACCATCCAGATCTCATCCAAGTCTGACTCATTGATGAGATAGTTAGCAATGATCAGATGCCCTACATGTACGGGATTAAATGACCCAAAGAATAGTCCAGTCTTCTTCATACATACTAGTATGCAACCATTACAGGCATGACAAGCATAAGCAAGTCTTGTGCATCTTCTTGTTCAGTTGGCACTAAAATACCTGCTCTACTTGGTCCATCTAACTGAAGCTCTACTTCATCAGAAGAAAGAATGCCTAACATCTCTATCAGGAACTTAGCACTGAAACTAATCGCTAGAGGCTCACCATTATAAGTACAAGTGAGTTGCTCAGTAGCTTCGTTGGCAAAGTCTAAGTCTTGAGCAGATATTGTCAGGCTACTCTCAGCTATATTGAGGACTACTTGGTTAGTAGTTTTATTGGCATAGATTGCTATTCTTCTTAGACTGTGTTGGAAGTCTGTCCTAGATATGATCAATGAATTAGGACTACTTGCTGGGATTACTGCATTGTAATCTGGATACTTAGCATCTATGAGTCTTGCAATTACCTTAGTTTCACCAAAGTTGAAGAATACATTTTTAGTGTTGTAAGATATGGTTACCTCTTCATCAGAAGACATCACATTTTTGATTTGTTGGATTGACTTCTTAGGTACTATGAATGAATCAGAAAACTCAGAGTTGATACCAGCTACAGAGTGCTTGACTAATTTCTGAGCATCTGTTGCTACTAATATGATCTTGTTGTAGTCCAATTGCATAAGTACACCAGTCATGGCTAGTCTCAACTCATCATTACTTACAGCAAAGCTGGTATTGTTAATCGCATTGATGATGTCATCACTTTTAGAAGTGAATGTGTTTACATCTTCTTCAGACGGTATTTCTGGAAAATCTGCAGGGTCATTTCCTGTCAACTTATACTCACCATACGATGAAGTAATTTTTATTTCTAGATTCTCTTCCGAAATGGCAAACGATATCGGTTGATTCGGTAATGCCTTGAGAGTATCCAATAATATCTTTGCTGGGACACAGACTACGAGATCTCCATCTGACATGACATCTACTTTGGTAATAATAGTAGTCTCAAGATTGGTCGCAGCTATAGTTAATACATTGTCTTTGATGTCAAAGCGATAGTCTTCCAAAATTGGAAGTACCGGATTGGAACTCAAAGAACCACTGCAAATAACTAGACCTGATAACAGCTCTGATGATGAAATGTCAAACTTCATGGAAACATGTTTTGAAATGAACCTCTAAAATAGATTAACTATACAAAAAAACATTGAATTGCAATGAGTATTTTTGCCCACCAAATCTAATCCCTATGCCAGATCGATCTGTGTCGCCTCCTATTGTTACTGATTATTCACTTAAGTTTCCTCCGGTTGAAACTCAGTCTTTGTCTAATGGAATGCAATTGCATTTCGTCAGAGGTCAAGCAAGTGGGATAGTGAGAGTAGATTTACTCTGGAAAGGTGGGAGAGTAGTAGAGTCCAAAAAAGGCTTAGCAAGGAGTGCCGTCAAGTCAATGGCAGATGGATTTGAAGGTTGTTCTGCTTTTGAATTAGCAGAACTCTTTGACTATTATGGAGCCAGTGTTGGACATTCTAGCAGGATGGAAGGCATCAGATCTTCACTTTCAGTCTTGACTAAGCATTTCGAAGATGTGTTTGGTAGCTATTTGAATACTATATTTAAGACCAAAGTATCTAGTGATGAATTGGCAAATAGACAGCAGATTTTTAAGCAAAAGCTAGAAAATGAATTGTCAAAGAATAATGTCATCTCCTATAGAGAGTTCACTTCGAAGATTTTTGGAGAGGATCACGTCTATGGATATAATACTGCCCCATCTGACTACATTGCTATATCAACTGACGACGTTGAGAACTATCTAAAATCTTATATTTCTACAGAGGGTTGCAATGTGATTGTCTCAGGAGATATCAGTGCTGAATTAGAATCAACTATAGTATCTTATCTTGAGCAAATTGACAAAAGGAAGTCAAAATTTATTGCGAGTGAAGAAGTTGTAGCACCTGCAAGTAGTGGTGAGTTTTTACTGCCTGGTTCGCAGCCCAATCAGGTATCTATAAGACTTGGTAAGGTACTCTTTGATAGATATCATCCAGACTACTATCTTGCTCGGATGGTTAATGTGCTGATTGGAGGGTATTTTGGCTCAAGATTGATGATGAATATCAGAGAAGACAAGGGCTATTGCTACCATATTGATTCTGTAATAGATTGTATGAATTACGGAGGCTATTTCAGTATTGGAGCAGATGTCAAGGCAGATAAGTACTTAGAGTGTATTGAAGAAATCAAGAAAGAACTCAATGACCTCCGTACTGTGCTCATTTCCGAAGAGGAATTGAGTAAGTTGAGGCAGTATATCAAGGGTCAAATCTTAATGAGTATTGATGGGGTATTTGCGGCTTCCTCCCTCCTCAGAAAATATTTAGAAAATAATCAAGAAATTGGGGAATTTTATACTCAATTAGATGTTATAAACACTACTACTCCACAAGATATTTTGGACCTTTGCCAAAAGTATTTCTCACCTGAAGACTTCGTGATACTTTGTGTAGGAGCTAGTCAAAACTAGTGAATTGCCGTTAACTAATCTTCTAATGTTAGGGACGGAATAGTTTTTGTATTAAACCATAGATAAGATTTATTTAAGACCATGGGAATATTTAATTTTTTCAACCAAGAATTGGCAATTGATTTAGGAACTGCTAATACGTTGATCATAAAGGACGGAGAAGTAGTAGTCGATCAACCATCGATAGTAGCTATCGATAGGACTACCAATAAGGTGCTAGCAGTAGGTCAGAAGGCTATGTTGATGCATGGTAAGACCCATGAGAATATTAAGACAATCAGACCATTGAAAGATGGGGTAATTGCAGACTTCCAAGCAGCTGAGAATCTGATACAGGGCTTGATGGAGCTAATAGAAGAAAAAAGAAGAATATTTTCTCACCTCAAGATGGTGATATGTATACCATCGGGAATCACAGAAGTAGAAAAAAGAGCAGTGTTTGATTCTGCAGACCATGTAGATAGCAAAGAGACCTACCTTATCCATGAGCCTATGGCTGCAGCCCTCGGTATAGGACTAGACGTCCAAGCGCCGGAAGGTAATATGGTAGTTGATATAGGTGGTGGAACAACTGAGATAGCTGTCATAGCACTGTCTGGAATAGTTACGGATCAATCTATAAGAGTTGCAGGTGATGAGTTTACTAACGACATCATTGATTTCATGAAGAGGAAGCATAACTTACTCATTGGAGAAAGAACTGCTGAGAAAATTAAAATTGAAGTAGGAGCTGCTATAACTGACCTTGAGTCTCCACCGCCACCGCTTCCGGTCAATGGAAGAGATCTTTTGACTGGAATACCTAAGCAAATTGAGACCAATCATACTGAAATCGCAGAGTCCATAGATAAGTCAATATCAAAAATAGAAGAAGCAGTACTCAAAGCACTAGAGGATACCCCTCCCGAGTTAGCCTCAGATATTTATAGAAGAGGGATTTACCTTACAGGAGGAGGTGCCTTACTTAGAGGATTGGACAAAAGATTGAGCCTCAGAACTAGACTTGATGTACATATCGCTGATGACCCATTGAGGGCAGTAGTTAGAGGTACTGGATTAGCTTTAAAAAATTCAGATGAGTATTCCTTCCTTATAGATAGACAAAGTCTTTAATTTAGGGTTTTGCTATGCAGAACCTCATACAATTCATAATAAAGTACGGCTACTTAGGCTTATTTCTTCTTCTGGAAGCGATATCCTTTGGTATGATAGTCAACTACAATCAGAGTCAACGTGAAATTTGGATTAATTCAGCTCACTTAGCGACTAGTAGTATCAATGCTGAATCACAGAAGCTCAAGAATTACTTTAGACTTACGGAGATCAATGATAGCCTTGCCTTAGTCAATGCCGAACTCATAGAACAAATAGTCAACTACAAGGTCTACTCCAAGGACAATGCATATCAAAAATTTGTATCAAAAGACACCCTTCCTTATAAGATTATACCTGCAGCGGTAAGTACAAAGACAGTCGGATATCGGAATAATTTTTTCACCATTAACAAAGGTTGGAATCACGGTATCATGAAGGACATGGGGGTGATATCCTCTAATGGTATTGTAGGAACAATCATGGAGACTTCTAAGAACTTTTCAAAAGTACTCCTAATCAATAATCAAGAATCTCTAGTCAGTGCATCGATTAAGGGAAAGGGATACTTTGGCAATATGAGATGGGGTGGAGTCGACTATACAAAGATGATGTTAGAAGCTATCCCAAAGTTTGCAAAAGTAGAAATAGGTGACACCATTATTACTAGTGGTTACTCTACTATATTCCCCAAAAACATGTTCATAGGTACTGTCTCGGCATTTGAAATAAAGGAAGGAAGTAATAACTATCAAATCGAGGTGGACCTGTATGAGAATGTGACACTACTTGACTACGTGTACATCATAGATGACGAATATCATGACGAATTGAATAACATCATCTCAAATAGCAATTTGAATGAATAAGAACATCATATTCTATACAGTGCTATCACTAATAGTACTAAGCATTCAGGTCTTAGTATTGAATAGGATTGACCTAGGATTTGATCAATTTAGCTATATTCAATTGATGCTATATCCATACTTAATTATGATACTTCCGTATTATAATAACAAGTATGTCAACCTCTTGTTTGCCTTTGGGTTAGGAATCCTCGTAGATATCTTTTCTGGCACCTTAGGCATACATGCTAGTGCTACTGTATTTATTGCCTTTCTTCGGCCCTACTTGCTTTCAATGATTGAACCAAAAGAAGGTTATATCAAGGATACCATGCCTTCGATAAGGGGTCAAGGAATAAGTCTTATCTTTCTTCAAGTGTCAATTTTGGTCTTTGTCCACCACTTGTTTTTGTTTAGTGTAGAGGCTTTTTCGTTTGTCTATTTGACCGAGATTATATTAAAGACTATATTTAGTTTTATTGTGTCTACCGTGATTATTATGCTAGCATTCTTAATCAACAACCCCAAGTAAATTGCTTGTAATACATAGATGAAATCAAACAAACAGACAAGCATCATTTTATTATTTTTCGTGGCATTCTCTGCCTTGATTATCAAGGCTGCTCAGTTGCAAGTCTTCGATGAGAGTTATCAAACTCAAGCAAGAAGGACTACACTTGTCAAAAAACAGACATATCCTTCAAGAGGATTAGTCTATGATCGTGATGGTGAGTTACTAGTATTAAATAACCCAATTTATAATGTTAAGGTCACTTACAAAGATCTTCCTGAGCAGTTTGATACTGCCAAGCTTTGTGCATTATTGGAGATTGATAGAGATTATGTCCGAAAGAATATTACTAAAAACTGGAAAGACCCCAAGTATAGTAGGTCTGTACCGTTTACCTTTTTGTCAAAGGTCAGTCCGGAGAAAATGGGAAGATTCTTAGAGCACCTCCATGATTTTCAAGGATTTGAAGCTAGTATTCGGAATGTCAGATCTTACCCACATCAAAATGCTGCCCACTTGCTTGGATTCATGGCGGAAGCCAATCAGAAAGACATAGATATCAGAGGGTTTGACCTCGGCGACTATTTAGGTCGGACAGGTTTAGAAATGCAGTTTGACTCCTTGCTAAGAGGGATAAAAGGTCAGCAATACGTCCTCAAAGACAATCTAGGTAGAGAGGTCTCTGAGTACAATGAAGGAGACAGAAACAAACCTGCCATAGCAGGGAAAGACCTAGTCACCACCCTAGACCTTGATCTCCAATCGTATATAGAAGAGATCATGCAAGGTAAGAAAGGATCCGTAGTGGCTCTCGAGCCTAACTCAGGAGAAATCTTAGCAATGGTGTCATCACCAAACTATGACCCCAATGCTCTTGCTATCAATGCACAGAGGGGAGAGGTATTCAATGCCCTGCAAACCGACACCCTAAACAAACCCTTTCTAGACAGGTCACTCAATGCTAAGTATCCACCTGGGTCTATTTTTAAGCCAATTCTCTCATTGATAGCCTTAGAAGAAGGAGTTTGGACTCCAAACAAATTTGTTTCTTGTCCAGGGTTTTACCAATATAGGACGTTTAAATATGGTTGCCATGAGCACCCATCTCCCTTGGCAATGAAGTCGGCAATCCAAACTTCTTGTAATTCTTACTTCTTCCAAATGCTTAGAGATTTAGTGGAAAAGGAAGGGTGGAGCAACCCTGAGATAGGTTTGACCATATTGAATGACCACCTCAATGATTTTGGCTTGGGCAGAAAGCTAGGGGTAGATATTCCTGGAGAACGGACAGGGTTCGTACCTACTCCTGCATTTTACAACAAACTTTATAATGATAAGTACTCCACTTGGAAGTCAACGTATATCATGTCTATAGGCATCGGTCAGGGAGAGCTCGAGTTGACTACACTGCAGATAGCCAATCTTGCAGCAATCTTAGCAAATCGAGGATACTACATCACACCACATGTACTGAAGGGGTTGATAGGTCCAGAACAGAGCCTAGAATTGGCAAGCTACCCTAAGCATAGTGTAAAGATTAGCCCAGAACACTTCGACCCTGTCATAGAAGGGATGCGTAGGACTATAGAGTATGGTAGTGGGGTGTCAGCAAAGGTGCCAGGTATCAAGTCAGCTGGTAAGACAGGGACAGCTCAGAATCCATTTGGTGAAGATCATTCTGTGTTTTTTGCTTTTGCGCCATTGGATGATCCGAAAATAGCGTTAGCGGTATTTGTGGAGAATGCAGGTTTCGGGGCGACTGTAGCATCGCCTATAGCTGGCTTAATCTTAGAACGCTACCTTAAAGGAGAAATATCGCCTTTCATGAAGAATACAGAAGAAAGGATCAAACGTATGAATTTTTTAAAAACAGAGTAGGAATGGAGATTACATCTATAGTAGCAGTAGATAAGCAAGGAGCTATTGGTAAGGGCAATGACATCCCTTGGTACCTTCCTGCTGACCTCAAGTATTTCAAAAAGAACACCATCAACAAGTCTATTCTAATGGGTAGAAAGTGTTTTGACTCAATAGGTCGTCCACTCCCTAAGCGAAATAACATCATCGTCACACGTAATCCATTCTTCATCGTCTCAAATTGTATAGTTGTGCAAAGCATCGAAGAAGGCATGCACTGGGCTAAGGCCCAAGGCGAGGAAGAGTTGTGCATCATCGGTGGCGGTATGATCTATGAGCAGACTATGCAGTTTTGGGATACTCTCAAGATTACAGAAGTAGACTTAGAGGTAGAAGATGCAGAGATATTCTTCCCAGAAATAGACTATAGCCAGTGGACCCTTGTCTTTGAAGAACACCATGAAAAAGACGAAAAGAACCCACATAACTGTACATTTAAAACCTATAAAAGGAAGAGATAGTGCAATCACCAGAAGTTAAGATCCCTGAAGAATTGCTCCACTTCGTCTGGAGGTCAAAGCTCATTGATCTTAATGGGTTGCATACTACTAATGGACATAGCGTCCTAATCTTAGCCTTTGGTCACTACAACACTAACTCAGGTCCTGACTTTTTGAATGGAAGTATCAAACTTGGTACAACCACATGGTATGGACAAATAGAAATGCATGTTAACTCTAGCGACTGGAACAAGCATAACCACAATCATGATCCCGCCTATGACAATGTCATATTACATGTCGTTTGGAATTATGATGCTGATATTAAGAGGAAGGATGGTACAATCATCCCTACGCTATGCCTTAAGGGATTGGTTAACTCAAAAATCATAGAAAACTATCATAGCCTAGCTGCAGCCGAGACCTGGGTATCTTGTCAGCAACAATTGCCTAGTCTAGACTTAGGCTTTGTCCCCTTATGGCTTTCTAGATTGTCAGTAGAGAGAATAGAATCCAAGACCGCGTGGTTTCGTGATATTTGGATAGCCTCTGGAAAGGATTGGGATCAGACATTCTTCGTGGGGCTCAGTGCTGCTCTTGGACTCAGGGTCAATAAGGATGCCTTCAAAAGATTGGCAGAAGTCATCCCTCTCAGTCTACTCAATAAGTATAGCGACAACCTCCATCAATTAGAAGCCCTTCTTTTTGGTGGATCTGGATTACTTACTAATGTCAAGATAGACAGTGACTATACAGCCACTTTGTCAAAGGAATTTGCCTTTCTTAAACAAAAGCATCAACTCGCGACAATGTCCGAGGTAAATTGGAAGTTTTCGAAGCTCAGACCTGTCAACTTTCCAACTATACGTATAGCGCAATTAGCTAGGCTCATCTATGCTCGACCAAGACTCTTTAGCAATATCTTGACAGCAAGAACTATTGAAGAGGTTGTTGGCTACTTTGACATCAGTATTGTGGATGGTTATTGGCATGACCACTATACATTTAAGCAAGAGCCGAGTGCTAAAAAAGCCAAAACAATAGGAAAAACACTGAAAGAAAGCCTCATTATCAACTTAATCGTGCCTTTATTGTTTCTTTATGGTAAAGAACTAGATGATCAGCGCTATTGTGATACAAGTCTTGACTTATTAGAATCCATCAAACCGGAGTCTAATGCTATCATCAATAACTGGAGTGATCTCGGTATCAAAGCTCAGAATGCAAAGGAAAGCCAGGCCCTCCTACAATTAAAAAACAATTACTGCAGTCATAAGCAGTGTTTCAAGTGCCAGATCGGGTACAAAATCATTACCTAACCATGCAAGATAATATTATCATCAAGGCTATCCTCTTCCCATTTTCTGTACTATACATGGGCTTGCTTGGATTGCGTAATGTCCTCTATGATGCTAAGTTACTTAAGTCGACACAGTTTAACCTGCCTGTAATCAATGTTGGTAATCTTGCCATTGGTGGAGCAGGAAAGACACCACATGTGGAGTACTTGATTAGGTTGCTCAGGCCCTATCTCACTGTGGGAGTATTGAGTCGTGGTTATAAGCGAAAGTCCAAGGGTTTTAGACTAGTGAGAGCTCAGGATGGAGCCGATATTTCGGGAGATGAACCAAAGCAATATGCAATGAAGTATCCCGATATTACTGTGGCAGTTGCAGAGAGTAGAAATACAGGAATTCCTGAAATGCTCAAGTATAATCCAGAGATCAATACAGTCATCTTAGATGATGCTTACCAACATAGGTCAGTAGTGCCCTATCTGAATATTTTACTTACAGATTACAAAAAGGTCTACACTAAGGACTTACTCTTGCCAGCGGGAAGACTAAGGGAGTATGCCTCAGCTTCAGAACGAGCCAACCGCATCATCGTCACCAAGTGTCCACCTGATATGACTGAGCAAGACCGCCAAAGGATACTCAAGTCACTGGAGCCACTACCACACCAAAGAGTCTACTTCACCTACTACAAGTATTACGACCCATACTATATGTACAATGGTAGAGAAAAGCGCAAGCTCACAGAAGATACGGAGGTGATTTTGCTTTCTGCTATTGCCAATACTGACTATCTGGAGCAATATTTGGAATCTAGAACTGACCTTTTAAATAGCATCAAATTTGAAGATCACCACTATTTTACTGACTTTGATATCGAACGATTAGTCAAAATATTCAAAGAAGAGGATCAAAAAGATGCCATCATCTTAACAACAGAAAAGGATGCAACAAGGCTCCACCTACATAGCAAGACAATCTTAGAACATAAATTGCCCATATTTATCTTACCTTTGGAAGTCGAATTTCACTTTGGCGAACGGGAAGTGTTTAATAAGGATATCAAAGACTTCCTCCTCGCATTTAAGTCTTAACACCTTATGACTTTGAGACGAATTGGTTGTATTCTACTGTTGATAATGTTAGGATATACTGGGATGTATGCCCAGTCTCCTCACTATCAGCGTAAGCAGTATCAAGGCTATATCCAACAGAAACTTGTAACTTTTCATGCCTCTGACACAAGCAATATACACCAAGGTCTAGGTAATGTATGGAGGTCAGATTTATTACACGTAGTAGACCAGGGTTTGGGTCAGGATTCTACCTTACTTAACTACCTTGCTAAGGATAACCCAGAGTACGTCTCTCGACCAAATCAAAATGTGAGACCTGGGATACTGAGACATTTTTACAAGGATGGGGCTTCTCTGCTCTCAGTTGAGCAAGACCACTTTGCCTTCTATCTCAACCCAATACTCAATGTCTCAGCAGGCAGAGAACAAGTTCAAGATGACCTTGTCTTTAGGAATACTAGAGGATTCCAATTGAGAGGCTATGTCAATGACAAGGTCTATTTCTACACAGACTTACTAGAGACCCAAGCTAATTTTCTATCTTATCAGAAGAGTAGGTTTGACACTTACTCAGCTATAGATGGTCAGGGCTTTTTCAAACCATACAATAGTAGTGTCTCAGCCTTAAAGGGTTATGACTTTCTCAATGCAAGGGGCTATCTCGGTGTACCTATCACTCAGAATATCACGTTCGAAATCGGACATGGCAACCACTTTGTCGGACATGGTTACCACTCACTGTTACTCAATGACTATGGCAACAATTACTTTTATGTGAGCCTAGATACAAGGGTGTGGAAGTTGCATTACAAGAATGTATTTGCAGAATTGGCAGCGCAATCTAGCAATCTTACAGGATCGACATTCTTACTACCTAAGAAGTATATGGCTGCCCATTATTTGAGTTATAAACCTGCACGCTGGCTAGAAGTTGGTTTGTACGAAGCAGTAGTATTTAGTAGAGAAGATCACTTTGAGTTTCAGTACCTCAATCCAATCATCTTATATAGGACGGTCGAGCAATTTCTGGATAGCCCTGACAATGTCCTCCTTGGTCTCAACTGGAAGATACAAGCGAGTCAGACATGGTCTATCTATGGGCAAGTCCTCTTGGACGAATTGAAAATAGGCGAGCTATTCGACGATGCTGGGTGGTGGGGCAATAAGTATGCAGTCCAAGTTGGAAGCAGGTTATACAACGCCTTTGGGATATCAGGTCTAGACCTCCAAGCTGAGTACAATATCGTCAGACCTTTTACCTACAGCCACCTTTGGCCATTGGAAGACAATCCTACTATTAGCACCTCGAATTATAGCCACTTTAGTCAGACACTAGCACACCCACTTGGTAGCAATTTTCAAGAAGTACTTATCAATTTGAGATATCAATACAATGCTAAACTCTTCGCCACAGCAAAGGTATTCTATGCTCAGAAAGGATTTAATAGTGATGGAATTAACTATGGGTCAGATATATTACTACCGAATGGTTCACGGGATGGTAACTTTGGCCACAGCTTACTGCAAGGACAACAAAGAGATATCATGCATGCCAGCCTTGAGCTGAATTATATGCTTTATCATAATATAGTATTAAAGAGCACAGTTACACTACATGATGACTCTGCTACTGGGCGGTCTAGGTATTTTGGGATCAGCATACTAGTAAATAGCTTTGATTACCAGCTCGATTATTAAAAACACAATGAAAACTCAACACAATACTAACTATACAGAGGAGGATGTATCCTTAAAAGAGGTCATTCTGACGATATCTGATTATACCAAAGAGGTCTGGTCTAGGAAGTTCTTGGTGATGTTCGTTACAACCATCAGTGTGATAGGCTTTGTAGTGGTTGCTTTTTTGACAAGGCCCACTTTTCCTGGGGTGTTGACATTCATGGTCAACGAAGAAGACTCTAGCGGAAGTAATATTTCAGGTCTCCTTGGGCAGTTCGGGATTGGTGGAAGTACAGAATATAACTTAGATAAGATTTTAGAGCTCTCTAAGTCAAGAAGAATCTCTCAAAATATCTTGTTTGATTCCATTTCCGTCAATGGGAAGGCAGATATGATTGCTAATCATACTATTGACTATCTGGAGAGTGAAGGGGAGTGGGGTGAGCTCAGTTTGTTGTATAAGCTCCTCTACGGAGATGATCCTCTACCCTTGAAGGGATTTAGATTCAAGCAAGTGGACGAATCAACATTTGGAGCCTTAGAGAATAAAGCGCTTAAAGCCTTGCACATTAAGTTAGCAGGGACGCCTGATGGAGGAAAGATTGGTATAGTGACTACTGATTATTCAGAAGACAGCGGGATCATGAAGCTAATTGCAGACACCAAAAGACCAGAATTGTCTATCGGCCTATCCAAGCACCTCTATGAAGAGCTCAGTCGATATTATATTGAAAAAGCTACAGAAAAACACAAGAATACATTTGATATCGTCAAGCTTAAGTCTGACTCTATAGCTGCAGCACTCAATGCAGCTCAGTATAACCTAGCTAGCTTCAATGACAAGAATCAGAACATATTTAGGAGTAAGGACAAACTTACTGAGCAACGCTACATCATCGAGATAGAGAAACTCATGGCCATGTATGCCAAGACTGAAGAAAACCTCCAAATCGCAGACTTTACCTTAAAAAATAAGACACCATATATCGATGTGATTGATGAGCCGATCTTGCCATTAATCGCTAATAGGCCATCACTAGTACAAGCTATCATCAAAGGTTTATTACTTGGTCTATTCCTTAGCCTTGGATATATAGTCTTTAGGAAGATACTCAGGGATATCATGTCAGCATAGACTATTGAATAGCAGTAAGCATAACAGCATTACTGCTAACGATTATGTCACGCAATGAATGAGTCTTAAGCCTGAATAATTATCAGTAAAGAAAGATGAAGCCTATTAGTCTGGCTCGAATCCAAGTACTATACTGAAGTTACCAAATGTCTGTGGATTGTCAAATCCCCAACCGTAGTCAAATCCAAGTAGACCGAACATTGGTAAGAATACTCTTAGTCCACCACCGGCAGATCTTCGCATCTCGAATGGGTTGAAATTCTTAAATCCAATCCACGAATTACCACCTTGGACGAATCCATGTAAGTAGATAGTACTACTAGGATTAGTAGATATTGGATACCTGAGTTCTAGTGTAGCTTTATTGAATATAGAGGCTCCACCTCTATTGTTATTTGCCTCAATGTCGGTAGTCTCGTACCCTCTTAGTGAGATGATGTCTCTACCTGTAATACCTACATTTTGATTAGAAAGTCCATCACCACCTAGCTCGAATCTTTCGAATGGTCCGATCCCGATATCATCATTGTAATATCCTAGGATACCAAACTTGAGGTTAGCAGCTAAGACCAACTTGCCAACTATACTATAGTACCACTCAGCATCAAACCTCCACTTATGATATTCCAAAAACTTGAATCTCTGTGAAAGTTTAGCTGCATCAAAAGCCGCATCATAGTCAGCATCTGTTGCTGGGTTTGCTGGTCCTCTATCAAAGTCTATAGTTCTTCTGATTTCGTCTTCGTCATCAGGAGAAAGTGTACCAACTGTCAAGTCTTTCTTGAAGAGTGAGTATGGAGGTGTTACCTTTAGAGATAGTGACATCCTTGACCCACTTGTCGGGTAGATAGGCTCACTGATTGAGCTTCTTGAGAAAGTCTGAGTCAAACTAATGTTGTTAAACTTACCACTTGTCACAGGGACATTGTCTACAAAGAACCCAGAGAAGCTATAATTGTCAAGTATGATATTCTCATAAGTCAGTGTAGTACTTGATGAGAAGAAGTCATCTGGCCACTTCAATTGTCTTCCCAGACCTGCGAATACTCTGACAATATTCAATTGACCTTGGTTCAAGAGTGAGTAATCACTACCTGTATAGACTGCACCCACTGTAAATGAGTTAGGCTTTTTGCCACCTAGCCAAGGCTCGGTGAAACTGATATTTGCTGATCGGAAAAATCTGCTGTTGGATTGGACTCTGACTGAAAACTTTTGTCCATCACCCTGTGGTAGTGGATTCCATTTAGACCTATCTCTAATATTTCTGAGTGAGAAATTATTGAAGGCTAGACCTAGTGTCCCAATTAATCCTTGGAATCCTCCATAACCAGCTGATAGTTCTAATTGGTCAGACGGCCTCTCTTCTAAGACATAGTTGATATCTACCGTGCCTCTCTCTTGATTGACTGGTGTCTGGATATCCATAGTCTCAGGGTTGAAGTAACCAAGGTTTGAGATTTCTCTTTGTGATCTGATGATGTCTGATCGGCTAAATTTTTGACCAGGATGAGTCCTAATAGCTCTTCTGATGACATGCTCATGTGTCCTGTCATTGCCTGCAATAGTAACCTGGTCGATAGTTGCTTGTGGTCCTTCGTAGATCCTCATTTCGATGTCTACGCTGTCATTTTGCACAGCCACCTCTACTGGTTGTACATCAAAAAATAAGTAACCATCATCGAGGTACAATGATGAGATGTCTCTACCATCTTGAGAAAATCTCAACCTCTTTTCCAACAATTCTGGGTTGAATACGTCACCCTTGGCTAATCCTAAGATGGTATTGAGCTGGTCATCGTTATACTTAGAGTTTCCCTTCCAAGTGATATCTCTAAATAGGAAGACATTCCCTTCTTTAATGACCATGTCAATCATCAACTCACCTTCCTTGTTTCTGTAAACAGAGTCAGAGACGATTTTTGCATTTTTATATCCTCTAGTATTGTAGAAAGCTATCAAGCTCTGCTTATCTCCTTCGTAGTCTTCTTTGACAAACTTCGACTTTTTAAAGATTGCCTTTTTCTGCTTTGTCTCTTTAAGTTTTCTCCTGAGTTTTCCCTCTTTGAAAGCTGTGACACCTTCGAAGTTGATGTTGTCTATTTTTACTCTTTCCTTAGGATTGATGTCTACGATTAGTCTTACAGCATTGTCTATATCCTTGTCAGGTATCTCTCTAATCTTCACCTTAGTGTCTAGGAATCCCTTACCCATGAAGTAGTCTATGATCTTGATAGTCACGAGTTGTTTTCTATCGTCGGTAATGATGCTTCCTTTTGATAGGACATCTTCGACAATAGTATTCAACTCATCATGGTGAACTTTCTTGACTCCCTTAAATGAATGCTTGGAGTATGTTGGTCTCTCTCTCAAGAAGATTTCTAAAAACAATAAGTCACTTTCTATCTTCTCTTGTAAGATCTGAACATCATCAAATAACCTCAGTTTCCAGAGTGATTTTACAGCATTAGGAATATCGTCTCCTGGTATTCTTACCTTGCTGCCTACTTGTAGTCCTGATATTGTCAAGATAGCATTTCTATCCCTTGTCTCAGCTCCGACTACATTGACGCCACCTATTTCGTATTCTTTTACTTCTGAATAGTCAAAAGTCTCCACATCGTCATATTGTTGTGCAATACTTACAGTAGATAGACTGAGAAAAACTAATATTATTATGAATTGAAATATCTTCATGATTGCTGTAATCTTCTGATTTTAAGGTGTGTAAAGGTCTACTTTTTTTAGTAATTACTGACTTAAATCTATGTTATTGTCAGTTGCTCACTTGTTTTTCCAAATCGACGTTCTCTATTTTGGAAGTCAAGGATGGCTTCGTAGAGGTGTTCACGATTAAAGTCTGGCCAGTATGTCTCTGTGAAATACAATTCTGAATAGGCTATTTGCCAGAGCAAAAAGTTGCTAATCCTCTGCTCGCCACTAGTTCTAATGAGGAGTTCTGGATCAGGTATACCTGAGGTAGTCAGATGCTTATCTATGGTATCTGCGTTGATGCTATCCAAGGTAAGCTTGCCCTCTGATACTTGCTGGGCAATAGACTTGGTGGCGTTGATCATTTCTTCTTTAGCACTATAATTGAGAGCTAGGTTCAGTACCATTCTGTCATTGTTTGCTGTAGCTGCTATTCCTTCCATCAATGTATCATACGTCTTAGAAGGGAGTTTGCTTAGGTTACCAATGGCAGATAACCTGATATTGTTATCATTGAGAGTCTTCAGTTCTCGTTTGACGGTTTCGACAAGGAGGGTCATCAGAGCATTGACTTCTAGAGCTGGTCTGCTCCAGTTTTCAGTAGAAAAAGCATAAAGGGTCAAGTATTGGATTCCTATTTCTGCACTTGCCTCCGACACCTCTCTGACAGCAGTTACCCCATTTTTATGACCGAATACTCGAGGCATGTTTCTATGCTTAGCCCATCTGCCATTCCCATCCATGATGATGGCAATATGCTTTGGAAGCTTCTCTAGGTTTAATTGGTCTTTTAGTAATGACATGGTCAATGTTGCTATGTTGCACTAAGTGTACAAAATTAACTTATTTTTTCGGTGATTCAGTTTAATCCTTGACTAGTAAATCGACTAAACATCACCTAATCGTGTAAAATGTGGGACATACTTAGTCATTAGCCCTAAACCTCACTATCTTTGAACGAAGAAACAAGCAAATCTTTTGTACTCAATAATACTTGCATTTATCACTTCTTTTTTGCTGACGTATTGGGCCATTCCGTCTATAATCAGCATTGCTAGAAAGAAAAATCTAGTGGACGTACCGGGTGAGAGGACATCTCATACTCAGGTCACTCCATCACTTGGTGGTATTGCCATCTTTGCAGGTACTATATTCTCTATTATCATGTGGACGCCGTTTAAGTACTTTGGTGATCTCCAGTATATTCTTTGTGCATTTATCATCCTCTTCTTGATAGGTGCTAAGGACGATATTGATCCTGTGCTACCTTATCAGAAGTTCGGTGCTCAGATACTCTCAGCCCTTATATTGGTCTTCATTGCTAATATTCGAATTACGAGTTTTTATGGGATGTTTGGCATTGAGGACTTGCCATATATTGCAAGTATCTTGCTTAGCATATTTACCATCCTAGTCATTATTAATTCATTTAACTTGATTGATGGGATCAATGGGTTGTCTGGAAGTGTGGCAGGTCTGATATCGGTGGTGTTCGGGCTCTGGTTTTACGGAGTTGATAAGATAGAGTTGTCTATAGTTGCCTTCGCCATGGTCGGTGCTATTGTGGCTTTTCTAAAATACAATTTTACACCAGCAAAAATATTTATGGGAGATACTGGATCCCTACTATTGGGCCTAGTTTGTGCTATTTTGGCCATCCAATTTATAGAAATGCATAGAACATTAGAAGATACTACCTATGCTACTCAAGCAGCTCCAGCTGTAGCATTTGGGATATTGCTCTTGCCTCTCTATGATACGCTAAGGGTCTTTGCAATACGAATGGCAAAGGGTAAGTCACCCTTCTCGCCAGATAGGAATCATATTCATCACTTGATTATCGATAGCGGCTTCACCCACATGCAAGCAACAGGAATTTTGGTTGTGTTTTGTATAGCAGTGATTGGCTTAGTATATAAGCTGCAGAGTTTAGGCTCGTTCAACTTACTTGTAGTCTTGCTGGCTATAGCCTTTGTGTTTTCTACTGTG
Organism: Saprospiraceae bacterium; assembly: GCA_020631405.1. Lineage (GTDB taxonomy): Bacteria > Bacteroidota > Bacteroidia > Chitinophagales > Saprospiraceae > JAHDHH01. The sequence continues at coordinate 62,753 of JAHDHH010000018.1, forward strand.
TGGTATTTCTTAGCTAAACGAAAGAGAACTTCCTGATGAACTACCTACTAGTGTTCATAGGAGGAGGAGTAGGTGCTTGCCTAAGGTATCTCATTTCATTACTGACTTACAAAAGTAATAGTGGCTTCCCACTACATACACTGATAGCTAATACACTAGCTTGTATTGTGCTTGGGCTCCTAGTGTACTACCTAGTAGAAGTAGATCCTCGATTAAAGCTACTTATTGGCGTCGGACTCTGTGGTGGTCTCAGTACATTTTCTACCTTCAGTATCGAATGCTTTGACATGATTCAGAATGGCCAATATGGGATGTGTCTGACCTATGTATTGGTGAGTATTATGTTGTGTCTGGCAGTGTTTGGAGTGTTTGTAGCTGTGGTCAAATAAG
>JAHDHH010000074.1 GCA_020631405.1 Saprospiraceae bacterium
ATACCTCGAAGATGATGAAGTCTTTATGGATTGTATTCTTGATTCCTCTGGCAATAGGTTGTCGACAAGTAGATAGCAATAGTTTAGTGAGGAGAGGTAAGAATCTAAGAGGCTCTTACTTTCTATATTGTGTTTTTAATAATTCAGGCACTTCTTTAACTACCTTATCTACTTTTGGCTTGCTTACCCTTAGGACATAACCATGGTTAGGATTGAGCTCGTAATAGTTTTGATGATAGTCTTCTGCAGTCCAAAACAGATCATATAATTCCAGGGTTGTAACAACTGGATCTGAATATCTCCCACTATCATTTACAGAGGAAATGACTGTTTCTGAAATTGACTTTTCTTCTTCTGATTGATAGAATATGGTAGATCGGTACTCTGGTCCAAAATCTGGCCCCTGGCTGTTAAGAGTAGTAGGATCATGTGCTATAAAAAAGACATCGAGCAGAGTATCAAAGTTTATCACTTCCTTATCATAGAAGATAGCAATGCTTTCAGCAAAGGTTGTTGTCCCTTTCCCAGTCAATTCATAGCTTGGCTTTATCTCAAGACCACCACCACAGTATCCACTTACGACATCTACCACTCCTGCTATCCTTTCATACACAGCCTCAGTACACCAGAAGCACCCACCAGCTAGGATTGCTACTTCATATTGTTCTAACTGATGCTTCTTAATATAGTCTTCTAGTTTGATTACTCCTTTATCTTTTGATTTGGACGTTGTAATTGTTTGTGTAGAAGTGTCTCCGGTAGTATTTGGGCTACAATTAGCTTGAGCTAAGATTAATGACAAAGAAAATAGGACTAGTAACTTCATAAACTTTGGTGTTTAGTTTTATAAACGTAATTCACTGTATTCTGTTTTGGGTGCTTTGTGTAATTATTGTAAGCTAAATTTGACAGGCAAGGTAAACAGCACATTGACTGGTCTTCCTTGTTGTCTGCCTGCCCTCCAGGGTGACTCCATGCTATTCATTGACCTCAGGACTTTTTCTACTTCGTTTCCACAACCAGCACCGATATCTCGGAGTATGGAGATATTGCTGATTGATCCGTCCTTTTTCACTACAAATCTTGCGATGACGGTACCAGAGACATTATTGTCTCGTGCTATTGCTGGATACTTAATCTTACTATGGACATATTGGAGCAATTTGCTATTTGCACAGGATTCTTTGGCTTTAGTATCCATATCTACAGACTCACAGCCAGGGAATCTCGGCATTTCTTCGACTATTTTATATTCTTTGTCATCATCTAATGGATCTTTTGGTTTTGGCAGGGGAAGTGTAGGTGGACTAGGTGGAGTAGGGACCATGGTAGTCATTGTCGTATCGACTATGGCTGTACTATCAATATCGACAGTTGGCTTGACTAGGGTCAATGTATCAGTATTATCAACTTCGACGAAGACTATGGTATCAATTACCAATGGTATGCGTTTGACTTGTTTTGGAATGTCTGCCTTAGTACGTTTGTTGACCACTTCGAGGTCAAGGATGTCCGGTACAGCTTCTAGATATTGTTGTTCTAGATTTGCAGGGATGGTTGTAATTTCAAATGAGGCAATAAGCATGGCTAGACTCCAAGCGAGGCCCAGGCAGAAGGCCGGAAACCTTGTTTTTAGGGGATTAAATGCTGCGGTCTTATTCCTATTCAGGAAGTACTTAACTAAGGCAATAATAATGACAAGTGTACTTGTCAAGCAAGCAATTGATTCTAAGAAAGTGAGTGATGTGGACATAGCAATTATAGATTTGATTCATATAAAAGATGCTTGCAGACACTCACTTTGGTGCATAAAAAAAGCAGCTATTCGAGTAGAATAACTGCTTTTTTATTATTGTTTGATAGTGGGAATTATCCCTCTAATTTAAATCTAACTGGTAGAGTATAGAGTACTTTTACAGGTCTACCTCTCTGTTTTCCAGGAGTCCACTTCTGCGGTAGATTGTTCATACCTTTAACTACTAGCTCTGCAGCAGCTCCACATCCGGCTCCGATATCTCTTACAAGATTGATATCTTTTACACTACCGTCTTTGTCTACTACGAACTGTATAACACACATCCCTTCTACACCATTTTCTCTTGCTATTGCAGGATACTTTAGGTTCTTATAGATGTATTGGAGCATTTTACCTTGGGCACACTCTTCCTTAGCCTTATTGTCACCTGGTTCGTCTTCACAACCTGGGAATCTAGGCATTTGCTCTACCACTTTGAAGATTTCCTCTTCTTTTGGCGGCGGCGGTGGCGGTGGTGGCGGTGGTGGCGGTGCTTCTTCTACAACTGGTTCTGGCTCAGCAACTTCGGTCTCCTCATCGATAGAGGTATCCTCAAATACTGGCTCATCTTCTTCTTCAATTTCTTCCTCTGGTACTTCCTCAATCACCGGTGGTGGTGGTGGTGGCGGCGGTGGAGGCGGCTCAGCAGTACGAGGTGGTTCGATTTCGATTTCCTCGTCTAGTTCTAGAGCATCATCTGGAATAAAGACTTCCTCTTCATAATTAGTCCAGCTAAAGGCAAAAATTGTAAAGAGTAAAGAAGCAGCTAATCCAAACATAAAGAGTGGTCTTGACAAGTTGAATGCATTGACTTCTGGGTACTTAGCTCTCGCCAGTAAAGGCGAAGACCAAGAAGTATCAGCATGCTTTTCAGTCAAGCCATCGGCTTTGGACCTATAGAAGCCTCTTAAAAACAAAATAAGACCTATGATAACTGCTGCTAACACAAGCATCATTATCATCACCATAGATCCAGACATTGCGATATCATTCATACGCTATAATTTTCTGAGTTTCTTATTTCTGATCAGAAGTCGATTGAATATTCCAACCTAATTTTCTAATTGAATACACAAAAAACCAAATTCCTACGACACTTCCAATAATATTAGAAAGAATATCATAAAAATCTAGCATTCTGGTAGTTGTAAAATGTTCTTGTATTACCTCTAGTCCTATGCCTAGAATAGCACAGCAAATAAAGACTACAATCACATTCAGCTGTCTGTAGGCATGTAACATTAAGAAGGACAAACCGCTATACATAATGATGTGAGCCAATTTGTCGATATTAAGACTTGATACCCGTTCAATATCCGAGATATTGACGACGCTGACCAGGATTAATACTATTAAATAACAGAGAAACATTATCCTCCAAAAGGTTGCCAATCTGCTTCCTTTATTGGATAGATGCATCTAGGAGTAAGTTTGGTGTATTGAATAAAAAAAATAATTCAACTAGACAGTCAATGCCTTATAGGCTTCTTCGTCTAACAAGTCTTCTATCTGGCTTGGGTCTGCAAGTTCTATCTTGACAATCCATCCATCACCATAAGCATCAGAATTAACTAGACCTGGATTGTCTTCCTCATTTTCATCCAATTTTGGATTAAATTCCAACACCTTGCCATCCAAGGGCATGAAGAGGTCGGAAGTAGTCTTTACGGCCTCAACTGTACCAAAGACATCGTCTTTGCAAAGTTCTTCACCTATAGTATCTATTTCTACATAGACTATCTCTCCTAGTTCTGATTGAGCAAAGTCTGTAATACCGATGATGGCAGTATTGTCATCATTCAGTTTTATCCATTCATGCTCGCTAGTGTATTTTAGGTTTGCAGGTATACTCATTATCCAATTGATTTAACTATTTCTTTCATTTTGTCAAATGTATGAGACTTAGGCCTTTCTAACGGAAATCCTAATGCCCTTGACCAGCAGCTATTAGCTAGTACTCCAAGAGCTCTAGACACACCAAATAATACAGTATAAAAGCTATATTCTGTAAGTCCATAATGCACTAAGATAGCTCCTGAGTGTGCATCTACATTAGGCCATGGATTCTTTACCTTACCTAAGGCTCCTAAGATATCTGGCACTATTCTAAAGAGTTGCCATACGATATTGACATAGTCGTCTCCTTGGATATACTCTTCAGCGAATACTCTCTGTGCTGTGAACCTAGGATCTGGCTGTCTTAGTACTGCATGACCATATCCAGGTATCACTCTTCCTGATGCTAATGTGTCATTAATATATTTTGCCACTTGCTCATCACTTGGAGTAGTAGTTCCGAGACTTTCTGTCATTTCCATTATCCACTTGATGACCTCTTGGTTAGCTAAGCCGTGAAGTGGTCCTGCAAGAGAGGCCATACCTCCAGCAAAAGATAGGTAGACATCACTTAATGTAGAATTCACTAAGTGGACTGTGTGTGCAGAGGCGTTACCACCCTCATGATCTGCATGTATCGTCAGGTAAAGCCTCATCAAACTCATAAAGTCTGCGTCGTCGTTACCCAGCATATGAGCAAAATTACCTGCCCAATCAAGACTTGTATCAGCAGCTATATGCTTGCCATCATGGTAAGTTCTTCTATATATATACGCAGCAATATGCGGTAGCTTAGCAATGAGGTTCATTGCATCTTCATAAGTAGCATCCCAATAATCAGACTTCTTCATTCCTTCAGAATACTGCTTAGCAAAAACACTGTCGCCTTGCATAGCAGTAATCGCCATCACAAATTGTGTCATTGGATGAGTATCAGCAGGTAGTGCATCTAATACTTTGTAAACTGTATCAGATACGGTTGCTCTTTTTTCCCATTCGTCAGAGAGCCAGTTGACTTCTTCTTGAGTAGGCACTTCTCCAACTAGCATTAACCAAAACAACCCTTCTGGTAATGGTTCTTTGCCTCCTTCAGTTCTAGGGAGTACTTCTTTGAGCTCTGGAATAGAATATCCTCTAAACCTAATACCTTCCTGTGCATCTAGCTGTGATGTTTCCCAAATCATGCTTTTCACACCTCTCATTCCACCAAAAACCTGCGAAACTTTTACTTGATCAACTATAGTATTTGCATGTTCTTTCGAAAAGGCCTTCATTTCAGCTTTCAACGCAGAAGACTTTTCGTGGAATTTCTTCTTTAATATGTCCATGGATTCAATAATCTTTAAATGTAATTAGGGATACGAAGTTTGACTTGCAATATACAGCAAAGAGACTCAGACTTCATAGGTACAATGCAAAATAATAACATGTAGTTCAAGTATATTTACAAATATTATCTGTTGTTAGATTACCTAAGCAAAAATTGATACTCCGAAAAATAGCCTATGATATTGATTGACGAAATACTAATAGAAGGTCCTGTAGTGGACACTTGTTTTGCTTGTGACCTTTCGGCTTGTAAAGGGGCTTGCTGTTGGGAAGGTGATTTCGGAGCACCCCTAGAAGAAGATGAGATGCTAGCAATAGAAAAGGTTCTTGATCAAGTCAAACCTCTATTGTCAGACGAGGCGAGGGCAATTTTGGATAGTCAAGAACCTTATACTTACTTTGAAGGAATGAAGCAATACGGCACTCCGCTTGCAAAGGACAAGTCTTGCATCTACCTGATTAAAGAGGGCGAAATCTCGTACTGCTCTTTCGAGTCACTCTATCAGAAAGGCGAAATTGCGTTTAGAAAACCGATATCATGCCACTTGTATCCAATAAGAATAGAAAAAAATAGTCAGTCAGGCTTGAGCCTAATGCGCTATGATGAATGGGAAATATGTGATCCAGCTCTAGCTAATGGCAAATCATCTGACACCAAGATTTATAAATTTGCTAAAGAAGCTCTGATCAGAAAATATGGTCAAGAATTCTATGACAGACTAGATCAAATAGTCAACAAGACACCTTAAATACCCAAGTCATTCCAAATAAAGGATTCGGCAGCATGCATGTCTACAGATAGCACTCTGTCTTCAGTCATGTGAGTTACTTTTGACCTGAAAGCATTGTAAATTGCTAAATTCTTAGGACTTGGCAACATAGGTTTTCTGAAGTCTAAAGCTTGACAAGCACAGAGGAGTTCTACTCCAAGTACTCTAGCTACATTGGCCACTATTTTGATAGTCTTAGTTCCAGCATTAGCTGCCATACTTACATGGTCTTCTTGCCCCATAGATGAGGTGATACTATCGGTACTGACTGGGTTGGCCAGGTGTTTCGTCTGATTGACTAAGGCTGCAGCCGTATATTGACCTATCATAAACCCACTTTGCACTCCGGGTTCGGCTGTCAAGAATGGAGGTAGGTCTCTATCTCCATTGATGAGGTTGTAGATTCTTCGTTCTGCTATATTAGCAAGTTCGCTTAAGGCTATACCGAGATTCTCTAATGTAAGTGCTATAGTCTGAGCATGGAAGTTTCCTCCAGATAATATGATATCATCATCAGGGAATATTGTCGGATTGTCAGTTACCGAATTGACTTCATTGATGAATGTGTCTTTTGCACTGTCTAAGATGAGTTTGCTAGCTCCGTGGACTTGGGGAATGCAGCGAAATGAATAAGGATCTTGCACGTTGTACTTTGGGAGTGATAGTATTTGACTACCTGATAAGTATGTAGTCATCTGCTCACCAACGTACTCTTGTCCTTTGTGATTTCTGACCTTCTGAATCAATGGATGAAATGGTGATAACTGCACATTGTAAGCATCACACGACATAGCTGATATGCTATTCGCGGCAGTTAAAAGTTGTTCACCTTTTATGATGGCTTCAAGACCATGAGCTAGGCTAAACTGCGTGCCATTAAGCAGGGCAAGACCTTCTTTTGCCGCCAAGGCTATAGGTTGTAACCCTAGAGAGGCAAGCACCTCATGGCAAGGTTGTATTGCACCATTATAGAAGACTTCACCCTTGCCAATAAGTGGCAGACTCATATGTGCTAGCGGAGCTAAATCACCTGATGCCCCAAGGGAACCAATTGAATAAATGATAGGTATCACCGAAGCATTGTAGAGAGTAATCATCCTCTCAACTAAGGACAACCTTACACCAGAGTAACCTTTGGAGAAAGCAAGAATCTTAAGAAATAGCATGTGTTTAGCTAGTCTTGGTTCAATGATATCCCCAATTCCCGCAGCATGAGAGACGAGTAATTGATGTTGAAGTTGGTCAAGTTTGTCCTCACTGACTAAGACGTTGCACAAGGAGCCAAAACCAGTATTGACACCATAGATTGGTAGTTCACTGCTAGCAATCTTTTGCTCTAGAAATGTCCTACACTTTGTTATGTTTTGCTTAGCCTCATCCGAAAGAGTAATGGTCACGTCAGTGCTCCAGATAGTCTTGATATCATCCAAGGATACTCGCTGACCAGTGATTACATAAGGTTGATTCATTATTTCGATAATTTAATAAAACAAATAGGTCTAGGTTCCATAAAAGTACTGTGAAGTTTAAGAATCCATAATAATTGTTAAAGTATATCTTAAGCGGTTAAAGTGTCGTTAAAGCAACTAGCTTGTCAAATTATTCAGAGCGATTTGATGTAATTTATATCAAAGTATCAGTCTAGTATTTTAATTATAAAAGACAGATTACACATAATGATGACAGAAATTTTAATTTTGCAACCACTTTAAACTATCAATGCTATGAAAAAGATTATTATAATATGCCTAGGAGCCCTGTTTATCACAGCTTCAGCATTTTCTCAAAGAATGGCAATAGTAGACGTTAATTCTCTACTAGAAGGAATGACTGAATACAAAACAGCACAGTCAGATATTGACAATATATCTGCTGAATGGAGACAAGACATCTCTAAAGATTATGACAAGATCAAGAGTCTTTATAATAAGTACCAAGCCGAGCAAGTCCTCTTAAGCGACGATGCAAGAAAGCAGAGAGAAGACGAAATCATGGACTTCGAAAAGGCAGTGAGAGAGAAGCAGAAGCAAAGATTTGGTCCAGAAGGAGATCTGTTTAGAAAAAGACAAGAGATTGTGAGACCGATCCAAGACAAGGTATTTGCAGCAATAGATACTTACGCTACAGAAAGAGGATATGATCTTATTTTTGACAAGAGTAGCTCGACTGGCTTACTTTTTGCCAATGAAGAATTTGATAAAACTGAAGATATCAGAAGAAAGCTGTAATAGCTTTCTTCTTTCTTAACACTATAAATAACACAAAGAATGTTCAATACGAAAATTACAATGTTGCTAGCGGTTATGCTTCTAAGTATTACTGCCCTTAGTGCTCAAAAATTTGGGTATATCAACAGTCAAGAATTAATTCAGGAACTTCCAGAAGTCAAAGAAGCTAACTCTAATATTGAGGCTTTTCAGAGTCAACTACAGAGAAAGGGTCAAGAAATGATCCAATCACTACAGGTAAAGTATCAAGAGATTGAAAAGAATAGAGACCAATATAGCCCTGTACAATTGGAGGCAGAAGGTCAAAAACTTAAGGCTGAAGAAGCGAAAATTTTGGAATTTGAACAGTCTAGTCAGCAAAAAATCTTAGAGAAAAGCGAGACTCTACTGCAGCCAATTAGACAAAGAATAGAGACTGCAATTCAAGAAGTTGCTAATGAAAATGGTTACACGTACATTTTTGACTATAGCTTAGGCTTTGTACTCTACGCTGACGAGTCAACGAACATTGGTCCTCTAGTCAAAGCTAAACTAGGACTCTAGTCTACACCTTGATTGGCAGATAATCGACCTATAGGCGTATTTGACTCTGGTATTGGAGGCTTGACGGTCTCTAAGGCTATCTCAGACCTGTTGCCTAATGAGTCCATTATCTACTTTGGTGACACCAAGCACCTCCCTTATGGCGACAAGTCTAAAGAGACAATAAGTTACTACGCATTAAAGATATGCAAGTACTTACTTGAGCAAGATTGTAAGATGATAGTGGTAGCATGTAATTCTGCCTCCACTGCAGCTTATGATGTACTGCTAGACTTTTTCAAAGGCAGTACAGATTTTGTCAATGTTGTAGACCCATTGGTCAACAATGTTAGTGACAAGGGATTCGCTAAGGTAGGAGTCATAGCAACAAAGGCTACGATTAAGTCCAATGTCTACCAAGCTAAGCTGCTTTCCAAGAACAAATCACTTGATGTCATATCCAAGGCAACACCGCTCTTGGCTCCTATGATTGAGAAGGGCTTTCACAGTGGCGAGGTCAGTCAGACCGTAATTAAGGCATATTTGGAAGATGACCAATTTGATCAGATTGATGCCATACTCCTTGCTTGTACCCACTACCCCCTTATCAAGGATGAAATAGATAGTTACTTCAAGAGCAAAGTAAAAATCTATGACTCCACCACTGTAGTAGCCGAAGAGGTTAAGCAGATTCTGGTTGAAAAGCACAAAGAAGCTGACAAGAATCAAGGTGTATATCAATTTCAAGTATCAGACTATACAGAGTCTTTCGAAGAGACGGCATCTCTCTTTTACGGTAAGGAAATCAACCTCGCTGAAAAGGATATTTGGTAGGTATAAGAAGTAAGAATATGTCAATTGAGTTTTGTTGTAATATTTCTTTTAGCTACCTTGAAGATAAAATCAAGCAAGTTGAGAAATTTTACACTTACATTTTTAGTTGTGCTTTCTTTTCAAATCACGGCAGTAGCACAATTATCATACGGAGCCTCAGTTCCTAATTTTATTATTAATGACCTTAATGGCAATCCTCAAGATCTACATAGTTATCTTAATCAAGGATATGGAGCCATTTTGGATTTTTCAGCAACATGGTGCCCTCCTTGTTGGAATTATCATCAAACAGGGATACTAGAAAACGTATGGACGACTTATGGACCTCCTGGCTCTGATGAAGTGATGGTGTTCTTTATTGAACCAGATCCTAGTACGACTCAACAATGTATATATGGCCCAAGTGGCTGCTCAGGTGGATCAATAGGAGATTGGACTGTTGGAGTAGATTACCCAATTCTAAATCCATCTTCTTCTGGAGCTAACCAAGTGAATAATAGTTTTAATATTAGTTATTATCCAACTATTTATGCGGTAGGACCAAACTTTAAGGTTTACGAGACTGGTCAATTGAGCAGCTCAAGTTGGGCTAATTGGATGGAGTCATTTAAGTTACAGGCTGACTATACACTTAGTGGAATAGCTTGTAATGATCAACAAGATATCGAATTGGTAGTGGAGGGTGGTTACAATAATATATCCTATCAATGGTCTTCAGGTCAGACAACACAGAATATCTACAACATAGAGCCTGGCAGCTATTCTGTATCTATTTCAGACAGCCATAACTATACAATAGTATTGGGACCTATTGATGTTGTAGCTAGTGACCCTATCTCACTGTCTTTGGATGATTATGAAGATATCAGCTGCTTTGGAGCAAATGATGGAATATTAGAAATAACAGCTGATGGTGGTACAGGAGCTTATTCATACGCTTGGAGTAATGGTGCAAATTCAAGTTATGTAGACAATCTTTCCGAAGGAACATATTATGTTACAGTCACTGATACTAATACAAACTGTACACAGCAAGATCAATACTATGTATTTGAGCCAAACCCACTTACCTTCAATCCGACTATCACTACTGCAGACTGTCAGGGCCAAGGTGGTGGTATTAAAATAATTGCATCTGGAGGAACAATACCTTATACGTATTGGGTGGATGACAATAATTATTCTAATTCTAACATAACTGGATTAGCTCCAGGTATATATGAAACTAGGGTTGTTGATTACTTTGGCTGTGAAGATGTGGATATGGTAGAAGTACCATCATCCAATGTGCCAGTGGCAGACACTATGACTCCCCCAATATTTAATTGCTATCTAGATAGTTTAGTAATACATGCTGACAGCTCTTCTGTTGCAAGTAATATATCATACTTCTGGTACCAAGATACTATGTTAATAGACACTGGCTACCAAGTGACCTTGGACACTAGCGGTATATTTACCTTACTAGTAGTTGACCAAATTTCCAATTGTATGGATTCCATCCAGTTTCCAGTAATGTCAGATATGACAAATCCAGAAGTGAACATAAATGCTAGCAACTTGACAATTGATTGTGTTAATCTTCAGTCTGATCTTAGTGTTTCAAATCTTGAACTTAACTACCAATGGTTAGATGAAAACAATAATGTCTTTAGTGACAGTATAATAGCTAGTATAGATCAAGGAGGTACTTACAACCTTATTGGTACGGATACTATCAATGGTTGTATGACAATTGATACAATACTCATTGAGTCTAATCAAGTAGAACCAGAATTAGCGCTTGTAGATATTCAAGATATTGACTGTAACCAACAAGAAGGGTTGATTAGTATAGCAGTTGCAGAAGATGCAGCTATCAGTTGGTCAACTGATGATGGTATTATCATAACTGATGGAGATGGGCTAGAGGTTGTTGTTGGTTCAAGTGGGAATTACAACGTTGAGGTGACTGACCCTACTAATGGATGTATTACTCAATCATTGTATACAGTTGAATCATCGACGGCACTTCCAAATATCGCATTCGAAGAACCGCAAACTCTCTCATGTGCAAATAGTATCGTATCAATAGCTGCTAACTACTCTGAGGACTATACCTATCAATGGTATAGTGTTGATAATGCTATTATTCCAAATGCAAATTCAAATACTGTAGAAGTAGAGAGTCCTGGAATTTATATACTCGAGGTTATAGATTTGACTAACAACTGTACTAAATCTCAATCGATTATGGTTGAGGCTGACTATCAAAACCCTAATATCGAATCAGAATATATTCAACATATTGATTGCGACTCAGATATAGCTACTGTTTTTATTGAGGCAGATAGCGAGTATGAGTTTTCATGGGTTTCACTAAATAATTCAATAGAACTTGACCAGTCAAGCCTTTCATTGACAGTAACAGAACCAGGTGATTACGAACTAATCCTTATCAACCCGGTAAATGGCTGTCAAAGTAATTATACCTATAGCATAGAATCTAATTTGACACCACCAGATGTTAAAATTATTGGTAATACAATAATTACATGTGATAATATTGAGGTACTTCTCTCTTCTGAAGAGAATGAGGTATATGACCATACTTGGTTTGACCCAACAGGAGGTGTTATTGCAACAGAAGCTGAAGTTTTTCTTGGCCAAGCTGGTATTTATACACTATCAGTGACTGATCAGACAAATGGGTGTGTAAGTATGCAACAAGTTGAAATCATTGAAGATCTAGAAGAGCCTCAAATCATACTTATGACAAAAGGAGATGTAGATTGTACAGGAGAAGCAGCGACACTTGAACTGGAGTTACAAGACAATGTTAACTATACTTGGTCAACTATGGATGGAGAAATAGTGGAAGACTTTGGCAATGTAATTTTGGTGAACAAAAGTGGAGAATATAGAGTATTTGTGGAAGATAATAACACAGGATGTACGAATACAGAAGTGTTTGAAGTTGATTACAGTGTGCCACCACCAACACTTGAAATCACTGGAAACTTATTATATTGCCAAGAAGAAAGCACAACATTATGTATAGATACTGACGGGACTAATATAGGGTGGATAATAGATGGACAAATGATTGCTAGTGGTGCTTGCTTTGATCTAAACACAAGTGGGGAAATAGAGGTCATAGTTGAGAATGCTTTAGGATGTGTTTCTTCAGAAATCGTAGTAGTAACTCAATTTGAAAGCCCAAGTATAGGAATCATTACAAGTGGGATCTTGGATTGTACTAATCCGTCAGTGTTGTTGGAAGCAGACTATCCAAACGACCAGAATCAACGAACATTCTTGTGGAAAGACGTAATAGGTAGTATTGTATCAACAGATTTTACATTAGAAGTAACTACACCAGGCATCTATCAATTAGAAGTGGTGTATGGCAATGTAGGGTGTTCAGACTCCATGACTATTGAGGTCATGCAAGATGATACAACTATACCGGAAAGCCAATTCACAACAAAGACTGATCAATTGTCTGTCACATTCGAAAGTCAAGTTGGGCAAATATTGGATTCTATGGTTTGGGACTTTGGAGATGGTAATACATCTAATGAATCAAATCCAAACCATACCTATACAGAAGCAGGTTACTACAATGTCTGCTTAACTCAAGTAAATAAGTGTGGCGAGTTTACTAACTGTGAGGAGATTTTAGCAGCAGCCACATTAACATTTAACGTAATGACAGAACATAATCCATGTTATGGTGACTCAATTGGCGCTTTTGTACTTGATCTGTCAGGTGGTCTTCCAGACTATGAGGTGGCATGGACAGGTCCTGATGGCTTTACATCGGATCAAGTTAATATTTCTAACTTAATAGCGGGTCAGTATGAGGTTAATATAGTAGATCAAGGAGTAGAGTATATTACTCAAACATTTACTATTAACCAGCCTAATGAGATAACAATCAATGCTGATATTCAAGATGAAACAGCAGGCTTTGCCAACGGATCTATTGTATTAGATGTAGATGGAGGAGAAGGTAATATAGAATATCTATGGAGCAACGGAGGTACAGAAAACTATATAGAAGGTTTGGTTGCTGGAGATTATAATGTAGTAGTTACCGATGCTAATGATTGTAGTGTAGAGGTGATGTTTACTCTTTTAGGAATAGTGAGTAACACTGACGAAATCGCTGGAGTAACACTATTTGATATTTATCCTAATCCAGCTAGCTCAACATTACACTTAAACATAGCTTTAAACAAACTAGAAAGTGCAAATCTGGCAATTACAGACATTGATGGCCGTATAAAGCAAGACTTTGTAATAGAGAATAACTTGTTTAATAAGGCTCTACTACTAGACACTTATGAAGATGGCTTATACTTTGTAAGAATAAACACTAAAGACAATGTAATCACCAAAAAACTGCTAATAATCAAGTAAATGTAGAAACTTTCTCCTCCTTTTTAGGTCATAAGGAAAGAAGCACATAATTCTATGA
>JAHDHH010000019.1:0-34800 GCA_020631405.1 Saprospiraceae bacterium
CTGCTGAACATCCATACTCTGTTGTTACTGTAAGGTCGCTGCCACATGTCAAGATAGGACCACTATCATCAATGATAGAGATCTCTTGCATTCCTCCAGCTATCAATTCTCCACTACAGTGCCACTCTTGAATTCTCCAAACTCTCAGAATCTTCTCCGAACAATCACTCGAAGGGATGGCAGTATCTTCATAAGTCAAGAAAGCATTGCAGAGCTGATTTGACTCAAATGGCAATATTTCAATGAGGCCATCCAATACATAACCCGTAGCTAAAGGGTCAGGGTTGCCATTGTCATCAGTAGCAAAGCCAGCATTACAATCTAATGTAATATTCGCTGGGTATACTAACCCTGAAAGGTCAACTCGCTGTAAAAATATCTTCTGATCACAGATTGGGCTTTTATTACCCATATTATCAACTGCCTGGTAAGACCTAGTCACACATGAGGTATATAGTGGGTCACAGGTAAGAGGCTGAATAACTTCATTAAGCAAGACTACAGATCCGCCGGTACAATTATCATCAATCATAGCAGGTTGACTAACGGACTCAAGTCCTCCGCAGCTCACAGTGATATCTTCGCAAATAATTTGCGGTGGATACTTATCTTCTATAGTGACCTGACCCCAACAACTACTTCCACAAAGTGGCAAATTGATAGACACATTGTAGGTTTGTCCAATTGCATCAACACCTAGAGGGTTGTCAACGGTATTACCAAATTCGTCAGTGATTACAATTTCATAAAGATCGTTCGGAAATGCTGCTGGAGTGACCAACATCTCTGCAGTGATTTCTACTGAGCAGTTTTCGTCTAGCGAGGCATTGATAAAGCCTTCACACGCCATTTGATCACATACCAATATCCATGCCTGATCGTGATCATCTTCATCTTCACCTGCTCTACCATTCTGATCCATGACATCATTGAAGATGCTAAACGGTGTATTTCCAACATCGTTGAGGTTACTTGAATCTAGTCTAGAATCTACATCATGTCCCGACATATCAACTAAAGATTGGTCTTCAGCATACCCTATCTCTACCATATTAATTAAGTTGATAGGATTGGTAGTATTGAATACTTCTAACTCTATTGTTATGCTGGCACATTCACCTGGAGGAAATATTCCTAGCATCTTCTTATGTACTAATGTTGGAGAATCTACCTCCCAACCTGTATTGGCAATTGAAGCATTGTAGAGTAAGCCACTAGGCAAGTAATCATAGACTATGATGTCATAGGCTGGAATATTGCCTTGGTTGCATACCATAATATCAAAAGTTACCAAGTCACCGACTTCGTATGGGCCAATCGAGTCTACAGTCTTAATGATTGCTAAATCAAAAATGGGTAGTGTACCAATGTCTGAGTCATCTTCATCACCATCTGAATTGTCAATCACGTCATCTACCAACATATCACCTTCTTCGCCATCAAGGTCACTATCAAAATCACCTGTAGTTACAGTACTACCATCCTCTGTCTCTGCTTGAGTAATTTCTGCAAAGTTTACAACTGTCTGAGGAGAAGCATCCATAGTAACTTCCAAAATTGCTTCGACAATGATAGATGTATTCGGTTTTAATGGGCCAAGTATCTGATTCACAATATTTCCGTCGGCATTATAGTCCCAACCATTGTCGTCAGTAGCACTTAATGTCAAGCCAGCTGGTAAGATATCTTGCAATTGAATATTATAAGCATCCATATTCCCTTGATTAAATACTTCGAACTTATAAGTGACCAAGTCCCCAGGCACAACTGGCATAACTTGATCATTTGTCTTTCTAAGGGCAAGGTCAAAGATCGGTGGCGAAGCGATGTCATGATCATCTTCATCTCCGTCATTATTATCAACTTCGTCATCTACAACTACGTCATTATCATCTTCATTATCAGGTATACTGTCTTCGTCATCAATTGGATCTCCTTGGTCATCCATGGCTTCTCCAATTTCACTTGCGTTGACCAATGAAGAAATATTAGCGCTTGGAAGTATAGTCATGACTACTTGAACTTCTAGAGTCTCTTGAGGATGTAAAGGGCCATCAATAATGGTATAGTATACATCGGATGACTCTTCAACCCAAATGTCATTGATACCACTATCACTTATCTCCATTCCATCTGGAATATAATCGTAAACTTTTATTGAATTGACTACAGTATTTCCTTGGTTAATCACTGAAATGATAAAATGAGCATCATCTCCTGGAGTAAGTGGAGCAGAAGACGCAGAGGCTTTCAATAAGGCTAAATCAAAGACTTCCAAGTCTTCACATACTTCGTCCGTGATATCAATATTGCCATCATTATTGGCATCTAGTAATGCTTGATTAAACAAGCCTTCTCCTGCAGAGCCCTCGCTATTGATTGTTGCGCCACAAGAAGAGTAGGAATCGTCTCCCTGCTCTCCATCTAAAAAGTCATAACCTATGTGTATTGATATCGTGTACTCATCAATCTCTCCTGCTTCAAGCATCTTGTCACTCACTAACAACCAACCATTACTTGGAATATCCACAGTTAAAAGTTGATCTATGATTCCAAAGGAAGAGGAATACTCCGCACCAATAATGAAAATATCGTCATCAAATGCTGGCAAGTCAAAGACATCATAAACTCCAGTACTTCCTCCAACATTAGCCACTTGAATAGTATAGGATACATGAAAAGACTCCCCTATTCCATCTTCTATAGAAGTCAATGTTTTTTCCATAACGAGGTAAGGGACATCATCACAGGCGGTATCGTAAAGGTCAACTATTCCATCATTATTAGTATCTAAACTTGCACTATTAAAGAGACCTTCCCCTGCCTCAGGGTCACCAGCACCTTGTGCCGAGCCACAAGCATTATTATATTCATCATCACCGACAACTTCATCTTTCAAGTCTAAACAAGTTGCAACTGTCACACTATAGGTGTCAAGTTTTCCTGGTACTATCAATTGATCATCAGCTAATAAATAACTTGCTTCTCCACCTTGATAGACCCCTCCTATATTATCTTGAGCATTGCTTTCTACTGTAATTGACGTGACAGTAAAGTCGTCATCAAATGCTGGTGTATCAAACAAGTCATAATACCCATCAGCTCCTCCAATATTCTCAACTTGTATTATATAGACAACGTCATAACAGTTGAGACTTGTCTCTGTAGTATTAGAATGGACCTTCGTCATCTCTAAGTATGGCAGGTCACCACAATCACTATCTTGTCTATCCATTACTCCATCATTATTATCATCTAAATTAGCTTGATTATACAAGCCTTCACCAGAAGAGAATACTGATCCATTGGTATCACCACATGCGAGATAGATCCCATCACCCAAGGTTGTAGACGCATCAAGATTTAGTGTCACATTGATACTTATCGTATAGGTATGAAGACTACCTTCATCGATTGTTTGATCATCAGCTAGCAACCAACCTGGACTAGCTGGCATTAGATTTACAAAATGACCAGCATTAGTTGTATTGCTTGTATACTCCGCTGAGTTTATCACAATGTCATCGTCAAAGGCAGGTAGGTCAAATAGATCATACATACCAGCAGCTCCGCCTATATTTCGTACAGTTACTGCATAAGTTAT
Source organism: Saprospiraceae bacterium (assembly GCA_020631405.1). Classification (GTDB taxonomy): domain Bacteria; phylum Bacteroidota; class Bacteroidia; order Chitinophagales; family Saprospiraceae; genus JAHDHH01. The sequence goes on from JAHDHH010000019.1 coordinate 3,605, forward strand.
ATCATACGAACCATCTATGTTTTGAATGCCGATAGTAAGCAATTCCTTATTCAAAAGCAGGTAAGGAAGATCCTGACATGCATCATCAACAAGGTCTATAGTTCCATCATTATTAGCATCTAACATCGCTTCGTTATAGACACCTTGCCCTTCAGAAGGCGTAGAGTTTCCGCTACCACCACATGAAGTATAGTCATCATCTCCAACTAAGCCATCTTCTAAATCAAGACAAACTTGTGTAGTAACCATAAATATGTGAGAGTCACCTGCATCAATTGTTTGATTCTCAGCTAATAGCCATCCATCAGTATAAGTTAAAGGCAATGTCCCAAAACTTGGAATATTACTCGAATAGTCTGCTTCATTGATAACAATATCATCATCTAGATTTGGATGATCAAATAAATCATATATTCCAATATCACCTCCCAAGTTAGCAACCTCTATGGAATAGAGTACTTCATGGCAATTATCAGCAATTAACATAGAAGAAACAGCTTGTTTCTCGATTGTCAAATAAGGGACATCATCACAGGCGTCACTGGTAGAATCAATGATACCATCGTCATTAGTATCTATACTAGCTATGTTGTAAAGCCCTTCTCCGCTACTTGGATTATTGACTCCAAGCACAGAGCCACACGATGTTGTATATTCATCATCACCTATGACACCATCTTCTAAACTCAGGCATACTGAGACCGTCACATCATAAGTATCCTTCTTATCTGGCGAAATTGACTGGTCTGTTGCCAACATATAATTTCCTTCAATTACTGCTAAGTCTCCGCCACCATTGCCTACTGCATCTGAACTGTAACTGATTGCAGTGATTACAAAGTCATCATCATATTGTGGGTCGTCGTATAGATTGTATGTTCCAACAGCACCTCCAAGGTTTTCGGTTAGAATAGTGTAGCTTACATCGTAACAATTGAGACTTGTCTCAGTCGTACTATTATGTGTCTTATCCATAATGACATAAGGTAGGTCTCCACAATCATCATCTTGCTCATCAATAACATCATCATTATTCAAATCAAGAGAAGCTTGATTGAACAAGCCTTGACCACCTTCTGGAATACCACCTGAACCATCTCCACATGCTGTATATTGCCCATTACCGCCAGATCCCTCATTCAAATCTAAGGTTACATTAAGCATAAGTTGATAAACGTGGCTTTCCATTGCACCAATGGTATAATCCTCTGCTAACTGCCATCCAGGCGAATCAGGTACACTTATGGGCAGAGTCCCACTATTGGTTGTATTACTTGTAAAAGAAGCCAAATTGGTAGTTATATCATCGTCGAATGCTGGAGAATCAAAGAGGTCATAGTCTCCCATACTTCCTGCCAAATTAGTCACAGTCACGGTGTATTGAAGATCATAGGTGCCGTCAAGCTTTTGGTCACTTATACTAGACAAGACCTTTGTTACAATGATATCAGTGATGTCTTCACAGTCCTGAGCCGTTTGGTCCAGGGTTCCATCATTATTTGCGTCTAACATAGCTGCATTATATATCCCTTCACCAGCTGTTGGGATACCTGTTGTGGAACCACATTCAGTATAAATATTATCCCCAAATGCATCTTGCAAGTCTAAACTCACATTTGTCGAGAGAGAAAAAGTATGAGACTGTCCAGCATCAAGTAATTGATCTGATGCTAACAACCATCCACTTAGCATTGGAATATCTAGAGGTAAGACTCCACTAGTTGGGATATCACTTTCAAAAGTAGCAGAATTGAGCATGACGTCATCATCCATTCCTGGCATATCATAGACGTCATAGTCTCCTGTCACTCCACCTAAGTTTCTTACTGTAATGTCGTACTGGATATCAAAGCTACCATCTGCTTGTATTTCAACAGTTTGAATTTGTTTTCTAATCACTAAATAAGGTACATCGTCACAGGCATCATCTGTAATGTCAATGACTCCATCATCATTGACATCAATACTAGCTGTATTAAATAGACCTGCTCCATTAGTTGGATCCACAGAAGAATTACCGCAAGCTACGTTGTACAGATTGTCACCAATATCAGCATCTTCCAATTCAAGACATGCTCGAATTGTTATAGTATAAGTATGAACAGCTGCCTCTATTATTTGAATTCCTTCGCCAAGTATATAATTCCCAGTAGTCAATGCTAACAGAGCACCAGTATTACCTACTACGTCTGAAGTATACTCGAATGAAAAAAGAAGAAAGTCATCATCAAATTGTGGATCGTCAAACAAATCATAGATAGAGGGTTCACCACCTAAGTTCGAAACCTGAACTTGATATTTGACCTCATAACAATTCAAACTCAGCTCTTCCGTACTCAAGTGTGTCTTGACCATAGTGAGATAAGGGAGGTCTGCACAGGCATCATCTGTATACTCTGGCACAAGTGGCTCGTTGTCTAAGTCTAGATTCGCAATGTTATATAATCCTGCTAAGGTATTTAAGTCCCCACCACTGGAAGAACTCCCACATGATTCGTAAATATCATTCCCTACACTCGAATCATCTTCTAAGTCAATAACGACCAAAAACTCAAGAGTATATGTATGAGTTGCACTACTACCAAGTGTAACGTCATTTGCAATTTGCCACCCAGTCTGCAAAGGCATAGGCAATGAAAGAGTTCCAGCTATTGAGACATTTGATGTATAGCTCCCGCTAAGGATAGAGATATCTTGATCAAATTGAGGAAGGTCGTACAGGTCATACTCAGTAGCTTGAGACCCCATATTCTCTATTGTAACTGTATAAGTTACCGTGTATTCGTTAGTATTACTAGTAGGGATTGCTGATACAAAAACCTTATCAAACCCTAAAGGTGGGAAACAGACATCGGGTGCTGTCAGCATTTGAGATGCTGAACAGTCGTCATCAAACTGAGCCAAAAGCACATTGTCAGACCCATCTGCGGTGAGTGTAAATACAAAATCTTGTGGGGAAGTTACCCCTGAGCTTGCATTAATACTTTTGGACTGACCGTCATATGTAATCACTATATCAGTATCTTCTGGAGCATGGGTCCAAGATACAGTCCCAGACACAGTATAAATGCCATCCATACAATCACTAACTTCAACTGCTGTCAGGAAAATATCACAACCTAGTTCAATATTAATCTCTGCACACTGTGTATCTATATTATCGCCAACACAGACAACATTGTTAATATAATCAAAGTTGTCAGGTGAAAGACCCGCGAGCTTAGTTTGATAGCAGATATTAAAATTTTCACCAATTTGAAGTACGTCTGGAAACAGCCAACCACTTTCATCAAGAGGGTATTCACTATTTGGAGCTTGGTTGTCATTGACTGGGACTACTTGTCCATCGTATTCATAATACGAGGTTCCAGGAATATAATCATAGTATTGACTAAGCTCATCTACAACCTCTAGTAAATCTTCAGCATAGTTGAGCTTACCTACATTGGATACACAGATACAATATTCAACAATATCTGATGCTGAAATAGCGCCATCGTCATTTTCGTCAACAACAAACTCACTTAGTTTTGCAACTTCAAAAGACACTCCGGCCAATAGAGCTGTTCCGACATCAATTGCTGGAGAACCTGTTGAAGCCGTATTGGGATCCTGCCCCCAAGCACCTGCAAGTAATGCATCACTGCCGTCACATACCCAAAAGGATATAGCCGTCTGGTCACCATCTGGATCATAAATCGCCTTAGATTCTAATTCATTAAAATCATAGGCAACATCATAATTGTTCCCCAAAATATCTGTGAGCATTCCTCCATCACCATTGTAATCAAAGCAGACTTTGATTGTGCCGCTAGATGCACTTCCTTCTGGGAAAGCAGCTGTTACCCAAACAGGAGAAGAATTCTCAGTACTTGTTCCAGTGTATGTTGGGTCTTGACCTTGACCCCATGCTACTCCAAGCACCTGACCTTTTAATGCACTCTCTGGTACTAAGGCAAAGCCCCAATCATGCGTATGATTACCTCTACTATCATCGATGAGGCAATTGTTTCCTACTTCTTCATTCGAATCTACTGTTGATAGGGCATAAAAGTTGTCTTCGGAATACAATCTGACCCCATTCATGTTAGGAACAGCAATCTGAGCATTGGTCATAGCTGGGACAGCTATACTCGATAGACCTCCTGTCGAAAATTGATAGTCGACACTTATCTGAGTATTATTAGGATTATAAATATGGATCATTGTAGCTGAAGCATCAGGAGTACCAACAGGAGAAATATATCTATTAGAAAGCATCCCGTCTCCATTGAGTTTGAAGAATCTACTTTCATGTGCATCACATGGGTCTGCTGTTGCTATGACTACCGATATTGGTAAATTAGATTGAAGCCTTGCACCTAAATTAATACCTCCAGCTAAAAAATAAGATTGTCCTTCTGACAGATTAATTGATGATTCAAAAATACCATCTGCATCTTTATCAATCATTACCACTGTGGCAGATTGGGCTGCCTGTATGAATGCACTGGTAAGCGTAAACATATTAAGCACATTAGCATTCTCGCCTATTGGAAATGTAAAGTTTGTAGAGTACTCATCGATTGAGATGATTGGAGCTGCACCTGCGAGCAAAGTATTAGTCCCATTGGACCAAGTGGCTGCAGACATCAATATATTTTTAGTAGCAAGTACCTTATCCATGGCATCCATCTCAATTGTTGCAGCAGTATTTGGAACATCAATGTTCATCGAAAGTATGATGACATCTCCTGGGGCAAAGACATCTCCAGGAAAACCAACAGGAAAACCATTTGCAGCATTGCCATCACCCCATACCTCAGTACTTGGCTGTGTTATCCCAATCTGAGGATCAAATTCAAACCCGTCTTCCCAATGATCATAGTATATGACAGTGTTGCTGCCAATAACATTAATTGAAATATATTTATTAATTGGATTTTCTGGTAAAGAGGGATCTATAGTACAAACGTCGAGCCAGCAATCACTTATTGAAGGATATACAGCTTGAAAATATTCCATAGACCCATTCTCATCGAATGGAATGAAATAAGTTTGCTTTACGGTGTTATTCGAGCATGGTTGGCCCAATAACTTCAGGCTCGCCATGAAAAGCAGCAATGCCATCAGTTGAAATGATCTCATAGTCCAAAGGTCTTAGCAATGATTGTTCCTATTGGATCTATTACATCTCAAATAAGCTGAGATAACTCAGCTTATTCAATAGATTGGAGGTTGCTTGAAGGACTAGAGATGTAGGAAGTTATTCTAATTCGGAGTTGTCTACAATCTTAGTTATTCAAAACTAACACAATATACATGTCGAAATATACTAATATGACGCATATGTCCCTAATAATACTTAATATGTCCTAAAGAGGTCAAATAGAGAGTATTTATTGCAAAATCAAAACTAAAAAAGGCATTGCAAACTCAATTGCAATGCCTTACATATAGTAATTTATATTAATATTAATTCAACTTCAATAGTCTTTTGCTGTAAGTATGTCCATCGAAATCCACTCTAAATGTATATACCCCAGATTTAAGGGCAGAGCCATTGAGCTCTACTTTGTTTGATCCAGGCTTTAGGTCAAGGTTGATTGTTTTGACTTTCCGTCCTTGATTATCCACTAGACTCCCGACTGTGGATGCCGCTATTGGAGCTTGGATAGCTATCGTCACCTTGTCTTCCCATGGGTTTGGATAACTAGAAATTTCAAATTGTTCTGCCTTATCTGTAATTAGCTCTATATTTCTGGATGCTACAAGAGCACCAGTATAGGCTTCATTTTGGAATGACGCTGACACGGCAAGCTTGGTAGCAGCATCTGTCATGATTGACATAACTCTATCACCTTCATCAATTTGAGTAGATTGTAGGCCAGAATAGCTTATTCTCAACTTATTACCGTCAATTCTGTAGTGATTAGAATTGAAATTTGGCAAGTCACTGAATAACTCTCTTACTCCTCCATCAAGTAATAACTCTAGTTGAAGTCCATGTAAGTCTACATCCTCTACTGCAAATAGGTGAATTTGATTTTGGCTAACTTCAACTCTAAATTGAACTGGCGCCTCTCTAGATTCTATTGTTCCTTGCGCATTATTGATATCTACACTGCCATTGACATCCCCGACTTTAATTGCAACAAAGTCAATCGCCATATCTTGAGCTAGCTGTAGAATCTGATAAGCTTCATCCAATCCTTGTCCCCATGGATTCATCTGATCAATAAAGACCTGATCCTTATCTACAAACTTCCAACTTGTGTTACTTGGATATTCAGTATACATTTCCAATATTAACTTCCTAATATCCACTAAATCAGCAGCCGAAATACTTCCACTATTATTGGCATCTGCAGCTATCATTTGATATGCAGAGGCAAGTGGTTGGATATTCATTATGTGTCTTTGAATAAGAATGATATCTAAAGTACTTACACCATTAGGATGCTCAACATTGTGATATGGCTGCACTACATAACTACCGCCGAATGGCATAGTCCCGAAATTATACGTTCCGCTATTGTCTGTAATTTCTGTTGCAGCTCCGTTGATAAGATTAACCTGTGCTCCAACCAGTTCAACGCCGCTTTCTAGGGCAATTCTTCCAGTAATTGCTGGATCAGTGATATCTGGACAAAAGTCTACATCATTATTATCCTGCACCTCTACAAATGTTGTACAATATGACTGAAGTGGATTACCTTCTGAATCTAACAACGGATTTCCAAATTCGTCTAATACTGTCACATACATATCAACTTCTTCAATTCCAAGATGTGAACAATCTAATACTAAATTAGTATCTGTAATATCTGTACTAAATGACACAGTCACATCATATCCACATTGGTGATAACTACCATTATTAAAGTCAGAAGCCCATAAAGATGACATTTCAGCATCGATGGTACCATCATTATCTAAATCCATTGGAGTCAAATCAACACTTAATCCATTGATACAAATTGGAATTGGCAACTTTTCATTCACCACAGTGATCTCGTGGCTACAAGCATCAAAATTGCCACATCTATCCAAGGCAGTCCACGTAATCACATGGGTACCTAGAGGATAATCACGGCTAGCATCTGGTCCATTTCCATTAACAATAGCACCCGAAGCAAAAGTAATTTCGTATTGCCATTGTACCTGCTGGTCTGGCGTGCAATCATCAGTCACACTCGGAGCCAATACAGTCACTTGTGCTGAATTACATCCTGCATCTAAGGTCGCAAGTGTAATATCAGAGCACTCCCCTATTTCTGGGTCTATTGTATTATTTAATTTTAAAATTTGAGTAAAGCTATCTACAGCTACTTCTGTATTAGTTGTCTGACACCAATCAATCACTTTCCACTTTCTCAATATCTTTACACAAGCATCTGTACCGATGACAAACTCGAATACTTCATCTTCATAGTTCATCCCAACTAAGTCGCATTGATCTTCTGAAAATTGAGGATAACTTTGGTCAACTGGGAGTAAATCTGGATGAAAATCATCAATATTACAAGCATTATCAGAGCTCACATCATCTGGCCATACTACATCTTGAAAATCGAAAGGATCATTATTTTCTACAAATATATTTTGCACGCAAACTAAAGGATCTAAACCATTTCCTCTATCTAAGGTAAATGTTCTCGTAATCTGCCCCAATCCACAAGTGTTAACATCTTCATCGACAGTTTCGACTACATTAGAAGCATTAGCACAATTATCACTTACTACTGGGTTTCCGTAGAATAAACCGAGATTATCTAAGTCATATGCTTCTGTACAATCAATAACTAAGTCATCTGGACAAGTCATTGTTGGAGGCAATTTATCTTGAACTGAAACACTAACCATACAAACATTAGTATTACCACTCGAATCAGTCACTCTCAGCGCTACCATTTGTGTTGTACCGACATCTGAACAGCAAAATATAACTTTCTCTCCCCATTCAGTATTATCTTCTTGAGCACAAGAGTCTTCCATTCTTCTCACATCAATAGTTACTGGTCCACATTCATCAAGACTTCCATCATCAAATGCTGTAGCATATACAACACTCTCACCAGACTGACCTATACTCACTACTGTATTCTGCTCACAAATAGCAACTGGCTCAGTAAGGTCTTGAACTGTGACCTCAATACTGCACTCTGAGCTATTGTAACAAGCATCAAACACTGTATAAGTCACCGTATGTACTCCTTCTGCTAACTCAATGTTGCCACCGTTAGTATGAAGTACACCAGATCCTGTATTAATCAGGTAACTTTCAATTTCATTACATGCATCTGTTGCTAATATTGCAGGTATTTCTACAGAACTTGTACAACCGTATTGTGTGCTTACAGTAAAGTCATCACCACAAGTCAGTTCAGGTCCAGTATTATCCAATACATCTATAATTTGGAAACCCCCAATAGTTATTTCTCCACCACACCACCATTCTCTTAGCTCCCAGGTTCTCATAAACTTATCACTGCAATCATCGGTCGGAACTACTACATCCACATATGTCAAGAATACATTACACAATTCATCTGGAATTTCAGGAAAAATACCAACACCAGCATTTAGTGGAACTCCACTCACACTTGGAGCAGGATGACCATTACTATCAGTAGCAAAGTTATCATCACATTGCAAAGTTGTACTTACTGGGAAGGTCACTAGACTCAAATCTACCCTTCTTAAAAAGATTTTTTGGTCACATTCCATACTCATTGCACCAGCTGCATCAGTAGCTCTATATGTTCTAACAATACACCCTGTGAAATCGGGGTCACACGGTAAATCATTAATCACTTCATTGACTAACATTATAGAACCTCCAGCACAATTATCATCTATAATCGCAGGTGGTGCCACACTTGGCAATGCATTACATGCGATCGTTACATCTTCGCATTCAATCTCTGGTGGTAGCTTATCTTCAATCGTAACACTTCCCCAACAACATTGACCCAATATTGGTAGACATACTGTATAATCTAGGGTTTGACCTATCTGATCTGCTCCAACTTGATCACCCAAGCTAGTACCATCCGTAGCAAATATTTCTACTTCATAATTATCTATGCAAGACAAATCATCCATAGTCAATACCATATCAGGTGTCACAATGCCCTCACAATCTTCGTTAAGTGAGACATGGATGTTTTGACATGAAAGATTACCCGGTGTATATTCCTGAACAACTAGGTCAAACGAACAAAAGTCTACAATTTCCCCACATGCTTCCGCTGTATAACATACTGTATATAACCCTGGATCAAACAGTGACCCTGAAGACAATGGCGTACAAGGTGCAACTGTATATTGAGCAACTGTAGTTGTAGCTTCGAATGCAAAGTTTGAAATTGAGAGGTTAACTTCAGCACCTGCGCTTCTTGTATTCACTCTAAAACAAAATTGATCTCCTATAGTAACAGCAATACCGGTTTCTGAACCACTTGCCGTATCTCCGTCTGCTCCAATAGCTAACATAGTCTCTGTACCAGTAACTACATAACTTGGCTCATCATTATTGAATGTCCCTGAGAGTATCCCGTCTTCAAGATTTTCAGCTAACCAATCAAAAGATATTTCTCCATCACATGTGACGTCAATACAGATCTCATCGTAAGTATCCTCTCCTGCAGTCCCATCTCCCGTAGCTACCATACTCAATGAACATGGATCTGTAAATACAGCAATACCATCAGTACCTACACTATTGACAACATCAATGGTATGAGTCCAGGCTAAAGCATCAAATTGATTCTGAAAACAAGGCATGTCAACAGGCGAACCTATTGCGTCATCCCAAGTGACAGGCACTTGGCATGTTACAGCATCAGTCACTTGCATTGTAATATCATTAGGGCAGTCCAAAACCCCACCATTCGGGCAAGGTTCAACTACCACTTGAAAAGCACAGACATCTACTTCTGCATCACAAGCTATTGCTTGATAGCATACTGTATATGTCCCAGGTGCAAGAGAATCTCCACTTGAAATATCAGTACAACTACCAGTTGTTACTTGTGCTATTGTCAACACCGGCTCAAATACAAAATTGGTAATATCCAATTGTACTTTAGCACCTGCATTTCCAGAATTTACTCTGAAACAAAACTGATCACCTGCTAATACAGCAAGTCCAGTGACTGTTCCATCAGCCATATTCCCAGCAGTTGCTAGCATAGTCTCAACGCCACCAAGAACAAAGGACGGTTCATCATTATTAAACGAACCAGTGGGCACTCCACCCTCCAAGTTTTCAGCATCCCAATCAAATGAGATTGTACCAGGACAAGTGATATCTATACAGATTTCATCATAGGTATCAACTCCAGCTGAACCATTTCCAGAGGCTTCCAGTGTTAACGAACAGTTGTCAGGAAAAGCAATAGCTCCATCGGTTGCCCCAGTTGCATTAACATCTAAGTTAATTACCCACAGTGCATCATCTAAAGTGCCGTCAAAGCAAGGTATCTCAGCATCCTCTGTTGGAGGTAACCAAGTCACTATTGCTTCACAGTTTACTAAATCAGTAACTGGAGAAGTAATTGTAGTCGGACATGTCAATACTTGACCAGCCATACTTGTGCATAGGCTTAGCATCAACAAGACACTGCAGAACAGTGGTTTTTGTAGTAAAGTAGTCATAGTTTTCTTATTTCCTTTGTTAAATCCAAATGCTCCGAAGAACAAAAATCAGTTTAAGGATTATATACAAAAATAATAATTTATACATTACAATTATCATTTATATGAATAAATCGTAATATGTTTTTAATTACGAAAGAGCTTATTACGAAAATAAGCTCTTTCGTATATTAAATATTCTTAATTTATAAGTATCATTTTTCCTTGAACTCTTGCATTGTCATTTGAGACTTGATAATACAATACTCCCGATACTGGTATTTCTTGTTTTGAAACCATTACTCTATTCATCCCAGATTTTGCGACAATAGATTGGCTATAGATAGACTTTCCAGATAAATCATGAATACTGATTGTGCTCTCCCCAATATTTTTACTGTAGAAAGTAATTGCTGTTTCATCACTCCATGGGTTCGGACTATTTTGATACAATACGAGTTCTTCGCTATTGTCATCTACTACTTGCATAAGCAAATTGTCAGTATGATCTAACCCATAAACCTCATTTACCCAATTTTGATCCAAGTCAATGACATCTTGAATTTCTAAACCATCAGTGAATACCTCAAGCTCTAATGTCAAGCTTGCCTTATCCAATGCAGAGTCATCTAATGTGTTATAACTGACAACCACTTCTTTGCCTGTCACGGAATAATTATTGTGACTAAAGTTGTCAAGGTCTGATGTTACTGAAAGTATTTCAGCAGAAGTAGTATTTAACTTCAATTGAAATCCTACAAAGTCCTCATTAGTAACAATTGGAAACTCAATAGTATGTATACCTTGTTCTAACTTTAGGTTATTCAAGTGGATGTAAGCTGACTCTGATCTATACTCAGTTGACACTGCATCTACGCTAGGTAGCGCTGAGTTGTTAACATCACCTACCTTAACACCAGTAAAGTAAATTCCCATATTATCACTAAGGTTGTAAATATCCTTTTCTTCAGGGAAATTCTGTAATAAAGGATTTATACCTGGTATAAAGTCAAATGAATTTTCAATCATTCTCCAACTTGTATTATCAGGAAACTCAGTGTAATGCTCTAAAATCAGTTTTCTTATCTGACTGATATCTGAAGCAGTAATAGTACCACTCGCATTGACATCCGCAGCTATATGCTTGTATGGTGAATTCAAATTCTGAATACCAAGAAGGTGTCTTTGAATCAAAATTATATCTGCTGTTGAGACACCATTCCTGTCATCCCCATCTTTAAACGGCTCTACTCTGTATGAACCACCATAAGATAAGTCATCAAAGTTATATTCACCACTTTGGTTTGACATGACATATGTAGACATATCACCAGCAAGGTCTACCTTGACATCTTGCACTTCATCTCCCATTTCTGTTGTTACCTTACCATAGATGTCGCCATCGAATTGATTGCCACAATCACCATCAGCATCTGCAACTTCGAAGAAGCCATCACAGAAATCTATCAATGTTCCGTTTTCGTATACACCAACATATACTCCTTGGACACTTGGTGCATCATTACAATTAACAGTAAAGAATGGAATATTCACTGAGAAGTCTGGATCATCTCCAAATATAGGGTCACCACCAAGGAAGAAGTATTCATACTCTGTATCAGAACAGAAATAAGCTAGTGGAGCAATTTGTGAAGCTAATATCATTGTCTGAACTCCGGCATCTACTTGTACTATAATCTTCTGACAATTGAAGTTCATATTTTCTAATGGATCAACAACGAATTGAATTGAATCAATTGCTGTATTTCCACATGCATCAGTGACAGTCAATTGTATATTATAATCCCCTACAGGGTAATTACCAGAAAGATCTCCTCCTTCATTACTCTCTGCGAACTCACTATCATTCGTAAAACTAACTACTCCAGAGCAGCTGTCTCCAGCTTCAACCACTAGAGTAATGTCGGCATTACAGTTTGTAGTACTTGTGAGTACTGTATCTGGGAAGCTAGGAATAACAAGGAATGGATTAATTACTTCATCAATAACAACTAGTTGAGTATCCATAAACATTCCACCTCCATTAAGACTAAATTGACAATCATCTACAATAGTCCACTTTCTTCTAATAGTGTCAAGACAGACATCATCGTTCTGACTAACAACATCTAAATCAACAAATGTTATTGTGGCACCTCCACATAAATTCGAAGTGTTGACAATTGGAAAATCAAATCCCTCAGCTAAGTCATCAGGACTTATCAAACTACAATCACTTACGGTCACATCTTGAGGGAATACAATATCACTCAACTGCAAAACAGTCTGATTCTCACTGACCTCAATGACTTGTTGACAAGTAGTTACAACACCATTGACATCAGTCACTGTATAGCTTCTTGTAATAAGTCCCAGATTACATTCATTCAATCCAATAATAATTGTACTATCTATTTCGAATGGACAATCATCGACTACTGAAATCACACCGTAGAGTGACAAGTCCGAAAGGTCTGAAGAACAATCTATCGTAACATCTGCAGGACAAGTTACTAATATCGGACTATCATCCAATAAAGTAATAGTCTGAGCACAGGTTGCAGTATTTCCTACATTGTCTGTAGCTGTGTAGGTTCTTACTATTTCTCCAACATTACATTCATCTAAATTGACTACAATTGTACTATCAATTTGGAAAGCACAATTATCATCAGCTGAAACTATTCCAAATATACTGAGGTCTGACAAGTCAGATATAGAACTTGCCGTAACATCAGCTGGGCAAGCTATTGTAGGATCTGTACTATCGACAACTGTAACAATTGCTTCACATGATGAAGTATTACCATTGCTAACAGATACTATGACTGATACTGTTTGACTACCTACATCATTACAGAAAAATTCATCTGGAGTAATATCATACATTAAATCACCTCCACAACCAGCATTACTTCCAGCATCTATGTCAACCGGCGATATAGATACTTCTCCATTAACATCTAGAGTTACTGTGATATCTTGGACAACACATTCTGGCATATTATTATCTTCTACTGTCACCGTTGCCATACAAGTTGAAGTATTACCGCTATTATCTGTAACTGTAACTGTAACTGTATTACTACCAAGGTCATCACAATCAAATGCATTTGGTGATACTACCTCAGAAACTATGCTGCCACATGCATCGCTTGATGCTATATTTAAATCAGCAGGTGTTACAATGATAGGACTAGCGCTAGAAGCATTGATTGTAATATCATCAACATTACAAATTGGTGCAACCATATCTGTAATTGTGACAGTTGTTGTACATGTTGTAGAGTTTCCACTATTATCAGTAACTGTTACTGTAACTGTATTACTACCAACATTCGAGCAATCAAATGTATTTGGCACTATATCAAAGCTTGCTATAGACCCACAAGGATCAGCACTACCATCATTGATGTCAGCAATATCCACTGTGACAGTTCCTCCTGCAGTAACACTAAGAGTTGCTGGCATAAGATTACAGTTTGGTCCAGTCTCATCAACTACTGTAACCGTGGCTGTACAAGAAGAAGTGTTTCCACTTGTATCTGACACAGTTACTGTCACTACATTGTCGCCAATGTCAGAACACGTAAATGTATTAGGACTAACTATGATATCATCACTTAAGTCTCCACAATTATCAACCGTTCCATTATCTAATTGATCTCCAGTCACCACTACATTACCTGAAGCGTCAACCGTTACTGTAATATCTTGAACATTGCACTGTGGCGCTTCGTCATCTGGCACCGTAATAGAGAATGAACAATTACTAGAATTGCCACATGCGTCTGTAACAGTGTAAGTTACTACGGTAACTCCTACTTCATAAACTCCTGAAGCATCTAATCCCCCACTACCTCCAGTAGATGTAGTATGAGTAACGACAACTCCAGAACTACAACCATCATCAGAAACAACTGGGGTTGGTATGGCAATGAATGCCTCACATTCAGCTGTCATTGCTCCCATTTCTAGTACAATGTCATCAGGACATGTAATAGTAGGAGCTATTGTATTTCTAACCACAATATTTTGCACATGATCGCAGACTAATGGGATATCACCACATAAGAATGTTACAGTATGAGTTCTAATTAAATTGCTACATGTTGCGTTTGGATAAGAAACCATTACATCTGAATAGGTGATTGTATAGTCGTCGCAAGCGCAATCTTCTTCAACAGTTGGCGCCCCACCTATAATCGATGGATCTAAGTCTACAATACATTCTGTAACTTCAAGATCATCTGGACCAAAAGTGATACAGTCTTTAGGATCTTCACAGAAATCAAAATCATTATTATCTTGTACTTCTACTGTCGTTGTACAGAAATCAAAATTGCCAAACTCATCTATAACATAAAGCGTGACAGTCTGAATCCCTAAGTCAAAGCAATCAAATGTCAATTTAGTATCTGTTACATCTTCTGAGAAGGCAACTGTAACATCATTTCCACATGGATGACTACTTCCAGCATCAACATTTTCAGCAAATAAACAAGCCATTTCGTTGTCTGGCTGACCGTCACCATCTGTATCCATCGGCTGCAATCCTATGCTAAGGCCATTAATACAGTATGCAATAGGCGTCTTACAGTTTACTACTTCGAACACTATTGCCTCTCCATCTTGGTTTCCACACATATCTTCAAATGTAATCACGATAGAGTGCTGTCCAAGTGGATAATCATCAGTCAAGTCTATTGAATTACCAATAAGATTTCCTTGCATGTCAACTACTCCATTACTGAATAAGTCGATCTCATATCTAATACCTAGATTGTCTGGATTACAATCATCAGTCGCTGTCGCTTGAATACTTACAACAGTACCACCGCAATCTGGATCAAAGGAACATATAGTTTCATCAACCGCAGAAACCGTAATTTCTGGATTGGTGATATCGTTAATTTTAAAGACTTGGTAATATGTAAATGACTCATAGTCTGGATCATCAATTTCACACCAATTAATCACAGACCACTTTCTCAATATTTTAGAACATGCTCCCTCTGCATCAAATGCAAAGTACTCGTCATCGTAGGTAGCAGCTGCCATGTCACAACTCGTAGAATTGATCACTGGATAACCATATTGAGCCTCTAACAATGATGGATTTAGGTCTTGCGTACTACAACCAGAATTTAATGTAAGATCTTCAGGCCAAGTAATGTCAGCCTCTGTCAATAAGTCGTCATTTTCAATCGTAATTACCTGAACACATACACTTGAAGAAGTAGCATCAGATGCCGTGAATGTTCTTGTAATTGTACCTTTCCCACACTGATCCATATTGCTTTCAAAAGAATGCTCTAGCGTCACACCACATACATCAGTCGCTGTAGCTTCTCCAAAACTTGACAAGTCATTTAAGTCAATATCTTGAAGGCATGAAATCGTTAGATTTGCTGGACAGCTTACAATTGGAGAAACTTTATCTTGTACTTCTACATTGACCATACAGTTATTAGTATACCCAAATTGATCGATAACTCTCATTGCTACCATATGCTCAGCGCCAGCGTCAGAACAACAGAAATTGACGTGTTCGCTCCAAGAACATGGATCGTCAAGTTCCATCACATAAGTCAACTCTAACGCCAATCCATCAATATCTCTCCATTGTCCATCAGCACCTGATACATAGACATTATCACCAGTTCCTGTTGGATTGCTTGCAGCCCAATTAGTGTAACTTACAGTACCTCCATTATTCCATACATATGTGCCTTCGGTTTGAGCATCATTAAGGCCAACATAGTAATCTTGACCAACAACTCCCGTAAGCCAGCTAGCTTCGTTCTCATCATTTATCACTGCTAGATATCCTCCATAGGCATCAGCATAAGCAGATGCGAGGAAGGCATCAGTAGTTCCAACATAAGCGTAGTAATGGTGTCCATCATACTCGCCTAAGTAATTCATATCAGTAAAGTCAGGTGTCTCGCATGGACAGTCAAAATCTCCCATACGTTGCACTAGTATTTTCTTTAAACCGCAATCATCATAGCTTCCGTCATCAAATACAGATGCAGGAGCATATGCTGTTCCATCTGACCTCAAACTAACTACTGTATTCTGATCACAAATTGCTACTGGTGGAGTATTGTCAACAACAGTAACTGTAAACTCACAGGTAGAGCTGTTCTGACATCCATCATATACAGTATATGAGATGATATTTTGACCAGCTTCTAGCACAACACTTCCTGAAGTGTAATCATCTAAAAATCCATTAGGATATGCTATATCTAGCTCCAAATCTGAACTACAATCATCACTCATTTGTGGTAACACAAAGGTAAAGTCAGTAGCACATTGAGCTCCGTCTGAGTATACAATTGTATCAGCTGGGCATGCCAATATTGGGTCTTCCATATCAGCTATTTCTATGACTTGTGTCGCTGTAAGTAATACTCCAAGAGAGCACCAATCTTCATAGAATGTCCAAGTCCTCATATATTTCTTGACACAATCAGAGTCATTGATTAACAAGTCCTCATAGGCTATTGCAATATTGCAATAGTGTGTAAATGTTGGAAATATAGGTGTGCCATATAGCGTAGGGACTCCAGTCAACGCATAATCTGGAAATCCATCACTGTTATAAATAATATCCGAACAAGCTAACTCTGTTCCATTTGCTACTTCGAAACCAGCAGGAAAGACTACATCAGCTGAAGGAAACCTGGTTACACTGATGACTTGAGTACACTCTAAGCTAGTATTACCGTACCCATCAACAGCTACATATGTTCTTTCTATTTCTTTGATATAGTTTGGATCACAAGTCAATGGAGTTACTGTCTCATTGACTATTGAAATCTCGGCATCAGTACAATTATCAAAGGCAAATGGCATGTAAGATTCAACCATGAAACATGGTACATCTATGTCACTGCACTGAACAGTCGGTGCTGTTTTATCTTCTATTGTTATATTAGACCAACAACTATTACCAGAGCAACCATCAACTACTTGAGCCATGATAGTCTCTCCTAAAAACTCGGAACACACTTCATTACCTGGCAATATATTTCCTGCTTGATCCATAAGTACAACACCATATGATGCCATTACGGTTGGAGCTACTGCCATTAACATATCAGGTGTAACAGTAATGCAACATCCATCGTCGACACTGATATTCAAGTCATGAGCACATGCCAAGACACCTGCCATTGTTCCAACTTCGACAGTGAGCTCTCCAGGAGCAATACAACCTGTAGGACAAGTCTTTGTCACTGACAATGTGTGTGAACCATCAGTGCCCCAAGTCACTCCAATTGATGGCTCATCTATTGGAGTAGTAATCGTACCACCTCCAGATAATGTCCATAAGTAGGTGCAAGCTGGATCATCTTCAACCTCATACACTAAATCTGAACCTACACATACCGCAGTGCTAATACCTTCTGATGCATCTCCAGAGATTAATGCGTCATCGTAAAAACATGGTGGAGTCACATATTGCAAGAACACACCGTCTTGATTTGTCACCCTGATAGAATAGCCTAATTCGTCAATGTGTATACCTAAAAGATTGTACACTGAAGTACCATCTCCATTAGGAGTTTCAGCAAATACAACACCTGTAGGACCAGTCACAAAAGGTGTTGGTGCAGCAGGTGGTGCTGCACTTGCGATATCATCATATAATCCTTCTACAAAGTCTATTGTCCATATCTGACCAGAAGGACCATTGATGGTCACTTCTTCGGAGAATTGTCCGTCAGTAGACGTAGTGGCATTGTTCAAGCACAAGCATGGGTCTGCAATCACTACTTCAACAAAATAAATTGGCTCTGGATCATGATCATCTTCATCATCAATTCCATTACCTGATAATCGGTTATCGTTTTCTGAGAGGGCCTCTCCACCAGCATCATTAGATTTTAATCTATCAGCTTTTGAATCTTTATCTAAGTTAGAAAAATCGACTCCTTCTAAATTAGTTGCATAGGATATTTCTGCATAATTTACCATGAACATTGTCTCCTGCTTCTGTTCAAGCATAAGCGTAATGCATTCTTCATGAGATGTTCCAGGTTGCAATCCACCTGGGAATGTTATTGTCTTACTTGCTTCATCATCTGTAAGAGCAGTCCAAGTATCATCTGCTAATGTCATTCCAGCTGGGATGTAATCTGACAATGTCACACTACCTGCTGGAATAGATCCTTGGTTTTCTACCGTGATGATGTACTTATACTCTTTTCCTTCTTCACCTAGTTTCTCATCAGAAGTCATTTTCAAGGCCAAATCAAAGCACTCTAGGCTCAACTTAGCCACATCATGATCATCTTCGTCAAATCCTTCACTATCTGAAATCTCGTTGTCAGTACCATCTGGGATACTTGCTCCAGAATCATTATCTTCTGTATTATCAGGCGTACTATCAAAATCGACGAGCACATTATTGCCTTGGTCAGCTACACTAAAGCTCATGATTTCGCTATAATTATAGATATCTCCATTATCTAAACCAGACTTAACTGTCACAAATAATGGAATAGTATGAGAGTCTCCAGGAACTAATTCTTGGTCATAATTATAGTAAAGCCCATCATTCCCTGCAGTCCAACCAGAATTGTTTGAATAATCAAAGAATAACTCTTGCGGCAAGTAATCAATAATTGTAAACCCTGTAGTTGGGATAGTCCCTTGGTTATACACGGTTATATTAAATCTCACTAAATTACCCTCAACGATATTAGCTGAACCCACTACCTCTTTTCTTAATGCTAAATCGACTACCGTAACTCCAGCTACATCATGGTCATCTTCATCATCAATTCCATTACCACTCAACTGGTCATCTGAGGCTGCTCCTAGAACCCCTCCAGTATCGTTATTAGGATCCTCATCTGCAGTACTGTCGCTGTCGTTGGCGATGTCATTATTCTCATCTATCGCTCCAGAAATTTCTGCAAAGTTCAAGTATTCTTCAAAAGCTGCCTTTCTTACCCCTAAGTTTAACTCAACATCATAACTCCCACCAGGTAATATTGGCGTATTAATTTTGTACTTCGCGATGTCGTCTTCATATCTCCAATCAGGATTTAAATCCCCATCGAAACTGTATCCACTAGGAATATAGTCTGCAATTGTGACCTCCGACGAGGCTAATTCTCCCTGATTTACAACTGTGATAACGAATTTTGCAACTTCGCCAATTTTTACAAACTTGTTAGATACAAGTGTCTTAGTTAAAGCTAAATCAAAGTTACTTGGTGCTCTGAATCCAATATCAAAGGTGTAATCATTCTGACCAGCATCTTCAGTACATATTTCAACTACAGGAATACCATCTAAGTCAGCACAGTTAGGATGCTCACTAGTCAAATCAGAATTGACGCTATTGTCATTTGTATTTGATACAGTAGCAAAATATTTCTTATTATTAATGGTATATGACTCCGTAGTTGCGTCGTATCTATCTGCACCCACAGCAACATAATACTTACTATTATATTTGAGTCCTTCTCTAGTTATACCATCTGCATCTATGAAACTATTACTCGAAAAAGTATAGTTACCGCTTTCATCAGTAAGAGTACTCCCAACAAGATTACATTGATCATCATAAATATCTAATCTCAATCCTGAAACAGAAAACTCACCTGGGTCTTGAGCTCCATTGGCATTATCATCTATCCATACTAAGTTACCTACTTCAATTCCAGCAGGTCCACACTTAGATGTAATACCGCCAAAACCAGTTGCTTTACCAAAGAGTTCATTAGGATTTCTTGAGTACAGTTCAATTGCCGCTGCAAGTGACCCATCTCTAGTACTATATCTATGCAATCCTCCTGAATAAGAATTAGTAATCGGGTCAAAAACTGCTGAAACCACCTCATTGCTTCCTTCAACAATTAGTACACTTCCAAGTGTAGTCTCATTGTGATAAGCTGGGTCTGTCAACCAATTGTCTTGACCAAAAAACTCTCCCCCACCCGGGCCCTCTCCATTACCAATACCAGTACCTGTGTAAGTACCAGCTTGACCATTAGACTCTAAAGTCCAAGTTCCATTGACTTTTGCAACAAACCAAAGATCACCCTTTTGGTCGTCAAGTCTTCCCTTGTGATCATCACAATATCTATGTCCTAGTCTATCTGATAGGGCTAACACCATATTTCCATCATCTGTAAATGCAATATCAGTCAACCAGTGTGCTCTATGGTATGTATCTGAAGGATTATCCTTCCAAAAACCTAGTGATGCATTGGATGAAAAGATATTGGTAAATACTGTTGTAACAGGGTCAAATTCATAAACAGTCACGGCACTATCATTGACATCTTGTGATGTCTCTGCAGTACATGTCACTCCCACATAGATCTTATCATTATATTGAGTCAAGGCAAACGCATAATACTCCCCATCACTGCATGCAGGGTTTGGAATATTGTAACTAACTGTCGTAGCTTGAGTAGGCGTAGTACTTGACAACTTAACTAATGTATTGTTATGAATGTTAACTACATACATGTCTTTCTCATCTGAAGACATTGTCAAAGATCCTAAGCCAATTCGTCCTACTTGCTCTCCGTAAGCACAGTCGAATGGATCTGTATTACTTAAAGCACCAACAGTCTGCCCCAAAGCACTCAACTGAGTGAATAACGATGTTTGGTAAGAACCATTTACCTCTGACACCTTATATATAGCATCATGACCATCTTTCAAATGTGAGTATTGCTTAACAAATGAAGCCAAAAATATTTCGCTTGTTGACTGCTTACTGTGAATACCCCATACGGCGCCTGTTTCTGCTTGAGTCGCATAAGCCTCCACAGTGGATACTCCTGAAAAATCATGCTCTAAGCCAATAACGGTAGGCAATAGCTCATTTTCAGGTAAGCCTGACCTGACAAAGCAAGTCAGAATGATGTCAGGGTTAGCATCGCAGACTTTGACAACATCTGTCAGTCCGAAATTAACTCCACATTCTGGTGAAGTTGCAAACTGTACTTCTGATCCATTGTCTTGCCCCAATCCTGAAACCACATATTGTGTACTATAATCGAATTGTACTCGATATGGCACATCATCTGATAGCCCAGTGACTTCATAGACTCCATCATTTCCAGAAATCGTCTGACCCGCAATGTTGCCATCACGATCATAGATAGTTACCAATGAATTGGCAATACCGACCTCTCCATCAATCAATCCATCGACATTGGCGTCATAGTATACGGTACCACTAATGGTACCACTATCGCATTGTCCATGCAAAGTTTGGCTCGTAAATGTTATAGACAGTAGTAATGCCCATAACCACCCCAGACCTAGGGTTAGTGTTAGTTTTCTCATTATAAACCTTAAATTAGTAATATGTCGAATGTGCTGCTCACCTCATCTGGCGGCAGATAATTACTGTTGGGGGGATGTTAAATCGAGTCAATGGTCCAAAAAGAACAGACAACGGGAAAGCTGACTTATCTTTATAGGATAAATTACTGTTTGGTAGGGTCTAAAATCGAGATTGGGGAATTAGCTCTTTAAAGCATAAAGCAAATATATATAAATAAATCGTAATATATAGTATACATGATAAAAAATCATAATATAATAGATCCAACTTTAACACTTGAGATCAAATCTCAGAAGGCGAGGTTCCTAAATACCTATCATCCTTGGATATTTTCTGGTGCTATTAAGTCAGATATTCGTGACGTTGAAAATGGAGAAATTGTACACTTTATGTCTTTTAATACAATAAAGGGTACTGGGTACTTCATGGATGGAAGTATTGCGATCAGAGTACTTTCTTGGGAACAGGCAACAATAGATGCTGCATTCTGGGCTACGAAATTCCAAGAAAGCTATGAAGCAAGGATTGCTATATTTAAAGAAGATATCAAAGACACAAACATATTTAGACTGATCAATGGGGAAGGTGATGGCATTCCTGGGTTGATAGTAGACCATTATAATGACACCTTACATCTAGAATTTCACAATTCTGGAATCGCAAGTCATCTCGATACTATAATAGAAGGAATACAAATGGTAACAGAGTTGAGCAATAAGACTATTGTATCAACTGAAAAACACACCTACCTAGAAAGAGGAGATCATTTTGTCAATGTAGTTGAAAATGGCATACAATTTACCTGTAACCTTACTAATGGACAGAAAACTGGATTTTTTATTGATCAAAGAGTGAATAGAAAATTATTGTCACATTATGCTAAAGGTAAATCTGTTGTCAATTTATTTTGCTACACTGGCGGATTCTCGCTTTATGCATTGGATGCTAAGGCAAGCAAGGTGACATCTGTAGATATATCCAAAACTGCCATGGACCTGGTCGAGCAAAATATAAAACTCAACAACTTCGACGAGTCTAATCATACCTCAATTTGTGCCGATGTCTTAGAGTGGATTAAGGATACGCAACAGACTTATGATGTCGTAATAGTAGATCCACCAGCTTTCGCAAAAAGTCAAAAGAAAAAACATAATGCTGTGCAAGCCTACAAACGATTAAATAGTCGTGCTATGCAACTAGTAAACAAAGGAGGCTTTATGTTCACATTTTCTTGTAGTCAGGTCATAGATCAAGATTTGTTCGTGAATACTATTAGGTCTGCTGCTATCGAGACTGGGCTCAATGCCAGAATAATTAGCTACCTATCCCAAGGTCCAGACCACCCTATTAATATTTACCATGGAGAAGGACACTATCTTAAAGGCTTGATATTACATATTTCTTGATATATATTTTATTACTTTTGTCCAACTACATTTAGTAGTATTACTTATAACCTGTTACCGATTGAAAAATATTAAGAACCTAATAATTGTATGTTTTTCCACAATTTGGATTATTGCATTATTATTCGATTATTGGAATAAGCATATCTTACATCAGCAAGCGTTTGATTTCTTTGCTTATCCAATCTTTACATGTGTTTGGGCAGCAGTTACACTCGGTTTAGCTGTCCTACACCACCGCAAAATACCTGAAAAACTAACATGGTTAAATAATGGCTCATTTCTACTGCCTCTATTCATCATTGTCTGCTTAGGAATATTCATTGCCAATACAAGCTATGCAAATCTTGAAGTAACATTTGGCTTGATATTTAAAGTATTAGGAAAAATCATCGGTTATCTATTGAGTTTGATCTTCGTTTGGCTATCGGTCTATAGTCTGGGTAACATGATCTCTCGTTTGACTAAGGTTAATGTAATTAAAGGAAAATCATTTACGGTCGACCTAGTAATTGGCCTAGCTACTTATACCTTAATACTCTTTATTCTTGGGCTTCTGCACATGTTGTACTTTCCAGTCATTGTAGGTTTACTCATTCTTCCACTAGCTTTAAATTACAAACAAGGCATTATTTGGGGAAAGACAATAAGGCATAATCAAATCCTCAGCCCAGTCAATGGGTTTGGAGTTGTCCTTATATCCATATTGATTTTAATCCTTGGCATTAATTTCTTAGCAGATTTAGCTCCATTTCCGAGTGGATTTGATTCTAGAAACTATTACATGAATGTCACTAAGTTGATAGCTGATAGTAATGGCTTGGTCAGAGGATACCAACCCTACCCTTGGCAGCTATTTATGTCGCAAGGTCACTTACTTGGCGGTGGTTCGACACTGGCTATGCTTCTGTCTTTTAGCACAGTGTTCTTTGTATGCATTGGCATAATGGAAATTTGCCGCGACTACTTGAACTTATCCACTAATCTATCTTTGCTTGCTATTGTACTCTTTGCAACAGTGCCAGCAGTTCAGAATCATATGTTCATAGAATTGAAAGTCGATTTTGGGTTATTGCTAGTCCAAATGGCCACGATTATATTTATACTAGACAGGATTAAATTGCACCAAGGTGGGAAGGGAATCAGTGCTAGGGATATTATTATTTTAGGATTGATTACTGGTTTTGGAGCATCTATTAAAGTGCTTAACTTTTACATGCTATTTGCCATCTTAGTGGCGCTATGGTCTTTGAGGCATGGATACAAAGGATTCATCGCAACATTTTTCTTATCTATTGGAGCCATCCTAATTGCAAAATTTGATGCAGTGAGTGGCATGAATCAATATCATCTCTCTATTAATGTAGTAAAGTATGTTTCTATAGGTGTTGGCTTATTGAGTCTTGGCATGCTATTCCTATCGGAAAAGACAGGACTATTGAAGTCTATTAAAGCCTCAGTGCTCTACCTCACCATAATTGTAGCAACCTTGTCTCCTTGGCTAGTGAAAAACTATATAGAAACAAGATCTCTTGACCCAAACACCTTGCTTAGAGGTGCCAATCCATCTCCGAAGATCAATATGAACCTCATTAAAGAAAACTACAAACCAAAATAGCGTGAAGATATTCCGTATCATATTATTGCTTAGTCTATTCTTTGTGTTTCCAGAGAGTGATCTGACCTGTCAAGACGAAATCAAAAGTGATGTTAAAAGAGAGGAGATACAACGTTATGTAGGATACGAAACCTTACTCTATAGATACCTAAGTCTGCCGTATGACGTCTCAATGAATATCAATGAAAGAGGTACTGGGTTCTTAGATATAGGATTTCTTTTGTTAATGTTTTTGCCGATTCTACTCATGGTTAAGATGAGAGAAAAGTGGTCGATTGTTATTGGTGTTCCACTTATTATGCTCATCCTGCTGATTGTGTCAACATCTAACTCTTTTATCTTTGACAACCAGACTGGGCAAATGCTGCCTAATGAGGATGGAGCAACACACTACACTATTGACAATAGTACAACCTTAGCTAATAGAATTACAAAGGGTCTCTACAATTCAAACAATGCCCTATACCAACCTTTCAAACAGATTGGGAAAGCAGTTTCAGGGCAAAAAGATAGCATAACTTACCCTTTAATCTTATTACTTTTTGCTGGATGTTTTGTAGGGTGGCTATTGCTGAGCAAACAATTAACCAACACATCTAAAATTTTTACAGCCTCTCTATTCTTACTATTTGCCTTTTATTGGTTTCTACTATCCCCGGGTATTGTCTGGTATGGCTTCCTTGGCCTAGCGCTTGGCTTTATAGTCCTCGCTACCTTAGTAGAATCCAAGCCGACACATTGGATCCAACATACAATGCACTATACCTTTTACTCATTATCAGGAATTTGGATTATTATTTGCATTGTATATCGCATGAGTAATATCACACCAGGCAGTCCACCTAATTTACTCGGCAAGACTATGCTTAATCCTGTTTACTTAAACTTACTAGCTGATAACATTTCACAAGATGACGCCATGGATATGTTTTATCCTGGAACAAGTCAAGTCATGAAAAAAATAAATCGTGACAGGAAGCAAATGGTGTATAGAATTGGGACTAGCTTCAGTTATTTCATTGAGAAGAACAATGAACGAGTATTCTTTGACAACCAACTACAGTTTTTCAATAATCTAACCAAGGTATACCCAGACAAGCGAGATCTTGCTTCTGCCTTAAAAGCTTCAAACTTTGGGTACCTAATTATTGACCTTAACACTCCTACATTAGATAACACCCCAGAAAAATCCTTATTAGCTAAATATGAAAAAGTAGTCAACTTCGTCTATCAAAATCCTAAGGTCAAACTACTCGCTACAAATAGAACTGTGACTAAAGATGGAGATGGGAGTCAAAATACCCAGAGATACTACGATATGTTTGGTAGTAAAATACTCTCTAATGGAACTTTTGCAATTTATCAACTCTTATAACTAAAGTGACCGACCTAATTAAAGATAGCACCTTCATAGTGATTCCTGCAAAGGATGAGGCTAAGTATATCAGTCACGTGATTAGCAGGGTGCTAGAGCAAGGGTATGATAATATCGTCGTAGTTGATGACGGCAGCAAGGACGATACTGCAGAAATAGCTTCTAAATTCAAAACAGTCCATGTACTTAGGCATTGGGTCAATTTAGGACCTGGGGCAAGTACTTATACTGGAATTAGATATGCAGTCCGGAAGGGTGCAGAACGCATCGTAACTTTAGATGCTGACAACCAACATGATCCAAGAGACATCGATAGACTTGTCGAAACCATTTACAATGAAGATCTAGACATGGTAATGGGTAGTCGATTTCTAAAGAAAAACAAGATTCCAAGAAGTAGAATTATTTATAATAAGATTGGCAACATCATTAGCTATTTTATTACGGGGTTGTATCTCTCAGATTCGCAATCAGGCATCAAGGCTATTAATAGAAAATTTGCAAAGATTCTCGACATCAAACACAATGGGTTTGAATTTTGTATTGAGATTATCAAACAAGCTAAGATAGCAGACATTAAAGTCAAAGAAATACCGGTCAACGTAAGATATAGTAGAGAAACAATGAGAAAGGGCCAAAACCTTATCACTGGTTTCAACATGGTAGCTAGACTTCTCAAGCCATTCTAATCCCCTACTCTATCAAACTCAGAAGTGTGAGACTTCTTCACTCTAAACTTCCACAAACGGGTAATATCAAATAAGATAAAACTGGATTGCTTTTGTCTAACCTTCAAAGTAGAAATTGGTGTTATTTTACTGAATAGTGCCTTCCTATTAGCCTTTATAATGGCCCTATCCTTCCACACTTGCTTGATGGCTTCCCTGTGCATCTTATTATGCTTTGGCTTCTTTGTAATGATATTGAGTAGATACATTGCCGGAATCTTGAATAATAGACCAAGCATAGAATACACAATAACCCCCAAAGGCATCACCTTCAGTAATGTGTAGTAAATGGATTTTTGGATGGTAATCAAGTAATCCATATCAAATATCTTGCTGACTGACTGACTCACCTTGTGATAGACTATTGCGTTGGCAGAGTATACCGACTTATAGCCAGCCACAATGGCCCTGGCACCAAGTTCTGCATCTTCATACCCTGTGTGAAAGTACTCATCGAACAAGCCAATATGCTTCAGCATTCTTGTAGAATACAAACATGCCCCTGCACAAGCACCAAAATTCTCTTGGCTAGCTTTGTAATGATCTACCGATTCTCTATTGCCTATCGGTACTATCTCGCCCGTTGTAATCATCCTATGACCTACTGTATCTAACACCTTGCGTTCGTCAAATCTAATCATCTTAGAAGCTACCATATCTACACCCCTTTGGCTAGCCGTCTGATAAAGTTCGAGCAGCCATGTAGGTTCGGCAAAGGCATCATTATTGAGATGGGCAATATAAATTGGGTTATCCTGCATAGCCTGCTCCATTAGCAAGTTTGACCCTTTTGCAAACCCATGATTCTTATCGAATAAGATAACTTCAACTCTTGCTTGACTCTCATATGCCTCATATAAGGTCTTACCTTCGCCATTATCCGAATTATTATCTCCAAGAAAAACCTTGGCAATAACACCTTCTTGTGCTAGTAGGGAGGCAATACAAGCCATAGTATCTTGTATTCCATTCCAATTGAGTACGATTACCGGGATTGTTATTGCCATGTATCGAAAGTATGAAATAATCTCTGCAATTGTGCCTCTCTAACCTCTCTCATAGCATTCATCCTTGGAGTATAGTCAAAAGTTTGGGGCTTGATTACTGCCTGATTGATCAATTCACTTAAATGATCAAAGTCCATTGGATTGAAGTATTGAAACTGGTCTCCACCGATCTCTTTATAGCTCGGGATATCAGAACAAAGTATCGGAATATTAGAAGAGAGCATCTCTAACAAAGGCATTCCTAGACCTTCTTGAATAGAAGGTGAGACATAGACTGACGCTTGCTTCATTAACCTTACCTTCTCCTCTAATGTCACATATCCAGTAAGCTTCACTCGATGCCTAACTGAGGAGGTAGCTAGTAACTGTTCAAACGCTTGATTCTTCCATCCCTCGCCACCTATAATGACTAATTGTAAGGTAGGATGATCTGCTGCTACAAGCTCAAACGACTTAAGCAAGGTTGCATAATTCTTCCTTGGCTCAAGTGTACCGACAGACAATATAAATGGAGCGGAGGTACTAGGAAAAGCATCTATCTGTCCTGTTGGTATTCTTGGATATATTGGAAGACTCTCTTTCTTAAACCGTCTTTTGATATCGGCTTGTGTTGATACAGAATTGGTAATCACTGTATCAGCCTTTCTGATAATACTTGGAAGAAATAATCTTTGGACTATAGCACTTTGTCTTGGGTGTAACTCTGGATAATCCAAGGGTGTCAGGTCATGAATAACAGTCACTCTTTTAGCCTTCTGATTAATGAAAAAAGGACCAAAGTGAGCTGGCTCTATGACCACATCATAATTTAATTGCCTTACAATTCTAGGAATCGCAGAGAAAGCCCTAACCTGCTGATGCATAGGTACACCTTGTCTAATTGGGCAGACAACCTGGTCATAGCAATCTAGCTCAGAGGTCTTCTCAGGCACAACTAGCGTGAGCTGTGTTAATCTAGGATAAGACGCAATTGCATCGAGCAATTGCTTGTTATAGTGCTTTATCCCAGCACTCTGCAACACTATCGAATCTGCTAAGAAAACTATCTTCATACCTCATCTAAATTTAAGGTTTTTCGATACAGTGCTTGATACTGCGACACAGTTGAGTCTAGCTCAAATACCAACCTTGGGCTACTCGTCCACGTATTGTTGATTGCTTGCTGGATAGCTGCTGCACAAGCGACAGGAGTGTATTCTTCAAATTCTACATACTGTCCAGACACTACTTCTTTGAGGGCTCCTCTACCTGAACTTACAATTGGCACTCCCAAGGCCATAGTCTCCGCGGCAGCAAAACAAAAGCCTTCACTGTAAGAAGGGATAATCACAGCATAACTAGCCTGAATATAGCTTTTCAAGTCTTCAAAAGGTAGTGTAGGAATAAATTTTACTAGAGATGAAATTCCCTCATCTGCAATGATTTGCTCAATAGTCTGCATAAATGGAGTTGCCGTCTCTGACAGGATGAAGTGAAATTCAAAGTCCTTTTTGTCTTTAATCAGACTGATTGACTTAAGCAGTATGTCAACCCCTTTCGATACACCCAATCGACCATAAAATAAGAATCTACGTTGGCGTTCACCCTGATTAGATAGGGTAAATTCTTCATAGTCTAACCCATTGTATATCCGCATTATGGATGTTGGCTTAACGCCATTCTCCTGAAGACATCTGGCAGTGTAATCGCTTACTGCTACGTATTTATGAAAAGGTAGCCAAACCAATATCTTTTCAAAAGTAAAGTGCAAGGCTAAGCTCAGTTTAGAAAAGTAAGGAAGGTCAAACCACATCTTACCCCAATATTCATGAAATGTAATGATCACTTTCTTGCCTAGCAAGAGACCAACGATAGAAGCTGGTAGTCCTGCATTGTATGATGTTGTGTGGATGAGGTCTGCATCTCTTGCATACTTGAGCATAGTTGGTAGTCCAAAAAACGTAAAGTAGTAACGGTTTGGACTCTTGAGCCTGATTACTCTCAACCCGTCTATCAAAGACTCATCTCTTCTATTGTTATCAGGTAAGCCACTGGTCACTACGATCACTTCATGTCCTTGCATGGCTAGATGGCTAGTCAATCGATAAAACAAGGTCTCGACACCTCCAATCTTGGGATAAAAATTTTCTAGGACAAACAGGAGCTTCATGGATTGGATTATCCTTTATCAGATTAATTCTCTTCTTGCTCTACTTCTTTCTTTATTTTCTTCAAAGTCTCTTCTATATCCATATTGTTACTCTCAATCGCAATCTTCCTGATTAGGTCCGTTATTTGCTTTTCTAGCTTTTCCACAGTTGCCGATAGATAAAATATAATAGAGAACATAAAACCTAACGCCACGAATATGACAGCATTGACATTGTCTTTGATT
The DNA here is from genome assembly GCA_020631405.1 of Saprospiraceae bacterium. GTDB lineage: Bacteria > Bacteroidota > Bacteroidia > Chitinophagales > Saprospiraceae > JAHDHH01. The sequence continues at coordinate 34,062 of JAHDHH010000019.1, forward strand.
CCAAGAACCTTTGCAATTCTAATTGATATTTCGTGAGGAACTAAGGCTAGGATGGTTACAGCAATCCAAAATACTATCCAAAAAAATGTAGATGTAAACAACCGCTTATTGGCTCTATATTGCTTAACTACCCGTAAAGCATACAGCAACGCTACGAGAGGTACTACCCATTGATATATTTCCAATTGAAACAAACTCAGATCCTAATTTACTTTTCTAATTTGAGAATACAAGTTTACTCATTATTCATGAGGTAATCACTAAATGAAACGGTATGTTCCGATAATTAACTTATTTTACTTAAGTTACGCAAGTATCTCTATTTACTTCTATACACAAATAGTACCAAACAATTTACAGCACTTATAATGATCAAAGCATCCGAACTCATACTCAACCCTGATGGGAGTATTTACCACTTAAGACTAACACCAAATCAACTAGCTACCACAGTCATTACCGTTGGAGATGTCGATAGGGTTGATAGTGTAACAGCACATTTTGATTCGATTGAGCATAGTATTCAGAATAGAGAATTCAAGACTGTGACAGGATATTTGAGAGGCAAGAGACTAAGCGTTATTTCTACTGGAATTGGAACAGACAATATTGACATTGTATTCAATGAACTAGATGCCCTAGTGAATATTGATTTTGAGACTAGGACTGTCAAAGAGACTCATACTCAACTCACATTTATCAGGATAGGCACATCAGGAACCCTCCAACCTCATATTCC
>JAHDHH010000019.1:34900-62735 GCA_020631405.1 Saprospiraceae bacterium
CAAGGTAGGTCGCTGAGGCTTAAGACTACCCTACCCGACTTATCCATATTAAATTCTCTATCGTTCAATGGGTTGCAAATCACAAACTTAGAGATGGAGACCGCTGGCATCTACTTACTTGCTAAACTACTAGGTCACAAGGCTATTTCTTGCAATGCCCTACTAGCAAACAGAATCACTGGCGAATTTTCTTCAAACCCACAAGCTACTATAGATAAGTTGATTGCTACCTGTCTAGACCTGATTGCTTAATGAGACCCTTTATCTGTATTCTGACAGTGATAGACAAATTGGAGTGGAAATGCTACTATCCTTTTGATATCAATAGATGAGTAGTACTCAGCAAATTTCTTGCTTTTGTTTTTGTTGTATAAAATCTGGCTGTAGGTTCCTGTGGACTTAAGTTGTTGCTTGCCAGCACTTAGAATGTTGTGCTGCACCTCCTTACTAATGATAGTCAAAGGCAACGAACTGACGATATTATCTACTTCCTCTGAGACATGTTGAGCAATATTTTCTGCACTATCATTAATGACATGCAATCTTAGGTCTTGTATTGTTTCCTTAACTACAGTACAGAATTTGGGATTGACTTCAAATGCGTATAATTTACCAGTCTTTGGAAGCCTAGCAAGTATAGCCTTAGTGATATTTCCATGACCCATGCCAAGCTCGACCACCACTTGGGAGTCTTTTCCGACCATACTGGAAATCTCCTCTTCTGTCTTTGGACTTGTCTCAGATATTGCTCCAGTAGTCAGAATATTTTTCGTGTACTCAATCGCAGTCTTTAGCTTATTTGCCATTTTTTTCAACATTGCTTCGTTGCAAATGTACAAAACAACTTGACATAAACTCTTGTCCTCACTTTATTAAACTGATGCGATTGTATTTGTCAAGTACCTTCTTGTTTGGCTATTAAAACAACCAATTCTTTCCACATAGCTATTTGACCTTTGAGAATAATTGAACCTCCAGATATTCATCAATCTGGACAACACATTGGTATGTTCCCACAGTATAAGTACTAACATCAACAGCTGCTAGTCCATCTTGTTGATATACCATTCTTCCTTGACCATCTAAGATATAAATTCGAGGAGTTGTTCCTGCAGCATTAGTCAATTGTATAGATAAGTAGTCTTGTACAGGATTAGGATACAAGTCTAGAGCAAATGTTTTGTTCTGATCAATCGTGTTCGTAGATATCTGTCCTGTCACCGTTAAGTCTAGTAAGTAAACTTCATCATCTGGAGTAGTAGCAAAAGAACTTCCAGCTGCAGAAATGATGTTACTCAACAAGGTGTTTTCCTTAGCTGTAAATGAGAGGGTTGCAATCGGGCTCTCTCCAAGATCTTCTTCTTCAAATAATACTTCACTGTTACCATTATACATGAGTAGAGTGTAAAAGCCTTGTGCATTGACTATACCCTCGGCAAAGCTATCATCACCAAAGAAGAGTTCAGTTTCAATGTCCTCTTCGATTAGCGCAAGATCTAGGTCAAATTGGACTTGTATCGCTTTTGCGGCATAATCATACTCTGGGATAGATAAGTCAAATGAATAAGTTTGTCCAGCATTGATCAATTGATCTTGGATAGGCATCGGGAACGCTTGCGGTCGACTTGTCTTTGGATTATCCGTTATAGTAAGTGAACCTTGTTGCTTTAATACATTAACATCCATTCCACCTGCCGTGACAGTTACAAGCGTATTGTCAAAATCATCAATGAATAATGCTGTACTCTGTCCTGTGGATCCAATTACGGTATAAAACACCTCGAACAGTGGAGTACATGGGCTCAATGTCACTGGATCAAAAGCCCAAAGAAATGAAATATTACCAATGAACGGCTGGGCAACCAAGAATTCTGGCAATCCTTCTGACACTATTTGACTAGCATCAATAGACAATACACTTGGATCATACTTGAGTGCAAAAGTCAGAGATTCAATGTCCTTATGCCCATTAGCATAAATGAAAAAGCTGCCACTACTACCTTCAGATGCTTCTACTTCTGGTAAAGTAAGTAAGTACTCGCCTTCTGCTACTTGAGCTTGAGCTGGGCAGACTTGATCTACAACTACATTTCCTTCAAGGTATCCAATCTTACTCTCTTGATATGTGGGCAAATTGAGATCTACGAGTTTGTCTAAAAATTGATACTCTTCTGAAAGCAAGTCAATCTGACTGATATGGCGTTGGATTGCAAGTAAGTCAAGCGTTGTTAGGCCTCCCCCATTGACGTCTCCAGCTATCTGCTGATAGGGGTTCATGGTTTTCATTCCTAGGATATGCTCTCTCAACTCCATAATATCATTAAGGTTACGGGGATCATTCTCTGAAACCAGAGTATACTCCGCTGGGAACACATTGGTAGTAGCTAGTCCCGCTGCATCTGTTAATACAGTATTGACTGTAGCGCCTTCGATTGGGCCTAGCACCACATCTTGCACACTGACTTGACTCTCTAAGTCACTGAACAGCACAGTAATATTTTGAACCGACGATGCTAAGAGTGACCCTTGATTTATTGATTTTGCTTGCCAGTTTCTAGCAACAATAAATTGTGTATTGTTTTGAATAAGTAACTGATCTTCAAACTCAAAGGATACCGGCAATGAGGCGGAAGGCTCCGCTAAGGCAGGTGATAGACTACTTATCCTTTTTAATTCTTCAGGATGTATCCTAACATCTGAAACTGTGATATCGTCTGGCCACGTGAATGCAATTTCTTCAAACCCAAGGTACTCTATCGTCAAAACTTGTGTATAGTTATAACTACAAGCAGTCACCCAATCTATCACAACCCATTCTCTTAAAATTTTAATTTCACCATCTTCAATATTGAATACATTGTCTTGATAGTTCACCCCTATAAGTCCTTGACTAAAATCTATAATTTCTGGATTTGTGTTCTGTGCATCTACACCAAATGAGGACTCTAACATACTAGGAGTAAGCAAATCATAAAGGTCAGCTGTTGTGCCATTGAAGTCACTTTCTAAGACCAAGTCGCATGGCCACTCTATGTTATCAAACAATGTATGGCCTGAGTCACAAGTACCTACATCGCTACATCTTGACTCACTATCACACACCACGAATCCTAAGCCTTCAACAGATACACTACCCCAACAGCTATCTTCAGTAGCAATATCATTGACTGTAGCTGTGAGAGTCTGACCTATGTAATCAACTGTGACTAGATTATCTTGAACAGGATTGCCCTGACTATCAGTCAATGTCAATAGGACTAATGGTGGAGGAGTACTTTCCAAGATGTTTTCTGGTAGCAGCTGAACAGGATTCTCTTTTGATACCGCAATGTTGAGATTAGCATCACATGCCAATGCTTGGCTACTTGATTCTACGTTAAGCGTCGTGATAGCAGAATTTGTATTTCCTGACTCGTCAACTACATAACATTCGATAGTAAGAGATGTCCCTGATTGACTTGAGAATACAATATCTGGCACCATGTAGAATGTATCAATACTGCAATTGTCATAAGATCCACTATCAATGAGGGACACAGGAATTAGGGCTGAAGTAGCTCCATTTGACAAGGCTAATGTAACACCACTTTTGACCACCACTACTGGAGGCAGCTTATCCTCAATAACTATGACTCCTGAACAGTTAAATGGGATACCTTGGTTATACCCTGAAATATTGTACAAATTCTCGCCAAGATCACTACAATTGAATGTCAATTGATTCCATGTTAAGTCTGAATAATCAGCAATATTGCCCTGTAAAATAAACTCTGAATAAATTGTAGCCGCTGAATTTTCACTAAGCGAAACTCTCAGGGTGTCGATGCACTGTCCAAAGGCTGAACTATTGCAACCTAAGATTCCAAACACCAATACTATCAAGATTCTTCTCATATTCTGTTGTATTATATATAAATAGGAAAATCGCAACAACTGCGACTTTCCTAACGTATTCCATAGATACTACTCTATGTTAGAGTTTTATAAATGTCTTCGTTACTGTCATACTGTTATCAATAATTGTGATATGGTATGTCCCTGTTTCTAAATGACTAACATCATGCGTCCCTTTAAATTCTTCTTTAAGAACTTGTCGTCCCATCACATTTGAGATGATTACTTGGGCATCATCAGTCAATCCATCATGTATATGCTTGATTGAAAGCCAATCGACCACTGGATTTGGATAAGCTTGAATGACTGCATTATCTGAAATCTCCCCTTCTGTCTCGGCTATTGTCTCTCTGACTAGCTTAATCAATTGTACGAACTCATAAGTATTACCAGAAATCCAATCAAGTACAATCCATGTCCTAAGGACCTTGACTATTTCTGATCCATCAATCACAGTATCCTCAAAAGTCAAACTAACGCTATCTCCAGAATAATTGACAATGGTAGGATAAGAATCCATCACATCAACACCATAAGACAATTCTAAGTTAGCAGGCAATGCAATGCTAGATACTCCATTTACAAAACTTTCTTCGCTAATGTATATTTCAATATCGCATGGCCACTCTATATTATCATTTTCAGAATGTCCATTCTCACAATCATTGTATGGCGTACATCTGGGCTCTGTATCACAAATAAAAAATGCAGTCCCACTACCCTCCACTGTGAATGTAGCCCAACAAGTATTACCCGTGTGAATATCTAGTACAGTAAATGAAATTACCTGACCTATATGCTCATTGGTTAAGATATTATTCGGTATAGCGTCTCCATCTTCATCAAACATTTCTAAGGCAAGATTCAGGGCAAGGGATCCAGGAGAAACTAAATCAGAAATATCAACTTGAATGCTACTTCCTTCAGTAAGGTAGAATGCCAAGCCTGTGCAACATGCAAGCCCAGTTGTGGCATCATCTGAGGCTACTTGTATGATACCCAAACAAGTATCTCCCGTTGCTATATCAGTTAACAAGTAAGTCAGGTCTTGGTCAGCGTAAGCTGTAGAAACCAGATTATTTGGAATAATATTATCAAACTGATCGTAGATTACTAATTCCAAAGTTCCAGCATAAGGAATCACAAGAAAGTCCTCGGCATATAGTTGAACTGGTAGTCCTGGTGCAGGTAATATTGTGGCAACATTCACACAATATAAGGCATTCAATCCCTCTCCTTGTATGGCTACTTTAGCCACGCAATAGTTGGTATTGCCATCAGCGTCAGTAACTGTCAGTGTTACGTCGACCAAGGTCCCTATCTGGTCCGCGGTTACTTGATTAGGCTCGACACTAAGTGTCACTTCTGAGCAAGTATCAAATGACCCAGCATCAATCATGTCTGGAGTAATGTCCAATGTAGTTTGACCTTCCGAAAATACTACATTAGTCAAATTATTACAGTAAGGTATAGGTGCAAGCTTGTCTTCTACAGCAAACGTCCCTTCACACAGAAATTCTGTACCATTGTATATCCCAGATACCAAGTAATCAACCTCTCCAACATCTTCACAAGTAACCACGCTTGGATAGAACTCAAGACTATCTACTAAGAAAGGATTGACATTGACAAATATCTCTGGATATAGAGTAGCTGTACCAGTAAAACCCGAAAGTGCTACTACTACATTCTCAGTACATTCGATAGGTCCAGGTTGAAAGTTGACTCTTATGATTTGATTATAAGTATAAAAGTTGCCTGCGATCCAATCAAGAATAGTCCAGGTTCTGATGATCTTATAATGGTCAATCAACACAAATACTTGGTCTACATAAGTGCAAGCAATCAAATCATTATCATAATTGATAACATTAGGCTGGATGTCTAATGTATCCACTCCAAAGTTATCCACTAAAGTACTTGGTTGGATTAATACACTCAAATTTGCAGATTCAATATCCTCCTCAGAAAACAAATCCAAATCGCATGGCCACTCTACATGATCAGCAGCCGAATGTCCTGTGCTGCAATCTCCAATTACCGTACACCTCGATTCAGTATCACAAATAAAAAAAGTGTCAGATAATTCTACTTGAAGTGTACCCCAACAACTATTATTTGTAACAGTATCTGTTACTGTAGTCAATAATGTCTGACCAGCATAGGTATAGTCTACAATTGGAGAAGTCGGAATCGGGCTAAAGTTTTGATCTGCAACTTCTACAATCAAGGTTGAGTAATCATAAGGTCCACCTTCTAATATCATATCTGGTGAGACATTTACTGTAAGTCCTGGTGGAACATACAAGTTGACTTCGCTATTACAAGCTAATACAGCATTGCCTTCCCCAGGAATGACTCCAGATACCGTAAGTGTCCCCCAACATGAATTCCCTGTATTCACATCTGTTACCTGATAAGTCAGCACATCTCCTATCTCACTGATGGTCAATGTATTGTCCTGAACTATAGAACCATCGCTTTGGGATATCACCAATGCTAAACTATTGAACACTGGATTCGCATTCACCAAAACATCACTTGGATATAGAGTTACTGGATTCCCATCAACAATCACAACAGAAAGATTAGCGATGCATGACAATGTAGGCGTTCCAGAAACTGTGACCTCCGTAATGCATGAATTAGAATTGCCAAAGCTATCATAAGCGGTGAGTGTCACTTGGACTATTGTCCCTATTTGGCTGGAGAATAGCATTGCTGGATCGATCGCGAGACTGTCAAGGCCACAATTGTCAAAAGTGCCATTGTCAAAAGCATTAACATCAAGACTTACTGAGCTTGTATTAGCAGAGATGTTGACTACTGCTGACGCCTCACAGACAACAATGGGAGGCAGCTTATCCTCAATAATAATCTCACCAGTACAGGTAAATGGTGCTCCTTGATAGTTACCCGAAATCGTATATGGGTTCGTCCCAATATCATCACAAGTATAGACTGTGTCAGTCCAATCCAAGTCAGAGTAATCTGCCATATTACCTTCAAGTAATATATCAGCGCTAATGGTAGCCTCTCCAACAAAGTCAAGTGAAACAAACAGCGTCGATGAACAGAGCTGTTGACTAAAACCTATTTGAAGACAAATCAGGGTTGAAATGAAAGTGTAAACATATTTTTTCATAATTTTAAAGTTGAATTTGTTAAAAAAATCATTTCTTCCAGCTAATGTTTCGCTTCACCACAAGTTGAGTATTTAGCTGGAAGTTTTTTATTTGATAATTGGAAGTCGCCTGTATAAGTGAGATTGGTATTAGGTTACCACTGCCGTAGAGTCCGATAGTCATTTGGTCAGAGCAAGCCCAATCAAGACCCAGACCAACCACAGGATTTATTCTGAATTTACTATTATAAGGATGGTCTTCTCCTTGATTAAAGAGTATATAAGGTTTAGTTTGATCAGCCAAATAGTAGCCGCTATGCTGTTGAACTAAGTTAGCGTTTGCTCCTAGCTCGACATTTAGTCCTAGTTGCTCTGAGACCTTGAGATACTTCCCGAGAAAGAGTGCTAGATCATATTGTCTATGTACTCTGTGCCACTTTACATCAAAGTCTATACTATTTTGCGTCAGTACATTAGCAGTAGTCAATTCTTCACCTTGCTCTCCTAGATCATAGATTTCTGAGATCCCACCTACTTCACCAGTATTTATCACCTCTTCATGGTTTTGGTATCTTGTATACTGACTACTCATGCCAGCACTAGATCTAATATAGTAACCTCGCCTTAAGCCTTTCTCTAGTCCAAGTGACAAAGCATAGCCAGGCAAGTTTGTTTCTTTTAAGAATTGCTCTTTCAATTCATCACTTCCACCTTCATAACTTGAATAAGTGAAACTGGCTCCTGCATAACAAGCAAGACTCCACCCTCTCACTTCATCATCTAACAAGTCAAAATCTTTAGTCCAAATGTCACCCGAGATATTTACTAACCTTTGGTCAATTGGAAAGCTTAAGGCTTTCTGACTTAATGTAGGCATCATACTCATTGTCTTCTTTGAGTACGCAAGGACAGGCGTACTATTCGGCAAGACTGGCGATAGCTGTGTCTTGCCCACTTGCACTTGAGTATTAAGCTCTAGTAATGGATTTTCGAAAGTGCTAGGTGTTAACTTTTTACTATTTCTAACTAATGATTGTATTGTGGATGTAGCATTGGTTATTTCTGTCGCAATGGATGGAGAAACTTCTTCACTTACGACTGATGGGCTTGGCTCTGAAGCCATGATCGTTTGTGCTTCTACTTTTTCGTCCTCGTTTGTACTCTTTCCTATTTTACCTTCTTCACTTTGTTGAAGTTGAGTGTTTACATCAACAGCATTTTCTGTAGTTGTAATATGCTTGTCTTTTTCATCAATATTCCTGTTTAATATCTCAAGGGTACTCTGTGCTGTAAATATCCAAATACCAGTAACAATCAAGGCTCCAAGTAAGAATGGCAAAAATATCCAGAAAAACCCTCTTCTACTTGGCTTCTCTTGGACAGGTACTCTATCTTCTATAGCCTCCCAGAGTGCATGAGTATCAAGATTAAATTCTTGATTCTCGATGACCTGCTTGATATATTTTTCTTTCTTGTTAAGTTCCATGACTTAATGTGTTTTCTGTATTTGTTATGAAGCTCTGAATAATGATACTTCTTTGTCACTAAATGCCTGTTGTATCATCCTTCTTGCCCTTGTCAAAAATGTTCGCGATGAGCTTTCGCTAATACCAAGCTTCTTTCCTATTTCTTTATGCGAGTAACCTTCTACTAAGTACATGTTAATCACTATTCTATAGTTGTCTGGTAGTGTCTCCATAAACTTAAGTACTTCTTCTTGCTCTAGTTGATAGTGTACATTCTCATGCTCGATAGCATCGTGATCTCTTTCTAGCAGGTCAAACTTTGTCTTTTTCTCCTTTCTGATTTCCGTAAGACATCTTCTGACTGCAACTGTATTCAACCAACCTTTGAAGTTGACATTGTCCTCATACTTTTGAATATTATTCAGTACATGCACTAGTACTTCTTGCAAGTAATCTTGAGCTTTGTGATGATCTGAAGTGTATCGCTTACAAATCCCAAATAAGAAGCCTGAATACACATTCACAAAATGCATTTGTGCATCTCGTTCTTTGTGTTTACAGCCTTGTATGATTTGGTTTTCTTTCACTTTTTAAAGATTTACCCTACTCTTTGATTACTATATTTCCTGATATTGGATAGTTGCCTGCTACAGATGTAGAGAGTGTCTGCATCCATACTCTACCTCCAAAACTCACTCTAAACCAACCTTCACCTGCATGAGTAACTTGGCAATAATCTATACCGCATCCTAGAGGTGAAGTACCACAGTCCACTGCAAATCCCGCTGCACCAAAATTGTGATCTTCCAGAATTATCCCTACCTCTTCTACGTCGTAGATTTTCTTGCCTTGGTCTCTGAGTATCAATTGTAGACTACCGTCATCTGCAGTTAATACCGTGTTGCCATCAATTTGCTCTAATGAAAATGCTGGATACACCTCGTACTCCCCTTTGATATTAAGATAAGCATATCCATCATCAAAGCCATTGCATGTCGGCATATAAATGATCGAATCTTGAATACTTGCATCCCAAGGTAGACTGAACACCTTACCATCGTCTAACAAGGTCTCAATACTGAGTTGATCTCCTGGGCAGATAGTGATAGTATTCTTTTCTTCATTTTGCATGGCTACTTTACTGTCTCCCTTACATAGCGTTGCATATTGTTGACTATCAAGATTACCTGCACAATCAAATACCAAGGGCTTGACTAATGTAGATTTATAACTATCATCTTCGAAGGTAATAGTCCTGTCTTTAGCGTCTTCAGCCATAATGGAAAGTGTCTCGGTTGATACAGACTCACATCCATTCAATATCATTTCGGACTGTCCACCCTGCTCCAAAAACGCTAAATATTTGCCTCCGTAAGTTGTATAGTGAGTATACGATGTAGCAAATGAAGGGTTTGCTATTTCGATTTTTTGATAGACTAGAGATAAATCATTACTCAGGATATCTCCTTCAAAAATGACGCAAGGCGCATACTCAGCTATCGAAAACAACCCAAGTAATGGGATGTCTAAGCTTGTATTTGCTGTTTCTAGATCTGTAACAAAGGTCCAATTACCTATAGCCTCGTCCAACCTAAAAAGACCAATGTTTCTTCCAGTGGCAATATCACTTATTTCTAATTGAGCAGAAACTTGCCCTTGCATATTATCTCCTTCGACCAAGTAAGTAGATAAGTGGTTCAGCACTACTCTATTGGCATTATTCACCACTCCAGAATAGCCAAGATGGTCAGTAAGTCTGTAAAGCGTGACAGTGTTGATCTCTTCATCAAGAGCCTTACTCCCATCAAATGTTAGCCTGACTTGTTCGTGGCTCAACGTTTGACTACTTGACCCTGTAGTCAAAGACGCTACAGATTCTAGAGGGTTGAATGTCAATGTATGCAACTCATTAGGGATCAAAGGGATATTTGCCAAGCTCACTAGACCTTCACTCGTGTGCAGCGTTATTAATTGATTGATTTTATTGACTTTTTCTAGGGTGACATAGAATTCACCATGGGCACCTGTGTAGGTATCTGCTCCAATTTCAAGAGTAAACTCTACATCTAGCAAAGTACCATCAGGTGCTTCTAGCCTACCGCTTAAGTTAGCATCTGTAACAATCTGAGGCAACTCTACTTCGATTTCTCCTTCCTCCGTATTATCTATATTTTCATAACAACCTGTGCAATGCACTGTAAGTAAGATCAACATCACCTTACTAAACTTGGTTACTATTATGGGGATTCTATTTCTATTCATGTTTACGATTTCTATCAGTATAATGTAGCTAGGTGAGGAAACGCTACAATACTTTCAAAAAAAACAAGATATCTTCTTGTATTAGATATCCAAGTTAGCTTATTTGACCTGAACCCAAAAAAATAATTACCTTGCTAACTATTCAACATTGACTATGACTTCTATGAATTTAGAGTTTCAGAAAAATAAGGACGAAGCAGAATTAGCTATTGCCAAATTAAACCGCATTAAAGACAAAACAGCTCTTGGTGGTGGGCAAAAGCGGATAGATAAGCAACACGATAAGGGAAAGCTTACCGCAAGAGAACGTATTGCATACCTCCTCGATCCAGATACTCCAAGTGTGGAGATTGGTAGCTTGGCAGGTCATGAAATGTATACAGAGCATGGCGGTTGCCCATCAGGTGGTGTAGTAGTTATGATTGGTTACGTTAGTGGGAAGCAATGTATCGTTGTAGCCAATGATGCTACAGTCAAGGCTGGCGCTTGGTTTCCAATTACTGGAAAGAAAAACCTGAGAGCCCAAGAAATTGCGATGGAAAATAGATTGCCAATCATCTACTTAGTGGATAGTGCTGGAGTCTACCTCCCAATGCAAGATGAAATATTCCCTGATAAGGAACACTTTGGTCGTATATTTAGAAACAATGCTGTCATGTCAAGCATGGGCATTTCGCAAATTGCAGCTGTGATGGGAAGTTGTGTGGCAGGTGGCGCCTATTTACCAATCATGTCTGACGAAGCTCTCATTGTGAAAGGTACCGGTAGTATTTTTCTAGCTGGGCCTTACTTGGTCAAAGCAGCTATTGGAGAAACTGTAGACCAAGAAACCCTAGGAGGTGCGGCAACGCATAGCCAGATCTCAGGGGTGACAGACTACATGATGGAAGATGACAAATCTTGCTTGGACAAGATTAGAGACATCATGGATAAACTCTCAATCACTGACCCTCACCAATACGAACGGAAGCAAAGTATCAAGCCCAAAATACCAACAAAGGAAATTCTAGGATACATCCCAGAATCAAGGAAGAAACCATACGACACTAGAGAAATACTAGATTGTATTGTCGATGCTGATAGCTTAGTCTACTATAAGGAAGAATATGGTCAAACTATCCATTGCGCCTACGCCAGAATTGATGGTTGGCCAATTGGTATAGTGGTGAATAATAGAGAGATTGTCAAAACAAGCAAACGTGAGATGCAAGTTGGAGGAGTAATTTACTCAGATTCAGCAGACAAGGCTACTAGGTTTATCCTCAATTGCAATCAAAAGAAAGTACCCCTCCTCTTCCTGCATGATGTCACCGGCTTTATGGTAGGCACTCGATCTGAACATGGAGGCATCATCAAAGATGGAGCTAAAATGGTCAATGCTGTTGCGAATAGTACTGTTCCTAAATTTTCTATCGTAATAGGTAATTCTTATGGAGCAGGCAATTATGCATTCTGTGGCAAGGCGTATGACCCTCGACTAATCTTTGCTTGGCCAAGTGCCAAAATAGCTGTGATGGGAGGAGCTCAAGCAGCTAAAGTACTAGCACAGATTCAGGTGAGCTCCGCAAAGAAAAAAGGCGAAGTACTTAGTAAAGCAGACGAAGACATCTTAGTAAAGAACATAGAAGAACGCTATGATAGTCAAACCACACCCTACTATGCCGCCGCAAGACTATGGGTTGATGACATCATAGACCCTAGAGAGACAAGAACTATATTGAGTGAAGCCCTCGCTATGGCAGCCAAGGCACCAATCCCAAAATTTAATCCTGGAGTAATCCAGACCTAAACCGAATAAATGCAAATAATAGTCAAAACATACGCTGGCATGGAAGGACTTCTAGCTAAAGAACTAGAAGATCTTGGTGTTCAAGAGATGCAGGTCGTCAAGCGTGGAATTATATTTCAAGGAAATAATGAAATGCTCTATAAGTGCAACTACCTCTTGCGGACTGCTATCAGAGTGATGGTCAATATGAAGTCTGCAGAGGTGCTAGACGAAGAGGCACTTTACAACCTTGTCTATAAGATTCCTTGGGAAGACTACTTCAATGTCAACCAAACATTTTCAGTGGATTCTGTGGTTTCTTCAACTACATTCACCCATTCGCAATACGTAGCACTGAAAACCAAGGATGCAATAGTTGACAGATACAGGAAGAAATTTCACAAAAGGCCAAATGTCAATAGACTAGAACCAGACATTAAAATCAATGTCTATATCAGTCAACATAACTGTACCATCTCCTTAGATAGTAGTGGAGCCTCATTACACAAGCGGAACTATAGATTACATCAGATCGCTGCTCCACTGAGTGAAGTACTAGCCGCTGGAATGCTAAAGATGGCCGAATATGATGGGAGTCAAGACCTCATGGACCCGATGTGTGGTAGTGCGACTTTAGGAATGGAAGCATTTATGCTCAAGCGAAATATCCCAGCTGGATATTTTAGAAAACATTACTGCTTCAAGCAGTGGTCTCACTTCAAACCTGAGATTTGGGAAACTGTAGTTGCTGATGCAAATGCTAAGATCATCCATGAAGAAGTTGGTGGGAAGATTAGATGTGCTGACAGACAACTTAGTGCAGTAAGAAAATCCCAAGAAAATGTAGCCGAATTCGACGAGTTCAATCCCACAGAATTTGAGATTTATCGCAAGGACTTCTTTAAGTCAAAAAGTGAAATTCCTCAATTATTGATCATGAATCCTCCCTACGATGACAAAATAGAAGTTGATGACATCCTTGGATTTTATCAAGATATAGGCACGACACTCAAGCATAAATATATTGGCAGCACAGCTTGGATTATTTCTGGACATCTCGATGCACTGAAGTACGTAGGTCTGAAGACTTCCAAGAAAATTGACCTATATAATGGGCCAATAGAAGTCAAATATCAAAAGTATGAACTCTATGACGGTAGTAAAAAACATGTTAGTTAAGATATAAACCATTTACTGAAATGATGAGAACACTTTTCTTCATTTTGATGATAACGCTACTCAGCCTTGGTTGCGGTTCGTCAAAAAAACTTATAGACAAGGGAAAGTACAAGCAGGCTTTTTCTAATGCACTTTCTAAATTAAACAGAGGGAAGTCCACTCGTGAAGACAAGCAGGTGCTCAATGAAGCATTCAACAAACTCTATAATGAAGACCTCATTGAAATTGCTAGGCTCGAACAGTCAACTGACCTGAAAGACCTAGAAACGGCATACAAACTCTATGACAAAACCATCAACAGGTACAACAAAGGCAAGTCCCACCTTGATAGGGCATATGCAAGTGAAATACAAACATCCATTGACAATCAAGAAGCAACTAGGCTCATCTTAGTTGATCAATACTGGAGTTTTGCGAACCAGGACTTGTTAGATTATGAAGCTAGTCAAGACAAGGCATTTGCGAGATCTGCATATCAACTTCTCACCAAAGTCGAACAGTATAATGGAGTATATCCAGACTTAAATGCATTGAAAGTGTATGCCTATGAAAGCGGCATTATTAAAGTAGGTTTTGATGTAGATGTATGGTTTGCTCTAGAGTACGATTGGGAGGCAGAAGATGTCTTCGAAGAGTTAGAAGGGATGAATGGCTTTGTACAATTCATTTTCGAACCCAGAGAGCAAGTAGATTGCTTCCTAGAAATTGACTTAGAAGACTTGGACTTTGACGAAAGAATTTCCAGACAACAACAACAGGTATCAAAAACGATTCAAGATGGTTATACTACTGAGACCGATGATGAAGGAAACACAACTCAGGTACCTAAGTATGTTGAAGTTCAAGGTATGGTAATAGCTATCATCACTGAGGTGAGAGGACAGTGGACAGCAGATGTAGACGTTAACACCTATAGCAATGCCTGTAATTTCAGAGACAATAGCTTCAGAGCTGAAGCCATCAGAACTTGTGAATATTACGAATATGAAGGTGATCCAAGAGCAATGCCAAACAACATTGACTTCGGTAGGCGCTTAGATTGTGATTTTAGAGATGAACTTGTTGACGAAATGTTAGATGTCCTTTTTGATGAAGTTAGTAGCGAATATCAATAAGTAATACAGCATGCAGCCGATACAACTCGTAGATTATCAACCAAGGTACGCCACGGCATTTAGACGACTCAATAAAGCTTGGATTGACGAATACTTTGTCATGGAAGATGCAGACTATGCTATCTTGGATCATCCTCAAGAATATATTATTGACAAAGGTGGATATGTCCTTGTTGCCTTAGATCATGACAAGCCAGTTGGCGTCTGTGCTCTGGTGAATCGATCTACAGACAATTCTCGTTTTGAACTTAGCAAAATGGCAGTGGACCCAAACTACCAAGGAAAAGGCATTGGCTCAACACTTGTCATAGGAATATTGGAAAAGGCCAAATCACTTGGCGCAACAACTGTGTTCTTAGATAGTAATACCATCTTAGATGCGGCAATGCACTTGTACAATAAACTTGGGTTTGTAGAAGTCAAAGACTTTGTCTCTCCTTATGAAAGAGGGAATATTAGAATGGAGATCACTCTGAAGTAAGACCATCTACAGTGGATTCAAAAGCAAGTATGCTTGAATAATCTTAGGCATTGCAGCATACTCCAAATAACAATCCAGGACTCATCCCATTCAGATGAGTGATGTACTTCCACATCTTAACCTTAGTCAAAAACTAAACAGTCCGGCCCAACTTACTCCGACCTCACACCCAAACTATGACTCAAGTCTCTACCCCTAAAACTCAGACTTAGTGTATCTTTGCACCCTCAAATACAAGAACATGATACATAAGCTACTTACACTCTGTCTAGGAATACTCTTTATCACTGCTTGCACAAGTGAAAAGTCAAGCAAGGCATACGTAGAAACTATAGAAATCTATGGCATAAAAGGAGACAAGGACAAGGCTGAGAAAGGCAGCATGATCTATAAGGAAATGACCTCTTACTTAGGTAAAGATAGACCTGAGTGGAGAAAATTCTTTGAAAAAAATGGCGACTACAAAGCCATAGAAAGGTATAGTTATAGAAATGACGGACTACCAAGTGGATCGGCATATTTTGACAAAGACGAAAACCTACTCAGCAACTACGTCTTCACAAATGAAGAAGGCAAGCAAGTTAGAAATGTTGGCCTTGATGGTAATACAAATGAGGTCTTGAGGATAGAAGAATTTTCTCATGATGAAGCTGGCAATAGAGTCCAAAAACTCATCAAAGATGCCTCGTCAAATATTGTTAGAACATACAGATTCGGGTTTGATGACTATGGCAATGAGACATCGATGACAGTGGCCAACTCTGATGGGAAGGCAGGATTTACTGAGACATACACGATCACTCAGAAAAACGATATTGGTCTTTGGACCGAAGCTTGGGGTTGGAGAAATAACAGTCCTACATCTATCAAGGTCAGAACATTCGAATACAAATAACAACCATGCAGTATAATCATAAAGAAGCAGAGGAGCAAGTAAAGGCATTTTGGAAGGCGAATGACGTATATAAGACGACGCTAGATACCAGTAAACCTAAGTATTATGTGTTAGATATGTTTCCCTATCCATCAGGTGCGGGACTACATGTAGGTCACCCTCTTGGTTATATAGCCTCAGATATCTACAGTAGATACAAGCGACAGAACGGGTTTAATGTCCTCCACCCTATGGGCTATGATGCGTTTGGATTACCAGCAGAACAGTATGCTATCCAGACTGGTGTCCACCCTGCTGATTCTACAGCTACTAACATCAAACAATACCGAAAGCAGTTAGATAATATCGGATTTGACTACGATTGGGATAGAGAGGTACAGACTTGCGATCCGAAGTATTATAAATGGACGCAGTGGATATTTACCCAACTTTTTGATCATTACTATTGTACTAAAGCACATAAAGCAACACCAATTGCCGAACTCGTCGAGCTATTCAAGACAGAAGGTTCACACAATGTAACAGCTTATGGTGCCGAAGAGTTGATTTTTGAAAATGATGAATGGAATGCCATGACAGCTGTAGAGCAGTCTGACATCCTCATGAACTATAGACTTGCCTATAGGAAGGAATCCTTCGTAAACTGGTGTGAAGAGCTAGGCACTGTCCTCGCAAACGATGAAGTCAAAGACGGGCTCTCTGAAAGAGGAGGCTACCCAGTAATCAAGCGTCCAATGCTACAATGGTCACTAAGAGTAACCGCCTACGCAGAACGACTCCTTGAAGATCTTAAGAGCTTGGAATGGAGTGAATCACTAAAGGCAATACAGCGTAACTGGATAGGTAAGTCTTCGGGTGCTCAGATATTTTTTAGCATAGCGGAGAGTACTGACCAAATTGAAGTATTTACCACTAGACCAGATACTATATTTGGTGCTACCTACTTGGTACTTGCACCAGAGCATGACTTAGTAGATAAACTCACAACTGAGGCTCAGCAAGCAGATGTAGAAGCCTATGTAGCCATGGCAGGAGCTAAGTCAGACATCGATAGGATGGCTGATGAAAAGACTGTTTCTGGAGCCTTTACAGGAGCCTATGCACAACACCCATTTACTGATGAGCCCATTCCTATTTGGATCAGTGAGTATGTCTTAAAAGACTATGGTACAGGTGCCATCATGGCTGTCCCTGCGGAAGATCAACGAGACAATAGATTTGCCCTCCACTTTGACCTTCCAATAGTGGAAGTCTTAGACAAGAGCAAGTATCCTGATGCAAAGATTGGCGACAAGGTTGGTACAATGATCAATTCTGACTTCTTAAATGGGATGAAGATCAAGGATGCCATCAAGGCTGCAATCAAACAGATATACGACAAAGGCATAGGAAGTACTAAGCGTAATTATAAGCTGAGAGATGCTAACTATTCTAGGCAACGGTATTGGGGAGAACCCTTCCCTATTGTGTACACTGATGAAGGTATTCCACAGACAGTACCCTTATCAGACCTTCCTGTCACCTTACCTCCTCTTGAAGATTTCAAACCTACCGCAGAAGGCAAGTCCCCTCTTGCGAGGATAGAGGGTTGGTTGCATACAGACCACGGAAGTCGAGAAACAGATACCATGCCTGGTTTTGCAGGATCTAGTTGGTACTTCTTAAGGTACATGGATAGTGAGAATGATGCAGAGTTTGTTTCAACCGAGGCTGTCAACTATTGGCAAGATGTAGACCTCTACATAGGTGGCACAGAGCATGCCGTTGGACACTTGATGTACAGTAGATTTTGGCACAAGGTCTTATTTGACCTTGGTTACGTCCCGACTAATGAGCCTTTTAAGAAGTTGATTAATCAAGGGATGATTCAAGGGGTCATAGAGTCAATATACTTACAAAAAGAAAAAGAAAACGGAGTCAATAAATTCCTTTGCGCTGGGCTAGCTGAGGCTAAAGGTGTAGAACATTATACTGCGATTCCGATACATATAGACTTTGTGACTGACTATGGCTCACAACACTCACATATCAACTTAGACGGAATCAAAAAATTCCTAGATTGGAGACCTGAGTATAACAATGCCATCTTTGAATGCTCAAAAGGAACATACCAAAATGGGACATTCACTCCGAAGTCTGAGGCTTCTGATAGTCAATTAATCACACATAGTGAGGTGGGAAAGATGTCAAAGTCAAAGTATAATGTCATCAACCCAGATGAGATTATTGCACAATATGGTGCTGATTGCTTTAGAATGTATGAAATGTTTCTCGGCCCAATAGAGCAATCTAAACCTTGGGATATGAATGGCATCGAGGGAGTCTCTAAGTTTATTAAGAAGTTTTGGTCACTATTTTATGTGGACAATGCTCTAGTCATCAATGATAGTCCTGCGACTAAGGAACAAATGGCCATTCTACATAAGACTATTAAGAAGGTCCGAAAAGATATTGAAGGCTTTTCCTTTAACACCTGTATTAGTGCCTTCATGGTTGCTGTCAATGAATTGAAAAAAGCTTCAGCAGTAAGCAAGGATGTCCTTGTACCACTCTTACAACTCTTAGCTCCATTTGCACCATTTCTTTCTGACCACCTCTGGCAGCAATTAGGCTACAATGGGAGTATACATCATAGTCAATATCCGATATTTGATGAACAATACCTTGTTACTGATAGTGTAGTCTACCCAGTTTGTGTCAATGGAAAGAAAAGAGCAGACTTGACCACAAGTCCTGGACAAGACAATGCTACACTTGAACAATTAGCTAGGGAACTAGAGCCAATGCAAAAATGGTTGACAGAGAGTAATGTAGTGAAGACTATCGTAGTGCCGAATCGAATGATAAACTTCGTCGTCAAAGGCGGATAACTAATAATAATTTAACCCTATGTACAACAAGCCTCTAGTCGCAGTAATGATGTTGCTACAGGTCGTATATTGCATAGCTCAAGATTGTTCACCACCTATTGTCAACAGTATCACTGCTCAAGGGCTCAATACGGCTGTATCCACTTGGATAAATGTCAACACTAGCTCACCCGAATCCTATATCATTCGCTACAATCCGAAGGACATCAGTTTAGGTGATCAAACAATCATTGGCAATATCAGCCAAGAATCCGTAACCCTAACTGACCTTCTACCTGGACAGGACTACCAATTCTATATTAAAGCGGTATGTAGTCAAGGTGAGAGTGATTGGAATGGTCCATATCAATTCAAGACAAGTATAGACAATACAACTGCCTGTAACCTGAACCTCGCTATTCGAGACAACGCCTGTCCCGCTATTGACAATTTCACCATTATAGCAACTGACATCACTGCAAATCAGCACTTAGAGTCTGTCAAACTAATCATAGAACATCCTTGGCCAGCTGACTTGGATATCAGTCTAGTATCTCCTGCCGATCAAAGGATCAAACTTGTCCAACACCAAGGTATTTTTACGCAAAACTTTGGCAACCCAAATAATACAACCTGTGATGAATCAACAATATTCAATGATCTAGCTTGTGACAAGCTAATGAATGGAGCTACAACATTGATTGAAAGCTTTAAGTCAGTAGATCCATTAGCTGACCTGTCAGGCGAACTGAATGGAACATGGACGCTTGAAGTCTGTGATAGAGCAGCAGGTGATATTGGAATCATTAGACAGTGTGAATTAGTCTTTTCTGAAATCAGTTGTGAAGTCCCTGACATTATTAGTATTGACAAACTTAGTGAGAATACCGCAACTCTAACCTGGGCAGACACCCTTGCATGTAACAGAATTCTGATCAATTATGGACCTCTGGGCTTTAATATCAACGAAGGGACCCTAGTCTACATAGAATGTTCTGAAGCAAATAATTTCCAGATCGAAGAACTCTTACCTGACACTGAATATGAATGCTATATAGCCAATGAATGCTCAGAAATGGACATCTCTCCATTTAGCTGCAGCTATACTTTCAAAACACTATGTGCCAAATCAGGTGTAGTTGAGACATTTGACAACTTATCAGCTTGTAGCCCTTTTTGTCTTAATCCTTGTGACTTAGATATACAATGGACTAATACTATAGAGGATGATGTCGATTGGATCTCTTCGACTAGCATCTTCAGTAATGAGACGTCCTCAGTAGATCAAGGAGTCTTTGGCATCGGAGAGTATATCTTGCTTCAAGACGATAGAGATATTTGTAATTCATCTGCAATAGGGACGCTAGAGTCTCCATGTATCTATGTTCTTGACGACGAAAACAACTGTCACTTTCACTTCTATCACTACCTTATTGGCAATGGTACTAGTATTACGATTGAAGTAATCAATACCAGTACCCTACAGGTAAGTTCTCTAGGCACGATTACAGAACACCATGGTGACAAATGGAATGATACAACCATAGACCTATCAGAATTCAAAGGTAAAACCATCAAATTGCTCATCAGCGGCACGAACAGTTCAGCCGATTTTGGTTTAGTAGCTATAGACCAACTTACCTTATTAGAAGGCTTAGACCCTTACCACCCATCGTTGACGTACTACCTAGACGATGACAAGGATGGATATGGCAGTACTGACAACCCAGTATACGGCTGTCTAGAGGATCTTCCTACTATTAACCTTGCAGCTTTAGCAAATGACTGCGATGATAGCAATTCTGGAATAAACCCTGGTGCAGATGAACAGCCTTGTAATGGGATTGATGAAAACTGCAATGGGCTTACTGATGATCTAGCTGCATCCAATATGGCTTATACCATCACAAATATCTCTCCTAATACTTGCGAAAACTTTAATGATGGATCAATAACACTGAGTATCACAGGTGGTACCCAGCCCTATGATGTCATTTGGAATCACGATGATTCAGGCACTACTATTTCTAACTTGATCAATGGAACTTATACCGCTATCATTAGAGATGCAGTTGGCTGTGCTATTACTACAGAACCCATCACGATATTCAATATCTACCAAGTTCCATTCACAGTATTATCCTTGAATAATCCAGATTGCCTTGGTGTGCCTAATGGCAGTATATCTATAGCTGTAGGTCTGCCTGAAGATGAGTATACTATCCAATGGTCATCAGGACAAAGCACTACAACTCTTACAGCTCTGGAAAGTGGCACCTATGAAGCTACCATTACGACTAACGATGGTTGTAGATCTACGCTAGACCCTATCCAATTAGAGCCCAATACGTCAGTCTTAGCAAGTGTACAATTCAAGAGAGATGTGGACTGTGCTGGAGGTAACAATGGAAGGATTACATTAGCCGCTGTGAATGGCTTGCCACTTAATTATACATGGGAAGATGGGGTTGTTGGTAGCGAGAGGGCTGGTTTGTTTGCAGGTGAGTATACAGTAACCATTACCGACCCTCAAACCAATTGCTTTGAAGTAATCTCCGACATCACAATCGAAGAACCTGACACACTAACCTATAGCATTGACAACATCTTCCAAAACTTGTGCTTTGATGATGAGAACGGAGCCATATTCATCAGTGTATCAGGAGGTACTGAACCCTATTCCTACAATTGGAGTAATGGTGGCTTTACTGATAATATACTCAGACTACAGGGTGGACAGTATCAAGTCACCATCAGTGATAGCAGAGGTTGCTCAATAGTCAGTGACCTGATAGACATCGCCAATCCTGATGAAATCCAAATCACTGTCGAAGCCCTAGGGCCTACTAAATGTATCAATAGTTCAAATGGATTCATTGATATTTCAGCAGTGGGAGGTAATGGTAGCCTAGCCTACCAGTGGAATACCATACCGCTAACTTTTACTGAAGATATTATAGATGTCAAATCCAGCACTTACTCCGTGACGGTTGTAGACGAGGTTGGCTGTAAGCAAGTATTAAGAAACATCGCCCTTGAGACTGAAGGCATTGTCCTCTCTGCTCAAACCTCTATTCTCGACAATGTACAATGCCATGGAGATAGTACTGCAGCCATTATTGCAATCTTAGAGGAAGGAGATGCTCCCTATGATTACAATTGGAGTTCTGGCACAAAGCATATTACCAACGAACTACAAGATACCTTGCAGGGCTTGCCATCTGGAAGCTACGATGTCACTATTACAGATAGTAGCGGTTGTACTAGCGTGGCAAATACAATCAACCTCTCGCAGCCTGAGGCCATCACTCATACTATCGACTCTATACAGCAGGTACTGTGTGCTTTCGACTCAAGTGGTTGGATTAATATAGATATTCACAATGCGGTAGAACCTATTACCATTGCCTGGTCTGACAACCTTGGCAATGACACCTTACTCCAACAACTTCCAGCAGGAGAGTACTCTGCGACTGTTATTGATGACAATGGATGCGATTATCAAATCAATCCGATTACTCTCACAGAGCCTAGCCCATTGACTCTAGAAATTGAGCCAACCCATGTCTCGTTAAGTAGCTTAGGCAGTATTGCATATGTCATAGGTGGAGGAAGTGGTCCATATTCTCTCGTTGTCAATGCTCAAGAAGAAGCAGTAACTGGCAGCATCACTGACCTAACTATTGGTGACTATACTCTCATCTTTGAAGATAACAATGGATGCATCTTGGATACATTGATTACGATTACAATGTCATCCTCAACTTATAACTTAGGTGATCAGGTATTTCAGATATCCCCAAACCCAACCTCAGGGAGAGTAACTATTGATACAGAATTAAAGATAGATGAAGTTCGTGTATTCAATTCGAGTGGTGAAGTACTAAATGTCTTTGATTCAAATAAGCAATTAGACATCAGCTCTTTTCCAGCTGGAATCTACCTTCTTCAACTTAGGTTTGCAAATGGAAATACTGTAGTTAAGAAAATCAGTAAAACTTCTTGGTAAGCTGGATTGATGCAGCACTTGCCCCTAGACTCGGTGCTAAGAATGCTCCCAAAACAGGTATGAATAGCAAGGCCAAGAACAGACCTCCATTCGCTACAGCAGCTAATCTATTTGACTTGACGTAACTTACTGACTCACTATAATTTAAGTGCCTTTCAAGGAAGTAGTCCATATTAGCAAATCCCGCATAGTAAGCCTGCAACACAACTATCAAAGGAGTTGTCAGAAAAGCCAAAGGCGGAATAATCATACCTAGGATAAACAATACCAAGGTCAATCCTAACTCCTTAATAATAT
The DNA here is from genome assembly GCA_020631405.1 of Saprospiraceae bacterium. GTDB lineage: Bacteria > Bacteroidota > Bacteroidia > Chitinophagales > Saprospiraceae > JAHDHH01. Next base: position 58,240 of record JAHDHH010000019.1, read on the forward strand.
TTCGCAAGGCTATTCTCAACCCTCTCCAAAGACTATACCCTGCCCCAAACTTATTTGGGTGTTGTGGCGTGCCCTTCAGTTGAGTAACTTCAATACTCTCTGAAAGTGGACCCATCAATGGGGAAGTGACAACCAAGACCACATGCTTGTACAAGATCAGCAAGATTAAACCCAAACCTAGAAAAGACAGTACATTGGCTATGCTGTCAACTATCCCTCTCCACTTATCATTGGCAATCCTGTCAGTCAGCAAGTCAGTAAGGTAATCACCACCATACCAGGCACCTCCAAATGCTATTGCATAAAATAGGATACTAGCTAAACCTGAAAGTACTAAGTACTTCAGATTCTTAGGTAAGAGTATTAACCCTAAGCCTTTGAGATAGCTGCCTATAGCACCAAATATTGTTGACATTTGAGTAAGGTTTACTCTGCTTTTTTCTTTCTCTTCGTTTTGAAGAGTTCAACTAACTGCTTGTCAGTCATAAAGCCTAAATCCAAGAAGGTTGTTTTGACAAATTTCTTGATATCCTGGTAGTCTCTTCCTCTCTTATCTACATAGACTTTCAATAGTTTCTTGATGTATTTTAAGCTAAGGTTTTTGACGTCAAGGTTAAATTGCTGATTACTAAATGCATCAATGTACTGTGAGATAGTTTTTTGAATCTCAAAGTAATCAGTGTAACTATCTGTGTCCAAATTGCTCAAGAATGTCGCAACCTGTGAGAATACCGCTGCTCTTATATTACTATTATCGTTTGACCTTCCTTCGTTGGTATAATAGTACTCTCCTACTGCTGCTATAGCATGATCATGGACATACCCCTTACCATAGACCACATCTAGAGTATTATAATACTTAGTCAACCTATCATCAGCCTTCCTAGAAATCAACGCAGCCAATCTCTTCTCACAATCAAGAGGGATTTGCTTGACATCATTCCAATGCTGATTAATCATACTGTGATATACCTCATCGAAATTCGGATAGTCCTTTCTAAGCTTATCCACAACATCGGTAATCATCTTGCTACCTTCATCATCAAGCGGGTAGTATAATCCTATCCTAATCAGAAGCTCAATAAAGTTTTGCTCAGTGTAAAACTCTTTGTTGCCGATAAAGCTCTTCAAATGTGGAAGGAGACTAGCATTGTCAAACCCTTGATCATACCTGAGCTTAAGGAAATGTCTCATAACTTCGAAGTCCCCATTTAGCTCCTGCTTAGTCATTGGGAAGGTAGCAGTCATAAATCTCAATGATTGAAACTGCTTTCTATACTTGACTAAGCCACTTTGTCTTTGCTTTTGATCTTGGAATCTATACAGTTTTTGACCTTGTAGGTACGATCTCACCTTTTTATTATCAACCTTATTAATCAAGTTAGAAATCCAAATATCACTACTCAAGGCAAATCCTATTTGGATAGCCTGTCCTATTCTTTTTTGAATTTGTTCGAAGTTGGGTGAGCTACAAGCATAGAGGATGATGTCCTGAAAGTGGTCTTGTGGCTTACTAAACTTGGTATCTTCTCCAACATACCCTCTGAGTACAGTATAGCCAAGTAATCTAGGAATATACATACCCTCGAATCCATCGTCAAGCAAGGCTTTTTCTAAGCTTAATAATTGAAGTGGATTATGATAAGTCACCGACTCATGTAATTGATGAATGTGTGGTTCAAAAGTATCCACGAGCTGCTTGTATTCATCATCTCCCTCTTCATCAAGGTATACTGAAAGTAATTCAGATTCTTGAATAGCGGTTTTAAGCTTATCTAGGTGTTCTTGGTACGAAGGATGTAAGGCTTCCATAATATTACGTTTTTCAATTGCATTTTACAATAAAAAAATAGAAACCCGACAAGATTTTAAGGCCTTGTCAGGTTCGATTTTCCATTAAATAACCAACACGAGTGTCGGCATGTCCAATAAATTTGGACTACTCTTTATTCTTCTTCACCAGCTGCATCTTCGCTTCTAAACTCTGATGCCATTTCTGCAGGTGCTTCTTTCTTTACTATTTTTACTTCTCCAGATACTTGCTTCCAGAAGTTCTTTTGAGCTTCTTTAGTCGCTTCGAATCTCTTTTGGATTCTAGCATCTTTGTCACTGATGAACTCTTCGTACATCTTTAGTGCTTGCTCCTCAGTCATACTACCCTTGCTTACACCTCTCATCAAGTGCTTCTTGTACATCACACCTTTGAATCTAAGGATCGCCCTTGCTGTATGCGTAGGTTGAGCACCTTTATTCAACCACTCGTAAGCCTTGTCTCTGTCAAGCTCGATAGTAGCTGGTGATGTCATTGGATTGTATGAGCCAATTTGCTCAATAAATTTACCATCTCTCTTAGCTGAAGCTTGAGCTACTATGATATGATAAAAAGGTTGCTTTTTTCGGCCTCTTCTAGCCAATCGGATCTTTACCGCCATGATATTAAAATTTAAATGGTTAATGTTCCATACCCGATACTTTGATAACAAACGTCGGGAATTTAACGTCACAAATGTAAGACAATTCTACAAATATTTTAACCTAATTAAAGAAATCGCCTTTTGCAAAACTATATTGCTCAAATATAATTCACTATTGATAGACATACGCTTGTATTCAATACGTTATCTTTGTACTTAACACTTATAGGATTATGCAAAAAATTCACATTGTAGGACTTTTGGTAATTATGGCAGCCGTAGCTGTATTTCTTACTGCTGCAGACGACGTGAGCACCTATGCTTCATTTGATGATGCCATCACTTCTGGCAATAGAGTTAAGATATCTGGTGCTTTGGACCTCACCAAAGATATGTTTTACAACCCAGAAAAAGATCCTAATTACTTCTCATTCTACATGGAAGACATGGACGGTGCCACTAAACAAGTAGTCCTGACACAACCTAAACCCCAAGATTTCGAAAGGGCCGAGAGTGTAGTCGTAACTGGTTCTATGAAGGAAGATATATTTGTAGCAACAGAAGTACTCACAAAGTGTCCGTCTAAATACAAAAACGAAGAATTAATGCTCTCTCAAGACATCTAGTCATTTTCTAAAAACAGATGTATTCTCTCATTAAATGTGAGACATTTAGTTAATATTTAAGGGATTAACTACCAATAAAGTGACTTAAATAGCATTTTCATATCATAAGAGTATAATTATTTTTTAGTCAGAAATATTTAACTCTAATCAATATGAATTACCGTTTATTCAAGAAATCCAAATCAGGACTTTACTACTTCCAATTCAAAAACAATCAAGATCAAAAGATCCTATCCAGTGATGGCTATGAAAGTAAAGAAGATAGAGATAATGCTCTCGCATTAGCTATCTCAAGTGCTTCTAACAACAACAATTATGTCTCACGTGATGATAAAGATGGCAAGTCTGTTGTCATCTTGAATGATAAGAATGGAAATCAATTAGCAAAGTCTGAAACTGGAGTGAATGCGGAAGATATCATAGCTCAAGCAATATCAGGAATTCCTGCGTTAACTTTAGAAAAAGAAGAAGACCGATCTGACAACGTGGTTGGCAAAGCATATGCCTCTACTGGAAAAAATGATGACTATAAACCTTTGCCTTTCTATGAAAAACATGGAAATAATGTAGCTGAAGGCTTTGACTCCTTTTCAGCAGAAGGCGAAGACTACTTTTCTTACAGCATTGACAATGTCATACACCTCATCTCCGAAGGCTACTCAAGTCCTAATGGGAGAGACAATGGCATCAACTCTGTAACAAAAAACATGTCAATCAGAGATCGTTATGTGAAACTGATTCATGAAAATGGAAAGCACTTTTTCAACCTTAGAGCTGGTAATAACCAGAATATTGCAACAAGTAGGTGGTATGGCAGTGAAGGAGACTTAGACCAAGCCATTGGATGGTTAACAGGAGGAACAGGAAGAGGCACTGCTTCTAATACAACACCTCCCGCAGAACTCATTCCAGTAGATAGGGCTGGAAACATCGCAATCGATGCGGCTCCACCAGCTGACCCAAGCGAAGAAAAACCTAAAAAGAAAAGAAAAAAGAGAACCACTCCAAAAAAGCCAAAAGCGGAGAAAGTATACCTTGTCAATGGCAACTACCCTATCAATGATGTCACTTACCAAATCTTTAGAAGTGGTAATGACAAACACTACTTTACCTTCAAAAACAAGGAAGACAAGACTATCCTTTTGAATTCTGATGTCAGAGGATTCGAAACGGAGGCTGATGCTCAAGCAGTGCTCAACCAAGTCCTAACTCATGCGCCAAATGAAAAAAACTTCATAGGCAAGACTACAAAAAATGGGAAGTACTACTTCTACCTCCAGAATGAGGATGAAAAAAACATTGCTAAATCATTTTTCTTCAATACTCCTGAGGATATGCAAGAAACTGTTGGTCTCCTACTCGGTGATTCTATTCCCGTAGGACCAACGGCAGCTGAAATAGAAGCAGAAAAACTAGCTGCAGCTGCATTACTAGCACAGCAAGCAGAAGCTGAAGC
>JAHDHH010000075.1 GCA_020631405.1 Saprospiraceae bacterium
TTTTACAAAAATGAAAGAGGTTATCCGGCACCATCAGGAGCAGTGAATACTTATCTCGATCAGAAAGGTGACGGCAACCTTATTAATACCACCCTAATAGAGAGGAATTTTGACAAGATGACCATTGGGCACGATGCTATGTTGGCTTCAGCTAATGACTATTTTACCTTCATTCAAGCACTGATGAAAGGCAACCTAGTGAGTGAAGCATCACTAGATGAGATGGTAGACGTGGCTCCCTATTCTGAGCAAGGTGGATATGGACTTGGACTTGAAATCATCAAATTTAAAACTGCAGACATCACGATGATAGGTCATAATGGAGGCTCGCTTGGTGCAGCTAATAATGTATTCTACTACCCAGAGAAGGATGTAACGATTGTGGTTTGCAGTAATTTCGGAGACTTCTTTGATTCTAATTCAGGAAGGGTGTTTCAGCAGTTGCTTAGAGATGTCATAGGGATTACGATGATGAGATAGTCCTTCTTCTATCTTAGAGACTAATTTGCAAAGCTCTATGATCCGATAAATCACCAAAAGTGTAGACCAAAGTATCCTTGGATGTTCTCTTGATGAAGTCCCTTTCAAACATTGGACTGGGTCCTAATCACGGCCATCTAAGTAAGCTACCCAATAATTCTAACTATTAATACTTAAAGACTGTAGGCTAAGCCAACGGATAGCCCAAGTCGCTGCTTCATCACACTCAAGTTGGGAGTGTCAAGTCTATTGTTGAGATCAGTTTCCAATTGCAAACCAATGCGATAGCTCCACTTGCTAGACAGTTGACATTGGAGACCTGTTTTCATACCTAATTGTATAGGTTGAGTAGATACATGACTAGCTAGAGTCCCTACCATGCCTGCTTGATCAATGAACCTCCCATTAACCATGTGTATAGGATTATACTTAAATAGACCTTCTACGAATACCATCTGCCTATCATTGACCTTAAATTGATATCGACCACCTAGACTTACCCCAATAGTATAAGCGTGGTTATAGTGTTGAATTGTTGTAGCCCTGTTGGTAGTTTTGGTTCTTTCTCCAGAGAAGTATTGGTTGTTACCTAGGCTATTGACAATATACTGTGCAGAGTCTGATGGTATGAGCTCAATGTTGACTTCGTTAATTGTGGTATTTAATCGTTCAGTTACTCTGTCAATATGTACGCCTCCCAAAACAGTAAACTGTTGAGAAATGGATGAGCCATAAATGACATCGAGTCCAAGAGAATACAATTGAGTATAAGCATCCTTACTTTGATCAACCCAGGATTGATTTGCCAAGTCACTTGCAGAGTTTATACTCCTAGGTATTCCTCCAAAAAGGCTGATGGACAACTCATGGGTTTTAGGGTTTGGATTTTGCTCTGGGCTAATACTCGTTACAGACTCACTGAGGTTAAACCTATTTAAGATGGAACCTACTTCCTTTTGATTTGACCTTGGCGGGCCAATGCTGTAGTATAAGTGTTGAGCAGGCGTCAATAATGTTATGTATTCAGTCGCAGCATCATATTCTGAGCTAGTTGTGCTAGTAGTTTGTTGTATAGATAACTGCAATTGACTTTTTATTTGTACAACATCTCGAGGTGCTGACTCACGACTTGTATTGACTCGAGTCGATGGGTTGGACTCCAGTGTATTAGATTGTAATACACTTGCACTACTTCTTCCTGCTGTATTGCTGGCATTTGCCTTGACTTGGGTGACTGTGCTGACCTGACTGGAAGATGATATGTTATCGGATGATTTTGCAGGAGTAGTAGTTGCCATAGTTGACGTGCTTGCCTTTGGTAGGGTAGCGCTGAGGTAATTGCAAAGTACAGCAGATGAAACTAGTATGATGCCTAGGATCCACCAGAGTACTACCTTGTTCTTACGACTATCGTTATCTACTTGATTTTCGATAGCGTCCCAAAGTCCAGTTTTGTCAAAATCTACTTTGACGGATTTGAGTTCATCTCTATATGTATTGTCATCTAGCTTCTTCATAGCTCATTGAGATTGTCTTTTTTTTAAGCCTTTGTTTTAGTATCATCTTGGCCCTTGTCAATTGGGATCGGGATGCTGAAGGGGAGATATTGAGCATCTCCCCGACTTCATTATGACTATAACCTTCTACAACATAGAGGTTGAATACCGCTCTATATCCTGGTGAGAGGGCTTGTACTTCTTTAAATATTTCAAGAGTAGTCATTGCAGAATAGACATCCTCAATGACCCTTGGTTCTCGATTAGTATCTTTTACATCTACTAGAATTAGTCTTTTTTGCTTCCGTAATATTTGAAGACATTCATTGACGGCGATTCTTGCCATCCAAGCATCCAATGTACCCTTGCAAGGGTCATAGGCTTTGCTCTTAGTGAATATCTTAATGTAGGCTTCTTGCATAGCATCAAAGTGAGAAGAGTCATCTGCTAGGTATCTACTACAGACATTCATAAGATCATCGCAAGAGTAGTCATATAGCGCTTGTTGTGCTTGTCTATCTCCTTTAAGGACTTTCTTCCAGATATGTTTGATGTTATGCACTATTGCGTTCTTAAATCTTGATGTCAAATGTTCCCGTAAGTGGTATGATCTCTCCATTCACATCAAATGTGTCGCCATAAAAGGAGCCAATCAGTCGCTCATTAGCTTCTGTAATTTCTACTTTGAAAGGACTACCACTACCTGCAAATTGTTGAACAAGCCCTTCTTCGTTTTCTATCACTTGGAATACCTCTATATCGAATATGCCAATTCCAGTAGCCTTAGTAATTAAAAAGCAACCACTCTTGAAATCTTCACTGGAACCAAACAGAGTCCAGGTATTTGTATTCTCATCAAGTTCTGCTTGGGCTAATGGGTAATTGAGGGTATCTCCCTCGATAACTACCTCTATTATCCCATCAAAGTCATAAATCACCTCTTCTCCACAAAGCGTATAATCCCCTATCATAGCCTCTGAAGTAATTGCTTCACAGGTCAATACTAGGTTGCCTTCAATCAATTGTGGTGAGGAAACTGTGACATTGTAACAAGTAGCTCCAGAGCAATTTTCTGCTATGATGCTATATTCTCCATTGGGTGATATTTCAGCTGGGTAGTAATCACTATTACCATCAAATGTGACAGCTACAGTGCCAGTAATGATGCCTTCTCCTGTAAAACAATTAGTTACTGTGCCAGATAAGGTAAACTTTTCAATCGCTGAAAAGTTACTTGAATAAGTCCCTAGATCTATATCCTCAGAGGATAGGGTCAAGCTCTCTGCAATAATTTCTACACCATCACATTCGCTATAAGCGAAGATTCCATAATTTTCGAATGGCTCACTTGCTAGAGCATAGTTGCCCTCACCATCCGTAAAACTGTAGGAGATGAATATTAAGGATGAGAAATCTATAAGAATGATTCCTGCATCAATAGCTGGAGTCCCATCGGAGTAAAGTATAGTTCCGGAGATTGTAGCCAAGGAGTCAGAGGTCAGCTCTTGGATGTTGTCATTGTAGTCAACTTCTTCTTGGTGTAGTAGTTTGATGTTGCTAGCCTTAGATGAAGTATTGAGATAGATTGGATGCATGCCTGAAGCCATGTAGTCATCTGCTTTGGCTTGGACTATTGCCCTTGATCCATCCTTAGGCAATTCAATACTGTAGTTGCCATTTGGATCAGCGATAAACATAATGAGTGAGTCATTGTAGCTGACTAGGATTTCGGCATTAGCCACACCGTCATTGTCAGAATTATAGATCTTACCAGTAAGTACAGTCTTGTCAACTTGAGATGGCTCTGATATGATGATTTCTTCATCGACAAGCTCGTAATTATCTTCACAGCTGATGAGCATCACCAAGGCAAAGAACACAATATATTTGATAGGATTGAGAGAATTCATTTCATGTAGTATTTAATAGTAATTGAAAAATAGCTCAACATGTTTTGCAATCTGTATACAACCCTTCAATACATGAGGGTGTCAAAGTGCTGCATGTACCTTGAAATATTTTTTGAAATGCGTAGCGTTGTGAGCCTTACTAAGACTTAAGTAGAGCCAAATGCTTAGATGATTTTGGTAAGGACAATGTTAGTTAGAGTGTTGATTAACAGAGTGTTAGTCTATGAAGTGGTATCTGTAAAGATTGATGACCTTCTTGAATGAGTTGTTAATTATTCCTCTTCATCATCATCATGACTCTCAATCTTGTCGACTAGATTCATGACCCATGCAATGACCTTTGGGCTGAGATATTTAGAAATTCCAGCTTTTCGTTGGGCAGTCTTCAGGATATTGATGTTTTTATACCCCATGCCCATAGCTTCAGCTTGTTCGATATATTCTTGCCAGTCATCAGCAGTATTCATATCGAATTGTCCTTTGAGGATATCTAGGTCTGTAGGGTCGTTGATGTCGTATTCTGGCATGTGCTGGTTGAGTAAGTACTAGTGCTGTAATAAGTAGTGTCCAAAGTTAATATTTTCAACTGCTGTTTGAATGTTTCTGGCAGCGAATCTTCAGATTATTAGTTGGAACAAGCTTGGATCCTCAAGGGAGTCTTGAGCTTTTATTTCTGAGTTTTTTATATTGAAATGTATTCAGCTGCATAGAAATTAAAGACTTGTATTGCCTACCGACCATACTTCCTAATACAATTAGACTGATCACTCCTATAAAGATGTCAAATTAAACACCAATCTTTGCATATGCGATTTGAAGACATGAATTTAGGGAAGTCCCTGCAAAATGCATTGCGGGATTTGCAAATGACGGATGCTACGACTATTCAGGAGAAGACATTTCCTAAGATTATGTCTGGGCTTGATGTCATAGGTATAGCACAGACTGGTACTGGTAAGACCTTCGCCTACTTACTCCCAAGTCTCAGATTGTGGAGATTTACTAAGTCTCCATACCCACAGATACTTATTATAGTTCCAACTAGAGAGTTGGTAGCCCAAGTAGTGGATGCAATCAATACCCTCACTACTTATATGAATGTCGTCACTGTAGGTGTCTATGGTGGCACGAATATGAAGACGCATAAGCATGCTGTAAGTCAAGGTGTAGATATAGTGGTGGGGACACCGGGTAGACTCAATGACTTGCTACTAGACGGTGTACTGAAGATGAAGATGCTTAATAGACTTATCATCGACGAGGTGGATGAGATGCTTAATCTTGGATTTAGAACCCAGTTGAGGATGATCAAAGAATTCCTCCCAAAGAAGCGTCAAAACCTCATGTTTTCTGCAACTCTCATCGAAGAAGTAGAAGAAATACTTGATGAATTCTCTGATGGTTTTGTCAAAATAGAGGCAGCACCATCTGGTGCTCCACTTGAGAATATAGATCAATACTACTACGAAGCAGAAAACTTCAATACCAAGGCCAACCTCCTCAAGTTACTCTTTGACCAAGACGAAACAATGAGTAAGGTCTTAGTCTTTGCTGGTTCTAAGAAATATGCTGACATTCTCTACCAAAGAATGGAAGATCACTATGGTGAAGAAGCCGTCAGAGCCATACACTCTTCAAAGTCTCAGAACCACAGATTCGCCTCTGTAGAAGCCTTCCAAACTGGAGATGTGAGGATGTTGATCGCTACAGATATTATCGCAAGAGGGCTTGACATCAGCTTGGTAACCCATGTTGTCAATTTCAAGATGACGGATGTCCCTGAAAAGTATATTCACAGAATAGGTCGTACGGGTAGGGCAGAGCAAAGAGGTGTTGCAATTTCGTTCGTATCCGAAGACGATCAAGCCAACAAACAAGCAGTCGAGGAGCTCATGAATCTGGAACTGACCAAGAAAGCAGCACCAGAAGGATTAGTCATCTCAGAAGAATTGATAGACCTCGAGAAGCCTATTGACTTTGTACCTTTCAACAATCATAAGAATAAGACCTTCGTCCCTGAGAACCCTGCCTTCCACGAAAAAAGTGCTAAGAATAGCAAGACAAATGTAGTCATCCGAAAGAGTGAAAGGATGAAAGCCAAGTATAAGAAGCCAATCAAGCGAAGACCCAAGCAAAAGGGTAGGAAGTAGCTTTTAGAAGATTAGACTCTAGGGTTCAAATCCTAAAGTTTGTACTTATGTTTTTTTAAAGCTCAAGTATAATTAATGCAACTAAATCAGGCTCAATTCTATAGGGTGCAACCAATGCTAGAAGACTATCTATCAGAAGAAATTATATCTTGGTTATTCTATGAAATCACATCGCTATAGGTCAATGTGATCTTATTAATGGTAGTAGATTTTTGAAATATGTATGAAGTTCGCAACCAAAATGTAGATGTCATACGTATTTATACTAAGTGAATAGCAAAAATTCAATACGAGCGACGCTTAGAGAAAAACTTTTGAGGCAAGACCGAAGCTATCAGAAGGTGATATTTCAAAAGTATTATGGAACAATAAAGTCAATTGTTCTACGGTACATGGCGAAAGCTCAAGATGTAGAGGAATTAACCAATGATATTTTTGTTAAAATCTTTTTCAATATAAAATCTTATCATGCAGATTATCCATTTGAGACCTGGATTCGTGCAATTGCAGTAAATGCTTGTATTGATAAATACAGAAGCATGAAGTCAAACTTAGACTTACTTCACCATGAACTTGGAGACAATGAAGTAGCTGATAAGGACTGGGATATTGATTTAGAGAATATTCAAATATTACCAATGATAAAAAACTTGCCAGATAAATACAAGCTGGTATTCAACCTTTATGTCTTTGAAGAGTATTCTCATAAGGAGATCAGTGACCTATTAAACATTAGCATTGGCACCTCTAAGTCATGCCTATCCCGAGCAAAGCATATTATTAGAACATATATTCAAGAGAATTCAATTGAACCTCAATCAATAATCAATGGATAAATTCAGATCAAATATCAAAGCGAAATATGAGTCTCAAATCCATAGCGATAATGTAGATGAAGCCTGGGAGTCTTTTGAAATGCATTATTTAAGTGATCGGAGAAGGCGTCCAAAAGTTTTCTGGTTACTACAATTGCTAATAATATGTGGTGTGGTAAGTTATACATTATTTAACTCAAACCATCAACAGACAACCACACCCGTGGACCTACCTCCTGTAGTTGAAAATGTCGAGGAAGAAATAGAGAGTCATAGATTAGCTTTACCATCAATTCTTCATAGTGATTCGAGTAAACAAATGATTAGTGTAGAGTCTGAACGAATAATAGATTTTGACCAAAAGTCTGGCGATATATACAGTGAAGTTGGACAATTGAATAATGTTCGAAATTCTAAAATTGCTCTTAACAAGTCAACTATTGCATCATTTCACAACAATCAACAACACCCAACATCTAGCTTAACTGTTTTGCTAGGCAATAAAAGAAGACCCAATAATCAATTAAAAACTAGGCAGTTACAGTTATTGCAATCCATTCCGAGAAGAGCAAGTTATATAGAATCAGTTAGTATCAATATTGATTCCCAATTATTGATGATCCCTCATAACGACGACAAACAGAGTATTAGTAGATTGTCAATAGGGATAATAGCTGGTGCTAACAGCCTGTATCATCGATATATCTATAAGAGTATTGGGGCTAACATTGGAGTGATAGGTAACATTGATTTAATAGGCGGGTTTTCTTTCAGGAGTCAATTTAGTCTCAGTAGTTATAATGTTCTGACTGCTATTAATAGCCATGACTTGAGAATATCAGGAATTGAATTGCGAGAATCTTCAATGGTAACGGAACAAGTACAGAAGGATCTACTTCAGATCAACAGTAGCATCTCAATTGTGTATTCTATAATTGACAGGGAGAAATGGCACATTAATATTGGAGCTGGAATTCAACAAAAAGTAGACCTAAAGCACAAGAATACTTATACAGTGAGCACTGGAATAGATCAATTTGTAGAGGTCGAAGATGGTGATAGTAATTATAAGTACCCAATCTTTAATTTCTATTCTGCTGGAATTGGAATAAAAATTGATAATAGACTTAGATTAAACATTAATAGTTATTTATCAAAAAAGATGAGAAGTGGAGGCTTGAATCATCCACATGAAGTCGGCACAAATGTGGAGGTGTTATATCATTTTTGATAATGCTGCAACCTTTTTGTTAACCGTATCCGTATTAACACTTGAAACACAATAGAAGATTTAATAAAATACAGAAAATGAAATCAATACAAACACTCTTTATACTCTCATTATGTGTGCTTAGTTTGTTCTCATGTAGGACAGATCTAGACAATGAAGTTAAGCAGGTTGGAATATATTTGACAGATTGCCCATTCGAAGCTGAAGCAGTTTTTGTTGAAATACTCAAAGTATTGGCAGAAGACGAAGAAGGACTTACGATAGAGCTCAATACTGCAGCTGGCATATATGACTTGCTCAATTTTCAGGATGGAGTTGACACGTTACTAGCATCGGGCAACGTAGACTTTGAGACATTGGAGAATTTGTACTTTGAACTTGGCGAAAACAACAGTATTGTGGTAGAGGGAGAGACGTACCCGCTAGAATTAAAACAAGACAATGTTGTAAAAGTTAAGATAGATTTTAATTTATTTGAAAGCGGTAACGACTTAGTAGTTGACTTTTATGCTTGTACTTCTATCATTAGAAAAAATGGAAGATATGAACTAAAGCCAGTTATTAAATTCAAAGGGCCTAAGGGTGCAGTTGAAGACCATATTGAAGACTTGTTAGAAGATTTCGAAGACTGTTATTCAGTAGTATACCCAATCAATCTAATAGATGTAGACTCAAGTGTAGTCTCTGTAAATACTGATGAGGAACTTGTTGATATTTTACTTACTGGAACAATAGTAGATATAAGTTATCCTATTACCTTGTCATCTTTGGACGCAGAAACTTTGGAAGTGATATCTGAGGCTGAACTCAAGCAGCTAGTTGAAGAATGTGAAGACGATGAAGACGAAGACGATGATGACGACGATGATGATGATGAAAACCATGAAGGTTTAGAGAGTCTCGAAGAAGCATTAGAATGCTATACTCCGACATACCCATTGATGTTTTTGGATATGGATAATAGTGTTGTAAGTATAGATAATGTAGAACAATTGGAAAGTGTGCTAGAGGAAGAAGAGTTTGAATTAGTATTCCCAATAGAATTATCTGACGACGAGCAAGTCTACACCATAACAAACACTGAAGAACTTGAAGCAATTGCTGAAGAATGTGAAGACGACGAAGACGATGAAGACGAAGACGAAGACGATGACGACGATGATGATGATGAAAACCATGAAGGTTTAGAGAGTCTCGAAGAAGCATTAGAATGCTATACTCCGACATACCCATTGATGTTTTTGGATATGGATAATAGTGTTGTAAGTATAGATAATGTAGAACAATTGGAAAGTGTGCTAGAGGAAGAAGAGTTTGAATTAGTATTCCCAATAGAATTATCTGACGACGAGCAAGTCTACACCATAACAAACACTGAAGAACTTGAAGCAATTGCTGAAGAATGTGAAGACGATGAAGACGAAAGTGACGATTTTGAGGAATTGATTACAGACATTCAAGAGTGCTATACATTAGTGTTTCCGCTAACTGTGCAAGGATCAGCAAACTCACAATTTATAGTAAACGATATAGAAGAATTACAATCTTTAATGCTAACTGAAGAGTTGGTGCAATTTGATTTTCCAGTTCAGTTATTAGATTCGGACAATCAAACTATTGATGTACAAAACAATGGCCAACTCAATCAACTACTTAATGATTGCGAATAATTAGTTTTACAACAGACGTATCCAAATAGTATTGAAATAGTGGGTGGTATAAAAACCATTCACTATTTTTTTTCTTTGAGTTATCGTTCGAGGGTTCTAGTTTAGAAAAACAAAGGAGTTTTTTTAGCTTATTGACAACTGTAAGGCAATAATCAAATACCTTATTGTTGAAATCAAGGCAAATATTTTAATAGAAACCGCTTAAGATTCCCTCCCATGACCGCCTCTATCTCCGCATGGGTAAAGCCCTGCTTGAGCATTTCCTCAACTAAGAGTGGCAATCCAGTAACATCAAATGGCGTCTGTACACTCCCATCAAAGTCAGAGCCAAGCGCTACATAGTCGACCCCGATGAGGTCTTTGACATGTTTCATCGCTCGGATGATGGCAGGCACACCACCATCGCCAACCGCTCCAGGGAAGAAGGCGATTCCTACTAGACCATCTCTATCTGCAAGTTGCCTCAGTTCTTTGTCAGAGAGATTCCTCAATGATGGATATGTCGCATCAACACCAGTATGAGATGTGAGGATTGGTCCTGTATAGTTGGCAAATATATCTTGGATGACAGCCTCTGATGAGTGAGCTATATCCATGATCATATTGTTCTCCTGCATCTTCTTTAGGACTTCGAAGCCAAATGGAGAAAGGCCACCCTTCTCAATGCCATGTGCTGAACCACCTACCTCATTATCAAAAAAGTGAGCTGGTCCCATCATCCTAACTCCAGCGGTGTATATTTCTTCAACATTCTCGATATCTCCCTCTAGACAGTGAGCACCTTCTACCCCAAGCATTCCACCAATGATATTTCGATCTACCTTTCGCTTTTCTAGGAGAGTTTGGAAGTCAGCCTTTGAGGTGATGACAATACATTCATTACCAGATTTTTTAGCATATTTCTTCAACTTCATACATTGGTAGGTAGCTCTATTGACTAGGCTAAACCAGGTGCTTGGACGCTGACCTTGACCAATGACTAGTGGAGTAATCATATCCATAGATTCTCCAGAGTTCTGATTGAAATTTTGCCCTTGAGGCGACTTAGTCACTATCGTAAACGCCTGAAATGCCACATTGCTCTCTTGCATCCTAGGAAAGTCAACATGTCCATAGTCATACTTCTTATGGAGCTGTCTATCCCAGAGTAGCGCATCACAATGCAAGTCACCAACAAAGTCTAGCTGATCATACAATGCTTGTGCCTCTGCTGACACGGAGTAGGGAGGAGGCGATGATACAAGATTCTTTTGCTTCTCCACGATCGGCGGAGCTATGATGATAAACAGGGTGTAGAGAGTGAGCAGGACAAATGGTGTCCACGTGAGGAATGATTTCATTACAAGCAGAATTAAGAATGAGTTATAAAAGTAGTGGAAATTGCTGGCAACCTCTCCCCAGCCCTCTCTTAAAGAGAGAGGGAGTTGTAAGGACATATACTTTAATGTTACTGGTAATCAAGAATCAAAAACACCTGTCTCAACAATGGCTTTACCTAATGCTTGAATTACTGGGACCGATACACTATTTCCTAGCAATTTCATCCAACGAGACCTGCCTTCTTGAAGTTTAAAATCTGATGGAAAACCTTGAATTCTACAAGCTTCGATTTTTGATATTTTTCTATAATTACCTTGTTTATATATTTGCTCGATAAATGCGATTTTATAATTTTCAAGTTTAGAAAATTCAACATTTCTTGTCGCTACGAAATCATTAGTATCACTTGCTACTAAAGTTGAAAACACTTCTGACTGTGGTAAATAGATTCTATTAATACCATTAATGCCTGAGGAGATTTTAGAATTTTTAAACTCATACCTTATCTCCATTGGAGATATTATCTCTTTCTCACTTAATTCACTCAGAACAGAAGAAAACCGTACCCCATTTGCAACTAAAGATTTACTTTTACTATAAACATTATCAAGATGAATTTGTCCATCATTATTCAATGCCATAACGATATCTTCTTGTGGAGAAAGAGAAAGTTTTTCCTGAGGCAAAACATTATAAGAATAAACTATTTCTTTTAAAACACCTTTTCTAACAAGACTTTTAAGTGAGGATTTTTTAATTGAAGAATCTATCGATTTTAACTGTTCGAACGACAGCGGATTCCCATCTCTAACTCCATATTTTTTCTTTCTCCTATTCCTAAGAATTGTGTAACATAACATTTCTTCCTCTTCTGAAATGTTATCAATTAAATCCCAAGAATGAATAGTAGAATGTCCATTTCTGATGTCATTAAATAAAAAAAAGTCATTTACCTCATCCGTCTTTTGAAACCTAGTCCTCGCCATTGGAATAAAATCTCCAAAAATCTCAGTAGAATTAAATTTTTGCTTATCCACTTCTTCTATATCAATTTCATCCAGAATTTGGTATAATTTCTTTGTCGAGACATTTGTCTCGGGAATTCGAAATTTCTTAAAATATTCTAAGTCTCTAAAACCTACAATATATACTCGAATTCTATTTTGCAGTACCCCATAATCATGTGAGTTTAAAACATAAGCTTTCCCATGATATCCACATTCTTTAATTCTTTTCAAGATAAAATCAAGCGCTTCTTTATTTCTTGGATCAGATAACCCCTTAACATTCTCGAAAATAAACGCCTTTGGTCTAGATTGATTTAAAAGGTAGATTGTATCGTTCCATAATTGTCCTCTATCATCTTCAAACCCAAGGTTTTTCCCTGCAATAGACCAGCTTTGACAAGGAACGCCAGCAGTTAGTAAATCGTGACTAGGCAATGAATTTATCTTTCTTATATCTCCTAGATTATTATAGAATTCTAAAGAATGGTTAGCACAATAAGCACTAATAGCATCCTTGGCAACTTCGCTAAACGCAAGGCACTCACCGCCGTTTCTCTCCAAACCAAGATGAAAACCTCCAATTCCTGCAAATAAATCTATGAATGTAAACTTCCTCAAAATCTTAAATCGTATTTTGCCATAATATAATATTTAAAATTAATATAAATTGAATTGTGATAAGTAAAGAAGACATTAATAATTACGTAGAACAAAATATATCAACCTTTCATCGAAAAAAAGTAGAAAGCCTTAATAATTTAAAGCTTGATAAAGTCTTAAAGCGAAAGAATCCATATCTATTCAAGGCTAAAAATGTACAAACGGCTCACGAAATTGTAACAGGCATTGTAGATGCTCATGTTTCATCAAGTGAAGAGGGAATTTTCGGCGATTGGTTAGAAGGATTAGCTATTTACATTAATTCCGAAATACTTAATGGATGGAAATCTGGAATTGAAGGAATGGATCTAGAATTTGATAAAGACGGTATTAGATACATTATTTCCATTAAATCAGGTCCAAATTGGGGGAATAGTACGCAGCATAAGAAACTTAAAGATTATTTCAGGTCAGCTAAGAAATCTCTGAGAACAAGTAATTCTGGAATTATAGTTCAACCTGTTCTTGGAATATGTTATGGAAGAAACAAAAATATAGATCAAGGGGATTATGATAGATATATTGGACAAGATTTCTGGAATTTTATTTCCGGACGAAACGAGTTATATAAAGAAATCATTGAGCCTCTAGGTTATAAGGCTAAAGAAAAAACAGACGAATACAATTTAGAATACGCAAAAAAGACCAATCTTTTTGTAATTGAATTCACATCAAAATATTGCAATGAAGACGGAAGTATAAACTGGAATAAGATTGTTGAAATAAACTCAAGTTCGTTCAAAAGGTGACTACCAGTAACAACATATACCACAGCATATCTGCTCGTTCCTCGCAGAGACGCTGGGTATAAGAGTACGATAGCTATAAATGACAGGCCTTTTTCATTTTAGTGGATAACTAGTAAAAAGCCGTCGAAAGCAGAATAGT
>JAHDHH010000020.1:0-10144 GCA_020631405.1 Saprospiraceae bacterium
CTTACTGCTGCCTCCCGTAGGAGTCGGGTCCGTGTCTCAGTACCCGTGTGGGGGACCACGCTCTCACGCCCCCTACCCATCGTAGCCTTGGTAAGCCGTTACCTTACCAACTAGCTAATGGGACGCACATTCATCTTGTACCGCCGGAACTTTACCCCGAAGGGACTATAAGGTATTAATCTTCGTTTCCAAAGGCTATCCCTTAGTACAAGGCAGATATGTACGCGTTACTCACCCGTTCGCCGGTCGTCATCTATCCGAAAATAATGTTACCCCTCGACTTGCATGTATTAAGCCTCCCGCTAGCGTTCATCCTGAGCCAGGATCAAACTCTCCATAGTCTGTTTCTTTGGCAATAATCCATAAATGAATCATCACCCTCTTTCTTTGATCCTTAATAATCTCAAAAACTCTAACGTATCTTTTATATCTATTTACTTCTTCTTATCTCTCTTCAACAATTTCTACACTTCCAATATGTCAATGATCTTTCTCTTTTCCCTCATTTCCTAAGGGGATGCAAAGATAACAACATTAAAAGCTATAAACCAAGCATGTTTTGAAAGTTTTTTTAAATCTTTTTCTAACTCCTTAATACTGTGATGATTACAGGCTAAATTAATTTTTTTTTAAAAAACTATTGTTCAGTACACATAGAAACTATACTTTTGCCAAGCATTTTAAAAGATGCCTCCTTAGCTCAGCTGGTTAGAGCGGCGGACTGTTAATCCGTAGGTCCAAGGTTCGAGTCCTTGAGGAGGCGCAAAGGCTCAGAGTAATCTGGGCCTTTTCTGTTTTTAGATTATCCCTAATACAATCCTTCGAATAACATATTGAGTAGTGCTATTGCAAGAGCATTAAGTTTTCAACTAAGCGCTGATCTTTTGATAAACAGTCTAAAAGTAATTTTGTGACTTATGCCTGTGACATATACTTGGCTGCTCCTATTATCCCTGCATTGTTAAGTTTGGTCGCCGCATAGATCGGTGTATCAATCTTAAGGTACTGTTCGTACTTATGGAGCTTTTTGCTCACTCCACCTCCTAAGATGAATGCTGAAGGAGAAAATATCATTTCTAAGTGACTGAGGTATTCTGAGAGTCTAGACCCCCAGACTTTGTAGGACAAGTCTTTGGTCTCTCTTACTTTATTGGAAGTATATTTCTCAGCTATGGTACCATTAAACTTAAGGTGCCCGAACTCAGTGTTGGGAATCAATTGATCCTGGAGAAACATGGCTGAACCAATACCTGTCCCAAGTGTCAATAATATGGTAATGCCCTGACTGTTCGCAATATTCCCAAAATTCAACTCTGCAATTCCGGCAGCGTCTGCATCATTGAGTACTTTACAATCCTTTTTTAGCCCTTCAGAGAATAACTTATTGACATCTACCCCAATCCAACTCTTGTCAATATTACTTGCCGTACAGCAAATGCCGTCTTTAACTACAGCCGGAAAGCCAATACCAATCTTACTGCCTTCATATTCTAGTATTTCAACTAATTGAGATACCACTTCTAGAACTTGGTTTGGTGTTGCTGGAGGTGGTGTAGGAATTTTGACCCTCTCAGAAATAAGTTCTCCTGTGACAGTATCTATAATTGCTCCTTTGATGCCTGTGCCTCCGACATCAATTCCAAGTATCAGGTTAGACATTTGCTTTTATTGTATTGGTATTATTTTTAATATTTTAACGTCCTCTAAGGGTCTATCCCTTGGGGTAGTTTTGACTTTAGCAATCTCGTCAACAACATCAATGCCTTTGATGACTTTGCCAAAAACAGTGTATTGTCCATCTAGAAAGGGAGTACCCCCTAGCTCTTTGTACATTTGCTTATCCTCATCCGAATATATAATTCCACTTCTTGCTTCTAAAGAATTAAGTGTATTCTCATCGACTGGTTTTCCTTGTACAATGTAAAACTGTGAACCAGAAGACTTTTTCTCAGGATTGACATTGTCTCCTTGTCTTGCAGCGGCTAAATACCCCTTGAAGTGATGCAAATTTGGTCTTATCTCTGCATCAATTTTATATCCTGGACCACCAGAACCTAGTTGTTGACTCTTCGCATCCTTAGATTGTGGATCTCCTCCTTGTATCATGAAGCCATTAATGACTCGGTGATAAAGTAATCCATCGTAGAATCCTGATGAAGCCAACTTAATAAAATTGTCTCTGTGTAAAGGTGTCTCGTCAAACAACTGGACAGTCATGTCTCCTTTTGATGTCAACATTTGCACTAAGCATGCATCTGGAGCTTTTAAAATTACTTGTTCTGTGATTTTATTGGTCTTCTTTCCCTTCTTAACTTCCAGTGTGATGTCGTGTCGACCTGAATTGTACAAAATTATTTCTGGATCCTTTTCTTCAGACACTTTTTCACCATCGACATACCAAGTATATTCGTCAACTTCGTCGGAGTGATTAGTTGTAGTGATTTTTGAAGGTAGCACTTCTGAATCCAATTGATAAGCATACTTAGCAAGAGGCTTAGCGCAACTAGACATCAATGTTATCAATACAACACCGAGTGTTGTTCTATTTATTAATTGCACTTTATTTAACAACACTGATTTTCATTTTTACATCTTCAATAGGTCTATCACCAGGAGCCGTCTGTACAGAAGCTATCTTATCTATTACATCCATACCGCTTACAATCTCTCCAAACACAGTGTACTCCATATCTAACATTGGCGTACCTCCTATTTCTTTGTATTTAGCCCTTTGTTCATCGCTGTAAGTAATCCCTTTTGATCTTTCGTTACCGTTTAGTTCTTGATCAGTTTGCACCTTGCCTTGTACAATATAAAACTGAGAGCCTGATGATTTTTTCTCTGGGTTGATTGCTCCACCCTGTCTTGCTGCCGCTAAGGTTCCCTTGAAGTGTGGTGCTCCGATTTCTGCATCGATTTTGTATCCGGGACCTCCGCCGCCTAGTCTCTGCTCAGGAGTCGCATCTTTGGAATCTGGGTCACCTCCTTGAACCATAAACCCTTTGATAACTCTATGGAATAACAAATCGTTATAAAACCCTTCATTTGCCAACTTTATAAAATTATCTCTATGCTTTGGGGTAGAGTCATATAACTCGAAAACCATGTCTCCAAATTGAGTTTCTACTTTTACCTGCCTTGCTGAATCTCCTCCTGAACAAGCGAACAAGACAATACAACAACTTACTATTAACATGTGCCTAATACTCATCTTTGTCTATTTTAAGTATTTAATGATTTTAGTTTTCAATAATTCTTCTTGAGGCTTTATGCCTTTTAGATCCAACGCTTTGACCTGATCCCAATGCGGCCAACCATCCTCGTCTCTCCCTTTGAACTTAAAGTATCCTTCGTCTTCAAGGAGTCCACAGACAGCAACATGCATCAAGTCTTGCTTCTCTTCTTTTGAGAAATTGGATAGTTTAAACCCAAGCTCTTGAATTCCTATTAACAGCAAGATAGCCTGCAAATCCGGGAGTACATCCAAATTTAGACTATCTTTTAAATAGTGTCTTGTCTTAAGCCATTCAAAGTCTAACTGCCAATCTTCCATAGTTTCAATTTGCAAATATACAATTCTAGGATTGAAACATGTTTTCTTCTACAATTTGGCAAATTACATGTCCTATCATGATGTGGGATTCTTGAATAATAGGTGTATCTGTTGATGGCACCTTGAGTGTAATGTCGCAAATCTTGGAGAGCTCTGAGTCTTTAGCTCCCGTGAATCCAATGGCAACAATACCATTTTCTTTGGCATACTGGGCAGCTTTGACCACATTAGGGCTATTGCCGCTTGTACTTATACATATCAGACAATCATTCTTTTTTCCTTGACTCTGCAATAGTCTTTCGTAGATGAATTCAAAGCCATAATCATTCGCAATTGCAGTAATGGCGGATGTATTATTATTCAGTGATTCTGCGGGCAATGGATTTCTATCTAACTTGTACCTTCCGCTTAGCTCCGCCGCAATATGCTGCGCATCTGAAGCACTCCCACCATTACCACAGAGGTAAAGTGCATTGCCACTCTTGAAGGTGTCAATTATAGCAGAAGCCACTAGTTCTATGACCGGTACTTGATTTTTAAGGACCTCTTTCTTGCAATTCATGCTTTTTGCTATATGCTGTTCTATACTTGCTCTCATCTTAGATTTCTAAACGCATTCATTCACAATGTGATTGTAGAGTCCTCGCCATGTGTTTGACTCTTTTTCTAATTGTATATTCTTAGCAAATGTATTGCTCTTTGCATAACATTCTTTGATTGCTAGAGCTATATCCTTGGCTTGAGGCTTGGTAACAACGCCTGTCAACCCACCTTTGGCTTGCTCCGCCAAGGAACCAACATCGGTTACAATAATAGGTTTGACAAAGTACGTTGCAATCCTACCAATGCCACTTTGTGTAGCGTGGACATATGGCAACACAACAGCGTCGGCTAAATTAAAGTAAGGAGCTACTTGATTATCTGCAATGAACTGATTATTGATAATGACCCTATCTTGTAATTGATTGTCTGATATGATCTTATTATAAATTTGCTGATCTTCGTAAAACTCACCAGCTATGACAAGGTTGAGGTTTGGCAATTCATCTTTGATACTTGAAAATGCCTGCAATAACAACCTAAGTCCTTTATAAGCTCTCACTAAACCAAAAAAAAGTAGGTAGTCTTTGTGTGAAGGCACCTCTAGAATTGCAGCAGCCTGTTGTTTTGACATCAAGTTTCCATAATGATCATAGATAGGGTGGCTATGCTGCGTAGGATTGAGTTGCGGAAAGTGCTGCTTAATATCTGAATACACAGAAGACGACAAGGCAAGAAACTTGGCGCTACTTCGCATCAATCTTTTGATTAAAAAATTATCATAAAACCGTGGTTCATGTGGAAATAAATTATGGACAAGCACCAGTTTCTTTGCTTCAATGCGCTTGAGTAACCATGTCGACGACCAACTCATCAAAGGATTCCAATGTGGACATACTACAATCGTTGGGTTAAAGTCTGTAATGGCACTCAATGCTTTTTTCCATGTGAATGGGTTGAGACTATGGATCATTCTTACGATGTCCAGGTCAGGTTTTGATTCTTCTGAGTATTGATTTTTGCCTGGGAAAAACAGCTTTGGGTATTGGTATGTGAATGTAATACACCTTACATCCCAACCTTGACTTTGAAACTCTAGAGCTAATCGCTCAGAAAAACTTGCTATTCCACCTCTGTATGGGTGGACTGGACCAAGAAATACTATTCTTTTTTCCAATGCTCTTTTCACTATCTATAATAGTGTTTTGTCAATCTTATAATTATTCCTTTCTGTGGAATTTCTAATAATTAATTCTGCAAGGAAGCCAGCGATGAATAATTGAATACCTACAATCACGAGCAACATTCCCAAAAAGAACAATGGTCTGTCATCAATATTTTCAATGGACCACATAATTTTGGAAAATGCCAGGTAGCCTAAAATGAAAAACCCTGACAATGTCGACAAAAACCCTATTGCCCCAAAGAAGTGCATTGGTCTTTTACCAAATTTTCCTATAAAAGACAATGAAAGCAAGTCAAGAAATCCATTGATAAAGCGTTCGTATCCAAACTTCGTGACACCAAATTTTCTTGCTTGGTGAGATACAACTTTCTCCCCAATATTGGCAAAGCCAGCATTCTTAGCTATGACAGGAATATATCTATGCATTTCTCCATAGACTTCTATGTTTTTGATAACATTGTAGTGATATGCCTTGAGTCCACAATTAAAATCGTGGAGCTGAATACCTGATATCTTTCTTGCTGCCCAGTTGTAAACTTTTGATGGAAGATTTTTTGAAAATTTTGGATCATACCTCTTCTTCTTCCATCCTGATACTAGGTCAAATCCATCTTGTCTAATCATATCGACTAGTTCTGGGACTTCTTCTGGACTATCTTGTAAGTCAGCATCCATTGTAATAATGACGTCGCCTTTTACCTCTTCAAAGCCTACATTGAGAGCCGCAGACTTTCCATAATTTCGTAGAAACTTAATGGCCTTAATATTCTTATTGTCTGAGCATATAGATTCTATAACATTCCATGAGCCATCCTTACTCCCATCATCGATCAATAGGACTTCATAATCTAACTGATGTTTTGACATAACCTTTTGTATCCACTCAGTAAGCGGAACAAGGGACTCTTCTTCATTGAAGAGCGGGACAACTATAGAAACTAGCTTCTGTTGGATCAAACTGTATCGATTAAGGGTCTATCTTTCTTTAAGATGAGTGAAATGATTGCATTTACAACACCTCCAGTCAAAAGGAGCATGGATATATATTGTATGAGGTTATTGCCTATAGAACTTATATCATTCTTTTCTATTTCTTCAATTGCCAAATCGGTGGCTTCATCTCCTAGAAATCCTGACATTTTCTCAATAGACTCTATTGCTATCTCATTGTAAATAGTTGTCAGGTCGGTATTCATAACGTTAAATGCTAAATAATTGCCGATAAACCTAATAGCATAACCCACTGCTATACATGTCAGAATAGCAACAAAAATCTGTCCAAAAGAGGCAAAACCATCATTCATTTGCTTCTCTTCAATACCTGTTTTGACCATAATAATAAGGGCTATCAAAAACAAGACAAACTGGCCGTACTCTAAATATCCTCTTGGACTTACTAGTACAAATGCTATGATACCTATGAGTAGTGCCCCACCTAGAAATAGACCATTCTTTACAGCATTATTCATATTGATTTAATTTTTATTGACCAAATATTTACCTGCCGCTAAGATACCTAAAATTTTACCCTTTAAGATAGAACCCAAAAGTGGATGATTAGTCGACTCTGAGTGTTGATTAACATAAGTAAACTCAAGTTCTCTATCGTATAGGGTGATATTAGCCAGTTGACCTTCGGTGATTTCTGGTAATTCTAAATTAAAAATTTGCCTCGGAGTTACAGCTAATGCATTCACTATAGTATCAAGACTCAGCTCAGGACAGTAGGTAAGTAAGGCAGAAAACGCAGTCTCTAATCCAAGTACTCCAAAGTCTGCTTCAGAAAACTCCAGCTTCTTACCTTCTGTATCCACAGGTGTATGACCTGAACAAATGACATCCACTTTACCTTTTTGGAGTGCTTTTATAAGTTTTTTTCTTTGACTATCTGACCTTAACGGTGGGTCTACTTTCCAGTTTGTATCAAAATCTTCGAGCTGGTTGTCAGCGTGGGTAAGGTTGAGGTATGCTACAGAAGAATAGACTGTACTTTTTGCTTTTTGCTTATACACGGCGTCTGCACTTGTGGCAGTGGATATCTTATGCACCATCAATTTGCCTTGAGCATAGGCATTAATACTCAGGTCTTTGTTGACTGCTATATCTTCGATAATTTCGTTTTGCCCTGGGAGTCCAAGAGTGATATTGACCTTGCCCTCATTCATTTGCCAATCTGATGCCAATGCTGATACTCGAGGTTGGTTAATCACCACCTTATCTACTGGTGTAGCATATTGTAAGGCTCTGTAGAGACTACCTTCGTTTTCTAAAGAATGGTGTCCATCAGAGAAGGCTACTGCTCCAGCTGTATGAAGGTCATGCATTTCAGACAATGAGGTCCCAGCACACTGCTTGGTGATACTACCGCATACATGCAAGCTGACGGCATGGTTATCTGCCTGGCTTGTAACAGCCTTGAGGTTAGATGCATTGTCCACTACTGGCAATGTATTAGGAAAGGCAATCAGTTCTGTAAAGCCTCCATTGGCTGCGCTGGTCAATGTGGACTCAATACTCTCACGATGCTCATAGCCTGGACTAGAAATAGTCGTGCCTACATCAACAAAACCAGGAGATAGGCAACCATTTGACAATGATAGGTCAACTTTTTTTGGTGCTTTAAGCTTCTTGCCAATTTCCAAAAACTTACCATTCTTAATAATGAAGTCAAAAGATTTACCATGCTTTGAATGTCCTGGGTAGATGACTTCAAAGTTTTTAAGATATAGTATCATGGTACGAGGCTGTTTAATATTACTTCCAGAATCTTAAGATTATCGTTTCGAAGGCTAGAAATAGTAGTGCAAAGATAAGGCACCATTTCCATAGGAATACACCTTCTTCTTTTTCTTTTAATTTACTTAGAAATTCTGTAGTATTTTCTTCAATATATACGCTACCCTTCTCGCCAACAAACTGTTCGAGAGTCTCGGCACCAATCACTTTAGGATTTGATTCTTTCCTATTGTAATTAAAGGCAAGGTTCATCACGGTATTCTTCTCATTTCTAACTTCGAAAAACCCAGCTTGCTTAACTTCATCTGTGATCTTGACTTCAGTCTTAGCTCCTAGATTTTGCTGCTGTGGTATATATTCTCCTTCGTCTCCCAAGATTGAAAAAATAGTCTCAGAAGTGCTGCTTCCATTAGCTAATGTAAATTGGCTAGTCTGACCTATGTTAAAGGCAAGGGGTTGATCTTGTCCCTTGGCATAGGTCATCTTATAGATCATCGGCACAAAGACCTCTGCATACTCTACTAGCTTGTTGTACTGTCTGTCTAGAGGTGCTTTGGATACATATAGATGACCTGACCCTCTTTTGTATTTGCTGATGTAAGGCTTGCCATTTCTATAAGAAAGTAGGGTTTCTCCTTGGTTTCTGGAGTTGGTTTCGAACTTGTATTGACCAGTAATAGTCGGTAGGTCGGCATTATTTGACTTCTTGAGATAGACTTTATTAAAGACGTACTCGTCTGTATTGATTCCGAATATTTCTTGTTGACCATCAACCCATTGGACCATGTTAGGAGCATTGAGTTGGTTGAAGAATTGGTTGTAACTACTTACACTTCCATTCTTCCCTGGAAAACATAAGACATTGCCTCCGTCAATCACATATTGATTCAACTCACTTACAAGTCCTGATGTGATAGTTGACAAGTCCTCCAATATGATGAGTTGGTAGTCTTCAAATGATGAATAGTTAAGGCTAGATGCACTTGTCTGCTGTAGATCCACTTCGCTTATACCTGCAAATAGTGCCTTGACATACTTGTTGCTTCTATTATCATAGATAGAAAGTACTTTGGTATTGGGAGCAATGTTAGTCGTCAAGTAATATGTGTCATCAAACTGGATTGGATAATCTTGTATTTGCAACTTTATATTCTTCTGACCTTCTTCAAGGAAGGTAATAGTCACGGTGTCAAGTATACTAGAATTAGCTGCTATATCTATTGACCCTGCTGGTTTTTTCTGACCATCCTGGAAGACTGATAGGATGATATCCTCTTGCTCTTCGTCACTATGATTAGTCAATTTGACTACCAATGCATTATTCTGGTTAATCAAGGTAGCTGGCGAGGTAAAGTATGCACTATCGATACTAATATTAGACTCTTGTAATGAGGCTATTGGGATGAGATTGAGTGCATACGATGTGTCTGTAGTCGGTGCTATGTCGGTAATTGACTCTTGAAAGTCAGAAATCAAAAAGAAAGATCTATCCCCTTCTTGGTCAAGGTAGGTTTCTATTTGCTTTTGTAGGATAGTGCTTAATGACTTAGTCCTTGATGAAGTTTCTATAGTTTCAATTTCGTCAAGGGCATCTTCTTTACTCAAAATTTTAGAGGATACTCCAGAGTAATTATGGGTCAATACCTGGAATCTATCTGTCTCTGCGTAGGAATCAACAATCTGCTCTGCTCTCTTCTTAGCTTTGTCAATAAGTGGGACATCATTATTCAAGGATGTCATACTGAATGAATTGTCGACAAAGACTGAAACTAATTTCTGATCAAGAGTCTTATTGTCACCACCAAAAAATGGCTGAGCAAAGGCAAGTACTAGGAGGGCAATTGCCAGGCATCTAGACAATAATACAAGGAGATTTCTCAACTTCCTGTTTGCACTCCTCTCATCTTTAAGTTCTTTGAGGTACTTCACATTCGTGAAATAGACTTGCTTATACCTTCTAAAGTGAAAAAGGTGGATAATAATTGGAATAGCTAAAGCAAGCAAACCCCACAACACTCCTGGAAACAAAAATTGCATAGAGTACAAATGTATTACGATACTTGGTTATATGGAAGTAAGATGTGAATTAATGACTATAACGTCAGATTAAACCTAGTATATATACTTTG
>JAHDHH010000020.1:10244-61883 GCA_020631405.1 Saprospiraceae bacterium
GTAAGATGTGAATTAATGACTATAACGTCAGATTAAACCTAGTATATATACTTTGAGTAAGTAATCTTTAAGTGACCACATTGTCAATCTTTCTAATCACTCATGATAATTAAGCATTGAATACACTAATCAAGTGATAACTCTGTGCAATACTGCATCAACTGATTATAATTAGAGTCTTTTGACAAGACAGATCTGTCTCCTAGTAAGATAAACTGCTCTTTAGCTCTAGTAATAGCAACATTGAGTTTACGATCTACTCCTTGGGTTGAGAGGCTGACGATCTGCCTAAATTTAGTAGGATGATTGATTGCCGTAGAGAAAATAATAATATCTCTTGCACCACCTTGGTATCTTTCGACAGTATCAATATTGACATTAAGTCTGAACTTGGCTTTAGAGAGATAGTTATTAACTAAGGCAATCTGAGCTCTAAATGGTGTAATAATTCCAATTGAAATCGCATTCACTGAAATGTGTTTAGCCTCAAAATGTTCTTGATATTGAGTAAGTATTTTGATAATCTGTCTTGCTTGGTCTTCATTTTGGGCCTTGGTAAAATCTTGGTCTGACTCACAATGGACGAATATCATACGCTGCTCAAGGTTACCTGGAAGGTAGTCTGAATCTGGGGCTAGAAGACGTGGAATGCTCGGGATGTATTTGAGATTATTCTGATAAAAGTATGAGTTGACAAAGTTCATAATGTCAACATGCATTCTACCTTGTTCAGAGAGAATGCCAATTGCGTGGTTCCACTTCTTGGTATTGACATTGTTTACCATTCTTTCGAATAGGGAGTTTCTGGTATCGATCAATTGTATCTCATGATTTAGCGCCTCATTGGAAACAGCAGAAGAGACCGCCTGCTGAGTTACTACAGCTGGTAACTGGAGGTGGTCACCTATCAATATCCACTTTGGCACCTTGGGAAGTATGCCGACAAGGAAGGGTTCTAATAGTTGAGAAGCCTCATCTATAATAATAGTGTCAAAATCAATGATATCGAAGAGTTGTCTCTTACCCATAATAGAAGATACAGTCCCAACAACAATCTCAGCACTTGTCAAGAGTGCATTGAGTGACTTACGCGAATTGACATCTTGCAATTTGTTACTTAGCAAGTAGTCTTGAAAGTCAGCATGACAACTATATCTCGAGCCAATTCTCAAGAATTTTGTTTGATCTATCTTTTGGTTAAATAAGGCATGAGATATCTCATCAACTGCTCTATTTGTGAAACTCAGAACTAGTATTTTTTGTGCCTTCTGAGTAGTCAATTCATCAACTATTGACGCAAGGACCTTTGAAGTCTTCCCTGTGCCAGGTGGACCCCATATTAAGTAGTAATCTTTGGCTGACACTGCTTGCTTGACTATCAATCGTTGATTGTCGGTAAGTTCATAATCCTGGGTCAGATCAGCAACTTCATATGTATCAGGTGGTCTGAGCCCAAATATCAATTCTCGAATAGGAGGACGAGTCTCAAAAAAACTAAATAGGCTTCTATACATCCCATTGAATGAACTATCAATAAGGTCAGGGTCTAGGTGCCAATATTGATACTTGTCGAAGAATACGAGATTCTGCTGACTGTTTCTCAATCTTAATGTGATCGTCTTTTCGTCAACATAGAGCAAGGTACACTTAAATACCTGGGAAGAAAGCGGCTCTCTAGCTGCTTCAATATGTGGGTAGAGTACTGCAATGTCACCAGATCGAAACTTAGTCAATTGACTAGTCTCCTCACTTCTATTGAGAATAATCACTGGCTGACCATGCTCGGACTTAATGCTTTCGATTTGACAAAACAATATTGAAGAATACTGCATCTTCTTCTCCTCCAATGTGTCACACCACATGGAAGCAAAGCCTCCCCTACTATCCCCTGAAGACGATCCGATCTTAGCAATGTGATGTTCTCTCGCAATAAAGGCTGTGAACTGCTTGAAATAATCATATTCAAGTGGCGATAATTGCTTTGTCAAATTCTTGATACGATGTAAGTCTCTTTTGACAAATCTCCAAGAGTCTGGAATACTGTCTGCATCTAAGAAGGCAAATACATCTTGGTAGTCATCGTCATCAACTCTTGCAAGCATGTGCTCAATGACTCTGATGGTATTCCTTATTTGTAGAGCATCATACTGCTGACTCTTAATTGCAGGTGCATACTTGAGGGCTTCATTAGATTGCGAAGAGTAGAGAATATATGTCTTAGCCTTTGCCTTATTAGGCAAGGTATGTCTAATGAGCAGGTCGTATAATAGGGTTTGGATATAGTGGTTGTGATTAAGACCATAGGCATTGGGCTTGTATGGCTTGCCACTCTTAAGCTCCACAATGTCAAAACTTGTCTCTGCATCATCTGCATGGTACAGATCTAGTCTTCCTTGGATCCCATACTTAGTAGAATAAAAAGAAGGCTCTAGATAACTATTAGTCGAATCTATGCCTACAGCTCCGAACTGATGGGCAACAACCTTCTTCAAATTCTCAAAATGCTCTCTTGACTTAAGCAAGAGGGCCTTGGCCTCTTCATCATTAAGCTTAGAGATGGCAAGTGGGTGCAAACCGAAGATTTTGTGGGCAATCTCTTTGAACTCTACATCCACATTGTATATGAGCTCATCTAGAATCATGTTTGCAATATTCCCTAAGATGAGGCTTGGGCTAATCTCAATCGAAACAAACTTCTTAGTAAGATGGCCAATAGTGTTGGTGCTACCGGCTGTGAAGCATTCTGATATTGCAGTGACATCTACAAGAAAGTCTGAGTCAACAATAAAGGCATCGGGGACATACACTCCATTTTCTTTGACCTGTATATTGATTAACGTCAGATTGACAGGAAGGTCTAGGTATTGGTCAATTTCAACAATATTCCTAGTAAAATTTTCATTGCGATGTGCCACATTGAACTCCACCTTTCTAAAGAGGTGTGGATCTGACAAGGTATATCCCAATAGAATATTCTTCTCTCTATCAATCTGAACTACGATAAATCTTTCGCTTGCAATGAAGTCTACGTACTCTCTGTCAGGCACTTCTATGATAGGCCTATCAATCTTGCTTAATATGTTACTTGAGAGATTTTTATCAACATGTGTTATCCAGGTATATACAATATAGATTCCAAGATCCTTTCTATTAAAGTACTCTTCTATGGTGCCACCTTCGACAAATTTTCGCCAGACATGACTGAGATATAGGTCTACGCCAACTATTTTATACGAATTTGCGGCGTAAGTTACCTTACTGAAAAATGTAGAAAATTGAATTTTCTCAATGAGAGTCAACTCATTAACTAAGAAGACAAAATATCTTTTGACTTGATCAATCTCTAACTCTTTGTCAGTATTCTGATAAAGAAATTCGAGTTTTGAAACTAAATCACTTAAAAGTTGATTCTGTGCATTGTGATATTTATCTAATTGTTTCATTGGAAGAATAAATGTACTCAATATCCAATAATGTGACCAATTAGAATATGTAAGTCAAAATATTGAAATGAGGTCAAAAATATTAGAATTGTTTGAGTATCGCCATTTAGTGCAGTTGATATCCATGAGTGATATTCAAGAAGGCGACACCTTTTTAGAGCAACTCATTCTATTGCAAACAGAAATCTACAATTTGGATGCAGTACTAGAGTCTAAGTGGGAGTTGACAGAACAAGACTTTGATATTCATTGGACTATATTGTCTTCGAGATTGAGCGGTTTTGGTATTGCAGAGTCATTACACGAGGATTACTTGTCAAATATCAAGACCTACCTTAAGCATGAGCTGATGATGAGGCAGGGAATAGCTCCAACTGATATAGATCTAGAAGAATATTACTACTATAAGTCATGCGATGTGCAACTCATCAGAAGGATAATCTTAGATGCCAGTCCGAAGTTGAGGATGATTACAAAGGCTGACGATTGGAGATACTTCGACTATATTACCGAGATTAATGATGATGTGATCGACCTTGTGGAGGACCATGATTCTATCAATGGTAATGGAGTGGCATTTCAACTGAATAAGTATGGGTTCAATGAGACTGCTCGTATCTTGAAAGGATTCATTAATGCCTCAGTCGCCTATGGCAAGGACAAGGTAACTCTAGCAAGAGACAATAGCTTTATTAAGCAAATTAGTAAGTGGACTGACCATGTTGGTAGAGATACGATAATAGCGGTGGATCAGATTAGTAGCATCTTCCTGCTCAAGAAAATGAACATCAAAGAAAATAAAACGATACAGCTCGTCACTGAGGCTGCCATCGCACATTCAAAAGAAATACAAGTTTAACATCTATTTTTTTAAATATTCAAAACGTTCGCAATTATGAATTTATTAGAAATGCTTAATGATCAGATTGGTGATCAATTATCAAAGCATGCAAGTGGTTTCTTGGGAGAGTCTCCAGATAATGTATCTAATGCACTAGGAGGTATATTCCCAAGTATATTAGGTAAGGTAGCAGACATAGCTCAATCAGGTGATGGAGCAAAGTCAATATTAGATATGGCAAAAGGAGCAGATGATAGCATCCTTGATGACATAGGAGGACTATTTGGTGGAGGAGTTGACTCTGTCAATAATGTATTAGGGTCAGGATCAGGTATGGTCAATGCTATTTTTGGTGGTGGATTAGGTTCTATTATCGACAAGGTAGCTGGACTAAGTGGCTTAAAGAAGAGCTCATCTTCATCATTAATCAAAATGGCTGCACCATTCCTTATGGGTATGGTAAAGAGAGCAGTAATGCAAAAAGGTCTTGATGCTGTAGGTTTAGGAAAACTTATGGGTAATCAAAGAAGTTTCGTAGATAAGTTATTACCAGCTGGTCTTGGTAGTGTACTTGGACTTGCTAAAAATGTCATGGGTGGTACTGTAGATGCAGCATCAAATGTAGTAGGTGGAACAGTTGACGCTGGCAAGAAAGTAGTAGGTGGCACTGTAGATGCAGCTAAGAATGTTGCAGGAGCAACTATGGATACTGGTAAGAAGGTAGTAGGCGGTGCAGCTAATGTAGCTGGTGCAGCTGTAGATACTGGCGCTAAAGCTGGGAAGAGTATACTAAAATGGTTATTACCATTATTACTCGCATTGTTAGCCTTAGGGTTTTTAGGTAGACAAGGGTGTAGTACAGGTATAGATGCAGTGGATAATGCTGCCGCTAAAACCATGAATGCAACTGAAGGAGCTGTAAACAAAACAGCTGATATGGCAGGTGATGCTGCAGGTGCTGTCGGAGATGTAGCGAAGAAAGGTGCTAATGCAGTTGGAGACGCTGCTGGAGCAGTAGGTAATGCTGCAGGAAACGTAGTAGATGCAACAGGAAATGTTGTGAAAGGTGCTGCAGGAGCTGTAGCTAGTGCTTTTGGAAATGTAAACGAAGCTGCTGCAAAGGCATTGAATACAGTTAAGTTTGAAGCTGGTTCTGCTGGATCTAACATGATGTCTTACATCAAGGGTGGATTCAAAGGAGATGGTAAATTCAGAATCAAGAATGGCAACTTTGCTACTGGATCTGATGTACTTACTGCTGAGACTAAAAGAGAACTTAACAACCTTACGGCTATCTTAAATGCTTATCCTGATGTAAACCTAAATGTATCTGGATTTACTGATAGTACTGGAGATGCTGGAAAGAACTTAGATCTATCTGATAGAAGAGCTAAGTCAGTAAAGGCTTATCTAGTAACTAAGGGAATAGCTGGAAAAAGAGTTGCTGCGAAGGGATTCGGAGCTGCTAACCCAGTAGCTAGTAATGATACACCTGAAGGTAGAGCAGAAAATAGAAGAATTGAATTATCTGTGAGATAATCTGTTTCTAATCTATAAAAGTAAGAGGCCGCCAAGTGATTGGTGGCCTTTTTTTTATTCCAGTAATTCTGTTAATGTTTGACGTATTACTAGGAATCTAGCATTACACTCTTTTATCAACCCAGTCAGTCATTGTTTTCAGCACATCGACTTTGTCATACGATCTTGAAATCTCATGTGCAAGACCTTCCCAAATGTTAAGTGTTTTGTCACTCGAGGCCGCCAAGTCATGCAACATAATACTGCCTTGCTTGTCTGTGATACCATCATCCCCACCATGCATAGCTAGGAATGGGATTTTGATTTCAGATAATCTAGTAGCCACACGCTTGGTAGCTCTGAGTAATTGAAATCCCGTTGATGCATAAGTCCCCCCTCTATAATTATAAGGATCACTATTATATTTTTCTACCTCCTCTGGGACTTTTGACATTCCTTCAGCGGGCAGCTTGGTTGTCTTTAATCTTGGTGCTATACGTCCTAAAATTCCTGCAACCTTCTGCAGCATAGGTGATAAGTCTTCAGATATCTTCAGTGCTGCACCTGTAAATACACAACCCTTTACCTGCTTTACTGTATCATCTTCAAAATCCATTAAGTACTTTACAGTAATCAATGCTCCAACACTATGGGCATAAATAAAGAAATCATGCTTTGGATTTATATATCTGATGACTTCCTTTAAATCTTTACAATTGTCATCAAAGTCTGCTAAGTAGCAGTCTTTTCCATCAGATCTTCCGTGTGCCCTATGATCATAGCCAAAAACATTGTATCCTGCCTTGTTGAATTGCTCCGCTTCCCAATTATACCTTTCAATATGTTCAGCATATCCATGGACGAACAAGATAGTCGCCTTGGGATTATCTATCATCCAAGATACATTGTACAGTTTGGTATTGTCCTTTGTAGTGATCTGATAGGTATGCTTCATGGTGTACTAAGCTAACAATTTTTTGACAATTGCACTAATAGACTTACCATCTGCCTTACCCGCCAACTTGCCACTAGCCATACCCATGACCTTACCCATATCTTTCATGCTACTAGCTCCTGTAGTCTTAATAATCTCAGCTATAATAGGTTCAAGCTCTGCTTCGGACAGTTGAGCTGGAAGGTATTTTTTTATAATTGCCAACTCCTCCTTCTCAACAGCTGATAGGTCTTCCCTGCCCTGCTTATCGAATATGTCTATGGAGTCCTCTCTTTGCTTGGCTAGTTTTTGGAGGATCTTAATCTCACCAGCTTCGTCCATTTCCTTATTAGTACCATCAGTCTTAGCGAGTAGTAATGCTGATTTAATAGCTCTGATACCTCTTAGTGCAGCCTTATCCTTACTCTTCATTGCTGCTTTAAGGTCTTGCATGATTTGTGTCTCAAGATTCATTCTTGTGTAATAGTATTTTGTTAGTTAATATTCCAAAGTCTTCGATAGTCATTTGCTCTGGACGTCTAGTCAGCATTTCGTCTTGAAGCAGTTCACCTTCGAATATGAGGCTCTTCAGTGTATTCTTCATCATCTTGCGTCGCTGACTAAATGCTAAACCTACAACTGTCTTAAAAAGTTTCTCCTTAAATATCGGCTTGATAACTTTCTTCCTATCCAGCCTAATTACTGCAGAATGGACCTTAGGTGGTGGGTTGAACGAGCCTGGAGAGATTTTAATCAGTCTTTTTCCTGTGTACTTTGCCTGAGTCAGTACGGAGAGTTTACTGTAAGACTTAGTTCCCTCTGTTTCCAACACTCTATCTGCCATCTCTCTCTGAAACATACCAACCATAGCTGGAATCAAGTCATATTGATAGAGCATCTGAATAACTATCTGTGAAGATATATTATATGGAAAGTTGCCCGCAAGGATGAATGGTTCTCCATCGAATATCTCTCTCAAGTTGACCTTGAGGATATTGGCTTTGATGATTTGCTCAGGCTTGACTATAGACTCACTCAATAATACCTCAACCATGTCTTCATCGATTTCGACTACTTTGAGGTTGATGTCATGCTGTGTAAGGTACTTAGTGAGTACTCCTCTACCAGGACCAATTTCTAAGACATTCTTAGTGTACTGACCTGCAGCATCAATAATATATCCAGCAATTTGCTCAACAAGATTCATGTTGACCAAGAAGTGCTGACCATATTTCTTTTTAGCGAATTGCATTGTATACAGCAAAAGTAACAAAAAGAATAGGCCACCTAGAGTAACTGCCACTTTACCTGCTTTTATTTCTATCTTTGCCGTCTAACAATGACAATTATCACAAGAGTATGAGAAAGTATAAGATAGGGATTTCGATGGGAGATATTAATGGGATTGGTCCAGAGGTAATACTTAAGGCCCTAGACAATAGATCTATCCTAAAACACATCACACCTATCATCTACGGATCAGGCAAGGTCCTAGCCTATCACAAAAACATGCTCAAGAATGTGGAGACCTCATTCATCAATACTAAGGATGTTGAGAATGCTTCGTTTAGCAAGGTCAATGTCATTTCTTGTGGTGATGACAATGTCCAAATTAATCTAGGCAAGCCCACAGAGGAGTCCGGCAAGTTTGCTGTTGACTCACTAGAGAAAATGGGGCAAGATGCTAAGGATGGCAAACTAGATGCCATCGTAACTGCACCCATCAATAAGCATGCTATGCAGTTAGCTGGCTGGAAGTATCCTGGGCATACTGAATTTTTCGGTGATGTGTTTGGGGTCAAGGACCAGCTGATGTTTATGGTCTCTGAGTCTCTCAAAGTAGCTACAGTGAGTGGCCACGTGCCGTTAAGTAAGGTAGGAGATGCGATCACTAAAGAAAAAATAGAAGCTAAAATCAGACTCCTGCATGACTCACTCAAAGTGGATTTTGGTGTCGAAAAACCCCTTATTGGAATCTTAGGCCTCAATCCTCATGCTGGAGATGATGGCACTCTTGGTACCGAAGAGAATGACATCCTTAAACCACTACTGACTGAATTGAAGAAGAAAGGCATGTTAGTCTCAGGGCCATATCCTGCTGATGGGTTCTTTGGTAGTAGCCAATTCGGGAAGGTAGACGGTATCCTAGCTATGTACCACGACCAAGGTCTTATTCCTTTCAAAGCACTGACATTTAATGATGGAGTGAATTATACTGCAGGACTACCCATAGTCCGAACATCTCCAGACCACGGAACTGCCTATGATCTTGTAGGTAAGAACCAAGCCAATCCAAAGTCATTCAGACAAGCCATCTATGCAGCACTTGATATTTCGAGAAGTAGGATGGAACATAAGGATGCGAATGCAAACCCAATAAAAAAATAAGCCAAAGCAAACTGTTTAATTCGAAGAGTAGGTTAGGTTGTATTAGGTTCTACAGACCATACTCGACAGATTGGTTTATTGATCTAACGAATAAAAAACAATTGTTCTGCTTTGGCTATTTAGTTCAAATGTACTTTGTTTAGACACATTAGTCAAGTACATATACATCTTTTATTTATTTCTTAACAACTGATTCTCAACACTGTCGTATTGGTTTAAGTTGTAAGTTTCTACTAATTTGATCAACTTATTCGCATAGTTCTTGTCAGTAGCGTAGCCAGAGTTCTTCAACCCATATGCCCAACTCTTGTAATCACTATTCTTCAAAGTGAACAACCACATATAGTTGTCAGTAAACTTAAGAAAGTTACTATGATCTATGTAGGATTCTATTGCATCATTATATGCTCTGAAGCAAGAATTGATCAATTTTCCTTCTTTGTTGAAATCATCGTCTTTGTGGTAGTAGGTCTGCCCCTTCCAATAAGTCTTACACTTAATACCAAAATGGTTATGTGCCTTGGTAGCAAGGTCGCTTTTGCCTAGATTGGACTCATGCATGCCTTGAGCTAGGGTAATACTTGCTGGGATACCAGTCCTATGCATTTCCGCTATTGCAAGCTCTTTATACTCCTCAATATAATTGAATCCTTCGCTAGACGGGACGCTAGCAGTATAAGTAAATGCCGTAGTAATGAATACTATTAAACAAAGTAATATTAGGTTCTTCTTAAACATTGAGAATACATTGAGATTCTTCTTAATATATTCAAAACGTGTGCCAACTTACCTTCTAGGCAAGTCTTTAACTTTAAAACTTTAGCTCAGCTCCTAATAATACATTGACTGAAGTATAATTTTGATTGAGTTCATAGTCATTGGCTCCAATACTTCCAAGTCCATGTCTGAGTGAGGGAGTAGCCCAGAGGGTAACACTCTTACTGAGGCTATACCCAAGACCACCACCTAATTGTAGCGCTAACCCTGTCCTAGATTTATAATAATCTCCGGAGAGTTCTGGCTCACCTGATACCATACCAAAGGTAGATCCTGGATCACTTGTCTCTCCATCGCTAAACCTCATTGACTGGTTAATCAAGACTCCTCCTTCTACAGCAACATTCCATCTATTAGTTCTGAACTCATAGCCTACTAATACTGGTACATCAATAAATCTATATTGATTGTAGTACAACCACTTCTTATTGGTAATGATGGTACCTTGAATGTCTCCATATACAGGCACCTCTGTACCATCAGGTAAGATTTCATACCTGATAATAGTATTTTCAATAGTTATCGCCTCTTCCACAGATGATTCATACTCTAGTTTCTCATTGATATTAGCCACTTCTAGTCCTGCTTTAAGGAAGAACCCTGATTTGACCTTAAACTTAAGTAAGGCTCCTGCCCTATGTCCTTCGAGTGTTGATTCATGGGATTCTCTCAGGTTGAAGTGAATATCAGATTCTGTTCCTGATTCTTTGTTGGACATCCATCTCTTACTCACTCCAGGTCCATAGTATGCCATGATACTCAATGGACTGTACGTGTAATTATAGTCGTAGCAATCCACTCGCTTAATCTTAGCTTGCTTCATATCCAAGTCAGGTAAATTGCTGGTAGTGTAGAATTGGGTTAAATCAACTCTTCCTAGAGAAGAAACCCCATTTATCACCTTAGGAGTGTTTTGCTCATCCTTAT
Organism: Saprospiraceae bacterium; assembly: GCA_020631405.1. Taxonomy (GTDB): domain Bacteria; phylum Bacteroidota; class Bacteroidia; order Chitinophagales; family Saprospiraceae; genus JAHDHH01. The sequence goes on from JAHDHH010000020.1 coordinate 21,073, forward strand.
GCTCTCTGTTACTTGTCACAATACCAGGAGACTTAGCTTGATTGATCGTCTCATTGAGGTTTGCAGGTGTGCTTACTGGTGGTTTTGGACCAGTTATAACAGGTAAGGCCTTAGTTGTTTGAGGTTTTGTAGGTGACTTAAGTATTTGTGTCTCTTTTTCAGCCCTTCTTATACGCTTAGTAGTAGGTATGTTAGTGACGCCTTGTTGTACTGTTTCTTGAAGCTTTCTATTATTACTAGAAGTTGACACTGTGAGATCTGCTTGGTTTGTTTCTTGTTTTGCTTTACTTACTTCGTTGTCTGATACTATTGCTGATTGTACTTCATGTGGGGTTTGCCCTTGTGGCCCACTAGCATTTTGCGATAGGTATGTGCTACTTTGGTTGTACAGGCCTAGACCATATAGTCCAATAGCTGCACAGATAAGTCCTCCAAAACACCAGGCAATAAGTCCATTCTTTCTGCCGTGCTGAGGTTGTGCTATCTCTGATTCTAGGGCTGCCCAGAGTGCTCCTTTGTCAAGAGGAGTTGCCAAATTGTATAGCTTACCTTGAATGATCGGGTCTATCTTGCTTTTACCCATAGTTCTTCTGTTTCTAGCTTTAGTAAATGTTTTCTCATAATGCTCTTGGCTCTAGTTAAGTTAGATCTCGATGTGGATTCATTGATCCCCAACATCTCTCCTATTTCCTTATGGCTATACCCATCAATAACAGATAGGTTAAATACCTTACGGTACATGGTAGGCAGACTTTTTACGACCTCTAAGAGATCTTCTGCTTGGAGTTGACTAACTACTTCTGCATCCATGGCATCATATCCGCCAAATACTCCATCAATATCTTCAGTATATTTTTGTTTGTTTAATTCCTTCAGCGCAGTATTAATGACTATCCTTCTCATCCATGCTTTGGCATTTCCCTTATTTGGGTCAAATGTCTGAATTGATTTGAATACTCTGATGAATGAATCTTGAAGTATATCTTGAGCCTTGACTTGATCTCGCATATATCTCAGTGCAACAGTGAACAACATCTCTGAACACTCCATGACTAGTGACTTCTGGCAGATTGGATCCCCTTTCTGGCAGCCTAGCATGATCTGGTCCATTGATAGTTTGTTCGGCATAGAGTTATTTTGATGTGATAATTTACGCTTTTTCTACTTAAGTAATGTGGATAGAGTAACATTCGCTACTCTATCCACATTAAGAATTTTGTTCTTATTCTTCTTGTATTCCAACACTGATATAATATTCACCCCAACAATCTTCTACAAAGAATAGATCACTCTGACCTACTGATGGATCTGATTCACTTGGTGTGATGTCAGATGATTGTCCAGCTGCGTTAGGTATAGGTGTCACTAAGATGTAACCATCTGGTGCAGTAACTACATAATAGTACTCCATTAGAGAAGGGAAGGTAAAAGTCAACCATGAAGAATTCATGGTAGTATTCTGTACTTCTATTAAATTCCCAAATCCATCAAACAACTCTACCACTATTCCATCTATCATTGCTAAAGAATCAAAATCATTTAATAAGCTATCCTGGTTAGAATCTAGCCAAACTGAAACTTGCCCAAACGATGGTTCAAAAACTACATCAATTGCTGTTTCACAAACACTTTCATTTGCATCAGTTACCGTAATTACATACATTCCTTCGTCTACATTATAAAAGACATTATCAGAGCCAATCAATCCACCGTTAAGTGCATAGGTATATGGTGCTTGCCCGCCAATCGCTGTAACATAAATAGTGCCACCTGTAAAAAAGCATGACTCAACGGTAGCGTAACACTCTAAAGGATCATTGGTATTCGTGATGAGCAATCCAGCATCTAAGTTGACTATATCTATTTCTCCAAGTTCTACTTCTACCCCATTAGGAGTGAAGTCATTATCAACAGAATCATCTGCACCAGCATTCAATAGTGTAAATTGAGTACTAGTCTCTATACCAATATAGTAATTACCAGGCTTTAGGTTTTCAAACGTATAGGCTCCATCAGCTCCTGTAACTACATTCATTGAAGTATTATTTACCCCTGTGTTACTCCATAGGTAGAGAAATTGACCTTCTACAAGTGGCTCACCCATATCTCTAATTCCATCAGCATTGACATCATCCCACACTACTCCAGATATGCTACTTCCGCTTCCTAGGTAGTCAATCTTAACTTTGAAGCTTCCTTCGAATGGCGTCTCTACTCCCATGCTATCTAAGTTGATAGTACCTGAGAACGTACCTTCTACAAAGTCTCCTGTACTCGTACCAAGTGTAGTGACTTCAAATGTGATTTCGTCACAATTTTCTAGACATACAATAGTCTGAAAGTCAAGTGTAACAAATTGATACTTGTCTGCACTGTTAGTACCTTCCACGATATTATTAACAGTGAATGAAGCGCTTTGTACAGCACCACTTGAAGAGTTAGCGGTAAATACTGCATTGCCATCTAAGATGCAAAGATCTATGGCATCTAAGAGTACAGCTCCGCCTCCATCGACCATATAAGTAATGTATTCTTCAAAGTCATTACATAGGGCTATGATGCCAAGGTCAAGCGGTTGTCCACTCTGCACAGTGACTGTAATTTCATCACTATAAGTTGCCGAATTAAAATCATACGCTTGTACAGTGACCTCACTTGGACCACAATAGAGAGTTACGAATTCAAACATCCCATCTTCTCCTACTTCAACGATTGTTGAATTTAAGAATTCAGGATTCCAATCAAATGGGTAAGAAATCACAACATAACCATCAGTCACTAGGTCGCCATTACAGTCAGCTATACTTCCTGTCACCATAATAGCACCAGATAGTTGTACTTCGATGATTCCAATATTTGTATTCTCTGAGAATGGTCCTATCACTTCTTCATAAGCAATATTGCCACATTCATCTTTTATAGTCAGTCTGATTTCTTTATCCTTTGGTATTTTTCCAAAGAACTCACCAATTTCATTGGTATAACCATATGCAGTGGTAAACCAACTATTAGGGTTTCCTCCTACAATCTCAAAACACATAGCCGCAAAAGGAATTAAGTTTCCCTGAGTGTCTTTAATGACACCCAGTAACTCTACAAGAGGGAAAGGTGCATCACAATTCCAAAATGAAAAATGCGAAACTTCTGCGATATAGCTTTCTCCTGTTTTAGTAGCTACCCCTTCTTCAATCCAAGTAGCTGCCTCTTCATCAAATGACCAAAGTGGAACAGTATTAGGAGCATCATCAGCTATCCCTGTCAGAGGAAAATTTAGTGTTGCTAAGCTACCTTCTGACAGATTCAAGTCCACCCCTTCTGGGCTTTCTAACTCTACTGCCATCATTCCATAAGTTGCTAATTGTACTTCGTTGCCTTGTCCATCTACACCTCTTAAATCACCAGGCATAGCCCTGTTAAGTGTGATGTCTGTAGGATCATACCAATGTGTGTATACATTGACACCTCCGTCATAGGGTTGACCATCGGATGTCATGATACCATCTACAGGAAAGGTTACTGATGCGCCGCCATTAGTAGAAATCACTCCACCATCTGCAGTCTTGAATTGACCTGAGAGTTGCTTGGTTGGCATCATCACCTTCATAGTGTTAGTCTTACCCGGTTGAGGATAGACCACCTTATAGTTATCAAAGTACCCACCTTTTGAAAAGGTCAATACTCCACCTTTCTTATTCACAAGAAGGCTTCTAAAAGTAAAAAATCCAAGTTCATCAGTGGTGACGGTTTCACCTTCTAGCACGACTGAGGTATTAGCTAGTGGGTTGCCAGCATAGTCAGTCACGATACCATTCACATTAGCAGTAATGTAGGTGCCTGGATTGGGAGTAATAATAGTCGTGTCATCTGGCGAAATGAGATCTTTTCTACATCCAGAAAACAAGATTAAGACTCCTGTTAGTATGATTAATAAATGTTTCATTATAGTCTGTTTAAAAAAGTGTTTTTAATATAGTCATAGGTGTACGTACGGGATATATATACCCCCTCACATCAAAACGATGCGTGGTCCACAAATAAAATTTTGGAAAAACAGCTCAATACCCTTGGCATAGGTTAAGTCCAAGAACGAAATATTTAATTTGAGAAATTAGAACTTGCCTTTGAGGAAAGGAGCTGTCACACTCTCTTTACACTTCAGTACATCCTTAGGTATCCCTTGGTAGACAAGGTGACCACCTAGCTTACCTCCTTCTGGACCTAGCTCTATCAACCAATCAGCTGATTTGATGACATCTAGGTTATGCTCAACCACCAGGACCGTATGACCTTTTTCAACTAATGCATTGAGTGCTTTAAGTAGTTTTTTGACATCATGGAAATGGAGTCCTGTAGTAGGCTCATCAAAGATGAAAAATATCTTGTCTCTGGTATTCTGCTTGACAAGGAAGGAAGCAAGTTTGACTCGTTGCGCTTCCCCGCCTGATAGTGTAGATGAGGATTGGCCGAGTGTAACATAGCCCATACCTACATCTTGCAAAGGCTTAATCTTAGTATGGATTTCTTTTCGACCTTCAAAGAACTCAATAGACTCATCTACGGTCATAGAAAGTACGTCGTAGATGTTTTTGTCCTTATAGGTAACATCAAGAACCTCTTCTTTGAATTTCTTGCCATGACAATCTTCGCAGACTAACTGGACATCAGCTAGGAACTGCATCTCAACTGTGATATAGCCATCACCAAGACAGTTTTCACATCGCCCACCATCTGTATTGAAGGAGAAGTGGTTTGGTTTGAATCCTTTGATTTTAGCAGATTGCTGAGAAGAATATAGCTTTCTTATCGCATCATAAGCCTTGATATAGGTCACAGGATTAGATCTTGACGACCTACCAATAGGTGACTGGTTGATATATTCTATTGTAGTAATAGCTCTATGATCTCCTTCTAGGCTAGTATACTTACCTTGTACTTGGGTAGTGCTTTGATCTATGGCGGCACTTAAGGCTGGATAGAGTACATCTCTGACTAGGGTAGACTTTCCTGAGCCTGACACACCTGAGACTACGGTCATCACATTGATAGGGATAGTTACATCTATGTCTTTGAGATTATTCTGCCTTGCTCCTTTGAGTTCTAGTTTTTGAGTCCAAGTCCTAGGATATGTTGGTGGATCGATTGTCAGTTCTTCTTTGAGGTATTTTGCAGTGAGACCCGTGCTCTTCTTTTTTATAAAATCAGTAAGAGAGCCAGAATAGACTATCTCTCCACCTAACTTACCTGCCTCTGGACCAACATCAACAATATGATCTGCAGCCTTGATCACTTCTTCTTCGTGTTCTACCACGATAACTGTATTTCTCAAGTCTCTTAGGTTGTATAAGACTCTTACTAAGTTAGTAGTATCCTTAGGGTGTAGACCAATACTCGGCTCGTCTAAGATGTATAAGGAGTTGGTCAGGTTACTCCCAAGTGTCCTTGTCAGGTTGATTCTCTGGGTCTCCCCACCACTGAGTGACGAAGACATCCTATTGATCGTCAAGTAAGGTAGGCCAACAGAGATCATCGTTCCAAGTCTATTTCTTATCTCTGTGAGTATCCTACTTCCTACAGACATTTGGTAATCTGTCAACTCCAATTTTTCAAACCATTCACTGAGTTCATCTATAGGTAAGTCTACTAAGTCAGCAATGGTTGTGTCAGCTATTTTGACATAGAGTGATTCTGGTTTGAGTCTACTGCCATTACAAGTATGACAGGTAGTCCTCCCTCTAAATCGAGCAAGCATTACTCTGTTTTGGATTTTATAGGTCTGCTTTTCTAATTCTGCGAAGTATGATGATATGCCATCAAAGTACTCATTGCCGTCCCAAAGCAGTTGATACTCTGCTTTAGTTAAGTCCTTAATCGGCCGATGTATCGGAAAGTCAAAATTAGGTGACGATACGATTAATTGGTCTTTGAACCAACTTGACTTATCTCCATTCCAACAAATGATAGCTCCCTCGTATACTGTCAACTCTTCATTAGGTATCACCTTATTGCGATCTATCCCTAGTACCTTACCATAACCTTCACAGGTAGGACAGGCTCCGTGTGGGTTGTTGTAGTTAAAGAGTTGGTGACTAGGCTCTACGAAGGTCATTCCATCTAACTCAAACCTATTATTAAACCACTTCAGAGTCTTATCTTCTAGTAAGACAACCATCTCTCCTCCACCCTCATAGAGTGCAGTCTGAATAGAATCACCCATCCGACTAAGGTTGTCTTGATCTTTGGCATTGGTCAACCTATCGACTAGGATATAAAGATTAGACTTGAGTTTATCCAAACTAGTCTTAAGCAGTGCTTTATTGTCTTTGCTGAAGTCTTCAATGTACTGTATTGAATCTTCAAAATATATTCTAGAATAGCCTTTCTGCTCTAAGAATTCTAGCTCCTTAGCCAAGGTTCGATCTGAATATGATTTATTAAGCGGATAGAGTATCTGCACATGACTCTTCTCCGGGAGTGCAAGAATAAAGTCTACCACATCAGTGACTGTATGCCTTGTGACTTCTTTTCCAGATATGGGACTGTATGTCACTCCTACCCTTGCAAAGAGTAATCTGAGGTAGTCATAAATCTCAGTTAATGATCCTACTGTTGACCTAGAATTGGAAGTTGTGACTTTCTGCTCTATAGCAATAGCTGGACATACTCCTTTAATAAAGTCTACTGGAGGCTTTTTCATCCTACTCAAAAACTGCCTTGCATAAGACGAAAGGCTTTCGACATACCTCATCTGTCCTTCAGCATAGAGTGTATCCATGATGAGTGATGACTTCCCTGATCCAGAAAGGCCTGTGACGACCACTAGTTGATTCTTAGGAATCTTTACTTCAACATTTTTCAAGTTATTGGCTGTGGCTCCCTTAATATGAATAATGTCTTTGAGCTCTCTGAGCTCTTCAATATATGCAGCTGTCTTTGATGTACTTTCCATAGATTATTACAACACTACAGTAGAATGATTAAAAGTGTTTATCAAAAAGTAGATGAAGATACTTTACCAGAATTAAAATACCTCTGAAATTGAACAAAAGCACATTTTTCTATTTTCATATTAAATAATTTTACAATGTGTAGTGATTTTATTAGCATCTTTCCATTTTATAGCATATATTTGTTGTTATACTTATGTTAAGAGACACTTTAGTCAAGCATGGGTAGTATTTTTACATCATATTTGAAAGCATAAACACCCAATTAGCCTATACGCAATACATCTACACTAACTATTAAGATTTAGAAATACCGATTTTATCACTTTTAAAAGAGTTAGTTATGAATGTATTGAAGCTTTCAGACCAGGAATTAATTTTAGCATATTTAGACGGGAACGATAGAGCATTTGAAGTTCTACTTAATAGACATAGAGACAAGATATATACCTCTATCTACCTCTTCGTTAAAGACAGAGATCTCGCAGAAGATATCTTCCAAGATGTGTTCATCAAGATTATCAAGACCCTAAGAAATGGCAAGTATAACCATGAAGGCAAATTCCTTCAATGGGCTATGCGTATCTCCTACAACATGTGTGTAGATCATTTCAGAAAGAATAAAAGAAAGACTAAAGTCTCTGCTACTGAGACTTTCGACATATTTGATGTCCTAGAATCTCCAGAAGACAACAAGGAAACATCAATAATCAAAAGTCAACTACACAAGAAAGTGAGAGAGTTAGTTGATCAATTGCCAGAAGAGCAAAGAGAAGTAGTCATACTCAGACACTATGCTGATATGAGCTTTAAAGAAATCTCACAATTAACAAGGGTAAGTATCAATACTGCACTAGGTAGAATGAGATATGCTCTTATCAACATGAGAAAAATGGTTGATGAAAAAGAACTTCAACTGATGTAAGACTATTAGTTTATTCTATATAATTAAGGTTTTAAAATTAAGAAGACCACTGGAAGCACCAGTGGTCTTTTGTTTTATATCCCTGTTTGTCCATGTTTAATGGGTAGTCTTATAATCTCATCTGCATACCAAGAAATACTTGCTGTGCATTCAATTTTGTTGACTTAGTTGAGCTCGTATTACCAATATCATTGAATTGTAATGCTCCTTGATACTTAGCAAATAACTCAAGACCTCTTAAGAAGGTCGGAGTATAATTCCACTGAAAACCATAGACTCCATGAAAGAGTCCATATTGCCTCAATCCAAGATCCTGTACTGGCATAAATTTATTGTCAGTCGCCACATCAAAATACTTTATATCGTATTTACTCCCGACAGTTGTTGAAACTCCTGCCTCTACTTGAACGTAGCTTTGCTTCCTAGGCATAACCTTTAGTCCTAACATTACTGGTATGCTTACTAATGTATACTTGTTGTAAAGCTGATATGTGTAGGTCTCTGTTCTATCAACATCTGCTATGCCGAGAATATCTGTAGTACTGCCATCTTGATAATGATAGATAGCTACTACTTGGTCTGTTGCAGTAATCGTAGTCATATTAGTTCTACTATCTTCAACGCTATTAGTGTATTGGCTGATAGATACTCCAGTCTTCAAATAAAGGGTTTTGCTTAGGTATTGCTGGTAATAAAGTTGAGCTGAGGCTACATCTAAGGGTGTTTCTTCCGCAAATAATGCACCTGAAGCCCTAGGTCCATAGCCTACACCCACTCCAATATAGGAATTCGTTGATTTTTGCACCTTAGGACAATCTACCTTACTTTTTACCACAGCTAAGTCTCCAAAGCTAACCTTGGGCTCAATGTCATCCAACTTATTAGAATACTTACTAAGTGACGTCATTGGACTGAGCAAATTATACTTACTCTCTGTATCTTGAAATATGAGAGTGATACTTTGAGTTGATCTAGTCTCTGCTATTTGACCTGCTTTGCTGCTGTCAACAACCTGCTGAGTACTAGCCATTACTACTGCATTATCCTTAGACTGTGTTGAAAGTCCTCTTGCACTAATCAATGCTCCTTCTTGCTGGGTCATGCTCGGTTCAGGCTTAACTAAGCTTTGGGTTGTCTGTTGATCTTGTATTGCTTTCTGCAGGCCTAATTGCTGATATTCTTCTTGACTATCTCGAGGCATTGTAGTTAATGTACTTTGGTTTTCAACTCTTTCAGTTTCAGTATTCTTCAATACTTGAGGTAAGTCAGCAATTTCTGTTTGTGGTTCGCTTGTGCCACTATACCAATAACCAAACACACCAAGAGCAAATACAACGAGTACACTTGACAGCCACAATCCGTACAATCCTCTTTTCTTAGAAGATCGCTGCTCATCCAATGCCGACCATGCAGCCTCAAAATCCATTGAAGATCCATAGCCATCTAATTTATCCTTAAGTCCGCCTTCAAGCCAATTGTCTTTCATATTTAGGATTGTTTCTGTGTTTTTGTAATGCGAATTTCAACATTTTCTTTGCCCTAGTGAGCTGAGACCTAGATGACGACTCTGCAATGCCAAGGGCTTCGCTAATTTGTCGGTGTGTCCATTCTTCGAATACATAGAGATTAAATACTTCCCTGTAACCATAGGGCAATTGTTGTATTGCTTTAAGTACCTCTTCATGAGGAATAGTTGCTAACTCTGTCTTAGTCAACAACTGATCCGGCAAGATATCAGGGTAGGTTAAGGGTAGCGACTTCTTTGCCTTCCTCATCAATTCAAGTATGCGATTAGTGCATACTCGGTAAAGCCAGCCTTCAAAATCACCTTTAGTGGAATCGTATTGAGTGATCTTATTGAATACCAAGATAAAGCACTCTTGCAAGTAGTCTTGTGCCTCGACATTTTGATTAGCATAACGACGACACAGTGTCAACACAAGCGGAGCAAACTGAAGAAATAATGCTTTCTCCGCTTGCTTGTTTCTCGCTTTTGCTTGTATGATCGTCTTGCTTAAGTTCAAGGTTTTTGTTGCTAATTAATTAGTATTAGAATACTCAACTACTTTGATTATCTCTATTACTGGTCACGAACGGCGGTAATAGTAATGTTGCTTCCGGCGAACGAAGTATAATCGTTTAGGCCATCAGGATTGTTTGTCCTCCTACCTATTGTGATATTGTCAAATGATATTATCATGAGCTCACCTGTCGTATTCGCTACTTGATCTACTGTAATGGTTGGAAAAGGAATCGAGCCTGGCGTGTACTTATTGTAAACAGAATTTTCGGCACTGGCTGGTGGTGAATAAAACAAACTAGCTGACACCCAATTTGGGTTATTGATATCATTGTTAGCATCTTCTAATAACCAGAAGTACGTAATAGTGTCATTTACTGGAGGAAGTAATTCGTAGTATCTAAATATGTAACTTGTCTGACCTAGGTTATTATTTGGATTAATACTTACTGTACAGTTGTCAAATAATTTTTGCTCAGCAAATACCCCCAAGTCAAAGAGGTTCATTTCTATAGAACCCAGTGAAGGAGACACATCAATACAAACTTCTATTGTTTCCAGTACCACTGACTGACCATCTGGAATCACAGATATTGTTTCACTGACCAAGCCATTAGCTAAGTTCATTCCTCTGACTAATATTTCTGCCATGCCACAACTAGGAATTAAGGCATTGAATGTTCCATCATCATCTATAGATACTTGCTGATAGTAACCTAAACTTGGAAGGTTGAAATATACTTCCCCACTTGTCAAAGGCATCTGGCTGCAATCAACCAATAATCCCGAAAAGAAAGTTAAATCATTATTATTGGTAATGTCAAAGACACCCAAGTTTACTAAATCTTCCGCAAAAGGACCGATAGTACTAGAAAACAACACATCATCATCTCCACAAAACCCTAGTATCTCAAATAACAACTCTGTATCCTGCGGAACCACTCCTGCAAAAAATCCATCGGTATCAATCCATGCATTATATACAGCTCCTGTAGCAAGGTCAGTAACTCTAATTTTAACAAAAGATACTCCTCTCCCATCCACTACTTGTCCTTCAATGAAAGTAACTACCTCAGCCACATCACAATTCCAAGGAGTAAAATGATTGACCTCACCTTGGTAGACATCACCATTGAGTGATGCTGAACCTTCTTCCTTCCATAGTCCATCAGACTCGTCAAAGTACCATAGTGGAATAGTCGCTGGTGCATTGCTAAGAAGTGAAGGTGGCACCTCAACTTCTATGGTTGCTGGTTGGTCTATATTCAATTCTTCTCCAGTGACTGATTCTAGTTCTACGTTGATCATCCCGAAACTCTGGAGAATTGCCATCTCCTCCTGACTATCTCTTGCCATCATATTACCTGGCATATATTGATCAATATCAGAGACAGTAGGATCTATATAGTGACTATAGACTAAGACTGGGCCATCATAGGCATTGCCTTGACTATCTATTATACTATTTGCTTGGAAGGTGACCTTAGACTTATCTCCTATAGTAGCTGAGCCACCACTTGATGACTCAAAAGAAGTTGTAGCTATTCGTTTGATTAGTCGGATTCTAGTCCTATTCTTTGCTGTCTTTGACTGGCTAGGCACTAAGGTTCTGAATCCTTTAAAGAATCCTGGCTTACTCACGGTGACTAATGCTAGTTGCTCATCAGCTAGCCCCGTTACTTCGAAGTAACCCATTTCGTTTGTCACAGCCATATCTGTTACAAGGCTTACCTCTGCACCAGAAATCGGATTGCTGTCTTCATCCGTCACGAATCCACTTACCGTAATCTCATAGAGATTTTCTGGCATTGGTCCATTATTCTCTGAATCAAGGAAAAACGAATCTTCCCTACATCCTGATAATAAGGTTATTAGTGCTAATGCGATGAGTATTAAAGTATTCTGTTTCATGCTATGTATTGCTAAAGGATTTATCAATTACACCAAATTGCTTGCTGCTACTGATACTATGTAGGAAACCACACAACGCTGCATGAGTTTTTGATTTTTGATATTATTTCTTCATCAAAAAGTATTTGATTCTCTGTAATCTTGACATTCTTGACAACTTTTTGTGCAATATGACAATGTTAAAGATTGACTATATCTTCATTTTTTGTAGTTTTCCAATTCAATGCTGCAGAAAATACTAGAAACGAATGGGTCATTTAAGCTGTTCAGCTTTGATCATGCCCTAATTTTAATCATTATTGGATTAGTGATTACAGGACTCATTGTAATAGCCAAACGTCAAACTCCAGCAAGACAAGGCACTATCCTTAGGGTATTATCCCTTATTGTGGCTGGGTCTATAGTATTGTGGTCTGCTTTGAGGTTAAGCGTAGGTATTTTTGATTACAAGACAGACTTGCCGCTCTTTCTTTGTAATCTTCTTGCACTTACTATCCCGATACTTGCATACTCTCGACATCCTAAGTTATTTCAAGCATACTATTATATAGTCATAGCTGGTAGTACTCAAGCACTGATTACACCTGCCCTAGTTGACGGGTTTCCGCATCACCATTACATTAAATTTTGGATAGCGCATGGCGGGATAGTAGCAGTAGTACTTTACATGGTATTTGTCTTTAAGATGAGACCTAAGTTGTCAGGGGTTTGGATAGCCTTCTTATTCGTCCAAGGATACCTAGTGATTACGTTCACTGCCAATTACTTATTAGATGCTAACTATTGCTACCTCAATAAGAAACCAGAAGGTGGGTCATTTTTAGACCTATTTCCTGATTGGCCATGGTACTTGCTTGTCACAGAGCTTGTAATAATGCCATTTTTTGCAATTTTCTATATTCCATATTGGTTTAAGGATAGAAAAGAAAAAGTGTCGTAATTTTATCTTATGAATTTGAAAAATCTAATCGGACTTGCGACCTTACTCCTGTTTATCTCTTGTGTGAGAGCAACAGTTGATACAAGTCTTGAGGAGTGTGAAATTACAGTTGCATATACGGTAGCCGATGGAGGTAGTGGCAATCTTGAGGTTAAGTCAATTATTGACAATTCATGCGCTTATAGTGGCTGTCATGATGGCATCAATGCACCGAGAGACCTTAGGGAGTACAATGACGAAATTTTTGAATTACCCAATAACAAGGATTTCAAATCTCAGGTGTTTGACCTTGGTGTAATGCCACCAGATACTATTAACGAAACAAGAAAACTTAGCCAAAATGATCTTCAAACTTTAGAGTGTTGGATTACTGGAGGCTACTTAAATCAAGGATAATATGCTTAGATCAATTTGCTTTCTTACTCTATTTACAATCTTGTTTGCCTCTTGTTTACGTGACAAGAAAGATACTAGCTTAGAAGATTGTGATATCGTGGTTGCTTACAACCCTAATGTTGGTAATAATGTATCTGGGGTAAAATCCATCATTGACACTAAGTGTGCTAATAGTGGCTGTCATGATGGAACATTCAGACCCAACATGCAGTCCTACTCTGATGAATTGAGAAGTGCTATTAATACCGATCAGATAAAAGAACAAATATTTGATGAAGCAGCTATGCCACCAGCAGGAGTAACTCAGTTAACTGATGATGAATTACAGTTGTTTAATTGTTGGATTACGGGAGGACACTTAGAAGAAGGATAGTGCTATCCTAGTCCGTTAGAATTTTTGCCATATACCCAGATAAGTAAGATGATAAACAATAGGAACATCACAGCGAACTGTCCTATGCATGATCCTTTTTTACCCCAATCTTGATTGTTACCTTCTGACATGTTACTACCTTTTAGGAATTTAGCACAAAGAAAATCTAATTCGGTCTAAAAACAAAGATTGCATCCAATTATTAAAGGCTTGCACACTTTTTTGTTAACCATTCGACCTCATTTGCCTGCAAAAGCGGAGAAACTTTGTCCAATACTGTTTGGTGATAGGTATTGAGCCAGTCAATTTCTGCTGTTGTCATTTGCTCCCTGATCATCATTGCAGTATCAATCGGAAAAAGAGTAAGAGACTCATGTTCTAAGAAGCCTTCGTAATCACTCTGCTTTGTCACAATACAGTTCTCCAACCTTATTCCAAAGGAGTCTTGCTTATAATATCCAGGTTCATTAGACGTAATCATTCCTGGTTTTAATTCGGAATTAGACCTTGAAGAAGGTCCAGCCGCAAACCCCTGCGGAGGCTCATGTACATTGAGGAAGTAACCCACTCCATGGCCAGTACCATGCAAGTAATTTAAGCCTTGGTTCCATAAAAACTGTCGTGCAAAGGCATCTAATTGGCCACCAAGTGTCCCTTCTGGAAACTTCATCACGTCAAGGGCAATCATACCCTTGAGTACTGCAGTATAGGCTTGCTTAGCGTCATCACTTACATCATCTCCCATCGCTACGGTTCTTGTAATATCAGTAGTGCCATCGTAGTACTGACCGCCAGAATCACAAAGCAATACTCCTGAAGCCTTGATCGTAGCCGCTGTGTCAGGCATAGGTCTATAATGTATGATGGCACCATTGCCTCTATATCCGATAATCGCGGGGAAGCTTTCGCCATAGTATGCTTCTTGCTCAGCTCTACACTCAGCCAACTTCATTGCAAAGTCATACTCTGTAACATCGTCACTTGGCACTTGCTCTTCTAACCACATCCATGCCTTTGTCATTGCCGCAGCGTCCTTCAACATTGCATGTCTAATATGTGCTATCTCTTTGTCTGTTTTGATTGCTTTGAGTGACCTTGCTGCACTCACTTGATGTGCTTGCTTACCTCCAATTGACTGAGCTAGACTATGACTACAAATACTAGGATCTACAGACACAGTGTGATCTGAAGATATGGAATGTAATAAAGAGTGAACAGCATCGTAACTTTTTGTTACAACTCCATTAACTAATAATTTTTCAGCTATCTCAGCACTTACCTTGTCCTCGTCAATACAGAGTACACTCTGGTCAGCTGATAAGAGTAAGTAAGCATAAAACACTGGATTGAAATCAACATCATGCCCTCTCATATTGAGTGTCCACACAATATCATCTAATGCACTGAGCAAGACATAGTCAGTCTTTGACTCGGCCATAATAGCTCCTATTTTATTAGCACTACTTAAGTCCACATATGGAGACTCATGTTCGAATATTGGAGACTTTGGCAACGCTGGTCTATCATCTGTCCAGACTTCGGCAATCAAATCAAGGTCAGTTTTCAGTGTGATTCCTTGCTCTTTAAGTTTTGACTCAAAGTGCTTGATCTGACTAATTGAAAAGGTAAACCCATCAACTCCAACAGTATCTCCTGGTTTCAGATGCTTACACAACCATTGTGTATAGGACTCTGAAAACTGGTTTTCCATTTTATGCAATTCAAAGGGAGTATCAGCAAGTTGGGTCTCTGCCTGTAAGAAGTACCTACTATCAGTCCATAGTCCAGCGTGGTCCTTGGTAACTAGTGCAGTACCAGCTGACCCATTGAAATTGGATATCCACTCTCTACTCAACCACTTCTCTGCGACATACTCACTCTGGTGTGGGTCTGAAGAAGGGATAATATAGGCTTGTACATTTACCTTGTTCATCGCTGCTCTCAATGCCTCTACTCTCGTCAAAATAACACTCATGGATTCCTATGATTTGGTTAAAACTGCAATTTAATATTACAAATTATTCTAATATGTAAAAATTCGGCTATATTTGTTTAGAATTCTACTTGAATTACATACCACAACTACACAAATATACATCTAGCGACTAAGAGGATACAATTAAAGAACCTATAATGGTCTTTATGCGTTACTATTATTGTCTTTAGATTATTAATTTTAAATTAATTTCGAAAATAAGTAAAGTCTCATGTTAAAGCAGAATTTGAGTCAGAGGATGTTGCAAAAGCTGTCTCCCCAGCAGATACAGCTCATGAAGCTATTGCAAATACCTACTTCAACCCTAGATCAAAGAATTCAGGAAGAGCTAGAAGCTAATCCTGCGCTTGACGAAGGAGAACAAGACAATCAAGAAGTATTCGATCTCACAGAAGAAGAACGAGAGAAGGAAGAGAAAGAAGACTATGAGTTAGATGACTATCTCAAAGAATACATAGAAGATGACCCTATCAGCTACAAGACTAAGGCTGAGGACTATGGATCAGACTCTGAAAACAAAGCAATACCTATCGCTGTAGAAAACTCATTTCATGAGCATCTACAGAATCAAGTAGGTATGATGTCATTCGATAGTGAAAAATTCGAAAAAATAGCTACTCAAGTCATCGGTAGTATAGACAGTGATGGCTACCTCAGAAGAGAAAACGTAGCAATTAAAGATGACCTCCTCTTTGCTCAGAATATTGATGTCCAAGAAGAAGAAATAGAAGAAGTCATCAAGAGGGTTCAGAAATTTGAACCACCAGGACTAGGTGCAAGAGACCTCCAAGAATGCCTCCTCATCCAACTAGAGGCGAAAGCCAATGTAGATGATGACAAGGCTACCAGAAGATCTCAACAAATAGCTGTCAAGATTTTAAAAAATCACTTTGAAGAATTTTCTAAAAAGCATTATACCAAGCTACAGAAAAATCTATTTATCTCTGAGTCAGAACTGAGAGATGCCATTAATGAGATACTTAAGCTCAATCCAAAGCCCGCAAGTAACTTCGCTGGAGCTGGTCAGAGAGCCAATCAATATATCGTGCCTGACTTTATCGTATCTAACAAGGATGGAGAGTTGGACCTTTCTCTGAACAACAGGAATGCCCCTGATCTCAGAGTCAATGATCACTACCAAGATATGCTTAGGGCATATAAGATTACAACTGAAGGCAGACGATCTACGAAGAAGGAAAAGGAAGCCGTCATGTTTATCAAGCAAAAAATAGACTCTGCAAAGTGGTTTATCGATGCGATCAAACAAAGGCAAGAGACCTTGCTCAATACGATGTACTCCATCATGCAGTTTCAGTACAACTTCTTCATGACAGGAGATGAAAAGCAGCTGAAGCCTATGATCCTCAAAGATATCTCTGAGGTTACAGGATTAGATATCTCGACTATATCTAGGGTAGCGAATAGTAAGTTTGTCCAGACAGAGTTTGGTACAAAACGACTCAAAGATTTTTTCTCGGAGTCATTGCAGGCTCAAGATGGCACCTTGGTATCAACACTAGAGGTGAAAAACATCTTGGGAGACATCATCGCTGCTGAAGACAAAAGGAAGCCACACTCTGATGAGAAATTGAAGAACATGCTAGAAAAACGAGGGTACAACATCGCAAGAAGGACTGTAGCCAAGTACCGTGAGCAACTCAATATCCCAGTAGCAAGGCTGAGAAAAGAGCTCTAAGTGTTTTGAAGCAAAAGCAGTATCTTTGCTAGCCTAGCTAAAATCATAGATACTTGCAGACTGACAAACTACTCACCTATATAGAAAGCTTAATATTCGTCGCAGATGTACCTGTGACCCTAGATAAGATTCGGCAATCTATCAACAACTATCTCAACACTAAATTGAAGGTCGAAGAGGTAGCAGATAAGATAGCCCTACTCACAGAAAAATATGACGATGAGTCCTACTCCTTTGGAATCAAAGAGATAGCAGGAGGCTACTGCTTCATGACTAAGGGTGCATACCACGAACTTAATGGTGAAGTACTCAAGAGAGAAAACAAGAAGAAACTCAGCAGGGCTGCATTAGAAACACTATCTATCATAGCTTATAAGCAACCTATCACTAAGGGAGAAATAGAATCAATCAGAGGAGTATCTTCAGACTATTCTGTACAAAAACTAATGGAAAAAGAACTCGTCGATATGGTCGGAAGGGCCGAGACACTAGGCAGACCTCTACTGTATGCAACTTCTGAGAAATTTATGAACCATTTTGGGTTGAAATCTATTAATGACTTACCAAAGCTCAAGGAACTCCGAGTAGAAGATGATGGGGGAGAAAGAGCATCGGACAACGAATCAGAATAATACAATACCCATGGCAGATTTACTAGTAAATAGAGTCGCAAATAGTCCAATCATTACTTTGGACCTTGCCCAGTATTTGCCAACACATGCCTTTGACACCTTTGACATCAAAGACTATTTGTACATGGAACTCATCCTTAAGGAAAAGGAATTTAGAACTGTGCTTAAACAGACAGACTGGTCTCACTTCAAAGGAAAAATAGTCCTCGTACTCTGTAGCACTGATGCTATTATCCCTCAATGGGCTTATGCTCTCATTGCTACTACCCTATCGCAATATGCTCATGACATCTTTGTAGGAACAAAGGCTGAATATCTCAAAGCTCACTTCAAACAAGCAATAGCAGAAGTAGATGTCACACCTTATCAAGGAAAACCAATGATATTAAAAGGGTGTGGAGATACAAATGTGCCTGCAGAAGCGTTCTCTTCTATGGCGATACGTCTGCAGGATGTGGCTAAGTCCATCATGTATGGCGAAGCATGCTCAGCTGTACCCATTTATAAGAAGCCCAAAGTATAGGCACCTATCTGCTAACAACAATACAAGACACCTTAGAGTAATAGAGAAATGATAAAACTACTACAACACGTATTAACTGGATTAGGTATAGCAGCATTTACAATCATAATGATTGCTGCGACTACAGATGTCAAACTCTCAGACATGCTACCCCAGGTAGTCAAATCTGTCAAAATGGATAGAGGGTTCTCTTTCGCAGGAGAGCCAATGCCAATCAATGAAGATACTAGGGAGCGACTAGATAGAGAATTGACTGTCAATGCATATTGGCACTCTTCTACCCTCCTCAATATCAAACTGGCTAACAAGTATCTACCAATGATAGAGCAGATACTTAGAGAAGAAGGTGTGCCTGAGGATTTTAAATATTTGGCTATAGCCGAAAGTGGCTTACGTAATGTTTCTTCTCCCGCTGGAGCAAAGGGATTCTGGCAGTTCAGAAAGCTAGCAGGTAAGGAGATGGGGCTAGAAATCAATACCGAAGTAGACGAACGCTACCACTTGGAGAAGGCTACTAGAGCTGCATGTAAGTACATCAAACAACTCTATAATCGATTCGGATCATACACTATTGCTGCGGCTGCATACAATGTTGGCCCTACAAAGCTAAAAAGCGAACTAGCTAAACAAGGTGAGACCAGCTACTATGACCTCAATCTCAATAGCGAAACTAGCAGGTATGTATTCCGACTAATTGCTCTAAAAGAAATACTCTCCAGACCGAATGACTTTGGATTTTATGTGGATGCTGGAGATAAGTATTATAGTCAAGCTGACTTGATGGAAGTCACAGTGGACAGTACCGTAGCTAATTGGAAAGACTTCGCTAAGCAGCATGGGGTAAGTTACCGTATGCTCAAGTATCACAATCCTTGGCTAATTGATAGCAAGTTGACTGTGAAGAACAATGTGTATCAGATAAAAGTACCACGGAGGTAAGTGTGTGGTCAGTAAGCTATTAAAATGGGCAATACTTGGAATTTGCATTTATCTATGCTTCAATATCTTAACTCCTTATTCTAGCTATTTACTTAACAAAAGTATTCGGCATCAGATCAATTACTTAGATAAGGCTTTGGTTACAGGTGGAGATACCTTACTTCAACTTCGCTACCCAGAAGGCTATATGTTTGCTAATTGCATCTTTGCACTTTCTATAATTGAGTATGGACAATATACTGAAGATGACAAGTCAACTCTTGCCAACAAAGTCGATAGATGTTTGTCAAATATCTTATCTGAAAGGTCTCTATCCTCATTTGACAAGCAATTAACACTACCTTATGGTGCATTCTATAATGGCTGGACCAACCACACCTTAAAGCAATACATAGCATCAGACCTTTTTGCACTCAGTAAGCATCAAGAACGCTATAGATTAGCACATGAAACCTTAACAACAAACATCAGCCAACACTGGGGTAACCTCTTAGAGTCTTATCCTGAATCTATTTGGCCAGCTGACAATATTGCCTGTATATCCTCTTTGCCAAATGACACAACAAAAGGCCAATGGATTGCAATGATTCGTCAACAATCGAGCAATAGTAATGGATTAATCAACCATGACAATACCGACCCAAGTATTGCTAGAGGCTCTTCACTTGCACTGATACAGTATTTTCTTAGTGATATCATTACTCAAGATGCAGTGAATATGCTCACAACCTATGAGGACCACTATATTGATAGAGTTTTAGGTATTTCACTAGTAAAAGAATATATCAATGATGGAGAACAAGACCTAGATTCTGGTCCAATTGTATTTGGTTATGGTAGTGTAGCAACACTCATGAATATTCGAACCCAAGCTCAATATGGGATAAGAGAACATGCCACTTTTGGCTTGCTCAACATGCTAGGAATGCCAGTAAACTTATTCGAAAAGAAATACTATCTTTTTAAAAAAGAGCTGATGTTAGATATATTTATGTTGTGGTGTTCAGTTTCAATAATGGAATAATTGTATAATCCATTACTCAAAATTCACAGGCAAGCAACAGAATGATCTCCAGACGTACATTCACTAAAACTCTTTCACTTATGCTAGGATCACTTACCCTTCCACCTCTACCCGAGATAGTCACCACTGATTGGCAATCTATTAAAGACCTTTACTCTATTAGTAAGTATCCTCACCTCCACCTCAATAGTGGGAGTGCTGGGATCATGCCGACAGTCGTCCAAGATAAGGTAGCAGCTCTCACTCGCCAAATGAATGAAAATCCACCCTACGAAATGTGGGACTCATGGGCAGAGCTTCGCTATACTAATGGGAAAAGACTGGCAGCTCACATCAATGCTAAGCATGAGGAAGTGACCGTCGTCAGGAATACTACAGAGGCCATGAACTTGGTCATTTTTGGCTACCCATTCACAGCTCAAGACCATGTGGTCTATGGTAGCCAAGAATATCCCTATGGTGTGGGTAGTCTCAAACAAGCACAGAAGAAGCATGGATTTGACCTAAGTGAAATAACCATGCATGATGTCGATGAGGTAAGTGACGAGGAGATCATAAGTCGATACAAGGCAGCCTTACGGCCAAATACTAAGCTCATACTCATCAGCTACGTCAGTTTTCGTGAAGGTAGAATATTGCCAATCAAAGCCATCACCGAGCTAGCCCATGCTAATGGTACAGAGGTACTCCTCGATGCAGCTCATGCCTATGCTCACTTTATCCACGATGTGAAAGACCTAGGCATTGACTACTATGCTACTAGTTTGCATAAGTGGTTAACTGCACCGCATGGCACTGGACTCCTCTATATCAAGGAAGACCATATCGCAAAACTCCTACCACCGCTCCCATCTATTAATGATGAGCAAGACATCAAAAAATTTGACCACCTTGGTACGAGGCCATTTCAATTAGAAATTGGGATATCCTATGCTCTCACTTTTCAAGATACTATCGGATTTGAGAAAAAAGCGAACCGACTCCTTGCACTGACTCAATATTGGACAGATAGGATTGTGGATATGCCAGGCGTCAAGCTCCATACTCCCATCGGAAAAGGAAGGTGTGGTGCTGTAGCAGCATTTTCTATTGAGGGTCGATCATCTACAGCCCTACTAAAGACACTGATGGATGACTATGGCATACATACCAAGGTCAGTGGCTACCCGCAAGGAAAAAGCTTCTTGAGGGTATCGCCTAACTTATTCACACTAGAGTCTGACCTCGACATCTTTGTTTCGGCCATACAACAAGAAACTACTAAGTAAGCATGCAGGGTCTCTACTCTTGGTTGTACAGGCATAGACTCTGGAATGCCGTGCTATTGCTGATATACTTCATCTGTGTCGTCCTACCACATGAGTGGATAGGCGTCAACATCTCAAAGTTATTCAAGTCAGTGTCGAGAGAAGTGTATGACAATACCATTCTGGGCATTTCTTCATTGGTAGCGCTATTGATACTTGTACCTCTCTATCGAAGAGTCAATCAACTTGACAAACAAGGTGAGTTTTGGATCTTTCTTGGGGTCACACTAGGTCTGATAGTCCTCTGTCTCAATACCATCATCATTGTCAATATTGAGCTAATTCACATCTTTCAATATGGTGTATTTGCCATCCTTGCTTTTCCATTATTTAGGCACTATACGTTGACACTGATCTGCACTACTCTCTTCGGAGCTATAGACGAGGGCTACCAGTACTTCTTACTCTCTCCAGAGAGGACAGACTACTATGACCTCAATGATGTAGTCTTCAATACACTTGGGGGAGCAGTAGGCTTGCTTTGGATCAAGAGTTATGGAATCAAGTCTGTTAAGCGATCTGTCAAGGAAGTTGCTCTGTCATTTCCTATCGTAAGTACGCTAGCTCTATTGAGCTTAATCGGATTGTCCATAGCCTTCGGGTACATGGCTTACTACCCTACAGAAGGTATCGAACCGATCTTGACATGGGTAAGAGAGGTGCCGAATAGTTTTTGGAAATCCCTTCGTGGCGGTAAGATTATTTACCACATTATATTACCTTTAGAAGGGATAGTATATACCGTAATACTTTGGGGATTCTATTCTATGTTGGATAGGTAAGGTCTATGGAACTATTACTCAATATTAATGTAACACTATCGCTATGAGATACATTTTGTCATTACTAGTCCTAATTATTTCCCACTAATCAAAGCGATTTAGGTATGGCTAGCACCATCTCAATCTACTCAACTACCTCGAATCCATATATTCCAGAAAACTCAAAGGCAATACCTCCAGAACCAAATATTTCATAGTTGTCTTGATCGATAGAAATATACTTTCCATTGTTGAACGTCTCATCAATGGCTATAAGTTCATCAATAAACTCATCAAAATGATTCTCGCCTTTAATGATGTTTGCAATTTCTGATTGTGTATAGCATTTGCCCTCAAAATCTTGTGAAACTATTATATCTTCTTCATCGAAACTTCCTCCATTTCCAGCATCATTATTATCATAGGTTAACATCACATATCTTCCAGGAGTATTACACACTATTTTAAAGCTAAAGTGGTATATACCATCTTCATAAAGCATCCTTGGCACTAAAGTTTTTGGTAATATTCCACCATGATCGTATGTAAACTCATAAATGGTGGTATCTACAATGACCTCATTATTAATCAATAATCCACTAGACCAGTCTTCCAAATCTTCATCAACTCTGTATACAAAAGTTCCTGGTCTAAAAGGCCAGTCTTCAATCTTAAATGTCTCGTCTATATTGACATCATAAATAGAATCTGGAAATACCATGTCTATCTGAATAGTATCTCCTACTTGATATTCCAACTGATTCGGTATAATCTCAATAGGAAATTCCAAAATATGTCCATGGAAACCAAAAACTCTGGTGTACCCACAGTCTAGATTTGCTTTTGGCTTATCACAACCAAGAAGTGTGAATAACAAGATGAAGAACAGGATGAAATGTTTAATTGAATACATCATATGTATCTACTAAAGTGTCATAATCATTAACGTTATTCAGAGTGTCTGCCACTCTTAAGATACTAAGATAATCTCTAAATAATCAAGCGCAGGATAAAACAGAGCAGGGTAAATCCAATCATAGCACAGGTGTGTCAATTCAGCACCATCTCAATCTACTCCACTACTTCGAATCCATAGGTGCCACTTAGCTCTAATGGGAGGCTTCCTGAACCAAAGAACTCTTGCCTTTCCTCTTCCAAGGAAATGAATGCATCATTAATTTCATCAATAATCATTAACTCGTCAATATAATCATCAAAATGATCTTCTCCTTCTACTACATTACTGATATAATACCCAAGAAAACACTTGCCTTCAAATTCAAACTCATCATAAAATTTAAGGGCAGCCAAATCTCCTGTCCGTGCAAAATCATTGTACTGGTCACTTGTTAACATGACATACCTACCTGTGGTCCTACAGACCATCCGAAACTCGAAATGGTACGTGCCATTTTCATATAACATAGATGAATATATACCTCTTGCAAAGGCACTTCCTCCACCATAACTGTATTGATACTTTTCATCAACTAGCACCTCATTGACTCCATCAAATCCATTACTCCACTCTCCAGATCCATCAAAGCGATAAAGCAATGTCTGCGGCAAGAATGGAAAGTCCTCAATCAGAAATGTCGTATCTAAGTTTGTGTCATAGATAGAATCTGATACTATATAGCTGACTGTAATGGTATCGCCTATTGAGTACACCTCCTTGTTTGGGCTTATTTGATTGGGGATAGTTAAAAAATGAGCTCCAGTCTTATAAATATTCTTGTAACCACAATTGATATCTCTTTCCTCTTTGCCACAGCAACTCAGGATTACGACAAAGAGGAAGGAGAACTTGGCCATAGTTCTAATTGAGTACATCATAAGTATCTAGTAAAGTGTCATAATCATTAACGCTATTCAGAGTGTCTGCCACTCTTAAGATACTAAGATAATCTCTAAATAATCAAGCGCAGGATAAAACAGAGCAGGGTAAATCCAATCATAGCACAGGTGTGTCAATTCAGCACCATCTCAATCTACTCCACTACTTCGAATCCATAGGTGCCACTTAGCTCTAATGGGAGGCTTCCTGAACCAAAGAACTCTTGCCTTTCCTCTTCCAAGGAAATGAATGCATCATTAATTTCATCAATAATCATTAACTCGTCAATATAATCATCAAAATGATCTTCTCCTTCTACTACATTACTGATATAATACCCAAGAAAACACTTGCCTTCAAATTCAAACTCATCATAAAATTTAAGGGCAGCCAAATCTCCTGTCCGTGCAAAATCATTGTACTGGTCACTTGTTAACATGACATACCTACCTGTGGTCCTACAGACCATCCGAAACTCGAAATGGTACGTGCCATTTTCATATAACATAGATGAATATATACCTCTTGCAAAGGCACTTCCTCCACCATAACTGTATTGATACTTTTCATCAACTAGCACCTCATTGACTCCATCAAATCCATTACTCCACTCTCCAGATCCATCAAAGCGATAAAGCAATGTCTGCGGCAAGAATGGAAAGTCCTCAATCAGAAATGTCGTATCTAAGTTTGTGTCATAGATAGAATCTGATACTATATAGCTGACTGTAATGGTATCGCCTATTGAGTACACCTCCTTGTTTGGGCTTATTTGATTGGGGATAGTTAAAAAATGAGCTCCAGTCTTATAAATATTCTTGTAACCACAATTGATATCTCTTTCCTCTTTGCCACAGCAACTCAGGATTACGACAAAGAGGAAGGAGAACTTGGCCATAGTTCTAATTGAGTACATCATAAGTATCTAGTAAAGTGTCATAATCATTAACGCTATTCAGAGTGTCTGCCACTCTTAAGATACTAAGATAATCTCTAAATAATCAAGCGCAGGATAAAACAGAGCAGGGTAAATCCAATCATAGCACAGGTGTGTCAATTCAGCACCATCTCAATCTACTCCACTACCTCGAAACCAAAAATCCCACAAAACTCGAAAGGGATACCTCCTAAACCGAAAAACTCTTGTCTTTCTTCAATCACCGAGATATAGTTATCCCTATTGTTTTCATCAATGATCATCAACTCTTCTATATAATCATCAAAATGATCCTCTCCTTCTATAATATTACAGATGTAATGATTCCAAAAACATTTACCCTCAAAATCTATACTATTGGCAAAGTCATTAGCTGCAAAGTTGCCAGTACCAACATTATCATTATACTGATCCGCTGTAAGCATGACGTATCTTCCAGGACTATTACACACCATCTCAAATTCAAAACTGTAAGTCCCCGACTCATAAAGCATTTTCGAATAGATTCCTACTGGAAATTCTCCACCACCTCCATAATTATATTCATACTTCTCATCAACAATCACTTCGTTGACATCATTGAACCCACTCTCCCACTCTCCTGATCCATCAAACTTATACAGCAATGTCTGCGGCAAAAATGGAAAGCCCTCAATCAGAAATGTCGTATCTAAGTTTGTGTCATAGATAGAATCTGATACTATATAGCTGACTGTAATGGTATCGCCTATTGAGTACACCTCCTTGTTTGGGCTTATTTGATTGGGGATAGTTAAAAAATGAGCTCCAGTCTTATAAATATTCTTGTAACCACAATTGATATCTCTTTCCTCTTTGCCACAGCAACTCAGGATTACGACAAAGAGGAAGGAGAACTTGGCCATAGTTCTAATTGAGTACATCATAAGTATCTAGTAAAGTGTCATAATCATTAACGCTATTCAGAGTGTCTGCCACTCTTAAGATACTAAGATAATCTCTAAATAATCAAGCGCAGGATAAAACAGAGCAGGGTAAATCCAATCATAGCACAGGTGTGTCAATTCAGCACCATCTCAATCTACTCCACTACCTCGAAACCAAAAATCCCACAAAACTCGAAAGGGATACCTCCTAAACCGAAAAACTCTTGTCTTTCTTCAATCACCGAGATATAGTTATCCCTATTGTTTTCATCAATGATCATCAACTCTTCTATATAATCATCAAAATGATCCTCTCCTTCTATAATATTACAGATGTAATGATTCCAAAAACATTTACCCTTGAAATCTATACTATTGGCAAAGTCATTAGCTCAATGATGTAGTCTTCAATACACTTGGGGGAGCAGTAGGCTTGCTTTGGATCAAGAGTTATGGAATCAAGTCTGTTAAGCGATCTGTCAAGGAAGTTGCTCTGTCATTTCCTATCGTAAGTACGCTAGCTCTATTGAGCTTAATCGGATTGTCCATAGCCTTCGGGTACATGGCTTACTACCCTACAGAAGGTATCGAACCGATCTTGACATGGGTAAGAGAGGTGCCGAATAGTTTTTGGAAATCCCTTCGTGGCGGTAAGATTATTTACCACATTATATTACCTTTAGAAGGGATAGTATATACCGTAATACTTTGGGGATTCTATTCTATGTTGGATAGGTAAGGTCTATGGAACTATTACTCAATATTAATGTAACACTATCGCTATGAGATACATTTTGTCATTACTAGTCCTAATTATTCTAATGGGATCAATTCAAGCTCAGGAATTGGAGTATACTGCTTTAGATTATGGTCAGAATAAATCCATTGGCTTATCAATTGGAGGTTCTTCACTGATGGGTATGACTTTCAAGTGGATTGCCGAACAACAACATCAATGGGAAATTAACCCAGGATACTTTGCAAGGTTAGATATACTCCAAGAAAATGATAAAATCGAAAGTGTAAAGATGTATCACGGACTGTCTTTGCTTGGATGTCACAACTTATTTATGTCTTCAAACTATAACCTAAAGCAAGACAAAGTGATCAAACATTATATCGGACTAAAAGCAGGTACTGCATATACTTCGCAGGCAGAAATATTGCTCGGATTATCCTATCGTAGAGAGGCATTTAAGTCCAATGCTACCAGTTTTTCTAAAGGAATAGATCTGGGATTAATCTATTTAAATGTACTAGGCGATGGCTTCCTCGATCAATACTCAATGTTAAAAACTGAATATATCGGACTTTACATCAAATTTGACTGGAATTGGTTTAGATAGTACTCAGAATATAATCTTTAACTTAGAACTCTAGCTCCAATAAAGAATCTTACTAAACTGAAACAGCCTTCTTGCTAAGCATCAGGATCAATGCCCTGCTCTATTTTAAGCCTTCTCTCCTCATACTCATAGCTGAGCTTCTTTGCCTTGACAAGGTAATGTCCGGTAAGTGCAACTATTGGCACCATAAATACTAATATCTCTGGTTGTAGTAATCTGCTGATCATAGTGTTGTTATTTTACTTCAATGTACTACTTACCTTAGTCTATTGCTCTGATCCTCGACGACTGTTTCAAATTATTCGATGAATAGATTACCTGATTTGCTGCAATAAGCCCTACTATTTTGGATGACAATTGTCAGCTTCACTATGAGTCCTAGCTATTTTGGTATAAAATAACCTTCTGTTTGTCTAGACAAGGCTATAGAATAAGGGCAATCTGCTATCTTTGGAAGGCAAAATATCAATGCTTAACTTAAATTACAAAATACGATGATTAAGAAAATACTCTTACTAGAGTTGCTATGCTTCATTCTTGTAGTGATCGCATGTAACCCTAAGATGACTACTACAGTCAATGAGGAAGTGAAGGTTATTGAAACAGAAGTGGAAGAAGTAGTAGAATCAATGCAAACAAACTCAGGTATCAACTTAGACTACATGGATACATCTGCAGATCCTGCCCAGGATTTTTGGAGATTTGTCAATGGTAAGTGGTTGGACCAAACTGAGATTCCTGAAGACAGAACAAGGTGGGGAAGTTTCGACGAACTTAGAAAGAAGTCAAGCGAAGCGGTTCTTGAAGTGCTTAACGAAGCCATCGCTAGCAATGCTTATCCTAAAGGCACTGACCAGTACAAGGCAGCAGCATTCTACAAGTCAGCCATGGATACTGCTTCAATTAATGCAGCTGGACTCTCTCCAATCATGCCATACTTAACTAAGATTAAAGAGATCAAGACCCTAGACGATGCCCTGGCTTATAGCCAGACTCATGCAGATATGGGTGGTGCTGGATTCGTAGGATTCGCAATCTTCCCTGACTTGATGAAGAGTACAGTCAATGCACCATACCTGACATCTATTGGTCTGGGACTTCCTGATAGAGACTACTATGTGGCAGAAGATGACAAGTCAGTAGAGACTAGAACTAAGTACAAGGCTCACATCGCTAGAATGTTTGGGTTCTTAGGAGACACTGAAGAAGTGGGCATGGATAAGGCCGAAAGAATACTAGCCTTGGAGACAGCACTAGCTACGCCTATGATGACTAAGGAACAGAGAAGAAATCCAACCCTACTTTACAATCCTATGACAATGGCTGAGGTAAATGCTAAGGCTCCATTCACTAATTGGGAGAAGTACATTGCAGGACTAGGAGCTCCAGGCTTAGAAAATATCATTGTGCTTGACACTAACTATCTAGTATCGCTAGATGCCATCCTTAAGCAGACTGATATCAATACAATCAAGGACTTCTACACATGGACAGAGTTCAACAATACAGCAGGATACCTAAGTAGTGATATCGAAGCTGCCAACTTTGACTTCTACGGAAAGACTTTGAGAGGAGCAGAGAAGCAAAAGCCAAGATGGGAAAGAGCTCTTGACCAGGCAAGTGGTGTCATCGGTGAGCCTATTGGTAAGTTATACGTAGACAAGTACTTCCCGCCAGAGGCTAAGGCAAAGGCACAAGAAATGATTGACAATGTCAAAGCAGCATTCGCTAATAGAATCAATGCCCTAGACTGGATGACACCAGAAACTAAGGTGAAAGCACTGAACAAACTGAATAGCTTCACAGTGAAAATAGGCTACCCTGACAAGTGGAAAGACTACAGTGCCTTAGATATTGTAGATGTGTCTGAAGGTGGGACTTATGCAGCTAACTTACTTGCTACATCTAAGTGGCAATATGCTGATATGATCAGTGAACTAGGCCAACCTGTTGACAAGACTGAGTGGGGTATGTCTCCTCAAACCGTCAATGCATACTACAATCCACTGAACAACGAAATCGTATTCCCTGCCGCTATACTACAGCCGCCATTCTATGATTACAAAGCTGATGAGGCTGTGAACTATGGAGGGATCGGAGCTGTCATCGGTCATGAGATGAGTCATGGATTTGATGATCAAGGAAGTAGATTTGATGCAGAAGGCAATATGGTGAATTGGTGGACAGATGAGGACAGAACAGCATTCGAAGCAAGAAACCAAAAGTTGATCGACCAATTTGATGCCTATGAGCCGCTTCCTGGTGTGAATGTCAATGGACAGTTTACCCTTGGCGAGAATATTGGTGACCTTGGTGGTGTGAATGTAGCCTACGATGGTCTTCAACTCTTCTTGGACAAGAATGGTAGACCTGGTAATATTGATGGATTTACTCCTGAGCAGAGATTCTTTATCTCTTGGGGTACTATCTGGAGGGGAGAGATCAGAGATGAGGCACTTATTCAAAGAATCAAAACAGATCCACACTCACCCGGGATCTATAGAGCTACGGGTCCTCTTTGCAACTTGCCAGCATTCTATGCAGCATTTGATGTCAAAGCAGGAGATGCAATGTATAGAGCAGAAGAAGATAGAGTGATGATTTGGTAATCACTTTGCACCAAAATAAACTAGTAGAAAGCCTGAGTATTTGATGCTCAGGCTTTCTTGTTTTGATTGGACTCCTCTGTCTTTCGTAACTTGAATACTAGCGCTTTAACCAACTTAAAGACTGTACAATTCGATAAATACAACTCACTTATTAAACATTTTGAGTATTAACACTTAATTTAGACCAACTTAAGAGGCCTAACCTCTGAGTGCTGACAACATGCGGATTCTAGAAATCACACTTATTCTATTTGCCTTTATCTACCTGCTTCAGTTAATTATGAAGCGGAGCCTCATTCCTACTAAGCGAATGATGGTCATCTTAGCTGTATTACTAGTACTTCACATTCTAGTTGACCTCATGCGGTGGCAGATGATTCCAGTCTACCTCGTGGTATTATTTTCGCTTATTGGCGAATATCTCAACAAAACTCTTCAGCGCAATTGGTTAAGAGCTGTCGTATTCAGCACGGGGATAGTCGGAGTGATGCTATCTGCCCTGCTTTGTAGTGTATTGCCCATTTTTAAATTACCGCCTACGAGTGGTGCCCATACCATTGGTACTGAGCTCATCGACCTAGCATACGGGTCAGAATATCGAGAAGCTAAGGTCTGGTATCCTATCCACCACCAAGAAGACAAGGTAGCAAGATACCACCCGCATCCTGGAAGGTCCCTCAAAGGCATCATGGGTATGCCAGGCTTCGTCCTGAGCCACCTCAAGATTGTCAAGTCCAATGCCTACACCGTATCTCAACCGAGCTCTGATACTACAAAGTACCCTCTTATACTCTACTCGCATGGCGCTATGTCAACCTTGATAGACAACACTGCCCTGCTTGAAGATATTGCTAGCCACGGCTATGTCGTAGTAGCCATGGACCATGACTTTAGCTTTGAGCAGTATGGTATAGATCCAGAAGCTGCTGCAACCATCCAGGTCGGAGCACAAACCAAGCTCATAGACGACCTCATCCAATATGTAGTCCCAAGACAAGTCAAGGACTGTGTCACAACACTAGCACAACTCATCAAACACGGAGACCTACCCATAGATACTACTAACATAGGTTTGATAGGTCACTCCCTAGGTGGCACTACAGCCCTTGCTGCTAGTACTCAAGTGTCCAATGCATCTGTAGCTATCAATCTAGATGGACCTGTGGATACTAGTCTCGTCCACTTATTGGATACTCCACTACTGTATGTCAGTTCTTTTTCGCCTAATCTACCTGATGCTGAACTGATCAAGAGAGATGTCCCTCCAGCTTTCTACAGAGGGGTCAAGCAGTACGAACTGGAAGGTGTCAAGCGTCTATTTTCTAGTCAAAGTCAAGATAGGTCATGGGTGAGATTCAAAGGGGCTGGACATCTAGATCTAAGTGACTTACCATTCATCGTGCCACTGTTAGCTTCCAAGCGCTATAACAAACGTTCTGGTCATAGCAATAGGGCAGATGTCATAGTAGACTTCCTAGATATACATACCAAGGACAAACCAATACCAGAAAGGAAGGCACACCTCTCTATAGAATGGCTATACTAATACTCCGAGGGCTAGGTAGATGATTGAATGCGTAAGATGGCGTCAATAATCACAGGCAGACAGAGTAAATACTCCATGTCTTCTCGATTTTCTAGAGCTACACCATAGCGATTCCTAAATCCTTTCATCCTCCTAGAGATCTTTCCTACCTCTGTACCATGGCTATCCTGAATAGTAAATGTCTTCTGCAAAAGTGAAGAGACCACTGTATACCTCCCAGACTTGCCCTCTATATCAATAGTCGAAGAGAAGAATCCCTTAGATACTGCACCTGCTACCTCACCATGTCTAGTAATTTCAAAGACAAACTTCGACGGTCTAGTTTTAGTAATAGTGTATAGGTTGTTACCTTGGGCATCATGAAAAGCATACACATGTTTGAATAGTTTGGTTTTCTCAACTTGATAGACAAGGGTATCGCCTTCCATAATCTTGTAGTCTGGTCTAAATACACCTGTCCTCTCCATTGTAAATGCCTTATACTCCATAGTCTAATCTGATGTTTTGCATTATTTAGTTAAGATATTCAAACTTAGATACCTCAGCCAGTCTCTTCGATGGACACCTAATAAAATTCTATAAAACAAGGTGAAACCGCTTAAGCTCTGCCAATGAACACCTCTACCTCAATCAATATTAAACCAATCAATGCAATACCTAGCCAAAAGCGCAAGAAATAATATTACTCTGAACAAAATAGACTAATGAAGTAATTCTTTCGTCTCAAAGCATAGTACACTAACTTAACTGAAAGCACATCATGACATATCTGAAGCAAATCCTAGTCTATTGCTTGGCATTACCCATAGTATTAACACAGTGCAGTCCAAGCTCATCAGAGACCCAATTACAGCAAACAACAGAATTGAAAGACCAAGGAGTTAACCCCAAGACCTTGTCCCAAGAAGGATTCACGAATCGCAGGCCCTCAAGTGAAGCAAGTGATATGACTAGCAATTTAGATCATGACTCGAGTCTAGTACTTGATCCTAATCTCAGCTATGTGCTTGACGTAGAAACCTGTCTCTATATCAGAACATCCCCAGAAGTCTCCGATACAAATATTATTCAATGCCTAATCCCGGAGAGTAATCAAGCCTTCATTACTAGCATGTTTCATGAACTTGTACCAACAGGGAAGATCGTGGGTGATTGGGCAGAATTCACCTATGCCTTCGATGTCTACACACTAAAACCAGAACCCCAAGACAACATCCTTGACATCGACGACTGGCTAAAGTCAATGAACAAAGCCCACAAAGAAGTAAAGCAACAATATCGTACCTACAGAGAGAAAGGCTGGATAAAATTCAAAAACTCAGATAAAGACTACAACATTAAGATCAAAAAACCAGGCTGTTGATATCAACCGTTAATGAAAACAGAAAGTAGACTAATACTCTAAGTATCATTGAATTGTTGTAGCTAGTGTAGTTATCTTGTAGGCCTTATGTGAACTATAAGATTTACTAAAAATGAAAGGAGATAAATTGCATAGCACTACTTTAATCACATAAAAAGAATAACTGCACGTATGCCGTACATTGACAAAGCAAAAATCATTTCATCTTTCTTCAAATGAACAAATTAACAATCCTCTTCCTCCTCTGCCTCTATAGTTGCAAACAGACCAATACAACTGCAGTCCAGTCAAGTGACCATCAACTCTATACTCAGGAGCTAAAAGAGTACTTTCAGTCATTGACTGCCTTGGAGAGATTTAATGGGGCTGTTCTAGTCAAACAAGAGGGTCATACCCTTCTCTACCAAGAGTTTAACCTAGACCAAGATACCTTGATGAGTTTGCATTGTGATCCACAGTCACAGTTTGACATTCACTCCATATCCAAGCTCATGGCCAAGGCCTGCATAGTAGACTTAGAGAGTGAGGGACTAGTCTCTCGACAAGATCCCATTGCTAAGTATATCACTACGTTCCCAAATGGGGACAACATCACCATCCAACACCTTCTGGATAATCAATCCGGTCTACCAAGAGAACTCAGTACCGAAAGAGACGATATCGTTAACTTGGATCCCAAGGCTCTAGTAGACCTCATCATGGACGAGCAGCTGCGCTTTGAGCCAGGCACTGAGAGTGGCTATTCCAACCTGGGTTACCAAGTATTGTATTACATCATCTCATTGATTACTGAACAGCCCTTTGTTCAATACTTGGACGAGGTATACTTCAAACCCTTGAACATGATTAATACTGGAGCCCACTTTTACTTAAGCAAAGACAATAAGGACCACCTAGTAACTAATCATGAATTGGATGACGATGGTATTGTCGTAGTGCCCAGTATCCAAGGCAGAGACAAGAACCAAGCAAAACTGTACTCTAATATCAATGACCTCTCACTATTCTTAGATCATATCAAGACACAACGATACATAGACCAACTAACAAACAAAGGCAGAAATACTGTCGGCTGGTCAGGAGGCGGTGATGGTATCTTATCACATATCGAGTATAATATTGCTGGTAACTACGACCTCTTGTTTTACTCCAATTATGATGAAATTCCATTTGGTGACATTGTCCTCACAGTGGAGAAGATTATGACCAAGCAACCTTATGACCTGCCAAGGCTATATGACCGACAAGAGATGTCAATACCAACACAAACCTTGGACACCTACGTCGGGAAGTATCGTATGCGAGAATTTAACAATAGCCTCTTCGAATTCAAAAGAGAAGACAGTCAATTGGTGTTTTACCAAGATGGAGTGAGGAATACTGTACTAAAGGCAGAAACTGAGGATACATTCTTCGAACTGCCAACTGATGAAGACTACTTTAAGTTTCAAGAAGCAGTTGATGGCAACATTGAAGTAGTCTACTATTACAAAAAAGTACCAATTGTAGGACATAGAGAATAGTCTCAGATGTATGCTCTTGTATTGCTATCTGCCCCACAACCCGCTTAACATATCATTGACAATATTGGATAATCTTTAGCTAGGTATCTCTGTTATATGTATAACTAGCAGCAACACTATGCATGCTCCACACAAACACAAGGAAATACCAAATCCCTCCTGGGAAGGAGTCAGGACTATCTATAAGAAACTTAGCGAAGAGTTTCATGTACTGACCAGTAGCTTTGACATCAGTATTGATCCTGACACGATGATATACCTAGACCATTTGATTATTGCTATTGACGAGATTGACACCTGCATTGATGCATTGTCGACAAAGGAGGAGAGAGACTCGATCACCGATGCAATGCTCACATTTCTATCTGATAATACCTTGGAGTGGAGTCATCCGAATGAGACTAAGACTCTAGCAGCGAACATATGCAACCTCAAACAAGTCCTCAACTTACTCAATATAGATTCTCAGGTAATAGGTGCTGCTACTTCCATCTTCCATTATACAGAAATCAAACGTCATACAACCGACCAAGCCTTGCTCATCGACTACGTCACTTTAGAGGGAGCAGCCACTGCCTTACTTCCACTTTCAATCATGGGTGTAGATGTGGAGAGTCCATTTGGAGAGTTCTTCACCAATCTCTGTAAGTTGATGGGTGTTGCCGATCTTGTTATAGATGCCAGAGAGGATTATAAACTAGGGTATATAGCACTAAAACCAAGCCTAACACTCTATACTACATTGATTAGTATCGTCTTCAGCAATGGGTTGCGCCTACTCACTAGTATTCCTCACAAGGGGAGATTTATTAGATATTGTCTTCGATTTGGCATTGCACTACTGAGAGGTTAGGAATACTGGATTTTCTATATTCTCAATGTAATCTGTGACTGTTGTGTTATTACCTGTTATTCTTGCTAATCCAGTTCTATTACTAATCAGTAAGTTTTGAATCAAACACTGGTCTAATGAGATTTAAATCGTAATAAACAAAATTCGCATCCATGAATTAACAAGTTTGATTGCTAGCAAATAACAGTTCGAATGTTTAGATTACGTATAACTTCCCAGTGACATGTGGCATACTGACGATGGAAGCATGATCGTCATGTCACTCGTTATCATCCGTTTTTATTTTACATTTTGGAAATGTTGTTACAAATCCATACCACCTTAAAAACATTTGATTTGGTTGATCCACTTTGATGTTTTTTCCTTCTGAAGAATATAGGTTTCCACCTGCAATATACCTACCATTTGAAAAGTTGACTCTGTCGCCTTCGAAAGATATTTCACTAATTTCTTTAAGATATATAGCTACAGGAGAAAAAGTGGTAGGAGAAATATAAAGAAACAATTTACTTCCGTTAAAATTGTCATGAAGATAATTACCATTCTCTTTAATAACGTGCGACGGATAAAATTTGGATTCTTTTCCTCGCCACACACCTAAGCCCATTACCATTTTTGGTAATCTATTATCAATATTTAGAGGAA
Organism: Saprospiraceae bacterium; assembly: GCA_020631405.1. GTDB lineage: Bacteria > Bacteroidota > Bacteroidia > Chitinophagales > Saprospiraceae > JAHDHH01. The sequence goes on from JAHDHH010000020.1 coordinate 57,024, forward strand.
TTGATTCTTTAAATCCAGGTGGCAAAAATCCTTTTCCCATGGTGTTTGCTTTCCAATTTGCAAATTTTGCGAATAACTTTTGGAAGAAGTTCATTTTCTCTTTCCCATATAAACAATCTGGATATAGGTCAACAACTTCTTTGGCCGTTAATATTTTATGAGATTGGAGAAGTTCAAGTTGGCTTCCCTTATATTCTCCAGAAATGCATTCACCCGTGATATGATCCCAATAAGATCCTGTTTCTTTATCAGACATGAGTAACATCCCATTGTAGGCCCCTGCAATATGGAAATTCAGCATTTGACTATTAAAAACAGGATTCATAATCATTCCAGAATTGCAAATAACACAGAAAGTCAACATGAATGGAGTTTCATTTATATATCCTTGGGCAATATGATGAAATGCCATTCTATGTTTTGAAAATGCGAGATGAGTAGAATCGACTTCAAGAATTATTAGTTCGGTATCTTCTTTTATGTTTCCGTTGCTAAATTCAACTTTCACTTCGCTATATTGATCCACATAGAGAGGCTTAAATACCGAACCAAGTTGTTTGTTTTTTAATCTTTCTATTTCCATACATATTTTTTCTCAGTAATGGATGCTAACATGGTTGTAGACCATCCTGACCTCACCACCACTATACAGAATGTTTACTTTCTCAGCTTATTTACAAATTAACTTTAGCTAGACTCTCTACTCTATTTCTTGCTAAGAAGTCATCGATAGTCTCATAGTGTTCTATCACTCGCTTATTCTTAAATTCGAATACCTTTTCAGAAAGCCCTTGCAAGAAATCTCGATCATGGGAAACAAGTATTAGCGTCCCATCAAAGGCAAGCAAAGCCTCTTTCAAGACATCTTTAGATCGAATGTCAAGGTGGTTAGTAGGCTCATCTAGGATGAGGAGGTTGACTGGTTCGAGTAAGAGCTTGACCATAGCAAGCCTTGTTCTTTCTCCTCCCGAGAGTACTGATACCTTTTTGTCGATATCATCTCCACTAAACATAAATGATCCGAGCAGGTGCTTAATCTGAGTACGGATCTCGCCTTTCGCTACTTCGTCCACCGTCTCAAAGACTGTCAACTCTGGATCTAGCAATGAAGCTTGATTCTGAGCAAAGTACCCGATCTCTACCTTGTGCCCTTGGGTACACTCACCCTCGAAGTCTATCTCTCTCATGATGGCCTTAATCATCGTTGACTTTCCTTCTCCGTTCCTCCCTACGAAAGACACCTTCTCACCTCGCTTGATTGTCAGATTAGCATTGTCGAATACCACGTGGTCTCCATATCGCTTACTGAGGTCCTTAGCAATTACTGGATAATCTCCCGACCGATTACACGGTGGAAATTTTAACCTCAAGGATGAATTATCTACTTCATCAATTTCTATGATTTCTAGCTTCTCGAGCATACGTTCCTTGGAATTGACTTGGTTAGCCTTGGAGTATGTACCTCTGAATCTTTCGATAAATTTTTGAGTCTCTGCTATGAGCTTTTGCTGCTCCTTGTAGGCTTTGATCTGGCCATCCCTCCTGTCCTTCCTCAACTCAAGGTAGTGAGAGTAGTTGGCCTTATAATCGTAGATGCGACCCATGGTGACCTCGACGGTCCGATTCGTAATATTGTCAATAAAGGCCTTGTCATGTGAGATCACTAGTACCGCCTTAGCCTTGTTGAGCAAGAAGTCTTCTAGCCAGATGACTGACTCGATATCTATGTGATTGGTCGGCTCATCCAGTAGGATCAAGTCAGGCTTCTGCAACAATATCTTTGCTAGTTCTATCCTCATTCGCCACCCACCACTGAATTCGCTAGTCTGCCGATTGAGGTCTTCTCGTTTGAACCCAAGACCAATCAAAGCCTTCTCCACTTCAGCATCGTAATTGACCTCCTCTAGGGCATAGTAGACTTCGCCTAGTTCTGTAACCTTGTCGATGATACCCATATACTCATCGGACTCATAGTCAGTCCGAGTTTCTAGCTCTTTATTGAGCCTAGCCATCTCATCCCTCATCTCGAATACCTTTTCGAATGCCTTGGCTGCTTCTTCTACTACAGTACAATTGTCTTCTGTAAGTAAGTGCTGTGGAAGGTAGGCAATCACTGCATCCTTGGGAGCTCTGACATGACCCCGTGTAGGTGCTTGCTTACCTGCAATGATCTTCATCATGGTAGACTTACCTGCTCCATTTTTACCCATAAGGGCAATCTTATCATCGGGATTGATGACAAAGGAAATATCCTTAAACAGGGTCTGCCCACTGAATTCTACCGCTATATTGTCTACTGAAATCATACGTACATATTAGGAATGCAAATCTATGCACAATATTGACTTACCTGATAGAGAGTAAGACACTCTTTCTAAGTAAAACCAAGAAAATATAACGATGTCCAAGTCGGCCTGATTCATAATACGGCGTTAAAGTCACTCATAATGCTTTAAGACCTTGTTAAATGCAACCCATAGTTAATTAGCTTCAAGTACCTTATGATTAAATAAAAATCAAAATTATGAAGCACCGAAACATTCTTTCCCTAGGTTTTTTAGTATTGTTTACTGTAATTGGCACATGTCAGAAATCCAATTATGAGCTAGGCAGTTACCTCTATCCAGACGTAGAGAGGCGGCAATTTAACATTTCTCCCTTCTTTGAGTTTACGAGCTATGATTTCTCAAGCACCGCCGCAAAAAGATTTGAATTAAGCTCAAATTATTCATTATTCGAATTTATAAATAGAAGGGAGCGACAATCACGATTTTCAATAAGTGGAAACGTGGGGTACAAAGATTATAGCAATGAAGTCTCAAGCACTCCTATTGGCTTTCACCTATCGAATTATCTTAGCTGGACAAACAGAGCCTTTTTCAAAGAGAAGCGATACTTTGAGATAGACCTTTATGCAGCCTATAGGTACAATGATTCTTCTTTATCGAATGATGTGAGCAAACCTTCTTTTCTAGACTTGAGCATAGCACCAAAGCTAGGTTTTGGCAGAATGGAGTTTGTCTCGGATGCATGGCATGCTCTTGAACTACTTAGGGTTTTACGTAAGGAAGGCTTACTATTAATAGACCCTTCGGAAGAGCAGATTACACAATTGGCCAACACCTTAAGTCAGATAAAAAACTTTCGTAATCCTGATGCTAGGCTAGAGAATATTGCCGAATTCGAAGAACTCTGTAGATTCCTCATAGAAAATGGATTCTGTAGCGCCGAAGAATACAGAGTTTTTGCTTTGATAAAGGATGTCTATGATTTTGAAGGATTTGTGACACGTGAGCATGGCAGTACATTCGCGGTTGGTATCGAAGCGAAGTCTGATCAGAATGATTTTGATAACATTTCTTTCAATAATTTCATTTTGAACTCTTATTCAGCTTTGATAGAATACAAAAACAATAAGGCCTTTAAAGAATTTTGGCAGTATAATCAAAGCTATAGTGCTAAAGTGGGCCAGCAAAACTTGAAAATTGGCAGTGATGAAGACTTTTTTGGGTATAAAGCTCTTGAAGTCCAGTTATCTAACAGTATTGGGTATTATCTCAGTAGGAGGACCTTTGCGACATTGGGTTTGACTGCTACCCTGCAAGTACATGATGGAGGTTACAATGAAAATAATAGTCTTTCTGCTTTCATGAACTATAACTATTACTTCTCTCCACAGACAAGATTTTATGTAAGAGGAAATTATTTTGTTTATTCAAATAATACAGGGCACTCGCTTGAAAATTCAGATTTATTTTCTGTCAATGCTGGTGTGAATTATTTCTTTTTCTAAGGAAAGAGAATACTGAGATAATATTGCTAAGCTACTTTGAAAACCCCTTAAAAGGGAGAAGTTGTTTGTTCCTACAATAGAGTGATCAAACCTGTGGTATTATTCAACTGTAGAATCGAACAACTTTCCTTCACTCCTGTCGAAATGCCAAAACTTTGCAAAAAAGTCAAGAACTTTTTTCCTTTGGCATTTCGACTCAGGTTGGGGTTATCTAACTTACTCCTTTATGATTTCTCAAGAGAAATACTCCCTGTTGATATATTAACTATTTTAGTACAGCCCTGATGGAACGTCCGTTAGATGAATTGGCATAAATGATAAAGGAGAAGCTGCTCATCTCATCAATCCACAAGCAATTTCTGAGTAATGATTGCCTCGTTATCTCTCTGAAGGGTAACAAAGTAGAGACCTGCTGCCAATGCGGATACATCTATGCGTTGTGGAGATTGGGTTAACGCCTCTTGGAGTACAGACTGTCCCATTTGGTTAGTGATGGTCACTCTCTCTGTGAGTCTCGACTGTAATCCATGTTCTATCGTCAAGATATCATCTACTGGATTGGGAGAAAGTACCAATACTCCTCTATCAAGCATCGCATCTTCATCTACCGAAGAGGTCAGATCACACAGGTCCTCTGCTGTCCTGAACTTAGGGATATTAGGTAGGCTAGAGATATTCTTAGCATAGGGATATCGGATAGCTCTGAACTCAAAGTCACATGCTGCACCGTGTTCGTTAGGACTATGGATGACATGGGCATAGTTGACCCCATTGCCAGGAGTGATATAAATCTTACAATCAGGCCCGAGTAAGGCATGGCTAAAATAATCTAAGCCTATATCTCCATCTGTAGGAAAAGTCCAATTGCCTACTAACTCAACTCCTGACTCCAAATCCAGGTTGCCTACCTCCACTTGATAGAGCTTCTTCCATGAGGCGATATAGATGTACTCTCCATTGGGAGAATACTCCAATCCACTAAACAGTCCTAACTCCTCATCTTCTGGAAAGTCGAGCAATCGGTAATTCGAAAATTCTCCAGTACTATTGTCAAAGTCGAGGAGGAT
>JAHDHH010000076.1 GCA_020631405.1 Saprospiraceae bacterium
TCAAGGTATTTGGCAGAGGATTGCTTTGCTTTTAATTATCTTGGACACTTGTGTTCTAATATTATTGTTCATAAGCTTGGAATCAATTGATCTAGGTCTATACCAAAATTAAACTTTGCTTTATCATAGTCATCTTACTTAGGTTTTTGGACTATTCTTCCACTCTAAAGTAAAAGGCAGAACTTGAATACCTACTTCCTGATCTTTCACTCCAATAGATATCCTCGTTAGCCATTTCATCCTCAGTCAATAGCTCAACATGCTTATGCCGAGAACCATCTACCGATAGTACAGCATCTATTGGACCTTTCTCTCCACAGCTTTCGCATTTACCCGGAAACTCTATATTTCGCCAATTGACTGAAATAGCAGGATTGATTTGCAATCCGTACGTGCCGGGATGATTAAGCACGATTCTAAAATCCAACTTGCTCACGAGCTCAGTAGTATCAATCTCTAGAAAAAACAATCCTTTATTGGACAATGGCCCTACTAGAACTATTTCTGTCTCATACGAATCATCGACTATTATTTCATTATAATCAAAACCGTCTAACACTTCTGTAGAGTCTAATCTTGAAAGCATGAAGTATACATTGGGGTCAAAATTTGGAAAGTTCACAATTCTATCGGCATCAGAATCCACAATACTAGTATTATCAGTTTCCATACCGACATACAATGTATCTCCCTGTGTTAACTCAAACTCATTTGGTAGCACATCCATCTCTACTTGAAAGGTATAACTTGTTACACAGGAATTTCTGCAGCAGCCCATAAAGCAGGAAAGCAGGACTATCACGCAAAGCAAATTGATTATATTTCTCTTGTTATTGTTCATAAGCTTCGAATATTTCATCTAAGTCTGCATTAATATTGCCAACAGGTAGTATTGATCTAATGTTTTAAAAACTACGATTCGAAGAAATTATCTTAACCTCTAGCACTATAGTTAGGTGCCTCTTTAGTAATAGTAATATTATGTGGATGACTTTCGATAATACCAGCGTTAGTAATTCTAGTCATTTGAGCTCCTTTAAGCTGAGCAATAGTTGGTGCTCCTACATAGCCCATACTAGCTCTTAATCCACCGATATATTGGAGCATTACTTCTGCAACTGTACCCTTGTATGGAATTCTTCCTTCAATACCTTCTGGGACAAGTTTCTTATCATTTTCTTCCTCACTTTGAAAGTACCTATCCTTTGAGCCAAGTTGCATCGCACCAATTGAACCCATACCTCTGTAGGTTTTAAATTTTCTCCCTTGGAATATAATTGTCTCACCTGGTGCCTCTTCAGTGCCTGCGAATAGTGAGCCTGCCATGATGGTATCAGCACCTGCTGCAAGAGCCTTGGATATATCACCAGTGAATCTGATTCCACCATCTGCTATCACTGGGACTCCGGCTTGCTTAGCATGGGAGTATACATTCATGATGGCACTAAGCTGAGGCACTCCTACTCCAGCAACAATCCTAGTCGTACAGATAGAGCCTGGACCAATACCAACTTTGACGGCATCTACACCAGCATCTATAAGGGCCTTAGCTGCTTCTGCTGTGGCAATATTACCAGCTATGATATCAATATCCTTATATCTCTTCTTGATCTCTGCCACTGTCCTAATGACACCAGCGGAATGACCATGAGCTGTATCTACTGTGATGACATCTACTCCTACCTCACTCAAGGCATCCAACCTATCGTAAGTATCTTGAGAAACCCCAACAGCTGCACCGACTCTGAGCCTTCCGTGGCTATCTTTTGCACTATTCGGGTAGTTTTCTACCTTCATGATATCCTTATAGGTAATGAGTCCCACAAGAGCATTGTCCTCTGTCACCACTGGGAGCTTTTCAATCTTATGGCGCTTGAGAATCTCAGTTGCTTCCTTCAACGTAGTCCCTTGAGGAGCAGTGATGAGATTTTCTTTTGTCATAATCTCAGTGACAGACCTATCAAGTCTAGATTCGAATCTCAAATCTCTATTGGTTAGTATCCCGATTAACTTCTTTGACTTATCTACGATTGGAATACCACCTATCCGAAATGTCCTCATTAGATTGAGAGCATCAGTAAGATTAGCATCAACAGTCAAAGTAACTGGATCGATAATCATCCCACTCTCTGACCTCTTCACCTTACGGACTTGGTCAGCTTGGTCAGCTACAGGCATATTCTTATGAATCATACCAATCCCACCTTGTCTAGCTATGGCGATAGCCAGATCGTACTCTGTTACAGTGTCCATTGCAGCAGACACTATGGGTACATTAAGCGTAATGTTTCTTGATAATCTGGTACTCAAATCGACCTCTCTCGGCAATACTTCAGAGTAAGCCGGGACTAACAATACATCATCAAAAGTGAGGGACTCAGAAAAAGGGTGGGCTGTAGAATTGTTTCTTTCCATGCACAAAAGTATAAAACCAAATTGAAAATTTATATCAAAATCTTACCTTGCGTCAAATTTTTTCTCAACTATGATAGAGGTCTACACTGATGACTATTTTATGAAAGAGGCTCTCAAGGAAGCAGCCAAAGCCGCTGAAGAAGGAGAAGTGCCGGTGGGAGCAGTCGTTGTTTCTAATAAAAGGGTGATCGCAAGAGCCTACAATCAAGTAGAGCGACTAGAAGATGTCACAGCCCATGCTGAGATGCTAGCCATTACAGCTGCTGCTAACCACCTAGGTAGTAAGTACCTCGAAGAATGTACCGTCTATGTAACCTTAGAACCCTGCATCATGTGTGCTGGTGCCCTCTCTTGGGCAAGACCAAAGCGGGTAGTCTATGGTGCAAGTGATGACAAAGGTGGCTTTATGAGGCAAGGCAAGTCTCTACTCCACCCAAAAACACAATTGGAGTTCGGAGTAATGCATGATGCCTGTGTACGCTTATTGCAAGACTTTTTTCAAGCAAGGCGGTAGTCCTTACTCCTCTAAGGTACCAAATGATACCTCTTGGACATTGTAGTATATGAGGTTCCAACCACTTCCGATGTCTGCAAACCTACGTACCATTGAAAACAAACCTTGTCTATCCCTAATAGTCTCAATGATGATACTCTCGAAATTGTCCAAACTGATGTCAAACTCCTCTGAGCTATTATCAATTGGCTGATGTAGTATCCAATCTTCAGCTTGCCAAGCACTCGAATCACTCTTCCCCGCTAGCGGAAATACAATATGCTCCATTTGGAAAAGGCTGTCGCTATGAAATTGCTGGTAGAAGTCAACAAAATCATCTGGTATCTGAACAATGATAGTCTCTTGCTGACTCTCATTGGGCTGCTGCTCTTTGCACCCAAGCAAGGCAAGAACACAAATCATCAATACGGAGTAATAATACTTCATCAATACTATTTAATTTCAATTACGAACGAAAGATAGAGATTGTCTAGTTTGTATCCTTCCACCCTAAATGACAACTGATCTGTTGAATTATCAAATTCGGCAGTGGTCAACACCTTATTGCCAAGCACTTCAAATGGAGCAATGTCTATCATCTCTCTGAACGCCACCTTTCCTCTACCCCATGCCTTGAATACACTCTCCTTAATTCCCCAATAGAAGTGAAAGAGCTCAACCTTGTTATGCTCGGCATCCTTGATTTCATGGTCAAACAAGAACTTTGGAGCAATCCTGGTGATCTTTTCTCTTTCGACCTGTATGTCTAGGCCAGACCTATACGGCGTGACCAAGACTGCTGTATAGTGGTCAGTATGGCTAAGTGACAGGTGGAGATCGGGATACTTATCCATGACTGGCTTGCCAAACTGATCCTTCCCGAAGGTAACCACCTCACCCATCAAACAATTCAGGGCATGCTGTGTACTGCAAAGTTCTAATTGCCGATGTGGCTTGTATGCTTTGATATTGTCTATATGACTAGACTCTAACCCTAAGGCTGAGTAAAAATACTCTAAGTCTTCTGTTGCCTTCCAAATGATTAATTTGTAAGCCTTCGTGCTCCTGATATAGTGAAGTGGCATGCCATAAATTTAGTTTTTTTACTCATCTTTGGCACATGATTCTGACAGATAAACAAATATTAGCTAGTATTGAGAATGGTGAAATCGTAGTAGATCCATTTGACAGGGATGCTTTAGGTACTAATTCTTACGATGTACATCTAGGAAAATCATTGGCTACTTACGATAACTACACCCTCGATGCCAAGAAGCACAACACTATTGAAGTATTTGAAATACCTGAGGAAGGTTATGTGATCAAGCCTGGTATATTATATCTAGGTGTCACTTTGGAATATACTGAAACTCACAACTCTGTACCCTTCTTAGAAGGTAAGTCGAGTATTGGCAGATTGGGTATTGACATCCATGCTACAGCGGGAAAAGGTGATGTTGGCTTTTGTAATACTTGGACGCTAGAAATCTCATGTGTCCAACCTGTAAGAATCTATGCGGGAATGCCAATAGGCCAGCTTATCTACTTTAAAATAGATGGAACTGTAGACAACTACTACCACTCTAAGAAGAATGCGAAGTATAATAAGAAAGTAACAGTCCCTGTCGAATCTATGATGTGGAAGAACAAGTTTTAGGGACTCTCCTTCCATATTCAATCAATCAAAGACTCTAGTAGTACAACATAAAAAAGCCTACTCAAACTAGTTGAGCAGGCTTTTTACTATAAGTACGTTTGTGTATTTTCGCTTAGAACTTGTCTAAGAATTTTCCCATTTGTCTTCCAGCAGCTTCTCTACCTCCAAGACCGAATGATAAAGCAAATGCAACTGCTACTGCTCCTAGTGTCAATCCAAAAGCAAGGTTTACGATGTCATCAGCAAGTCCCATGTACTTAAGACCCATAGCTAGGAACAATCCTAGTGTAGCGAATCTAGCAATAGATGCCATAGCTGGTGAATCAGACTTCTTGAAGTAATCACTTACAAACTGAGAAACTTTGTTTCCAAGTAATAAGATGATACCACCGAATAAGATAGATCCTGACATTCCTAAAATGTTGTTTAAGATATCAGTCAATTGTGTAAATCCTAATTTGTCAACTGCAGTCAATAGACCGAAGAACATAATAAAGAACTGTAATCCTTTAGTGATCATTGAACTCAATGAAGAGTTAGCTGTCAATGAAGACATTCCGAAAGAGTCTGCATAGCTATCTACATTCATGCTCTTAAGTAAGTCTCCTACGATACCTACTACGAACTTTCCTACTACGTAGAAAACGAAAAGGATAATTCCAGCTGCTATAATATTAGGAATAGCAGACATCAATTGGTTAAGCATATTCTTAGCTGGACCAGAGATCATCTCCATGTTCAATGTATCAAGCGCTACTAATAATAGTGGAATGAATACGAATAAGAATACAAGCTGCTTGATGATACCAGTTAGGTTCAATTCAGCACCAATTGCATATTTGTCAGTGTAACTCTCAATTGTTCCTGAGATTGCTCCTACTGCTTCTTTAGCGATATTAGCCAATGTGTAACCTACAAAACCGATAAGTCCAGCACCAATGATATTAGGAATGAACCCAGTTACCTTAGCAAGCATGTCTTGTAATGGAGCTAAAGCACCAGTAATACCCATCATGTTAAGTACTGTCATTAAGACGAATACAACTATTACATAGTAAATCAGTTTGCTGATTGTCTTAGACATAGATACAGAACTAGAGCTAAATCTATTGTCTATACCCGATCTTTTAAGTCCTTTTGCGATAGCACCTCTTACGATTCTTGCTATGAATAGACCTATAATTAATACTGCTAAAGCACCTAGTACTTTAGGTAATGCACTTCCGAAATTCGTTGATAACGATCCAAAAAGTTGTGAAAAATCAAAATTTGTCATAAGTATTTAAGTGTTTTTTTATTGGAAATCCTCTTTGAGACTAAAGAACGCCAATAAGTCACTTAAATCATTAAGAAAAATTTAACTTCTATTAAGATTGAATATCAGCCCATGCTAGGACTCCTCCTAATAGGTTCCTGACTTTGGTGTATCCTTCTTGCTCCATAATATACTTTGCAGTTGCGCTGCGCTTTCCTGATCTGCAGTGGACTACGATTTCTTGATCTTTGTAGTCTTCATAATTGTGCAATTCTGCCATTAAATTTCCTAGTGGGACTAGGTCTGCTCCAAGGTTAAACTGCTCATACTCAGCTACCTCTCTGACATCTATAAATACGAATTTCTCTTTGGCATCAAGCTTTTGCTTCAGTTCTCTTACTGTAATGTCTTCCATGTTGGTATTTGTGCTTATTCACAATTCATAGGTCTTTCTTGACCTATAGTGAGGGTAAAGGATTCTCCCATACTAATCGTCTCGCCAGCTATAAATGGCGGATTCTGGGCTATGATGTAGGCATTATTTCTATCCGTTATTGGTCCTTCTTCTTTGACCTCTCCTAACTTGAGATTAGAAGATTCTAAGATAAACTTAGCAGCTCCATACCGACTACACGATAGATTTGGTATTGCTACATAGCCGCCTTGCTTCTTACTGAGGACAAACTGGAGAGTGCCTCCCTTTTCTATTTCTACATTGTCTTTTCTTCCGCTCCTTGTAATGATTGGTTGCCCCTTGTACCAAACTTCTAGGATATAATCAGGCTCTCCAGTATCATAACTGTATCCCTTGATCTCGGAATTAATATTCAAATGCGATAACTCGGCCTTCTTACTAGCATAGTCTTGTCCATACATCACCCCTAGCGATGAGGCCTTCATTAGGTCTGCATTGTACTTGGTTACTGTGACATAGACCTTTCTATTCTCTTTTACCTTAGAGAAGGCAACTGGGTTCTGATCTACGACTTCACCACCCTTACGTCCTACGATGTGGATAGAATCATTGACAATCAGATCAAATGACTTATCACTAGCATCCTCTTCTGCCTCATCAAATGCCATTCCGACATAGTCTGGCAATTCTAGTTTCTGCCCATGGTTAGTGTAGGATCTCAACCACATTAACACAGCAAAGAATAATACTCCCACCACAAGTAGGAGGATTAACATCGATCTGATAAATTGTTTTACTGTCAATTGATTAGAGTTTATACTGTTGTTAACTGCTGTGTTTTCCTCTCAATGCCAAATTTGAGGATTTTATCAATAAAATGATAAGGTTTGTAATTATTTATAGCACATTGATGAAAGATACAGGTTGCAGGAGTCATTCCTGGCAGACTATTGATCTCTATTATTATTGTTTCGACCTTACCAGAGTTATATATTCTGACAAAGGCATCAATCCGACAATAACCTTTCACCTTGAGTAATTGTGCCGCCGCCTTGAGAGTGGATTTGACTTCTTCGGCCACTGTCTCGTAACTTAACTCTCCCTGGTCAAACCTTGCTGGAGTAATATTCTGACCCTGACCTGCTAAAAATTTTTCCTCGAGGCTTAAAATTTCTTCTCCTGCTAGTACTTCACTTGGTTCAAATATTTCGATAGTCTCTACTTCGCCTTCTTGGTGATAGAGCATCCCACCTGTCACCTCCATAAATACATCGGCTCCATTGTCACCGATTAAGCTCTCTATCAAGACCCTATTCTTACATGGGAATTCTTCATTGATTGCAAGACCTAACTCAAGTCTACCCTCCGCCGTAATCTCTACTTCATCCCTAAAAAGTTGCGTCAAGTATGTCTCCAATTGTCCTCTACTCTTGATTTTTGCCACAGCAGAACTACAGCCATCATCGACAGGCTTCACGATAAATGGATAGTCAAAAGCTTCTTCCACATGAGTTATCCACTGTGAGTCTTTTGTATAGTCTTCCTTAGTCAGTATATATTGGTCCGCAACCAAAAAGCCATCCTGCTTTAAGAGTTGGAGAGTCGCATACTTGTCTATAGTTATCTGGGAGCTCTCTGTATCTGAACCATTGAATGGAATCTGCTTAGCATCTAATAAGGTCTGTATCGTTCCATCTTCCCCTGGTCTACCATGTAAGGCGATAAATGCTACATCTATCTCATCTTCTAAGCTATCGGTGATGTCTCTAGGTGATGAAATATTACTCTGTCCTGTGTACTTCTGGATCAAGGCACTCTGGTCTTGCCTGAGTTGAGCCGTGACATCATGGATCTGATACCCTACTATACTATCTCGAATATCGTCCGAATTGTCCTTGAGCAAAATATTAATAGGTATGTGGAATAACCTAAAGTCTGATTCATCACTCCCGTGGAGAAATATCGGTATTGGCTCATATTCTGCTGAACTTGCTAACTTCTCATAAATATTACGACCACTCTCTACAGAGATGTGCCTCTCGAAAGAATACCCACCTAAGATCACTCCTACCCTTGTCTTTATCGTTGTATCCGACTGTTGGGACGCTATGAGGGCATCTATTTGCTCCACTTTATTAGCATACCTGTCTAATACTAATCCATACCTGCTCCTCTCAGCAATACTATTCCTAAGGATGTATGTGATAAATTGACTCGGATTGAAGCCTAGTTCGGCAGCCTGATGAAAGAAAAATGATGATGGTAGCATACCCGAAGTGGTATTGGGGTCATTCAATATGATCTGACCATCTGTAGCATAAAACCCATCAATCCTTGCATAGACTTTGAACTTCAAGGCTGAATATAATCGCTTGCACTCTTCTTGTATTGCACGTATAGCATCTGTCGGAAGGGCTATCGGTGTGACCTTTCTACTTCTGCCAGGCATATACTTCGACTGATAGTCATAGACTTCTTGGCCTTTGACAATCTGTGTGGGTGGAAGCGCAAAGGGCTGACCTGCATCGTCTACCACCACCACACAACTGAATTCCATCCCTTCTATAAAACTCTCGCAGACTACACTGAATTCACTATCGATGGCTTCTAGCCAAAGGGTTTGAGCAGTTGCGGAGTCTAACCTTGCCTTCAATTCACTAGGTCTATTGACAATAGTGCCACCAAGCTTAGCTGGCAAGCCAATACCAGCTCTGATATCTATGAGGTCCTTGATATAAGCTATAGCGTCTTCGTCACTTAGTGCTTTGTAAGCTGGTATATTGATTTCCTTACGGAAAAATGCAGCATTGATTGCTTGATCAAAGGCTTCTTGGTCTGGAGTATTGAGTATAGTTACGCCAATGGACGACCCTTGGTGTGATGGTCTGATGACTATAGGTGTACCTACTGCATCTACCACTTGATCAAAATTTACCATTCCTGCCTCCCATTCTTGCCGTCTAATTTCTAGAAAGCTAGTCTTCGCAAAGTCAGAGGACTCAACCCACTCTTTTTGAAAGGTCTTGTGCATCCCAATAGCTGATGCCATGATGTCACTACCTGTGTAGGGGACATTGACAAAATCTAAAAGACCCTGTATCATCCCATCTTCACCAGTACGTCCATGCAAGGCAAGGAAGGCTACATCTATCAACTGAGGGATCTCGTCGAGACTCAGTCTCCTACCCACCTTGGCAATAGCCTCTTCATAATCTGCTTGACTCAAGTCTACATGCTCTATATAAAGCTGGTATTCTGCATCTTCGCTAGGGATGTAGTCCACTGGCGGAAAAAAATCTCTAATTGTACCCTTGTAGATGTATTGCCAATCAAGCAGAATCAAAACATTCTTACTATCCACAAAGATTGGGATAGGCTCAAATATGGACTTGTCTAGGTTGTCATAGACTGTCCTCCCTCCAGCAAAAGAGATTTCTCTTTCTCTAGAAGATCCTCCAAATAATATCCCAACTTTTACTTTATCCATGACTCTATATACTATGTAGCGTAAATTTAATCATATTATTAATTTCTTTAATGTATTTGAAGACATTTGCGTAAAGCTTAACCACATCATCAGTTGCATCAATGCAAATACTCAGCATAACACTGTCAAAATCCAGATGATAGAAGTATCTGTGCTTAATCCACTTCTTGATTAACCATTTAACGATATTTGTGTTTAGAATTATATAATCACGTCGAAACCTCACTTGTGAACAAACTCATATTTTCCTTACTCTGGCTAGTCATCACTGCCGTCATTGTGTGCCTCATCCTACTTCCTATCTACAATGCGACTGGAAGCGAGTATGGATACTACGTGCCCAATACCATTTACATCATAGTTGCGGTGACCTTTACGAGGTATATTTTTCTCTTGGACTACCATTGGTGGGCACCTCAAAAGACACTAAAGGTCATACTCTCCTTTCTAGTCATTCCCATAGGGCTCTATATAGTAGATACTCACTATGAATTTCAACGATTCTTGGATGAAGAAGGACTCGGCTCCATCCTAAAGTCGGGGCAGTCACCGGGGGTCATGGGATATATCAAAAATCAATTCATGCTGTTCTGGGCTTGGGCATTCTTATGTTGCCTAGCTATCCCTATCAAGATGATCAGAAGTATCTGGAGAGATTATAAATCAAGAATTAAATAACATATTAAATATTTTTAACATATGTCAAAAGTTAAGGCATTCAACGATTATAGAGCCAAGATGAATGACGTCATCTTAGCCGAAAACAATAAAGTCCTTAAGCGATTTTTTAGCTTGGACAACGCTACTTACAAGGATGGAGCCCTAGATGCTAAAACCAAGGAACTGCTGGGATTAGTCGCATCCATGGTACTGAGGTGTGATGACTGTATCACCTACCATATCATTCAAGCCAAAGCACAAGGCATGAATAAGGCCGAACTCTATGAAGTCTTCTCCATAGCCAACTTAGTCGGTGGAAGTATCTGCATCCCACATACACGGAGGGCAGCTGAGATTTGGGAAGAACTAGATAGCGAATAACAGAATACAACTCAATATGATGAAGTACAGCACACTACTCTTAATCGGAAGCTTACTGTCCATAATCTTACCAGGATGTAAAGATCAGTCTAGTGTTGAGGAGGAGAGCATAACTTTCGTTGGACTCAAGTACTTTGATGAAGTAGGCAATCCAATAGGTGCTGATGCCAATGATGATGGTGACTGGCTCATAGGTGACACCTGGCAATCCCAAGAGAGCGACCTCTTCGAAAGTAGCTTAGCCATGGTCAACTGTGAGACAAGTGAGACTTATTACTTAGGGCACTACCCTAACCCTTGTGGCGAGGTGGTCAATCTCTACATCAACCAACCATCGAACTCAAAAGTCGATATTCGGATAGTTGACAAGGCATTGGCAACACTCATCAGCCTAGATGCTATTAGTACTAATACGCTGGCAATCAACACCGGGGCTCTTGGCATCTTAGATACCGTAAGAGTGTACTACAAGTTTAAGCAAGGGGACTGTGAATATCGAGGTCATGGCGATATTTTGATCCAATAATCAGTATTGGCATGAGGCTAGATGCTAAATTTTATGATAGTCTTAAGAATTTTATTGCATAGTCTTTGCGTTGTATTAAGTGAATTGAATAATTCAATTATGAAAAACACAATAATTTTAGGTTGTTTCTTGCTTATCGCATCAGGCCTATTTGGTCAGGCAGACAAGCAATTCATAGAGGCTATCCAAACTTCAGATTATGTCTCCGCAGAGTCCGTCATGGCAAGCAAACTTGACTTTTGCATCAATGACGACCAAGACTACCTTAAGAAAACCGAAAGCATTGCCAAGCTTCAAACCTTGATCACTGACCATGGTGTCAAGTCTTGGGAGGTTGTCCACAAAGGCCAGTCAAAAGATGGCACATCTAATTACAGCATATTGGAATCAGCTACTGCCGAAAAATCACTAAGAATACTTGTCTACTCTGAAGAAAAAGATGGTAGCTCTAAAGTTTCGGAGATAAGACTAGAGTACTAGTAAGTATGACATAGATAGTTTCAAGACTTCTACATGTTAGCCTGCTAGCTCTTAGCTATTTGTCACTCATGAAGATTACTACCCTCCATTCTCCATTTTAATGCCAAAGGTTTAGTAACTTAACTTCATGAAACTCAAGGACATCAAATACTTATTTTCGTATATACTGCCAGCTATATACTTGACTAGCCTCGCAATAGATGGGCTACCACTAGTATCGACTACAGTAATGGCGTTCGTGATACTGCCAATCATTGATCAATTTTCACCTCAAGACTGGAGTAATGTGACCCCAGAGGAAGAAGAAGCGAGGGACCTAGTCATCTTTGACCTCCTACTCTACTTGAATGTCGTCTTAGTAGGCTATATCATATTTGCTACATATCAATACTTAAGTATCCAAACCTTGAGTATAGGTGAGCAAGTCGGACTCATGACCTCACTAGGCACCCTACTCTCAGCTCATGGCATCAATGTAGCTCATGAGCTAGGACATAGAGAAGATAGGCTGGCTCAGATTGGGGCAAAGCTCCTATTGCTACCCTGCCTAGACCTCCACTTTACCCTAGAGCATAACTATGGTCACCATGTCTATGTGTCTACGCCAGAAGACCCTACCACTGCTCGGAAGGGAGAATGGATATTTGCCTTTTGGTTTAGAGCAATGCTAGGCTCTTATGCAAATGCTTGGAAACTAGAAGATAGATTCATAAAAAGAACCGAGAGAAGTATACTGTCACATCGGATTGCTTGGTATACCCTCATCTACTTCGTATACGGTGGTGTATTAGTCTACTTACTCGGCAGCTATGCTTGGATCTTGCTAGGAGGAGGCGTCATGGCTATGCTCCTCTTACAATCCATCAACTATATCGAACACTATGGCATCACTCGTCAGCAGACCAGCGGTGGCAAGTACGAACCAGTACAACCCTGGCACTCGTGGAATTCTAATCACGTCATTGGGAGAATAGTCCTCTACGAACTCACTAGACACTCCGACCACCACTATAAGGCCAACCGCAAGTATCAAAACCTAAGGTCCATGCAAAATGCTCCTTTACTTCCGCTAGGCTATCCCGCAAGTATCTTAATGGCAATGGTGCCGCCACTGTGGTTTAGGGTGATCGATAAGCGGTATGCTGAGTATCTTGAGACTAATGAGCTGGGGTGATTACCTTCAGCCATCTGTGAAAATGGTAGTGTATTTCACTTAAAACATATTACTCAGCTCCTCAGTTCGTCGAGGCTTGTAGCCTCGATGTCATGAGCTATGTCTTTTATTTTCGTTGTAGATATGTATTGATCATATTTCATCTAAGCTGTAAGCTTAGACGAGCAGGAGTCCATATTTAGTAATCTACCTGAGAACTAATCACAATTAATATATGAATAGGATAATG
>JAHDHH010000077.1 GCA_020631405.1 Saprospiraceae bacterium
CATTTTTGTTTTGACGAACTCTGCTTATAGTGGAAAAGATCGAACAGAATAATTTTTTCAAATAGATGCTAACATTTAAAAGAAAAGAGCCTTGACCAACATCTGTTAGTCAAAGCTCTTCTGTAGCGTGAGGCAGGCTTGAACTGCCGACCTCAGGATTATGAATCCTGCGCTCTAACCAGCTGAGCTACCACGCCATGGTGCTTCAATACGCAAGAAATATTTCTTAATAATTAAGCCGTAAATCTTGCTGATTAGAAGTTTCGGACCGCAAATATAATGTATTTGTTCAAAGTAGGAAATATTCAAATTACTTTACGACTGCAAATCCTATATGGCTATTGCCAGTGATCTGATCTACATAAAGTATTCTGCTGGGACTTGTACCATTGCAGGTGTAGTCGTCACAGAGGTAAGAACCTCCAGCAAGCCTTATTCTACCTTGATTATCAGGCGTCGTGATCTCCCAAACATTACCTACAATATTGGTTTGGTCTACTGGAAGTATGCTAGATGAGGATTTATTAATTGGTCTATAATCTTTTGATGATAGTTGCCAATATTCTGAATAGGATGGCAATCTGTGTCCAGACCATTCGCAGTATGCTATGGCGTCATTATAGCTAACTTGTAATACTGGGTCTGATGAGGTTGCCTTGTAGGTTCCGTCAGGACACTTCCAGTTGATGCCGAAGAGTATGTCATATTCATCTACAGTTCTTTGGACTATTGACCAGTCATATTGCTCAGCATCAGTGATGTAACCAGTTTGATGTACAAATTCATTGAACTCCCCAGTTGTGACAAGGTGAAGGTCATGTTGTTTGCAAGCAATGAGCAATGTAATGAGTGTTAAACAAAGCGGCTTAAAAATCAAATCTAGTTTCATTTGTGTAAAGATAGGTTCAATTTTCAGGGCTTCTTATTGTGTTAACTAAAAATGCTACTCTATGCTATCAGTAAAAGAAGGTGGATTTATTTGATCTAATTTTGATTATCTACGTTTATAGAAAAACCGCCAAAGCAATGACTTGCAAAGGCGGTTTAAAAAAACTAATCAATGGGGTGTATGTGTCTGTTATTTGGTTGCCGTGCCAGAAGGAAAGTTAAGATTCTGAGCGATAGACAGTACTGAATGCACAGCTGCATCGCTTGGAATGCTACCAACTAAGGGCTTTAATAAGAAAGGATTGGTGCTATTGTCAGGGACAGGCTCTACGCTAATCACTGCGGTGCCGCCAAGCAAGCTAGTTGGGAAAGACAAGCCTGAAGGAGCATTGTTAAGGAAGTCTTCTCCTGGAAATGGAGGTCCTGCATTTGAGCCGCTGAATGGAGCTGAATCATCAGCGTTACTTACGCTTAAGAAAGTGCCAGTGCTGACAGGTACTCCATCAATGACTACCCATCCTTCATATGCCCATCCTTCGGGTAGTGTAGGAAGTGTTAGACCAGTTGCGGGACTTCCTGAGCTATTGTTGAGAAACCAAATCCCGCTTTCTTCATTAGAGTCATCGCTATCTGTAGGTGTAGCTAAGATATAGTCTCCAGCTGCATCATGAAAGTGAGTTCCTATAGCAGCTGCATGATCAATGCCCAATGTAGCATTGGAGCCATCAAAATCACCAGCAAGAATATGTACGCTACTTGGGCTAGGGTCACTATCAGGACTAGGTTCAATGGTAAGTACGAATGTTGATGCTGCATCTAAGTCAGATTGGGCAATCTCAAACTGAGTTTGAGATAGTGTTCCGTTGGCATCAACTGTGAATGTTCCTGTAGTTACAGGGCTGCCATCTACAATAATCCAGCCTTCATATGTGTAGCCCGACCCTAGATCTTCAAGTCCTGCTATGTTGAGATTAAATGTACCTTGTGAAGGAGAATTATTGTCCTCGTCTTTATCGCAAGATATTAGGCCAATAGCAGAGAGAATAAGTGATAAGATTGCAATTCGATAATTCATCATTTTTTTTGAAAATTTAGTGTTTGTAATTTGTTGTTTGCCTTTAATATGCTTGCAGTGTTCAATCGGTTGCCTGGAATGAAATAATATTTTAAAATATTAATGAATTTCAGTAGTAAAACACTTCAAATGCTGTGTTTGCATGTGTTATAGTGTTGCAAAGCGGTAGCTATGCAGAATAAAGCATAAATTATTATGAGGAAAAGGTATGCGTGTCTGTTGACACCTAGAAAGTATAGCCAACATTTAGCCCAGAAGACAATGAGCTTATGAATGTTTTTGGTAGTGAGTTATTAGAATACTTTCTTACTGAGGTGATACCTTTCTCATAGCCACCAGAGAGTTGTAGGTAGATATTGTCAGTTAAGCGATATGATATTCCAAGGTTAATTGTGCCACTTAGATGTACTCTATTCACTTCAGAGGTAAGGTCATTAGACAGGGACATGTTCATAAGCATATCATTTGCTTGATAGACTTTAGAGTCCATGGTCTGGTCTATGCCGAGAATATAGTTAGTGGAGAGTCCAGTAGAAAAAGTGCCACTTATTCTATCTTTAGAAAAGATTGTATAGTCCGCACTGAGAGTAAGTTGTAAGAGTTGGTATTGTTCTGAAATATCAGTTTTGTGTTGGAGTAATGTTCCGTCAGTGATTGTATTATCTAGCAATCGATAAGAGACCATATCATTGAAACTGGCCATTGGGGTCTCCATAAACACATCGCTGTTGTAGGTCATGCTACCATCTAACTGCTCTACTTCCTTTGCTGAATTATAACTGACTTCATCTTCAAACAAACTCTTGTTGTTGATAAGGTTGAAGGATAGGGTTCCTGATAAAGATATTTTATTGGTTAATGCCCTTTTTGCTCCCATGCCTACACTATAACCTTGGTAAAACTCATCATATTTAGTCAAAGAAAAGGGTGCTGCATCAATATTAGTCATATGTAGACAGCTGTTCAGAATGCCACCTGTCAAGAACACAGAGGCCTTACTGTTCGACTGGCTAATTGTAGTAGCTAAATCAAAAGATGCATTAACAATGCTAAAACCAGTTGCCTCGTAAGATAAAGTGTCAAACGGGAGACTAGCAATAATTTGGGGTACTTGCAGGGTATCTAATGTTTTTGTTGATATTGATTGCTCAAATATGGGCTGATTGCTCTTATGATTTTCAAGAATAGTTGGAGAAGTCGAAGTTTGATTCTTAGCAATCTTTAATCTGGTGTAGCGCAAGCTGTTTTGCTCTTTTGTAGAAAGGTCACGTTTGCTACTCTTAGGCATTGAAATATCTGTGCTTGTAGACTTAAGGAGGTCAGATGTATTAGACGCAATCTGAGCTTTTGGTTTTGCATGTGATAATTCGACTGGTTGAGCACTGCTCTTATCTATTGTCTTGGTTTGGAGTTGGTAATTATTTTGATTAGTTAATGACGTTGTGTTTTTTAAGGTGATAAGTTCACCATTGATAGTGTTGATAGAAATGAGATTTGAAATACCTAAATAGATAATACCCATTACGCCAATCGCTCCAAGAATCCAAAGGATTCCATATTTTCTCTTGTTTGATTTTGGGGTAGTAACTTGTGCTAAAGCACTATCTAGAATAGAAAGAGGAGGTAGATTCCAGCCATTTTCCGCTGGATCAGTATTCTCAAGTCTTGACTTAAAAAACTTATCTAATTCTGTATGTTTACGTTCTTCCATGGTTCTTAGGTCGTTATATCAAGACTTCCAGTTTGGCTTGTAGAAGTTTTCTAGCTTTAAATAATTGGGATTTTGAAGTACCTACAGAGATATCTAATGCTTTAGCTATGTCTGCATGGCTGTATCCTTCCATCACATACATATTGAAGATCACTCTATATCCATCGGGCAAGGCTTGAATGAGTTTTGTGAGCTCTTCAGCCGACAACATGTCAAGTGGAGTTTCGCCATTTTGCTCTAGATCAATACTTTCTGATAAGTCCTCTATTGCAAAGGACTGCTTGTGCTTTCTCAGCAACATTAGATTTTCGTTTACAATAATCTGGGATGACCAAGCCTTGAAATTCCCCTTTGTACTGTCAAACATATTGATTTTACTATAGATTTTGATCAGTCCATTTTGCAAAGCATCTAGGGCATCATTTGTATCTTTGTTGTACCTCAGGCAAATCATATACCAATGGCTCCTATAGAGCTTGAATAGTAAGGTTTGAGCCTCTCTATCTCCTTGTTTTACACCTTGTATGATTTGTAATTCAGTCATAAATATTTCCAGCACATGTGCTTTACTACACTTAATATGCAAAGATCAATATTTTGGTTGCCTAAGATCATTCAATTATTAAAAAAACTCTTGTTGTCGCTTCACTTTATGAGTGAAAATCAAGAATTATTGTTTTAATGACAGCTTGATAATAATTTAGAATTAGAAAATTCTATCTTTATTAAAAGTCAAATACGTGCCTAATAAAACTGTCCCTCACACTCGATTTTCAGATTTTGATATAACATTATTTGAGGCAGGAAAGCACACCCAGCTTTATAATAAATTTGGTAGCCACATCATCTCTGTAGATGATATTGAGGGCACCTACTTCGCAGTCTATGCCCCAGCTGCCATTAAAGTGCAGGTAATCGGAGATTTCAATCATTGGAGTGGCAGTGGCTATGAGCTCAATGTTCGATGGGATGGTAGCGGTATCTGGGAGGGATTTATTCCAGATGTAAAAAAAGGGCAACTGTATAAGTATAGAATTTGGTCAAATCATGATGAAAAGATAAGGGAGAAGGCAGATCCCTATGCCAGGAAGTATGAAATGCCACCCAATTCTGCAAGTATTGTCTGGTCCGACGATTATCAGTTTCAGGCCAAAGATTGGGAAATAGAAAAAATAACAAGAAATACGCTAGATAAGCCAATGAGTATTTATGAACTCCATCTTGGAAGTTGGCGGAAAAAGCAAGGTTCGTTCAGGTCATTGCATTATAATGAATTGGCTGATGAACTTGTCGCTTACCTAGTTGATATGGAGTTTACCCATGTCGAGTTCCTTCCTGTAATGGAGCATCCCTTTTACCCATCATGGGGATATCTCTGCACGGGATACTTTGCACCAAGTAGCAGGTATGGTGATACTGCTGACCTCAAGTATCTAATTGATGAGTTGCATAAGCATCATATTGGAGTATTCTTGGATTGGGTGCCTGCACATTTTCCGAGTGACGAACATGCCTTGGCAGATTTTGATGGATCACTACTCTACGAGCATCCAGAGAAGAGTAAGGGATTTCACCCTGATTGGAATAGCTTGATTTTTAATTTTGAAAGGCCTCAAATCAGGTCATTTCTGCTGTCAAGTGCCCACTTTTGGATGCAGGAGTATCAGGCAGATGGACTCAGAGTCGATGCTGTGGCTTCAATGTTATATTTGGATTATTCTAGAGAAGAGGGAGAGTGGGCGCCGAATAGATTTGGAGGTAATGAATACCTAGCGGCTGTGGACTTTATCAAAGACCTCAATGTAGCCATCTATGGTGACTTTGGAAATGGACAAATGATTGCGGAAGAGTCAACTGCTTTTCCAGGAGTAACTCAACCAGTCTATAATAATGGTCTTGGTTTTGGGCTGAAGTGGATGATGGGGTGGATGAATGATACCCTAGAATACTTCAAAAAAGAGCCAATTCATAGAAAGTATCACCATGGTGACATCAGTAGAAGCCTAACTTACGCATTTTCGGAAAATTATGTCTTGCCACTATCACATGACGAGGTAGTACATGGTAAGCAATCCTTGATTAACAAAATGCCTGGCGATGAGTGGCAGAAATTTGCCAATCTGAGATTACTCTACACATATATGTATACACACCCAGGGCAAAAACTGCTGTTTATGGGTTGTGAAATTGGACAAAGAGAAGAGTGGGACGTAGACGAGCAAGTCCATTGGCACTTGCTGACTCATGATAGCCACAGCGGTGTTCGGAACTTAGTGAGAAACCTCAATAGGTTATATAAAACAGAGTCAAGCCTCTTTACAAACAACTATACTCCCAATGGATTTGAGTGGATTGACTATTCTGATTCTGAAAATTCAGTCTTGGTATATTGCCGAAAATCTGATACCGAATCAGTATTGGTGGTGCTCAATTTCTCGCCAGTAGTGAGACATAATTATAGGATTGGAGTATTAGAAAGTGGTGTCTACGAAGAAATATTCAATAGCGATGATGAGCAGTATTGGGGAAGCAATGTAAAAAATCATAAGATTTCCAGTAATCCTGAAGGTTGGCATGGCAGACAGAATTCTATGATATTAAGTTTGCCACCACTTGCTGGTATCATTTTAAAAAGACAATAAATTGAAGAAGGTATTACATATCAGTTCTGAATGTTATCCTGCTGCCAAGGCTGGAGGCATGGGCGACGTTGTAGGGGCATTGCCACTATATCTCCCAGCAGCAGGGGCAAAGTCATCAGTGATTATCCCTAAATATGCTAACAAATGGTTCAAGGGTAAGACGTTTAAGGCTGTGGCCAAAGGGTCATTTGCGATGGGGCCTTATCAAATTGATTATAAGATTCAGACACTGAAGAAGAATACACTTGGTTATGACTTATACTGTGTTGACCTTCCAGGACTATTTGACCGAGATAGCATTTACCTAGATGTGGATGGCCACGGGTATAAGGATGAACCTCAACGAAACATAGCATTCCAGACAGCTGTAGTTGATTGGTTGGCAAAGGGAAAGACCTCTTTTGATATCTTAAATTGTCATGATCATATGACAGGATTGATACCTTTCATGGTCAAGTATGCTACAGCTTATCAATCGCTAAGTAGCACTCCTACAGTCTTGACTATACACAATGGAATGTACAAAGGAGAATTTGACTGGAAGATAGCCAACTACCTTCCACCATATTCAAGCCAACACGATGGAATATTAGACTGGGATCATAAGATTAATAGTCTTGCCACAGCTATCAAGTGTGCTTGGAAGGTCAATACTGTCTCGCCTAACTATATGAAGGAGATAATGCGAGATGCAGGACCGATGACCCACCTCTATCATATGGAAGAACATAAGTGCCTAGGTATACTCAATGGTGTTGATACCAAACTTTGGGATCCTAGTACAGACTCTTTCCTAGAGCATAAATTGCAAGATCATGTTTGGGTTAAATTTAAACAACAGAATAAAACTGCCCTGCTCAAGCAATTTGGGCTAAAATCTAGGAGACCATTGGTAGGCTTCATTGGTCGGTTGACAGATCAAAAAGGGGCAGACTTACTTGCAGAAGCTTTGGATCAGAAGTTGAGTAGCAATGCAAATCTCAGTATGATAATATTAGGGACAGGAGACGTTTCGATAGAGGCTAGACTCCAAGAACTTGCTAAGAAGTATCCTAAGTCAGTAGCCACCTATATCGCTTACGACGAAGGTCTTGCTAGGTCAATCTACGCAGGGTGCGACTACTTAATCATGCCATCTAGGTTTGAGCCATGCGGACTCAACCAATTGTTTGCTATGCGCTATGGCACTATACCTGTAGTATCAGATGTAGGTGGACTAGTGGATACTGTGCCAGATATATCTATCAAGGGCAATGGGATAGTATTCGGACACTCCAATATTTATGCTATCCAGCATGCCTTAGAACGAGCTATTGCATTATATAAAGAAAAGAATACGTTTAAATCATTAAGAAGCAAACTTGTCAAGCTAGACTATTCCTGGAGCAAGTCAGCAGAGACATACGCCAAATTATATCAATCACTCATTAACTCAAAAGTATGACAGAAAAGACGGTAGCACTAATTTTAGGAGGTGGAGTAGGATCAAGGCTATATCCATTAACAAAAGATAGGTCAAAGCCTGCTGTACCTATTGCAGGAAAGTATAGATTAATAGATATCCCCATCTCTAATTGTCTTAACTCTGATATACGAAAGATGTTTGTGATGACTATGTTTAACTCAGCATCGCTGAATAAGCACATCAAGAATACCTATCACTTTGATGTCTTTTCTAGTGGTTTTGTAGATATTATGGCAGCTGAGCAAACTCGAGAAAGCAGCGATTGGTTTCAAGGAACGGCGGATGCCGTCAGACAGACCATTCCTAGACTCAAGAAGGTTGACTATGAATATGTCTTAGTATTATCTGGTGACCAGTTGTACAATATGGATTTTGTAGAGATTATGAAATACCATGTAGAGCAGAAGGCAGATGTGACAATTGCTACAATCCCAGTTGTTGAAAAAGATGCCACTTCATTTGGTATAATGAAAGTCAATAAAGAAGGAATGATTAATGATTTCATTGAAAAACCCGATGCTGATGAAGTAGGGAATTGGAAGTCAGAATTAGATGATAAGTATACATCGGAAGGAAAGCACTACCTCGCTTCTATGGGAATTTATGTCTTTAGTAAGCAAGTGATGGATGACCTATTTGAAGAGAATGTGGACGCTAATGACTTTGGAAAAGAAATCATCCCATACTCTGTAGCAAGTGATAAATATAAGGTTGCGAGTTATGCATATGGAGGGTATTGGGCAGATATTGGGACTATTGCTTCATTTATGGAGGCTAATCTCAGCTTGACTGGGTTTCTACCAGAATTTCACTTGTATGACAATTTGAAAAAGATTTACACTAGAGCTAGAATGTTGGCTCCGACAAAGATATTTGGGACTAGGATTACTCATGGATTGATTTCAGAAGGAGGTATCTGCCATGCTGACGAAATAGCAAGGTCAGTCATCGGTGTGAGGTCTAGAATTGGGCAAGGTACAGTGATCAGGGATAGTATCCTTATGGGTAACGACTACTACCAGACGATTGATGATATCAATGAATTACCAGATAACAAATTGCTCGGTATTGGCAATAATTGCTTTATTCAACATGCGATTATTGATAAGAATGCTCGAATTGGGCATAATGTATCCATAGTTGGTGGTGAAGATATCGAAGACATGGAAACCGATACATACTGCATTGTACAAGGGATAGTCATTGTGAAGAAGGCTGCATTTATCGAATCGGGGTCACAAATTGGAGTAAAGTAATAGGCAGTTACTTTTAAATTTTACTGCATCTTTGCGGTTGCATTTTTAAAAAACAAGTTAGAAGACTACGTGGATATGTTGAAAGATCAAGTACAAATAGAGTACACTGAAAAAGAGTTGTACCCTGTTCAGCTCAAACGATGGACTAAGGAAGATACTTATATTGAGATAGAGGATGAAGCTGGTCTTCACTTAAGGATATATTTTTATACTGATCATATTGTCAGATTCAGATATGGAGTAGACAATTTGTTCGAAAGGGATTTTTCCTATGCTCTCAATCCTAAGTTCGAAAAACAAGATATTGATACAGTCATTGCTGAAGATAACACTTATCTTACCATTACTTCAAAAGCTATAGTTTGTAGAGTTGCCAAGGCAAATTGTGCCATAGCTATGATTGACTTAGAGGGTAATATTATCAATGAGGACGAGAAAGGATTTCATTGGGAGAAAAATGTAGATCACGGTGGTGAGATAGTCCAAATGACTAAAAAAGTGCAGCCAAGTGAGGCATTCTATGGATTAGGAGACAAACCTATTGACCTTAATCTCAAAGGAGGAAGATTCCAGAATTGGGGAACTGACGAATATGGCTACCACAAGGGAACAGACCCAATCTATAAGAGTATTCCTATTTACTACGGACTACATCATGATATGGGTTACGCCATTTTCTTTGACAATACTTATAAGTCATACTTTGATTTTGCTAAAGAGAGGTCTAATGTGATGAGCTTCTGGGCACAGGGAGGAGAGATGAATTACTATTTCATTGCTGGACCTCACCTAATGGATGCATGCCAACGATATACTCAATTGACGGGAACCCCAGAGTTGCCACCAATGTGGGCACTAGGTTATCAGCAGTGTAAGTGGAGTTACTTTCCAGAATCCAATGTCAAAGAGGTGACTAGTAAAATGAGGGAGCTATGTATCCCTTGCGATGCTATCTATCTTGATATTGATTATATGGATGGCTTTAGATGTTTCACATGGGATAAGGAAAAATTTCCAGATCCGAAGCGTATGGTCGATGAGCTTGCAGCAGATGGATGGAAGACGATGGTTATCATAGATCCGGGAATTAAGAAAGATAAAGATTATTGGGTATTCAAAGAAGGTCTAGAGAAAGGCTACTTCTGTCGCCATGTTGATGGTCCATATGTAGAAGGTAAGGTATGGCCAGGAGATTGCTACTTTCCAGACTTTACAAGACCAGAAGTCCGAGATTGGTGGGCAGGATTATACAAGGGTCTCATAGAGGAAACTGGGATTGCAGGAGTATGGAATGACATGAATGAACCTGCACTATTCGAAGTGGAGACAAAGACATTTCCACTCAATGTAGTCCATGATTATGACGGTGATATGACTAGTCATAGAAAGGCACATAATATCTATGGGATGCAGATGGCTAGAGCTACTGCTAAAGGAGTAAGAGATCACGCAGGTGGTAAGAGATCTTTGATCATCACAAGGTCAGGATACTCAGGAATGCAACGGTTCTCAAGTGTATGGACTGGAGATAATATCGCTACTTGGGAACACCTATGGATAGCTGATGTACAAGCACAGAGATTGGCGATATCAGGAGTATCGTTTTGTGGGTCGGATATTGGAGGCTTCATCGAACAACCAGACGCCGAGTTGATGATGCGATGGATACAGTTAGGTATTTTTCACCCATTCTGTAGGGTACACTCAAGTGGAGACCATGGAGATCAGGAGCCTTGGTCATTTGGAGAACAATGTGTCGAAGTATTTAGAAAGTTTGTAGAGTTAAGATATACACTACTACCTTACTTGTATACAACGTTCTGGCAATACCATCAGTATGGTATTCCTATGTTGAGGCCTATAGTATTCTATGATCAAGAAGATGATGATACCATGGATAGAGACCACGAATTTCTGTGTGGAGATCATATTTTAGTTTGTCCCGTTGATAAGCCAGGTGCTAAGTCAAGAAAGGTCTATTTGCCTAAAGGCGAATGGTATCAATTCTGGACTGGAAAATCATATCTAGGAAGAAAGGAATACACTGTAGAGACACCAATAGATGAGTTGCCAATCTTCGTAAAAGCTGGTGCAATCATTCCAAGATATCCTGTGCAGCAGTATGTAGGCGAGATGTCAATTACTGAGCTTACCCTTGACGTATATTTTAAAGAAGGAGTAGAAAAGAGTACCTTATACGAAGATGATCAAGACACTTACAGCTACGAGACCGGAGAGTGGGTTGAAAGACAGTTTACATTAGTGGGTACAAGTGAATCGCTAATCATTAATCAAACAGCAGTAGGCGAGTATACTGGTGTGAAGACATTTATATTGAATCTTAAGCATTTGCCATTCACCCCAGAATATCTAAAGATAGATGGTGAGGTAGTAAGTGTTGACGGTGAGATTAGAGTGCCAGTTGGGTTTAGCAAGGTGGAATTGAGTTAGAGATGAAAATCATATAACAAAGGATTCAATATCGAAATAGCTAAAGGGTAAAACCATACCAAATACAAGAAATACAAAGCACATCCTGTTTAGGTTAATGGATTACATCCATAGGTTTGTTAAGGTATAGTATTACCCAGAGTACAAGTGCTGCCAAGAGGTGTATTGAGTTTCCGAACATAGAATAGAATATTCCATTGATCAGAGCTGGACCTTCTATCAAAGCCCATTGCATGATTTTCAAAGACCGATACTGCATGATCTGCTCTTCATTGTAAATGTCTGTGGTAGTCATTCTCGATTGCATCTTCTTGCTGTATGTCTGAATAAAACCAAGGCAGAGTACACTGATAATAATAGGAATAAGTGTCATTGGACTCAAGTCTAGGACTGGAGTGCCAAAGTGTCCATCATGGAAGATGAAGACAAATATGAGGAGGAGAATGAGAAGACCTGTATACATGCTAAAATGCAAGATCTTCAGCTCTTGGTGTCTCTTTTTTGTGTCATTCATATTAGTAATTAGCTTTTAATGTATTCAAGTGGTGGTAGTGATGGTATATACACCACTGCAAGATCTCCCTTGCCATCATTCGACCAAGTAATGGGTGTGGTATGAGGATAGAATCTAACTGCTTATCAGACCACTTTGCTGAAGCTTTGACCAGTTTGGAGACTTGCATTTGGAAGCGTTCGAGCTGCTCTTCTTTTTGACTTGAAAGATATTTTTCTCCCTTTGAAGCTTCAAGGGTAACTCCTTGGAGTTCTCCAACCTTAGATTGGTACTTTGCAACGATCTCATCATAAGTTCGCAATGGTCTATTGGGTGAGCCAAACTTATATCTCAGGATAAACTTGGGTGTCTTCATGGCCTTGGTTAGCATGGCATCAGCCTTGCGGAGGTGGTCAAGATGCTGAGAAGTATCCCACTTACCCTCTGGTCCTCGTTCAAATCCATCGTTATCCTGAGTAGCTAGCCAAGTGATGAGTTCGTCTGTGCTAGCCTGTAGGCCTGATAGTATTTCGGTTAATGTTTGCATTCTAAGTAAGTTGAGAGAAGTGTTAAAGTTGTGATCTTATCACTAAATTACTCTTTGTCAATCAAGTATGTCATATTTGATGCTAGATTGTTGTAAGATGTAGTCATCAAAGGATGGAGTTTGTCATAGAAGTACATTGAGATCTGTATTTTGAATTGTATTTAAAAGTAGATAAAAAACAACTGAGTTGGATTTTGTCATGCTTAATAATCAAAAATGACACCCATTAGTCTCTGTTTTTGTCAATGTAGTCAATTGCACTGGTAGTGTGATGACACTAAGCGCCGCTGTAAAGTCAATTAGAGTAAGACACTTGTCTTTTATTATTACAAGTAGTAGAGGAAGACTGTATGTTTGTAAGTATATATGAAGAATACCCCAGATACCATACTACCTACCTACAAGCCCAATGAGGCTAGTATCTATCTTCATATTCCA
>JAHDHH010000021.1 GCA_020631405.1 Saprospiraceae bacterium
AGCTTCAAATCATTATACTCTGTCTCGCCAAACAAACTGCTAAATACTTCTTGCCTTTGTTGTTGCTTATTTGTTTTTTGAAGGGTAATGATAAGTTTAACTAACCCAAGAATATCATTATTGACATTGAAGTAGGGTGAGGCCAAAAACTTCAAAAATCTGTTTTTTTTGGCAGCAGTTAATGCTAAAAGAATTGTTTCTAATTTAGTGGTTTTCAAAGACGTTAAAGAATTATTAATGTTGTTATAATATTATAATTAAGTATAATGCATAAAATATTGACTAGTATTTAGTTATGTATTGTGCTGCCTTGCAGTAATATATATCTAAAAAAATCACATATTAATTTTTATTTAATTTGACAAAAATACGGCTATTATTAGTTAGTTTTGTATCACTTACACGAAATGAAAAAGACACTAGGAATATTAACCCTTATATTTTTGAGTTTCTTTGGCAACAGCCAGAGTAACCCTGCTTTTCATTCACAAGATATCAAAGCTGGAAAGACTTACAAATTTGATTTGTATTCTTTAGCTCTTCCAACAAATGTTAATGACCCTAACTTAATTTGCGATTCTTTGAGTTTTGAGTCCAAAGGAAATAATCTCTATGAGGTTACCCTTCAAGTTCAAAATGGGCAATTTGGAGATTTAGAACTTATTTTCGAATACTTCGCAATCGGTGACATCCCAGGAATTCCTTATCCATTTTATTCAACCTATCAATTTAGAACATATCCTTCAGAAATACTTACAGAGGATGATGTTATTGTATTAGGTAGTGGTGTTGGTCAGGTTTATCCTCTGTTTAATGATGAATCATCCGATGGAACATTATCATTAAGTCATATTGCTTATACTGTAAATTGTACTGCAGAGATTAGAGATTCTATCAGTATAGAAGTTGAAATTGATGATTTGACCAAGGAGGCTTATATAGTTTACCAAACTATTGACTCTCTCAATACTGTAAATGAAGGTAAGATTGTACTCATATCAAATAGTATCGAGAGTAGTTATAATCTGTCTTTGCACAATAAGCAAAGCAAAGATATTTTCTTGACAAGTGGATTTAGTTTAGTGGATAGTCCTTCTCAAGGAAGTATTAGTGAAGTTGTGCCAAACTGTTGGAGATATATTCCGAATATCAGTTTTGCTGGACAGGATTCCATAATATTTTCCAATGGGCAAGAGGATCTAATATATTATGCCTCTGTGTATGATAAGAGTCTAAACGTGCAGTTTGTAAGAGATGATGAGACTCATGTTGCTCCAGGAGGCAGTGTCGTATTCAATGTCTTAGAAAATGACTTGCTCAACTTTCTACCGGTAATTGATTATAGTCCAGAACTAACTTACTTAGGTAGTGGAGAGTTTCAATATGACGCTAATGATCCTAACTTTTCAGGAGACTTGCAATTGTTTTATAAAGTGTTCAATGGGTTTATATTTGTTACTGGAAATATAGTAATCCATGTTGACCACTTTTCTCCAAATAGTGCCAACATCGAATACTCATTCTCAAATCTATCAAATAGGGAATTAGTCATCCAACACATCAGTCCGATGACTGAATATAGCATAACACTTTTAACCCCTCCATTGGAAGGTACAGTTACTATTATTGATGACTTCTATATTGGAGAGTGCGATAGTACTGCTGTCCTCAATTCTGTGTTGTATCAACCTAATGGCTTCGTTGGTAGTGATCTATTTGAAGTTGAATATTGCACAACTGCGGACTTTTGCGAAATAGTTAAGATAGAGGTAATTAATAATGAGTCAAACTTAGATGACTGCGCTTGCCTTGATGATTGTATTTGGGAGGGAGATGTGAATGAAGATGGGATAGTGAGTAGCCTTGATATATTAGAATTAGCGTATAACATTGGAGAGTATGGGCAGTCAAGAGAGTCTGATTCGTTATGGATAGCACACAATACTAATCATTGGAATTATAATCAATACGGTAGTGATCGTGATTTGAGCAAGAGTGATGTTAATGGTGATGGTTTCATTGATTCCGATGATTTTTCTAGATTGTATGACAACTATGGCAAGATTCATAACTTACTTCCTCAACAGGCATTTAATATCTTAACAACACCAGTAAACTTGGTTCCTAGTGCATCTGAAGTGGATAGTGGAGATATGATAGTGTTTTATATTTCAGTTGGAGATACTCAGAATCCTATATTTGACTTTTCTGGTCTCAGTTTCAATTTTGCAATTGATCCTGGATTGATTGATAGCTCTTCATTATATGTCAACTTTTATGATAACGGATGGGCAGGTTATGCTCACCCTTCTTTGGGATATTACAACCAAGCCTCAGAAGGTAATATTGACCTCGTATTTTCTAATATTGGTGGAGGAGGTAATTCGGGGCAAGGTATCATAGCAGAACTAGGATTTATTGTGGAAGATGATGTAGATGGACTGAGACTTGGAGATAATTATTACGATATCCCAGTGACATTTAGAAATGGAGTGTTGCTCAATAGTTTTGGCGAGAAATTTAGTCTCCCGGAGTCAACAGGGTACACTAGGCTTAATATTGACGAATCGAATGACGAGGATATTTATGCAGATACTAATGCTATTTCAATTGGGCCTAATCCAGTTAGTAATACATTGTCAATAAAATCGTCTATTGAGGCTATAATTGATATAAGGGTTGTTGATGTCAATGGTAGGTTATTAATTTCCACGCCGGCGCTTAATACTCATGTCCATCAATTAGATTTCTCTTCTCTTCAAACTGGGACTTATTTCGTCGAAATCGTAACAGAAACAACCCAGACTACTAAGAAAATTGTAAGACTTTAATTGCAATTGTTATTATTGTAAGAATCGCTAAAGTCAGCGTTTATACTCCATGTTGTCATTGAGTAAATTCTTACTTATCTACAGGCTGCCAGCTATTCCTGAATAAACTTTTCAGTTACTTATTGTTCAAAGTACCACTGATGCACCTATTTGTTAGAATGTTGATAGATGAACATTAGACATTTCGAGCATTGACCAAAACATTAGTTGGGGAAAGGCATAACTTTGGAGTTTGACAAATAGCTTGAATCCATAATATGACATTTCACCTAACTATCGATTAAAAGTTAGTTGATAATTGTAGTGTCTGACTCAGTGTTCTGGTTTGGAAAGTAGTTTGTTGTATTTGAATTAATGACAGTTTTTAGGTTTTCGAAATTTTCAACCTCTTGGGCTTGAAAAGAACCACTGGTCAATTCCATCAATGCAAACATAGATTTCATAATTATACCTTTACCGCTTCCCACTGATGTGGTAGATATAGTTGTTTTCTCATCCTTTTCAGAGAACGCAGTCTTTTGGTCAAAAGTCATAATATCACTATCAAAACTTAGTGTAACGTGATCAGTCTCTTTTATACTTTTTAAGGTTTCAATCATTACAAAGTCAGCTTGATCTGGACTTGGCTTTACTACGACCTTGTAAGTACTTCCCACCTTCCCTTGTTCTCCGCTTATTAAGTCGATGCTCTTAAATCCTTTGAGCCACAACTTGAACTTTGATTCGTCCTGATGTACGGCCCAAGCCTCTTCGATAGGTTTGTCAACGGTAATAGTGTGTCCATAACTTACTTGAGGCATGAACAGACCAAGAGCTAAAAAGCCTATCAGGAGTATCACGATAGTAATCAGTATATATTTTAGTACTTTCATCTAGTTAAGTTTTAGATTTCAGACTTACGATGCTTAATCGATTTTGACAATTTTGTGATAAGAGATTATATTTTCGCTTGCTATGCTTAGAATGTATACACCAGCAGCATAGTCTACCATATTGATCGTATAGTCATAGTAAAAGGATCCAAAGTCTTCGGTAATAGATTCTATATATCTACCCTCAGCATCAAATGTTGTAAAAGTTATAATTTGTTCACTAGAACTACCAAATGAGATTGTAAGTATATCTGTTACAGGGTTAGGGTAGATACCTTCGTCTATAGTTACTCCTTCTGGTTCACCTATGACAACCTTGTCTGAAGAAATCTCAAATATAAATTCACTAATACAAGCATTGTCATCTTGTATGAATAGTGTATACATTCCACCTTCTAGCTCTGAGAATAGTGACTCAAATTGAAAGTTTATCCCATCTATAGAATAGGAGTAGGGTGCTGTTCCACCTAAAGCTTCAACATTTATAATGCCTAGTGTATTGATATCTATTGGCTGGATACTAACCGAAGAAGTGTCAATAATTGTTGGGGATGAAATAACAAACGTGCTTTCAAGCATACATCCATTCTCATCTTCAGCAAGAAGGGTATACTCGGTAGGCTCTAAGTCTCCAAATATACCAACAGGATTATTGTTTCCTTCAATGGAATACTCTATGGCACCTGTACCACCCGTGACATTCATTGTAACCGAGCCATCAGACGAGTCATAGCAAGTAGTTGATTCTGTAGCAAAAGATTCTATTGCCATAGCCTCAGGATTTGAAAGCGTGAGACTTTCTATGATGCTACAATCATTTGAATCAGTAATTATATAAGTATAATCCCCAGCCTCGAGATTTTCAAAAATTCCATTATCATTTTGTATGTCATCAATCATAAAAGAATACTGTCCATTCCCACCAAGTGCTCCTAAATTAATTACCCCGTTAGAATCACCAGCACAAAGAGGATTACTGACAACTACGTCAGCTGAAGTTAAAGCTTCAGGTTCATTCAATTGGATTGATAATGTTTGATCACATCCATTCTGATCTTCTATTACAATATTATATACACCAGCACTCAAGCTGTTGAATGTTCCAGTTTGGTTTGTCTCGTCTTCAATGGTATAAGTGTATTCTCCGGTTCCTCCAATCGCAGTTATTTCAATTTCTCCGTCATTACCACCAAAGCATCTTGGGTCATTGGATGCCTGGGAATTAACTTGTATTGGTTGTGTATCCTCAATAGTAAAGAATTGACTTGTTGTGCAACCATTGCTATCTTCTACATCCACTTCATAGTCACCAGCACTTAAGTTAGTAAACTGTCCAGATGAGTTAGTCTCCGAATTCAAAGTAAATGTATACGGTGCAAGCCCATTTGAGGCGGAAACAATGAGTTCTGCATCATTGCCACCATTGCAACCTGGTGCAATCGAATTGACTTCTTCTAAGATAATCTCGGGACCCTCATCAACGATTATTGTCTCAATAATAGAGCAATTGTTCTGATCTGTAATTGTCAAGTCGTATGTGCCACTTGAGAGATTCATAATTGTAGACTCCATACTTGTTTGATCATTGATAGCATATGTATACTGCCCAGTTCCTCCTTCAACACTCAAGGAAACAGAGCCATCACTTCCATTTAAGCATAGTGGACTAACACTTTCAGATTCGTTAAGTATTAATTGATTTGGTTGAGAGATGCTTACCATAGTAGTAGCAGTGCAGCCATTCATGTCAGTAACGATAACCTCTGTATTGCCAGATTCAAGTCCATCAAACATACCAGAAGTATTTTCAAGCCCATTGGCTGTGTAAGAGTAATTACCGCTGCCACCTTCGGCTTCAACAATCACCATTCCATCATTTGACATAAAGCAAGTAGCATTTGTACTCATGGCGATAGATAAGTTCAAAGTTATAGCAGCATCAATTGTTATTGTAGCACTATCATTACAACCTTCTTCATCAGTTACTTCAATAGTGTATTGACCTGGGGCAAGGTTTTCTTGATTTTGATTATTGATTACTTCTCCATTTAGAAAGTAAGTCAAATCACCAGTTCCTCCATCGGTGTAAAATTGGATAGCACCATCACCTAATCCTACACAACTCTCATTTGCAACTTGGTCAATGTTTAAAGCTATATCAGCAAATTGATCTACTGTAACATTAAAGATGTTACTACAACTTGATTCATCTGTAACAATAACATCGTAAGCTCCCGAAGCTAGTTGATTGAATTCTCCACTTTGATTTTGTTCAGATCCAAGAGTATAGGTTAATTGCCCATTACCTCCAGACGCAGATATCATAATAGAACCAGTAGCTTCGGAGCAACTTGAATTAGAGCTTTCTGACATTTCAAGTGTAATGTCACTTGGTTCTGAGATTGTTACCATTCTAGAATCATTACAACCATTGTCATCAATCACTTCAATCATATACTGACCGGCAGATAAAGCTTGAAGACTGGAGAGGTCACTCATATCACCATTTACAAGTAGATCGACGTTGCCAGTACCACCAACTATCATTATTGAGATTGCACCAGAATTGTCACCATTACATAAGACATCTTGAGTTTCTACTAATTGCAATGTAAGTATTTCAGGTTGTATGATTTCGAAAGGCTTGGATACAGTACAACCTTCATTATCTCTGATATAGCCAGAGTAATTTCCAGCGCTGAGATCTTCGAATGTACTATTATCTACAAAATTGACACCATCAATACTATACTGTAAAGGTGAGGTAGTTCCATTAGCATTTATGGTTATCGAACCATCACTAGCGGCATTGCAAGAAACATTGTTTATCTCTGAAAATTCGATTTCGATTGTTTCCGTACTATTTACTATTACATCGAGGCTTGCACTGCAACCCTCAGCATCCATTGATTGAACAGTATATGTACCTTCAGCTAAGTCAGTAAATACGCCTGTCGTATTACTCATTTCATTAATCATATAAGTAGATGAGCCTTGCTCATTAAGATGCTGAACAGAAATAGCTCCATTATCTTCTCCACTACAATCCACATCCATCACATTGATAACAGATATTGAATTTTCAACAGGGTTCTCTATGATAAATGACGAAATATCACTACAACCATTTTGGTCAATCACAGAAACAAGGAATTCCCCCGCATAAAGATCATTAATGATGCCAGTGCTATATTGAATATCGTTAAGTTCATAAGTGTAGTTGCTATTTCCACCTTGTGCATCAAGTATTAGAGTCGCAGTGCTTTCTCCATAACATGTTGGTGGTATGATGTCTTGGCTGGAGAGCACTAAAGGCTCTGGCTGTGATAGAAAATATTCTTCTGAGTCTTGGCACCCATTTGCATCTTCTGCCATGATTACATATGTGTCAGAGACAAGGTTGGAAAATTCTGTTCCCTGCGTAGTTACTCCATTGTACAACAAACTAGTACTTATACTACCTGTACCTCCTGAATAAGAGATGTCTAGATATCCGTCTCCAGAATCAAAGCAAGATAATGCATCAGCAGATGCAATTTCAACTACTAATTCTTCTGGATCAGAGAGTGTTATTGTACTTGATGTTGTACAGCCTTCTGTATCTTGAGCTTCTATTAAGAAGCTACCTTCAGTTAAATTAAAGAAAGTTGGATTTGACCCAAAATTTCCGCCATCAATTGCATAAGTGTATGTATTTCCATTTCCACCATTGGCTTCTATTTCTATTATTCCATCATTTCCTTGGTAACAAGATGGGTTTGTTTGTGTTATAATTGCCAAACTCATTTCCGGTGGGTTGTCAAAAAAGATTTCAGCGGTGACACTGCAGTTGCTTCCGTCAGTGATTGTTACCATGCTAAACCCAGTTTCCAAATTGCCAATAGTTGAATTGTTTGTTGGAGATTGATTTGGAACTTCAAAAGAGTAACCACTGCCTGATCCTCCTGTAGCAGTAATAAAGATCTCCCCATTTGTTCCGTCATGACAAGAGATTTCTGAGGTAATTGTAATAGCTGGGAATATTTCAGAAGGTTCATCAATACTCGTCTCGATATCTTCAATGTTTCCATCATCATCTTCTACTTCGATAGTGTAAGTTCCTCCAGATAAGTTTTGGAATAAGCCATTACTATTAGATTGCCCACTTGGGAATATAGTATATGTATAAGGCGTAGAGCCCCCATCTGCATCTACTTCTATCTGACCATCAAATGCATTAAAGCAACTAATATCCTCTGTATCAACTAGGGTTAAGGATAGCGGGTCTGCACCACTACCACAAGCAAAACCAGCTGCTGATTGTAGACTACTTCGAGATGTGCTTAGAATTAAATTCATATAATCAGCTTGATCCTGAGTAAATGCATTCATGCAGTTGTCGTTGACATAGTCCATATAATTCATGAACATATCACCACCATTGCCACAGCTTGGGCTTGGGTGATTCGGGCATCCAAAATTGCTACCGCTTTGTGTAGGTGTATCTGCTATGTTGTCGTCATTGCCACAACCGCCGTTTCCCCAGACATGTCTTAAGCCAAGGTAATGACCAACCTCATGAGTTGTAGTCCTTCCAAGATTATATGGATTTAAGCTTGCGAAGCCAGGACCTCCAAAAGTTTCAGTAAGCACAACTACCCCATCCAACACTGCATTTGGTAGAGAACCTGTGCTAGGCAAGTATGCATAACCTAAAGCACTAATTGTTTGGGTAACCCAAATGTTCAAATAGGTATTTCTATCCCATCCAGTAGCTGACTTAATCGAACTTTCATTGTTGTCAAAATTCTGGTTTGTCGCATATCTAGTGATGCCATCAGTAGTAAGTCCATCGGGATCAACAGTTGCCAGGCAAAATTCAATTTCACTATCAGCTGCAGAAAATACGGCAGGTGTATTGCTCGCATCTGAATTTAATCGTCTAAAATCTTCATTGAGCACATCGATTTGAGACATCACATGGTTAAATGAAAGGTTAGCCCCTGAGCCTACACTTTGTCCTGGAGGGTGTACTATGATAACATGCACTGGGATCGTAGTTGTAGACATTCTACTCACATTTTCATGAGCCTGAATAGGGTCATTTGAATACTTTTGATATTCAATCTTCAGTTCTGGATTCGCTAAAAAATACTCATCCATTTTTTCATCACTTGAGCACCTGCTTGCAGATTGTGCATACATGCTGAATTGAAGAGTAACTAAGAGTCCTATGACAAAAAAGTAACTATAATTCATTGG
The DNA here is from genome assembly GCA_020631405.1 of Saprospiraceae bacterium. Taxonomy (GTDB): domain Bacteria; phylum Bacteroidota; class Bacteroidia; order Chitinophagales; family Saprospiraceae; genus JAHDHH01. Next base: position 8,945 of record JAHDHH010000021.1, read on the forward strand.
GGGTTTATTAATTCTAGAATTTGGCTTGTCTTTAGAGCAATGAAGATAAATAATATTTTCTTAACTAATAATTTGATTGCTATGGTCGTTTATCTTCTGGAAATTAGACTTAATCATTAATACTTTATAATGCAGTATATATCTTCTCTTATGTTTGTTCTCCTGCTTTCCAGTAGTATTGGGAGTGGATTACTAGCTCAATTTGATGCAGGTCCTAGGACGGTATTGACAAAAGCAGAAATAGATAAGCAATATCAAGAAAATATTAAGAAGGCAAGAATAGATGGAGTCTACATTCCAATAGATGAAGAAGATGCAATAAATGAAATTAAAGCGCTTTCACCAGAAGCTGGATTAGAAAGTTATCGAACTATACCAGATGAATATGAAGCAGCGAAAAAGATACATTTTGGGTTAGGAAGATGGATTAATGTTAATTGGTCATTTACTTCTGGGAGTCGAATGTCACATTATTTGAAAGAAAAGGGTATTGTCCATCCAGATGATATGGTCACATACTTGCTTGTAGTGCTTCATCGAACGTTGAATGGCGAACCTGAAATTTATGATGATGTCATTGAAAAATTGGCAAAAGAAAGAAAGGCAATAGCGAGGAGTCAGATAGATAAAGTGCTTTCAGAAGAAATAAAAAAGAAGTAACATATAAGGCATAATTACAATATTTTGTAATCTTGCATACTGTATAGACAGGAACTATGGCTTGTAAGATGGCTATTGTGTATTATAAATACGAAAAGTAACACCCACCCATGGCTAAAAAATTGTTAATCGTTGAGTCACCAGCTAAAGCAAAAACGATTGAAAAGTACTTAGGAGGAGATTTTATAGTCAAGTCCAGTTATGGACACATCAGAGACTTAGAAAAAGGTCAGAAAGGTGTTGATATAGAAAATAGATTTGAACCCACTTATGTAGTTTCCGATAGTAAAAAGAAGGTTGTAAGCGAATTAAAAACAGCTACCAAAAAGGCAAGTGAAGTCTGGTTAGCGACGGATGAGGATCGTGAAGGAGAAGCTATTTCATGGCACCTTTGCGAAGTCCTAGGATTAGATGAAGCAACTACTAAGAGAATTGTCTTTAGAGAAATCACAAAGCCCGCAATAGAGAATGCAGTAAAGTCACCAAGGACGGTAGATATGCATTTAGTCAATGCCCAACAAGCAAGACGTATATTGGATAGGCTAGTTGGCTTTGAGTTGTCAGGAGTACTTTGGAGAAAGGTAAAAAATAAATTGAGTGCAGGAAGGGTGCAATCCGTTGCTGTAAAGCTCATCGTAGATAAAGAAAGAGAAATACAAGCATTCCAAAGTAAGGAATATTTCAAAGTAACTGCATTGTTTGATGTCAAAGCTAGTAATGGCAGAGTTGCTGAACTTAAAGCAGAGCTCAAAAGAAGAATCGAAACATTTGAAGAAGCAGAAAAGTTTGTCAATGCTTGCAATGGTGCGACATTCACAATTAATGACATTAGAGTAAAACCTCTGAAAAGGAAACCTGCAGCTCCTTTTACAACTTCAACACTGCAACAAGAAGCAAGTAGGAAGTTAGGATTTGCAGTAAATAGAACCATGTCTGCTGCCCAAAAACTCTATGAGCAAGGAAGGATTACCTATATGAGGACTGATAGTACATCTCTGAGTGCGACTGCAATGACTGCAATAGCTGATGAAATAAAGAGTGCCTTCGGTGATGAGTACTCTAACCCTAGGAACTTTAAGTCAAAGTCTGCCACTGCACAAGAAGCTCACGAAGCCATTAGACCTACATATATCAATGTTCACGATGTTTCTGGAGATAGAGACCTGCAGCGTCTGTATTCATTGATTTGGAAAAGGGCAATTGCAAGCCAAATGTCTGAAGCTCAAATAGAAAAAACGACTGTTGATATAGGTATTTCGTCACTTCCCTCTGATAATTTGACTGCAGAAGGTGAGGTTATCAAGTTTGATGGATTTCTAAAAGTCTACATAGAGTCATCCGATGACGAGTCTGATGAAGATCAAAAAGGCATGTTGCCACCACTAAAGGTTGGACAGGTCTTAGATGTCAATAAAATAGCTGCTGCTGAAAAGTATACGAGACCAGTGGCTCGTTATACGGAAGCTATGTTAGTTAAGAAGCTAGAAGAGCTTGGTATTGGTAGACCATCAACATATGCTCCTACTATTACTAAAATAATGGAAGAGTCTAGGGGTTATGTTACAAAAGAAAGTAGGGAAGGAAGAGAGGTGAAAAGTAGGTTAGTGACATTGTCTAATAATAATGTGGAATCTACCACAGTAGATGAAAAAATCGGAAGTACATCCAATCGGTTATATGCCAGTGATTTAGGTATGTTAGTATCTGACTTTCTTGGAGAACATTTCCAAGAGGTCATGGATTACTCTTTTACAGCAAGTATAGAAGCCCAACTTGATAGCGTAGCGGAAGGCAAACAAGAGTGGAGGTCTATGTTAGAAGGCTTTTACCATGAGTTCCATGAAGACATAGAAAAGACCATAGAGCATGCCGAAAGAGCTAAAGGTAGAAGAGATTTAGGCATAGATCCAGAAAGTGGTCATAAGGTAGTCGTTCAAATGTCGAGGTACGGCCCAGTAGCACAAATTGGAACAAGAGAAGAAGTTGGTGAAGAAGAAAAACCTAGATTTGCTAGTCTAAGAACTGGTCAATCTATGGAGACAATCACTTATGAGGAAGTCATGGAACTCTTCAAATTACCAAAAGATCTTGGTGAGTATGATGGTGATCCAGTAAGTGTAGGAATCGGGAGATTCGGTCCATACGTGAAGCACGGAGAACTGTTTGTGTCAATAGGTAGAGGCAAAGACCCACTTGATGTTACATTGGAAGAAGCAAAAGTGCTTATTGAAGAGAAGCGAAAAGAATTGGCGCCAGTCGCCACTTATAAAGGAGAACCAGTCACTAAAGGTAAAGGAAGATTCGGTCCATTTCTTAAGTACAAGGCTTTATACGTCAATATTCCAAAAAGAATTGATGCCGAAAACATCACTCAAGAAGAGATGTTTGAGTTGATTGAAGCGAAACTAATCAAAGAGGCAAATCGCTATATTCAACAGTGGGACTCAGAAAAAATAGCACTTGAAAATGGTAGATGGGGACCTTTTATTAGATTTAAGAAGAAGTCTATTAAGCTTCCAAAAGTTGATGGTGAAAAGCCTACTGAAGAGTATCTTAAAGGGGTAGATTTAGAGCAGGTCAAAAAGTGGATAGAAGATGAAATGCCTGGATCATTTAAAAAGAAGGCTCCAGCAAAAAAGAAAGCCCCTGCCAAGAAAAAAGCAACGGCTAAGAAAAAGCCTGCAGCTAAGAAAAAGTAGAGTAGAGGTCATCAACTACAGATATTATCGGATCCTGAATACTTGATAGTGACTGTTTGACTTGGTTGTAGTCGTCTAAAGTGTCACTATCCTTTAATTGACTTAGATGTAGAGTGAGATTCTGCAGATTTGCACCATGTTGAATTAGCTCAGCTATGACTGCTTTGTTAGCTATGATGTTGACCAATGAAATGTATTTAATCTTAAGGAGTCGCTTAGCTATCCAATATGAGATTTGGTTTGCTTTGTAGATTACTACCTGTGGTACATCAAATAACATTGTCTCAAGAGTAGCGGTACCACTTGCCACTATTGCATACTTGGCATTGTGTAATGCTTTCCAGCTCTCCTCGATTAGCGTAACATTACTTGGGCAAGAGAGCCCCGTCAATGTGTAAAACTTCTCCTCGCTGTAACCCTGGGCAAGAGGCAATAGAAATTGTGTTGAACTTTCCTGTTCTGCATAGGCATACATAAGAGGAAGATGCCTAGTTATCTCTTGGTTTCTGCTACCAGGAAGTAAAGCAATACTTAACTTTTCGTATTTGTTCGCTTGCTTGTAGGATTCAATTCTCGAATGTAGAGGGTTGCCAAAGTAAGTGGCTTCAATTTCATGTTTAGCAAAATATTCTACTTCAAATGGAAATATGACATATAGTTTGTCAACATATTGTTTGATTTGTTTAACTCTACTTTCCTTCCATGCCCAGACTTTTGGTGCGATATAGTAGGCGGTACTTATAGACTGCTGTTTTGCCCACTTTGCAATTCTAAGGTTGAATCCCGGATAATCAATAAAGAGAATAACATCTGGCTTGAAATTAAGAATATCAGCCTTGCAGAGTTTAAAGTTTGCTTTGATTGTTTTGATATTCTTGATTACCTCCACAAAGCCCATGAAGGCTGTTTCACGAATATGCTTGACTATATTCTTACTTACTGCCAACATAGCATCACCTCCCCAGAATCTAACTTCACATTCAGGATGCCGACTCAATAAATTGGAAATAATCTGAGCTCCGTAAATATCCCCTGATACCTCTCCTGCAATGATGTAAACTTTCACAAAGGTCTAGGTTAGGTCGCAAATAAAATATTGTAATACTTGTAGAACCAAAAGCCAACATATACAAGAGATGGAAAAATAATTCCACGCATACTATTATCCGCTTTTTGATTTTTAAAGTAATTGAATGGAATCAGGTTTGTACAAATTGCTATTAGGGCGACAGTTCTCAATCTGTGACCGCTAGCCATCCCAGAAGAAGCTTCCATCAATCCATATTGGCCGAGTACGGAGAATATTCCACTCACAAGCATGAAGCCCAATACAGGCGCCATACAGCCTACTACGAATCCCGTAAGGATGTTGTCATTTTCCATATTTAAGATTCTAAGAATTTATAACTATTAAGTGCCTTCTGGTTAGTCAAGTCATGCCATGAAGGGACGACTGATACATAACCTTCTCTCAATGCAATAATATCAGATTGTGGATCATGATTATTAAGATGAAATTCACCTGTTAGCCAATAATACTTCCCTCCATGTGGATCTGTGCCTTCTTGGAAATTTTCTTCCCATCTGCCATCGCCTTGTGTACAGACTCTGATCCCTTTAATTTGTGAGTAGGGTAGTTTTGGGATGTTGACATTGATTAGATTTCCAGTAGTCACAGTATTTGCTAACATCCCTTTGATAATTTGCTCTGCCACTAACTTTGAGGCACTAAAGTCGGCAGTGTATGCAAAATCATCTAGTGAAAATCCGACAGATGGAATCCCATCTATGCTAGCCTCCATTGCAGCAGACATGGTACCAGAGTATATAATATTAAGGCTTGCATTAGAGCCATGGTTGATCCCTGAAATACAGAGGTCTATTGGTTTGTCTTTGAAAATGACATACTTTGCTAGTTTGACACAGTCAGCTGGTGTCCCATCACATTGGTACGACTCTATATCTGTAAACACAGATACTTTTTTGAGTCTAAGTGGGTTTTTGAGTGTGATTGCATGACCTTGTCCAGACTGGGGAGAATCAGGGGCAACTACTGTGACATCGCCAAATTGTTTCGCCACATCTACTAACGCTGCTATTCCTGGAGCATTGATTCCATCATCATTAGTCACTAATATGTTTGGCATAGAGTTGTATTTAAGATTGTTAGTAAAGATAGTTACATAGTCATTAAACAAACCTGAGATCAGGTGAGTAATCCTCAGGAAACTTTGCGTTACAGACTTTATAGTAGGCCATTACTTTTGTCATGCATTCTTCAAATGTAGCACTAGAATGGATAACTGGGCCAAACTCTACAGTCTTATCTTTATAATCTCCCTTTATAGTTATGATAGGTACTTGAGCTTTCTGAGCTATATAATAAAACCCAGTCCGCCACTCTGTTCGTAACGAACGACTGCCTTCAGGTGTGATAACAAAGGCTATTCTTTCATGTTCTTGAAATACTTTCGCCAATTGGTCTACTTGGCTGATTTTTGCGCTTTTACTTCTGTCAATACCAACTCCGCCTATCGGTTTGACTAATAATCCAAAAGGAAACTTAGTCCAGAAATTTTTGATTGCTACCTTTATAGGCATGCCTAATCCCCACATACAGGTTACACCATTGACAAAGTCCCAATTGGATGTATGGGGTACAAAGAGTAATACACAACGTTGCATTTCTTTTGGTGGAGAGTTCAATAATTTGAAACCCATCCACTCAAATATTCTCATCCAGATATTTTTCTTCATGCTAAAAGTTGTATTGTAAACCAACAATACCCATAGAGTCGGGTAGACCAGTATTGGGTGCTAGTTTGATGGTGAGATCTTCGTCAATGTCAAACCCTAACAGATGTCTATCTACAAAGGCTTCAATGATTGTAATTAAGTGAACTACCCCCACGGAGAACCATGCGTAATCCTTGTACTGCCTTCCTCTCTCTCTAAATATGGATACTGTAGAGAGCTCTGCAGTTGTATAGCCTGAACTAGAAACACCATTTAATAAGATTTCTCTATAGACCCTGTCCCATTCATTGAATTTTCTGGTTTGGTTAATAGCATTACCAACTGCTATACCATCAGCTGCCAATGCAAGAAAAGCCCTGAAATACTTCTTGTTGTACACTTGACCACCACCAGGAATAAGCAAAGAATATAGTGCCGCTTTACCTGGCTCTCCTTTAAAGATCGAGAAGAACCCGACAATGCTATCATTCTTTACCTTCTTTTTTGACTGACTTAAGTCTTCTATTGACGTAGAATTGAGAGTGTCTATTGTTTGCCCTATACTATCGACTTGTGCATAAGCTGCAAATTGAAAGAGAAATACAATAAATAGTACGCCAATCCTAATTGTCAAAATATTCAATTATGTCTGTTAATTCAGTATCAGAATTAAAAGGGATAACGATTTTTCCCTTACCGTTGGTACTTCTCGTGATTTGAACCTTGCTCCCTAGCTCTGTGCTTATGAGTCTGCTATATTCCTTTAATATTGGATTAGCAGCTATGTCTGGTTTTTTTGCCTTGTCTTCTATTGTAGTAGATTTCTCTTGTTTAAGAGATTTGACGAGGGCTTCAGTTTGTCTCACTGAGAGACCTTCTGCTATGATTGCCTTGGAAACATAGTTCACTTTTTCAGGTGTGTCAAGACTCAAAATGGCCCTTGCATGTCCCATTGATAAATCACCATCCTTCAGTGCTTTTTGAATACTTGCAGGCAACTTAAGTAATCTGACATAGTTGCTGACTGTACTCCTTTTCTTGCCGACTCGATCAGCTAGGACCTCATGATTGATATCACACTCTTCGATGAGTCTTTGGTATGTTATTGCTACTTCGAGAGCATTAAGGTCTGATCGTTGAATGTTTTCAACCAACGCCATTTCAAGTACAGTATTATCATCAGCCTCTCTGATGTAGGCTGGCATTTCTGTCAGCTTAGCTAGCTTGGAAGCACGATACCTTCTCTCACCACTAATAATCTGAAAGTTAGTGTCGCTTAGTCTTCTCACAGTGATCGGTTGTATCAGCCCGTAAGTTTTAATTGACTGAACTAGCTCTAGCAAGACATCTTGATCAAATGTAGTTCTTGGTTGGAATGGATTAGCTTCTATTTGACTTATGGGTAACATTGCTACACCGGCTCCTTTAGGAACATCTACGCTTGATGTGGTCTTCTTTGGCTTGATATTGCTATTTGATAGCAGGGCTTTGAGGCCACTTCCGAGTTTTTCTTTAGAGTTTTTCGACATTAATCTAATTTTGGTTGGCAATAAATTCAGATGCCAAGTTCAAGTAATTTTGAGCTCCTACACTTTTTACATCATAGTGTATTACAGATTGTCCGACCATAGGAGCTTCTGCTACCTTCGAGTTTCTGTGGATGATGGTTTCAAATACGCGATGCTCCGTCGATGATTTGATTTCATCAATGACCATATTAGCCATTCGTAGTCTTTTGTCGTACATAGAGAGTAAGATACCTTCTATTTCCAAATCTGGATTTAAGCCATTCTTTACGATTTCAATAGTCTCTGTTAACTTGCTTAGGCCTTGGAGTGCAAAAACCTCACACTGTATAGGTATAAGCACAGAGTCACTTGCAGTCAGGGCATTGACTGTAATTATACCTAAGGACGGTTGGCAATCTAAGATGATAAAATCGTAGTCGTCTTTTATCTCTTCAATGGCTTTTGATAAGATGTATTCTCGGTGTTCTGCCGCTATGAGTTCTATCTCTGCACCCACTAGGTCTATATCTGATGGAGCAAGGTAGAGGTTGCTTTCGGTAGTTGGCTGTATGATCTCTGACAATTTAGACTGACCTATGAGTACATCATAGATAGTTGCTTCGAAGTCTACAACACCAAGACCACTCGTAGCATTCGCCTGTGGGTCGGCATCTATTAATAGTACCTTATGATCAAGAATAGCTAGAGCTGAAGCAAAATTTATTGCTGTCGTCGTCTTCCCTACACCTCCTTTTTGATTTGCAATTGCTAGCGTCTTTCCCATGTGTTATAGGTCGATTTGTTGGTTAATATCTAGTAATAAAATTGATTTGCCTTTTTCTGCAAAGTATGATGTCACCTCATCTTTGTCAACTTCCAAAGGTGGAAACGTATTGAAGTGACAGGCTATTATCTTATCACATTCTATAAAGTCTGAAGCAATCCTGGCGTCTTTGTATCCCATGGTAAATCTATTGCCTATCGGCAGAATTGCTGCATCGAGCTTTTCAGACGTCATTGGGATGAGTTTCATATCGTAAGTAAGTGCTGTATCACCTGCGATATAAAGACACTTATCAGCAGAAGTCAATACAAAGCCACATGGGTTGCCAGCATATTTCCCATCTGGGAATGAGCTAGAATGTACTGCATTTACAAGTTTTAGATTACCAAATGGTAAGTCAATATCTCCACCATGATTCATTTGAATCCCTTTATAACCTTTGTTTATAAAGTAGGTAGCTACTTCATAGGTAGATATCACAGTGGCCTGATGATTTGATTGGATGTCGTCTACATTATTGATATGGTCTTGGTGACCATGAGTTAATAAGATATAATCCACTTTACATTCAAGCTGAGGCATGCCATTGGGGAAGAAAGGGTCAACTAATAGGTTGCTACTTCCAATGGTAATCAAGAAAGAACTGTGTCCTAAAAAGGTGAGTTTCATAACAAGTAAAAATATTTCCGCTAAGGTAAGGATATTGCAATGAGATAGAGGATACTTACCAAATCAATGTCAAATATTCAAACTAAAATCAATAGCTTGTGTTATTAGTCTAAATTAGAAATTATGAATAAACTGCTCATCCTCAGTGCTACCAATAGACCAGAAAGTAAGTCCTTTGAAATAGCCAAAGTCTATCAAGCTGAGGCAAACACTCTTGAAGTAGACGCAACTTTAGTTTCCCTTGAAGAACTAAATGGGATGTCAATAACAGAGGCCATGTACTCTGAGCAAGGCCAAGCCGATCAAGTCAAAGTTCTACAGGATAAGTACTTTGAACCTGCTACGCATATCGTTATCATTATGCCAGAGTACAATGGGACTTTTCCAGGTATTTTAAAATTCTTTCTAGATGCCATCTCTGTCAGAAATTATAAATCTACATTTGGTGGGAAGCAAGTAGCCTTGGTTGGTGTATCGTCGGGTAGAGCTGGATGTCTTCGAGGCATAGATCAGCTGACTAATGCACTGAATTATCTTGGTATCAGTGTTTCTAAAAATAAAATTCCAATTTCAGGAGTCAACAGTCTTTTTACCGGTGGTGTTTTTGACGCTGAAGTGAAAGCCTTGTTCGCAGGTCAAGTCAAAGAATTATTTGGATTGGTGTAATTTGAATATCTTGCAAAAAATTAAATTATGAGAATTATATTGCTGTTGGCAGCTGTTGTGTTATTCAACAGTTGTAATTCATCTTCATCTAATACTGCAAGTGATAAGTCTATAGAGGTCGCTAAAGCAGAGGATAAATCGAAACTTGGTGGCTTGTACACTAACTATGTGGCTAACCCAAGTTCTCAAAATGATATTGATGAGAATACGATCATAGAATATGCTACTGATAATAACTTAGCTTGTACAAGAATGTCGAATGGAGTATACCAATGCAACTTCGAAGCAGGAGAGGGAGACTTTATTGTAAACGGCGGTCGAGTACAGGCACATTACAAAGGTTATACTTTTGATGGCAAGGAGTTTGACTCAAGCTATAAACGAAATAAACCCTTGGATTTTAAAGTTGGCCAAATGATTCCTGGATGGAATGATTGGTTAGTTACGGTTAGGCCAGGTGCTAAAGCTACTTTACTCATTCCATCATCAAAAGCTTATGGAGCAAGAGGGGTGCCTAATTTGATACCACCTAATACACCATTAGCTTTTGATGTAGAATTGTTAACTGACTAGCCTAAGAGCTCAATCAATTGATTAGCTAGTTCTATTCCTATATTTTCTTGTGCTGCACCAGTAGATGCACCAATATGCGGAGTAACAGAAATTCTTGGGTGATTGAGGATGTCCTCTCTAGGAGTTGGTTCATTTACGAATACATCTAATCCAGCTCCACCAAGTTTGCCACTATCCAAGGCATTGAGTAGGGCATTTTCATCTATGGTTCCACCTCTTGCTGCGTTTAATATCACAGCACCATCTTTCATTTTTGAGAATTCAAGTGCTCCTATGATTGGTTTGTCGACTGACGGCACGTGAAGTGAGATATAATCACTATTAGCTAAGAGCTCATCCATACTGACACTTTCAATAGTGTAATCAATACTAAGACCAGCAATATCTAAGCTAATTTCTTGAGAAGTCTTCATAATATCAGACCCAACTACCTTCATGCCTAGACCTAAAGCGATTTTGGCAACTTCACATCCTATACGTCCTAGACCAATGATACCCATAGTTTTGCCTTTGACCTCGGCACCTTTAGAATATGCTTTTTTTAAGTCCTTGAATTTAGTGCTACCTAAAGTTGGCATTTCTACATTAGAATTGTTGAGAAATCTTGATAGGGTGAACATATGTCCTGTCACTAATTCTGCTACACTTCTCGATGAAGCTGCAGGTGTATTAATAACATGTATTCCTTTGCTCTTAGCATTAGATACATCAATATTATCTAAACCTACACCACCTCTTCCGATTACTTTGAGGTTTGGACAGTTGTCAATAAGATCAGTTCTCACCTTTGTAGCACTTCTCACGCAGATGGCATCAAAGACTGGAAGCTGTGCCATTAAGTCATCTTGTTCTATTTTGTCGGTCTGTACATCATGTCCAGCTTCAGTAAGCATTTTCAATCCAGTCGGATGAATGCCATCGTTAATTAGAATTTTAGCCATTTTTATTATCTATGTTAAGAATATTCAAATCTAGTTTGGACTGCAAAGGTGCAGCATTTTACTATAAAATACGGGATAAATTTTCAATTCTCTGTTATTTCTATTCTATATCACATAAAGAAAACTTGTAATATATCTAGAGAATATTAACTTTGTAAATCAATTAATACTTTTCTCAATTTGAGAAACGTTTGGTCTTGAACAATTAAAAGGTTATTCATATGCTCAATTTATATTTCTTTCTACAGGCTAAGGCGGGAGACGACGCAGAGAAGATAAGTGTCTTTAAGTTACTTTACAAGGATGGTAGCTTCGGTGACATCCTTGGTTTAGTTATAGTTGCGATACTATTTTTACTTTCTATTCTTGCACTCTATCTATTTTTTGAAAGATGGTTTACCATCAAAAGGGCAGGGAAGATTGATGACCAATTTTTAAATAATATCAGAGCTTCAGTTGCAGCAGGTAACCTAGAAGGAGCAAAGGCCATTTGTAAGACCAATAATTCTCCATACGCAAGAATGGTTGAAAAAGGTCTACAGAGAATAGGAAAACCACTTAGAGATATAGATGCTGCTATTGAGAATGTTGGAAACCTTGAAGTATTCAAATTAGAAAAAGGACTGAGCTCATTGGCAAACATTGCTGGTGCTGCTCCAATGATTGGTTTTTTTGGAACTGTTACTGGTATGATTCTAGCATTTTATAAGATGTCAAGTGAGCAGAATGTAACTCCAGATGTTTTAGCCGGAGGAATTTACCAAGCCTTGTTTACAACAGCTGGCGGTCTATTCATTGGTATTCTAGCATTCGTAGGATATAATATCCTTGTGGCAAGTGTTGATAAAGTGATTTATCAAATGGAAAGAACAGCAACAGACTTTATGGACTTATTACAAGAACCTACATCATAGTCAGCCTCTAGTATAATAATATGAAGAAGAGAAATAAGGTAAGCGCAGAGTTTAGTATGTCGTCATTGACTGACATTATTTTTCTATTGCTCATATTCTTTATGTTGACTTCTTCATTAGTTCAGATTAATGTGCCTTTGGCCAAGTCTGATAGTAAAACAGTGGCTCCAGTTGACCTTGCAGTGATGATGACAAAGGATGGCAAGGTGACTTTCAACGGTAAGGCAACCTCAATGAGTAAGTTAGAAGGACAGATTTATAAGACTGCAATCAGCCAATCTAATAATGAAAATGCTACAGTTACCATCATTGCAGAAGTTGGTGTGCCTTGGAAGAATGTGAGCAAAGTGATGAATATTGCAAGTAAGTTACAAATCAAAGCTATAATAGCTACAGAAGCTAGAGACTAATGGGTTTAAAAAAACGATCAAAAGTTAGTGCAGAATTTAGTATGTCATCATTGACAGACATCATTTTTTTGTTGTTAATATTCTTCATGTTGACCTCATCTCTAGTGATACCTAATGCTCTAAATTTAAAATTGCCAGGGAAGGCAAACCCTAATACTCCTCCTAGTAATGAACAACCCAACATCATTGATGTAAGTTCATCTGGGAAGTATAAGTGGAATGGAAGCACTGTTTCTCTTCGTGATATTGAACAAAGAGTGAAAGAATTAAAAAAAGTCAAAAAGAAACCGACAGTGGTACTTAGTCCAAGTAAGGAAGCACCAAACCAGCATGTAGTTGCTATTATGGATGTGGCTTACCGCTGGGGCATAAATGCGATCTTGACTGATCCTAAATAGAGCAATACAGAATAAAACCAGCTCACCTGAGAGAACATTAAAAAGAGTTGGACCATGTTAAATTCAGAATACTTACAAGATTATAAAACTGAGAAGAGAGATTCTTTTCTGCTAGCCTTGCTGTTGCACATATTGTTTTTAGCGATTTGTTTGCTTCCTTTGTTGGATTTAAGTATTCAGCCTAAGGAGCCTTTGCAAGGAATATTAGTAGTATTTGACCAGGAGTTTACCCAAAAGGAGGAAAAGTCTGAAGTAATAGAAAGTACAAAGAGCTCCAGTAGTCAAGAGGCAGAAAAACCTACAACTCAAAAAGAGGTTGTAAATAAGTCAACGAAAGCATCAAAGGTTATTACTCCAAAAGAAGTTGTCACAGTAAGTCATCCTACAGTTAACCTCAAGACAGAATCACCATCAAAAGAAGTAGAGGTAGTCATAGATGAAGCTAAGATTAAGGCAGAAAGAGAGGCAAAATTGGCAGCAGAAGCAGCTGAAGATTTGAAGAATAAAAAATCTATGTTTGGAGCATTATTTGGTGATTCAAACTCACGTGAGTCTATTGAGACAGGAGAAAGCAAGCCTAGCACATCTACATTGGAGGGTAGTGCTTCTGACTCAGGAAGTGCAAATTCTAACGGTGGTCTGGGAAGTAGAGGTATATTGTATAAGCCAAGTATTGAGGATAAGTCTAATAAAGAAGGAAGAGTAATTGTAAAGATATGTGTTGATAATAGTGGTAAAGTAATTTCTTCAGACTTCGTGCAGTCAGGGTCCACAACAACAGATACTCAGCTTATCCAAAAGGCGCTAGAAGGGGCTAGACAATACAAGTTCGCTGTGTTGGAAAGCCAGTCAACAGAGTGTGGAAATATCACTATTGACTTTATCCTAAAGTAATTTCTAAATTAGATACTAATTAATTTGTCATATTTGTGGAATAATTCATAGATATGAACAACAAAAGTAGTCGATATGATGGCAGAGGAGTCTCTGCTGACAAACATGAAGTCCATGAAGCGATTAAGGGCATGGACAAGGGTTTGTTTAAAGATGCATTTTGTAAAATCTTACCTGATTTCTCAGGCAAAAATCAAGAGTATTGCAATATAATTCATGCGGACACGGCAGGTACAAAACCTAGTCTAGCGTACTTGTATTGGAAAGAAACTGGGGATATTGATGTGTGGCGAAGTATAGCTCAAGATGCTCTAGTGATGAATTTTGATGATATGGCATGTGTCGGTTGTGTTACTGATTTTGTCCTCTCCTCAACAATCGGGAGAAACAAGCATAACATTTCAGGAGACGTTATAAAGGCACTTATCCAAGGTACACAGGAGTTTGTTGATGTCATGAGTGAGTATGACGTTGCTATACATCATGGTGGTGGAGAGACTGCTGATGTTGGGGATATTGTAAGAACTGTTGATGTTGGATTTACCATATTTGCTAGAATGCTTAAGTCTAACCTCATTGTAAACAATATCAAGCCTGGACAAGTCATCATAGGTTTTGGTGGCTATGGTCAAGCTACTTACGAATCAGAATATAATAGTGGCATAGGTTCCAATGGCTTAACTTCCGCAAGACATGATGTCTTGAGTAAATATTATGCTGTAACCTATCCAGAGTCATTTGATAGTGCTATTCCAGAGGAACTTGCTTATTGTGGTTCAAAGAGATTGACTGATGTTGTCACCTATGATTCCATTGATTATGAGGTTGGTAAACTGTTACTCTCACCGACTAGGACGTTCCTTCCTTTACTCAATAAAATAGTACCTCAATATCGGACTTCGATCAATGGAATCATTCACAATACAGGAGGTGCTCATACTAAGGTATTGAACTATTGTGATAATGTCAGAATTGTAAAAGACAATCTACTACCAGTACCACCGGTTTTCAGATTGATTCAAGAAGAATCTAAGACTTCTGATAAGGAGATGTATGAAGTCTTTAATATGGGGACAAGGTTGGAGTGTTATGTTGATAATGATCCGGCAACAATCGAGGGAATGCTAGCTCAGGCTAAACAGCTTAACATACCAGCTCAAGTCATTGGTCACACTGAGGAATCACAAAGCAAGGAAGTTGTTATTCACTTAAAAGAAGAGAAACTACATTATACTAAATAAAAAATGGGGACTAAATTTAGTCCCCATTTTTATTAATCTATAAGTATCTTATTATCGCTTTATTGATAATTTTTCATTCAGCACTTGTCCGTTATCTAGTAATACATTGACAATATAGATTCCTTCAATATATGAAGAAACATCGTGAGTTATCGTATTACCTGTTGCTGGTAACTGTGTTATGATTCTGCCATTGATATCTTGGATATTCGCTTCTAGAATATTGCCTTCAGATTCTATATCAATCGAAACTACGCTTGATACAGGGTTAGGATATACATTCAATGACGAATTATCAACATTGCTGACAAGTAATGTGGCATCACTATTAGCTTCTCTATTTTCAACTTCATCATCACCTGGGTTGAATTCTGACCCAGTAATCACCACACAGTAGTCTTCAGTTTCTCCTTGCTCAAATGATTCGCATGGACTAGTAGGGTAGCCATTTAACTTCATGACAACTCTCATCGTGGTAGTACCATTCCAAAGAGCAGATGGCGTTGTAATCATACCAGATAGATCATTAGTCCCAGCTCCGTAAGCAATGTACTCTGAAGCATCGTTGAAGTCACCATCCATATTCCAATCTACCCAAACTGACCAATATACTGGTTGTTGGAGAGCTGAAAATCCTGGAGATAGCTTAATCTGATAAGTAGCACCTTGAGTCACTTCGATACATTCAACACTTGATGAGTAGTCTATATACCCACCATCATTTCCACTCTGGTTGGTGACATTAGCAAATCCTACACCATCAATAAATGCAGTATTAGATTCAGATCCACCACTATTACACTCACTTGAAACAACTGTAATGTCAAAAGCACAAACTTCTACATTTCCACATTGGTCAGTTGCTGTATATTCTACTGTAGTAGTAGTCCCAGCTACAAATATAGAACCAGAACTAGGTCCAGCAGTTTGTGTTACATTCAAACAACCAGGTATCTCCATAATGTATTCAAGAGCAGCATAATTGTATTGGTCATTCCAAGTACCATCATTAAGCATTTCCACATAATCTTGCTCATTGTTGTAGTTGTTAGGTTGTCCAGCATACCAGTTAGAGTATGTTATTGGATCTCCATTTACCCATTGGAAGCTACCTTCTAGAACATCATCAGATAGGCCGATATAGGCAGACTGAATAGTCAGTAAGTTAGACAAATAGGCATTCTCCCCAGCGTCATTAACTACAGCAAGGTAACCTCCTAAGCTTTCGCAAGTTGTTTGTGCATTTGGCCATGAGGCTGGACTTGAAGAGCAATAGTAGAAGTGACCGTTGTAACTTCCCATATAGATGAATCCAGGAATCTGTCCACCTGCACTACAGTTAGAACAACATGTTGTAGCTGTTGGTGTTTGCCAGTTAACTATCATACTGTTGTTAGGGCAAGATAAAGTCACATCTTCAGGGCAGTTCATTGTAATTGACTCTTCTACTCTGATGTTGAAACTACAAGTTGCGCCATTGTTACATCCATCATTTACTGTATAAGTCACTACATAGTCACCTGTTGACAAGTATGATCCAGATGTAGGCCCTGCAGTCTGAACAACTGTAGTACATGGTATTTCCATAATGTATTCTAAAGCAGAGTAAGAATATTGATCATTCCATTCTCCGTTATTCAACATTTCTACATAATCCTGATCGTAGTTATAGTCATTTGGCTGACCTGGGTACCAGTTAGTATATCCAACAGACTCTCCATTTACCCACTGGAAGTTACCTTCAGTGACGTGATCAGAAAGTCCTATGTAAGCAGATTGTATAGTCAATAGACTTGCTAAGTAAGCATTCTCAGCAGCATCATTGATTACTGCAAGGTATCCACCATTGCTAGCACATACTGATTGTGCAGCTTCCCAAGTATTAGGAGAAGTAGAACAGTAGTATTGGTGTCCATTATAAGTACCCATGTAGATGAATCCAGCAATAGTTTGACCAGTACAAGGGCTACAAGTGCTGCTATAATCAGGAGCATCGAATGAAACATGAGCACCACCGCCAGTTCCACAGCTAACTACGATGTCATCAGGACAAGTAATTGCAGGGTTTTGAGGCTGAGGTACAGTAACAGTAAATGTACATATTGAGCTATTTCCACAATAATCAACTGCAGTGTAAGAACAGTTAGTTACACCTACTGGGAACAATGTTCCAGGAGTGTGACTACCTGTTAAGTTTTGAACACCACAATCATCTGTTGCCGTTGGAACTAACCAAGTGGCAGGAGTAGAACTATCCGCTACAGTAATATTAGCAGGGCAGTTTAAGATTACTGGTGCAATGTCATCTGTAACTGTGATAGTCTGTGTGCAATTAGCACTCATTGTATATCCAGGGTAACTTGCAGTCCAAGTTCTTACAATTACTTTTTCGCCAGCACATGGACCTGTTGATGTAATCACATCGTTAAATCCAACTGTAGGGCTAGGGCAGTTATTACCTGCAGTCACTATCGGACTACCCAATAGTGAAGGGCTCAAACTACTTGTCAAGCATACAGTAGCATCACCTGGACAACTCAATGTAGGAGGAGTGTCGCATGTAGGTACTATACATGTAACAGTCACAGTGAATGTACAAGTGCTTGTATTACCACAATCATCAGTCGCTGTATAAGTCACCGTAGTTGTACCTTCATTAAATGTGCTTCCACTGTTGTAGTTAGCACTTAATGAAGCAGAACTACAATTGTCATTAGCAATTGGTGCTGTCCAAGTCACAGTTGCAGAACAATTAGCATCTCCTGTTACAGAAATATTAGCTGGGCAATTTGTAATTGTAGGTCCTTGGCTATCCAGTAGGCTAATAGTCTGAATACAAGAGCTAGTCAATGCAGCATTATTTGAATCAGTAGCAACCCAAGTTCTTTCTACTATTTTACTTCCTGTGCAACTACCTGTATCGACTATGACATCACTAAACGTAATCGCTGGTGCTCCACAGATCGGTGATCCTGCAACACCCGTTGCATAACCAGTTGTAGCTGGTGAGTAATCATTCGAAACACAAGAGCTAAAGTCAGCAGGGCAAGTAATTACCGGTGGAGTAGTACACACTGGAGGAGCACATGTAACAGCTACATCAAAGCTACAAGTGGCAACATTACCACAAGCATCCGTGAATGTATAGGTTACAGTAGTGATTCCTTGTCCAAATGTATCTCCACTATTGTGTGTACTTGTTGTAGTTACACTTCCACAGTTGTCAGTTGCACTTGGTATTGACCATGTTACTGCAGCTGTACAGTTAGCATCTCCTATTATTGAGATGTCATCTGGACATTCATTAACTAGGGTAGGTACTTGAGTGTCAGATAAACTAATAGTCTGCACACAACTTGCCGCTAAGCTAGCATCAGTTGGGTCAGTAGCTGTCCAAGTTCTTTCGATTACTGTCGCACCCAAACATGGCCCAGTTGTGATAACAGCATCATTGTATGTTACTATTGGATCTTGACAACCTGCAGCACCTGGCTGACCAACTGCAACACCAGTTACAGATGGGCTATAATCACTGACAATACATGAAGCAAAGTCAGCAGGACAAGTAATAGCAGGAATGGTTACACACTGGTTTGATACAGTACAGAGTACAGTAACAGTAAAGCTTGAACTACTTGTATTACCACAATCATCAACTGCAGTATAAGTAACAGTGTTAGTTCCTTCGTTAAACGTAGCTCCATTGGCAACATTAGAAGTCAATTGTACCGCTGAACAGTTGTCAGTAGCAGTTGGCTCTATCCAAGGGAAGGCAGTTGTACAACCTGAACCAGATCCTCCATCGATTGTAATATCATGCGGAGTGTTAGTGATTACAGGTGGAGTATCATCACCTAAAGTAATAGTTTGTACACAAGAGGTAGTTAATGATGAATTATTTGGATCAGTAGCTGTCCAAGTTCTATCAATCACCAAAGCACCTGCACACGGTCCTGCAGAAACGATAAAGTCTTCATACGTAACCGTTGGTGCATCACAATCAGTACTTCCGGCACTTGCTGTAGCTGTTCCAGTATTAGCAGGTGCGGTATCACTGCCAGGACATAAATCTACGTTTGCAGGACAGTTAAGCACTGGAGGAGTAACACAATTGTCACAGTCAATAGTTACAGTAAAGCTACATGTAGCTACATTTCCACAGTCATCTGTTGCGGTATAGATTACTTCAGTCGTTCCAGAGCTAAATGTTGAGCCTGGCGTAATATTTACAGTTGTATTAGGTGTACTACAATTATCAGTAGCAGTAGGCTCGAACCATAAGAATGGTTTATCACAAACTTGACCAGTACTCATTGTCACATCATGTGGACAATTAGCAAATACTGGAGCCTCGGTATCAGATAGTGATATAATCTGAGTACATGAAGCATTCAAACTGGCATTATCTGGGTCGGCAGCTTGCCATGTTCTGATGATGTCAACAGATCCGGGGCAATCACCAGTAGTCGTAGTATCAAAGTATGTTAAAACTGCAGCATTGCAACCACTTCCCGTTTCTACAGAAGCATAGCCTGTTGCAGAAGGGTCTGTACTTCCTCCTACACAAGCATAGAAGTCAGTTGGACAAGTTACAACTGGAGCTATTGAGCATGCACATTCTATAGTTACTGTAAAGCTATTTGAGATACTAGCTCCACAACCATCAGTTGCTGTATAGGTAACTGTTGTTGTTCCTTCGCTAAATGTATCTCCAGAATTGTAATTTGAAGTTAGTGTAGCACCACAATTGTCAGAAGCTGTAGGTGGTGTCCAAGTAACTACTTGATCACAGTTGCCAGCACTTGCTTGTATTGAAATGTCAGATGGCATTCCAATCAAAGTAGGTGTTTGCGTATCATATAGACCTATAAACTGACCACATGATGTAGACAACCCACTTGTTTGATCAGTTGCAGTCCAAATTCTGACTACTTCTAACACCTTACATGAAGGGTTGTTAATTACGTTATCTGTGTAGGTAATTGTAACTGGACCACATCCTTCTTGTACAGTTGCTGTAGCAGTACCAGAAACATCTGGACTTAAATCAGCTGTAGGGCATCCAAAATAGTTAGATGGACACTGAATAATTGGCGATGCTGTACAAGTACATTCTACAGTTACTATAAATGATACAGATGTAGTTTTACCACAATTGTCGACCGCAGTATAGACTACGATTGTTGTACCTTCAGGGAATACATCTCCAGAGCTATGCGTAGAAGTGAATGATGCTATACCACAATCATCAGTTACTGTTGGTTCTGTCCATGTTATAGGAGCAGAACATCCTTTTCCAATACCTTCTCCCGTTAAATTTACAGGCACATTTGTAATCGTAGGCGTTTGAGAGTCATACAGTCCAATAAATTGAGTGCAACTAGTTGACAACCCAGTAGATTCGTCAATAGCAGTCCAAGCTCTTATTATTTCTACAACACAAGAAGTTTGTTGTATGTATGTATCAGTGTAGGTCAATGATACAGCACCAGTACAAAGAGGGTCATTGTTTGTGACACTTGGAGTTCCTGTATTAGATGGGTCAATATTTGCACCTACACAACCGAAGTAGTTGCCATTGCATTGTACAACTGGTGGAGTAGAGCAGCTACATTCAACAGTCACTGTAAATGAAGCACTAACGCTATTGCCACAGTTGTCAGTTGCTGTGTAGGTTACAGTAGTAACACCTTCTGCAAATGAAGACCCACTAGAGTGAGTTGAACTTAACGATACTGCACTGCAATTGTCTGTACTTGTAGGAGGTGTCCAAGTACCAATAGCATTACAAGATGCACCAGATCCAGATAATATAATATTAGAAGGCATACCAATTAGAGTTGGGTTAGTATTGTCAACCAAAACAATAACTTGAGTACAACTAGAAGACAAATTACTATTGTTTGCATCTGTGGCAGTCCATATTCTGTTAATTGTAGTTTCTCCACAATCATTTTGCGATATTACTTGATCAGTATAAGTAATTAGGGGTTCTCCACAACCTGGTGAACTTGTTGCAGTTGCACTACCTCCAGTATTTGAAGGGTGTGTAGGCTCAGGAGATTTTCCTGATCCATCTGCTGGTGATCCAGGACAACCAGTGAAATCTGCAGGGCAGAAGATTGTTGGTGGAGTATTACAAACACATGATACAGTCACTGTAAAACTTACTGGAGTTGCAGCATTGCCGCAAGCATCAACTGCAGTGTAAGTTACCGTCGTAACACCCTCAGGGAAACTAGTTCCACTAGTATGACTTGAGGTAAGAGTTACAGGTCCGCAATTGTCATTAACTGTAGGCTCAGTCCAATTAGCAATAGCACTACATCCAGTTCCAGTTCCTGAAACAGAAATATTAGTTGGTACATTAGTAATTGAAGGAGCAGAGTTATCAGTCAGTTGTATGACTTGTGTACATGATGTCAATAGTGTAGGGTCGTTTGAATCAGTGGCAGTCCAAACTCTATTAATTTCAATAGCACCACAACTATTAGCAGGTGTTATGATATTATCTACATATGTGACTACAGGAGCTCCACAACCAGCTACTCCAGTAGCTGATGCACTTCCAGTTACAGAAGGATCAATACTTCCAGGACATCCGAAATAATTTGTTGGACAAAGAATAGTGGGAGGAGTATCACAAGCGCAACTTACATTTACTGTAAATGACACTGAAGTACTCAATCCACAAGCATCAATTGCAGTGTATGTTACAGTTGTACTTCCTTCAGTAAATGATGAGCCACTTGCATGACTAGATGTCACGGTAGTAGTCCCACAATTATCAGAAGCAATAGGTGCTGTCCATGTTGCTATAGCAGAACATCCAACACCGTTTCCAGTGAGATTTATACTATTTGGAACATTTGAGAATGTAGGTGTAACATTATCTACCAGTGTAATTGATTGGGTACAAGATACAGTTAATGCAGTATTATCTGGGTCAGTAGCTGTCCAAACCCTTTCAATATCTATCTCTCCGCAACTGTTAGCAGGTGTGATGATATTATCAATGTATGTTACAACTGGCACCCCACAACCTGAATTGCTAGAGGCTGTTGCACTTCCTGTAGTTGAAGGTGCTATACTCCCAGGACATCCAGAATAATCAGCTGGACATAGAATTGTTGGTGGAGTGTTACAAACACAATTTACAGTAATTGTAAACGAAGTGCTAGCTGTATTACCACAATCATCTTCAAGACTTAAAGTTACTACTGTATTTCCTTCTGGGAAGTCAGATCCATTTGAATGACTATTACTAATGACAGATATTCCACAGTTGTCATCATATGATGGTACTACCCAATTTACAGCTGCTGTACAATTTTGACCTGTCCCATTGACAGTAATGTCATCAATTGTATCATAGAAAAAAGGATTGCTATTATCTGATAGATCAATAGTCTGAGTACAACTATTAGTTAGGCTAGAATCATTTGGATCTGTCGCTATCCAAGTCCTGATAATAACTAATTCTCCACAAGCGTTCTCTGCTGTAGTTACTTGGTCATTAAATGTAACTATTGGATTGCTACATCCATTACTTGGTATTGCAGTAGCTGTGCCAGTATTAGAAGGGTCTGTTGAACTTCCAGGGCATCCAAAGTAATTATCTGGACAGTTGATAACAGGTGCAGTACCACAAGTACATGTTACAGTTACTGTAAACGAAACCTCTGTAGTATGGTTGCATAAGTCAGTTGCGGTATAAGTAACAGTTGTAGTACCCTCACTGAATACATCACCACTTGCGTGACTAGAAGTCAATGTTACAGGCCCGCAATCATCAGTGGCAACTGGTGGTGTCCATGTTATTGGTGTAGAGCAATTAGCTCCTGATACCTCTATTGAAATATTGGCAGGCACATTAGAAAATACAGGTCCTGCCGTATCTTCTAAAAACATCATTTGTGTACACGTTGAAAACAACCAAGGACTTGAGTTGTCTGGATAGATTGCTGTCCAGATTCTTTTGATTGTTTTTTGGCAAGCCTCATCGTTCATTACAATATCTTCGTAAGACAATGTTGGATTAGGACATCCAGATTCGCCTGGTGCCGTTGTTGTCATTCCTGTGTTGGAAGGATCTATGCTGTCATTAGGGCATCCAAAATAAGTCGAAGCACAGACCATTAAAGGAGCTGTGTTACAATCTAATGAACTTGAATAGCCAAACGCTTCATTTGTATGATCAGCATCAAAACAAAAGTTATCGGAGTCGCCTGCGATTACAATATTTAAACTGGTCAAAAGAACAAAAAATAAAGACGCTTTACATAAAGTCGTAAAACTGTTTCTCATAATATTTTTGAATTTGAATAATAATTCGTTGTTAATAAAATCTGGGTGGTTCACTAAGTTTCTTGTTTTCGCTTAAAGAAAATTAAAATCTACAGGCTTAATACGTATTGTAGACTCGACACGCTTCCTGAAGTCATTAAAAAAAACGTTAATTTTGATTTAATTTTTTAACACTTCATATAAATCATGTCAATATGCCGCATAGCAATCCTATAAGCCAGCGAAATAGAATTTTCGTTTGCTTGCTATTGCTATTTACAGCATGTACAAGTTCAGATTTGAATAGTGAGTTGTTGGTGTTTCGATATAATCACACGAGTCCCATTTCAACATTAGACCCAGCCTTCGCTAAGAGCCAAAATATCATTTGGGCTTGTCATCATATCTATTCGACACTGTTTGACTTCGATACCACTACGCAAATCCAAACAAATTTAGTAGACACATTTTCAATATCAAAGGATGGAAAGGAGTATTATATTGAAATAATTGATAATGTATATTTTCATGATAATAAATGTTTTAAGGATGGTTTAGGTAAGAAGCTAACAGCTTACGATGTCTCTTATAGCCTAAATAGATTGTTAGACGATTCTATCCAATCGCCAGGATCTTGGATTTTAAAAGATCGTTTGATTACAAATGGGATTACTGTAATCGACTCCTTTAATATTAAACTAACACTTAAAGAGCCCTTTGCTCCATTCCTAGGTCTGTTGGCTACAAAGTATTGCTCAATAGTGGCGAAGGAAGCTGTAGAGTATTATGGATCTGCATTCAGGTCTAATCCTGTAGGGACGGGTCCATTTAAATTCAAAAAATGGATTGATGGGGAAGCGCTGTATTTAGTTAAACATCCGAATTACTTCAAGCACGATGTTGCCATTGATGGAGTAAAAGCAACATATATTACTGATAAGAAGATTGCCTTTCTTGAGTTGTTGCAAGGTAATCTTGATTATGTTTCAGGTTTAGAGTCTTCATTTAGCGTTAGATTATTGAGTGATAAAGGAAGATTAAGGCCTGCATACGATGGTGATATTAAGCTATGGAGAGCACCATACTTAAATACAGAATACATAGGGATTAATCAGAAGTCAGATAATAAGGTACTTAGAATCAAGGAGTTTAGGCAAGCGCTAAACTATGCAATAGATCGAGTAGCAATGCTAAGTACACTCAGAAGGTCAATTGGGGTTCCCGCAAGAAATGGAATAATCCATAGTGGTTTAAATATTCCTGTAGCACAACAAGAATTGTCATTCAAACCTGCCTTGGCTAAGAAACTGCTCAATGCAATTGATTATGATAAAAAGTATAGTCAGTTTCCAATTACTATTCAAACAAACGCAGATTACCTTGACCTTATGACTTTTGTAGCAAGCCAGTGGCAAGGGATAGGAATAAACGTAGAAATCGAAGTACTAGAATCTTCTTTGTTAAGACAAGGAATGAGAAGTGGTGATGTTGATGTATTTAGGGCTTCTTGGATAGCCGACTACCCAGATGCTGAGAATTTTCTTTGTTTATTTTATGGAGATAACCCAGCGCCACCCAATTATACAAGGTATAACAATGAAGCATTCGATAAGTTATACTCAACGGCAGTTGAAGAGATAGATCCTATGATAAGACAAGAATACTATAGAGCACTAGATGATATGTTGATAGAAGACTGTCCAGTTGTGTTCTTATATTATGATGAGACAGCTGTCTTTACATCAAAGAAGTTTGCTGGAATAGAAGTGAATTCTTTGAATATGTTGGAAGTTGAACACTTAAGGCTTGCCCATTAATGTCTATTCAAATCCCCTAACTTAATTCCAAGGATGTCATAGGCTTGCTGAGTATTGTTGGAAGTATCGATTGCTATAGATTCTGGTTCAAATACCCAAGAAATACCACTAGGAAAAGCATCAATCTTCTGTAATATTGTTTTCCTAATTATTGACATATCAAATGCGGTAATTTGACCATCTTGAGACACATCGGCAGCTTTGAATTGATAATCTTGTTCAAAGGGTTGCAGTAAAAGTAAGTGTCTTTGTATGAATAGGATATCAGTAGTGAATACACCATTAAGCCAATCACCATCCGTTGAGAACGTCAAGATAGGGTCCTGCAAGTCTGGGTACTCCTCATTGAAGTTTAGAAACTCAAAGCCATAGTTATCATCCAATATGATAGGGTAGGAAGGAGCATTTGCTTCAGTTGAAGTTAAAGACACAATCACGTTTGACATTGCATTGTCTTTTGTATCCTTGAACTGCAAGTCAATACGGGTTGGTTCTGGTTCTGTTATATTGCCTCCAGTTGCTCCGGTTGCAGACAGTGCAGCATTGATAGCAGCTATTCGACCAGCTGTACCTGAACCGCTGACATTCCATTGCATGCTCCCATCTGGAGCTACCACTATAAAGAATGGCGAACCCCATATAGGCCCAAAACCACCATCTACATAATCCTGGTAGACATCATATGCCCCACCATCTTCACCAGCACCAGGAGAAGTAATACCATGTGTTGCTTCATACCCACTGACATCAGCGTTAGAATCAAATGACTTAGAACTCAAACTTAGGAATTGAACATCTGCTTGACCAGAACCCCATTCTTCATATATCCCTTGCAGAGATGGCGCAAAGGCATTGCATGGAGGGCAATCCACAAAAAAGAAGTCAATGAGTACCGTAGTTCCATTGTTCAAATAGTCTGAATACAAGGAATGGGTATTGCCATGAGTATCAGTTATCGTAAAGTCAATGGCATTTTGACTGATACTTGTATTTTGAATGAGCAAAAAAAGAATTACTATTGCAGTAGTCGATTTCATAAATAAATTAACTTCAGATAACTCTAAATAGTTGCCAAGACTAGTGAATAACGTACTACAAATTCATACCCTTCAAGATCTTAGTTACCAGCAAGTGTGGGACTTTCAAGAGATATTGATGCAAAAACTAATCCAATCAAAGAAATCTGAAGGAGATACTAGAGTTCATCATCTAATATTTTGTGAACATAGACCTGTTTATACTTTAGGTAAAAGTGGGTCAATTGATAACCTACTTAGGTCAGTACCTGACTTGCAAAGTGAGGATTTTGAATTTTTTAAAATTAATAGGGGTGGAGATATTACCTATCATGGACCAGGGCAATGGACAGTATATATAATTATAGACTTAGAATGCTTTTATCGAGATGTGCATAAGTTTGTGAGGTCTATAGAACTAATGGTCATTGATACTTTGAAAGCATATGGTATTGAAGGATTTCCGATTGATGAATTCACTGGAGTATGGACCGGTGATGAAGTCAAACGAAAACTTTGTGCCATTGGAGTGCATCTCAGTAGATGGGTCAGCATGCATGGCTTAGCCCTCAACGTAAATACAACTTTGTCTCATTTTAGAAACATAGTACCTTGTGGGATTAGTACGCCAGACAAAACAGTGACATCAATTAGTCAAGAACTTGACAGAAGTGTAGATATGTCACAAGTCAAACAGATATTGACTCAGCATTTTCTCAATTACTTTCCAATGGATAGTATTCTTGATGACTAATCGTCAAATCTATAATTTAAGAATAATTCAAATCCAGGACCTGCTCGTCTTACAGTTTCTCCAATATTGAATGCACCCATTACGCCTACTCTTAATTCTCCAAACCCGCCATTAAAATTTGGCACGATATAGCCACCTTGGAAAAACAGATCACTTACTGAAGAGAGAGATAGTCCAGCCCAAAAAAGATCCTCCATCTCAAACTTAACATTAAGTAAGAAGTCTATGATTTCCGGTTGAGTATAGTTGACACTTATGCTTGGTTCGATCCTCATGTTGTCAAATGCTAGATTTGACCCAACGTGACCATACAAGTGCAGTTGTCTTTCAAAATTATTAGATTGAATTAGTACATTGGTACTGAATGCATGATATCCTGACAATCCAAAAAAGAAGTTATTATCCTTGAATAACCTTGTATTCGAAATGTAAGCGATACCTCCTCCGGCACTCGGATACATTGTACTATTTCTAGTTGTAATCAATAAAGGATCATCGTCTTCTCGGTACACTTCGTCAGAAGGGTCAAAGCTAAATGAGTTAATACTTCCTACCAACCCTAATGATAGCTTGGCATATCTACCAATGATAGACGGAATATGATATGCATATTGGAGTGATACCCCATTATTGCTTACCGGTCCAGATTTGTCACTGTAAAGGTTGATGCCTGCTGACATATTGTGGTCTTCAAATGGATGTTGGTAATGCACATTAACAAATCTAGGAGCTGTATCAAACCCTAGCCCAATCCATTGCTGTCGTGCATAAATACCGACTTGTGCCCCATCTTCTGAATGTAGCATTGCAGGATTCCAAATATGACGAGTCTCCTCAAATCCACTTAAGTATGGATATTGTTGACTAAATACAGCTGTTGTAAAGCAAGAAAAAAGGACGATGAATACAATAGAAATATATCTCATAATGTTGTCTTCTTTGTAAAGTTTGTAATCAAAGGGGTTAGTCTCTTGTGATAGTTATAGAATTCTTGATTACAAGACCATTAAACTCAAGGATGTAATAATAGGTGTCAGCTGGAAGGAACTCTGATCCATTAGAACCATCCCAATAAGGATTTGCATTGTGATAGCTAGTCTGTGAATACACTATGTTGCCCCATCTGTTGAAAATGGTCAATTTGTTATTAGGAAACGACTCTAAACCTTCAAAGTATAGGTAGTCATTCTTATTGTCGCCATTTGGTGTAATTATACTAATAGGATCGAGTAGTGCTTCAGCATTTTCTTTAATGCAAACATTCACACTATCTAAGTAGGCACATCCAAATTCATCCGTGATAGTAACAAAAAACTCTGTTTCTTCATCAATGAGGATAGTGGGACTTGCTATATCTGCTTCTCCTTGAATCAATGTTTTGTTGTCCCAATCATACATGACCCCTCCTGTAGCATTAAGGATAAGCGGGATATCGGCGAAAGCACAAGTATCACCTCCTGCCGAAACCATTGCCATTGGAAAGACTGTAACCTCTACTGAGTCAATTCCGATGTTGTTGTCACAATTGTCAAACACTTGTACAATATATGTTGTACTTGTTTCTGGCATGGCAACAGGTTCTGGGATTGCAGGATCATTGAGGGTTTCTGGATTGTTCCACGCATAGTATAGTCCTCCTTCAGCTTTTAATTGTAAAGAATCGCCAGGACAGAGTTCTACCTTGTCAGCAGATGCCACTGCTGTGATAATTCCGTAGGTTGTCACATCGATTTCATCAGTACGATTACAATTATCTCCATTGTTTACTAGCAATGTATAGGTCGTTACTTGAGGACTAGTTACATTTTGCGCTTCAATAACTATGGATTCTGTGGTTTCATTCGTTGACCATTCATAGTTTGTAAAGGTGCCAGATATTGGGGCAAGAGTAATGGACTCTCCTGGGCAAAGTTCAATATCATCTCCTAGTGATAAGTCATCAATAAAGCTTTCAATTACAGTACTAGATAATGTATCAATGCAGTTTTCAGCCGTAGTCACTACTACCTGATACAGACCACCTTCAGAAATAGTAAGGTTTTGGTCTGTTGCTCCAATGATTTGAACTCCATCTTGTAGCCACACATATTGGTAATCACTAGATTCGGGTGCTAAGTTAAACTCAGCAGTCTCTCCACTACAAATAGACATGTCTTCTATATTGCCAACAACGGGTCCAGGTGTTAGTGTTACTGCGATTTCGTCAACGCTGGCGCATTGGACATCATTTTCGTAGGCGACTACAACATAGTCTCCTGCAACTTCCACATCTAGAGTGCTCCCTGTCTCACCTTGTTGGAGCATACCATTGATAGTCCATTCGTGAATATATCCTTCCAATTCAGTATCAAGGGTTGCATCATTACTATCACATACTGTAATGTCTGCAATATCTATAATAGGTCGCTCTGTAAAGTCTATGTAGAATGAATCAATACTTATACATTGACTGGTGTTGTGGACAAATTCAACATAGTACATCCTATCAATATTATCATCCACTCTTAAAAGTGATCCATCTTCTATTGATGAGCCATTAAGATTAGTGAACCAAGAAAACAAAACAAAATCTGCGGTATTCTCCGGCTGCGCTGTAATAGTTACTGTGTTGTTTTCACAAACTCGAAGAGTATCTAATATCAAACTTTGCTCAGTACTTGCAATTGTGAATTCAAGGTCAAAATTGGTATTGACAATACTTACATTTACTGTTTTAGAGCTACTACAACCTTGCTGGTCAGTTGCTGTGAGTGTGTAGGCTCCCAAGGTTGTCACATCTAGAGAAGGTGCATTTACGCCAAGGTCTCCTGTGCCCGCCAAAAACCATTCATAGTCAACCCCTGATTGAGCTACAGTCTCTAATGTTAACGTACTCTGAGTGCCGCATAGAAATTCAGCATCTGGAATAGTTAAAACGGGAGAGGTATTCTTTTCTACTAAGATCGTATCTCTTGCTCTGCAATCACTTCCTGGTGTCTGAGTTTCGGCTATATAATACCCAGGTCCATTGATGTTGCAAGGTAATTGGTATCCAGTAGCAACTGCAAACTCTATAGATGGGCTGGTAGTTGAGAAGTACCAACTTACATTTGGAGCTTGAGTGTCGGCAAATAAGGTATCTAATGTATTATCACATATCACTAAATCTGGACCAAGGTCTACTGGAGGATTAGCATTAAGAATGACTTCTATCGAGTCTTGTGCTTCACAACCAAATTCATTAATACCCACTGCATAGTATGTTCCAGAAACCCCAACATCAAACTCATCTTCAACATCATTTGCCAGTGTTATATCACCAATCAACCAATTAAATGAAGCTTCTTCGTTATTGGCATCTAGGGTTATGATGTCTCCCATGCAACCGTTGATTGCATCACTTGCAAAAAAGACCAAAGGTGCAGGCCTCAACTCAACTTGTATGGTATCTCTAGCAATACAAGATCCACTACCTGCAGAAGCTATAAGTTCTCCACCTGTTGTCACTGTTACGAAATAGTCTGTGACGTCTATGATAGTATCACCATCTAATGTCCAATTAATTGTAGAAAAATTGCTTGATGAAACAATTGTAGTTGAATTGCCTTCGCATAGGGTTGTCATCGTGTCTTCTATAATAACTTCAGGTTGGGTTACAAATTCTATTTCAACTTCATCAGAAAAACTGCATGAAGTCAAAGAGTTTGTCACCTCAAGCGAATATGTCCCCGATCCTAGGACATCAGTAATAGTCAGACTTGATGATGTCTCTCCAGTAATGATGCCTGCTGGGCCAAACCATTGGTAAGTTGGATCTTCTATGATTATTTGACTACTGACATCTAGAATCACTGTCTCACTTTGACATGCGGCTTGGTCTTCGCCCAAAAAGAAACTAGGAGCAGCATTGAGATCTAGGACAAAGGTGTCTAATGCAACACAACCAGCTAGATTTGTCACACTTAGAGTATACATTCCAGGTTCAGAAATAAGAATCTCATTTGTACTAGCTCCAGTAATTGTTGTGCCATTGAGCTTCCATTCAAATACACCTATTCCGTTGACAATTGGGTCTGCTTGTAGAACCATTTGAGAAAATTGGCATATCGTAGAATCTTGAGGTAAGTTTGTTGTTGGCGATACTTCCAATTCAACTGCAATAATGGTTGATTGAGTACACCCTGAACTTGAATCACTGACTATAACTTGATAAGTACCTGAGATAGTAGGAGAGTAAGTGTCAGTTTCGTTGAGAGTGTCAAGAGAATTTGTGATTTCAGTCCAAACAAATTGATCACCTGTATTGGTTAAAACAGTTATTGGATCGACATTGCCGTCACACCCAGTTATGTTATTTGGAGCATTTATAGTTAAGTTGTTTTGACCTTCTAATATTATTAATTGACCATAGTCTGCTATGCATGCTCCATTAGTATTAACCTCTACTTGATAGAACCCAACTGGCAGGTTGTCAAACACTCCAGAAGAGTTTTCTACATTTGGCATACTTGGGGAACTCAACACATAAGTAAAGTCTCCTGAATTGACCATTTCGACTGTAAGTATACCATCTGATGCCAAACATGTAGATGGCATTATTGTAGTTACTGTATCAATAACTGCTTGCTTTGCAGGCGCTTGAAAGCTGATGTCAGATACAATTGCACAATTAATGTCTTCAGGAACTGAGATATTAAGGTCTACTATTTGTCCATTTGCATCCAAGTTGGTAAGTATCACAGTTTGTGGGCTTACAGTAAGGGGTACGGATTCAAAGATCCCGAGACTAGCATTCTCAACAATAAGATTGCCGTTCTCAGGTGTATTTGCATAATAGACATTGACTAATGCGCTATAATTGTCATCGGGAATGCATTCTTCAAGGTTAGATATCTGAACATCAAAAACACTACATCCTCCTTCAATCGTTACGGTTTTGAAATTAGCAGAGCTTAATCCACAAAGACCATCACCTAGTATTTCGTTAACTGAAAGACCTAGCCAAAGTTGCGGGTTTACATTTGCTGGTGGTTCTGGACCTCCAGACTTGTATATCATGCCATATATCCTATAGTCTCCACCTGGAAGACTAGTAAAGTCCCCGGTATCGCTAACCCCAAGGATTGAATTGCTTACTTGATTTTCTGCAACAAAAGTGTAGCTATAATTTTCATCACTTTCTGATTCTAAAAATACTTTTCCAGGGCCAGAGAAAGTATAATCAAGTGCCACGCTACTTCCACTAAATGAAGATCCATGAAGTCTATATCTTGTACACTTATCTAAGTTGACATTTATTGTGTTAGCAACTGATACAGAGCCAGGATTGTTTTCAACGGCAGCAATATTGACACCTAAATAACTTAAGCAAGGATTGGATTCCAAGTATGTGTCTGCATTGTAAATGGAATATATATTATTCAGCTCTTCGATAGAATATATACCGCTTTCCGTAACTGAAAAAAATACTACATCAGTTCTATAAGACGAAAATACCTCGCAATTACCGTCAAGGCTTTCCCTGACTACATTAATGAAGTCATCCGATGAGTTAACTGTACTATTCAATGAGTTGACTTCTCTACCTACTAAGAAAGATTCGTCTATGTCTAACTGAGGATCACCCATCATCACATTTAATGGATCTGTGTCACATATTATCGATCCTTGTATCTCGCATGTAGAGCTAATTGATCTATCACTACTTGAGATACTGAAAAATTGCGTACATGGATTGTCAACACATTTGACCATAAGTCTGGCTTCATTGGTAGTAGGAACACCGGCAGGCATTATTATCTCCAACATTTCGTCAGCACTACTATCACCATCTGCATAATCTACATTAAGAGCAAGTGGAATATTGAAACTACTACCGCCGTCAATTGATAGATAGATATCCACTTTGTCGCACAGGTCGTCAGATCCATTAGGGTCCCACACAAGGTCAAATGGTTCACCTGCTGTCAGTGAATTCGGATTATCAACAACCAAAGGTCCACCAGGTCCTGCTCTGACTATTGTCTCGTCTATGGCAATCCCTCCACTTTCTGGGTGGTTGTCCCTGACTGTCAGCCTCAGAGTGATATCTCTATTCACCCTTGGTAGTACTTCAAATGGATCTTGGGTTCCAGAGATAATATCATCATATTTAGGAAAGTAACGAACAGGAGATGGGGTAGGTGGATAGCTTCTAAAGAGTGGGGTATTGACCCTGTTTCCTGCAGTATTGCCTAAAAATCCTTGAGTTGGAGAATCATCTCCATCCTCATCGTATTGCTCCCAACAGTATGTAATGTCATCTCCATCAGGATCACTGCCTTCGCCAGTAACTAAAAATGGAGTACGCAAAGGTATTGTGTAAGATATATTGCATGGATTTGCATTACTGGAAGGAAAAGAATTTCCAAAATCATTATCCGAATGACAATCTCCTTCTGAAGTCATATGACTAATCATCTCAACAAGACTATGGACATGGAAGTAGTCATCTGCAGTGCCACCACTAGGAATATTATTGTCATCTTGACAAATCCCATTGTATGACATTATTGTTGTGCCACTTCCAATTTCATAGGCAGCTACTGGTGATATGGCATCGTCACAGTTACTACCTTCTCCATTAAATGAATGATTTGCACCAAACATGTGGCCAAACTCATGTGCTGCAAGGGCTATGAAAGAATTGTTTTGATTATTAAATGAGCCGCTCCATCCTCCCGCCTTAATTGGTGCTGGGGCAGCAAAATCTCTACAGACTGCAGGACGGTTAGCTACACCACCTCCAGACCAATTGCCTCCTTGGTCAGTATTATGAAAAACATGGCCAATATCATAGCTAGTGATGTTGAATAGGCCTCCAATTACAGTTCTTGCTTGGGTTGTTCTGCCATCGGCTTCTGGATCGTTGTCGGGTGTGAAAGGGTCAGTTGCGGCATTTGAATAAATAATAGGATCAACTGGCATGCTAAACCTTACCCCAAGCTCATTTTGAAATATAGTTGATATGCCATTCACAGCAAAATTCAACCACGTCATTGCATCAGTAGTAGTTCCACCATTAGCAGTGTAATACTCGCCAGTGGTCACTGCCGCTAATCTATACACTCTTTGGAATGAGCCATTTTGGATTAAATCAATCTTTTGTAATTCTTCTATTTCTTGTTCTAAATGAGATATTGCCGAATTTCCACATTCAAATGATTCTGAACTCCCATACTCGAGGAGGTATATTTTTGGGTCAGCTTCACTTGGTCGTATTGAGATGAGTTGTCCGTCGTTGTAAAGCGTTACAAATAGTCCAAGTGGCGATGTTAGTAAAAATCCATTCAAATTAGATGATGTGGAGGTAATTCTATAATTGGCCAAAGCCAAACCATCAGACCTCATTTGTTGAGAATACATCGATATTCTTTCTAGCTCAAACTGTTCCTGATCAAATGGAGGAATAGAAAGTTTGAAACGATCTCCAATCTTATGATGCTCTTTTAATAAGTCCGAGCCTATAATAGGGGATAGATCAACTCTTGTAATATAGTTAGAATAATTGTGCTGCGCAATCGCTGAAGGGATGCTTAAGCTAAAAACAATAATATGGAAAGTCAGGTGTCTAAGTGATTTTATCATTCTGAATAGGGTTCGTTTGTAATTTTAGTCTAACTCACTAGAGTTGGAAAAATACTAAGAAATTCTTGTTTTAAATTTAATAATGCTAATTCAATGTTCCAATTTTCTCTATTTCTAGGTTCCACCATGTTTGAGATGCCTCTAATCTGAACACAATCAATATCCAACATCCTACATGCTTGATAGAAAGCAGCACCTTCCATGGTTTCAATGTCAGCATTGAATTGCTCTTTTCTTTGTGCAATAGTTGAGGTGCAACCACTTACTGTATTCACTGTGATGCCAGTGCAGTGAGTTAGGGTAGTATCATTGAATTTGTATTTTGCATTGATGCTTCCTTGCTTAAAGGGAAAGGTGTCCCGATCTACCAATCCAAGGTCCATGACACTGGTAAATCCTCCATTGCTCTCCTCTACACCAAGGTCTGCATATTGATCTTTTTCTACTAAGACAATTGTACCAACTGCAATCTCTTTTTTGAAACTGCCCGCAAGACCCATTTGAATGGCAAGGTCGATGTGGGTAGATGTATCAACCCTAGCCATGGCAAAACCAGTATTGAATATTCCGACTCCAGTCACCAGTATCTCAATACTATGTCCTAGGTAGTTATACTTGCTAAAAGAAAGCTTCTCAGCGTTGTAATCTAGATATTCTATGATTTGAGCAAGCTCAAATACTGTTGGAGCGGTTAGGACAATCCTCATGTTATTTTGAAGTTGTGTTACGAGAACTGTTGTACTTGACTGTAATTCCAGGGGTCATACCAAGCACTTCATGGATTGATACCCCACCTTCAATAGTGTAGTTGTCTAAGACATGAAATGCTATTCCTCCACTAAATATTCCAGGATCTGTACCTACACCGACTCTTAAGGAAAGTAAAGGTATGATGGAATAGTCAACTCCAGCAGAGATATTCAAGGCACCATCGATATACTTGCTTGTTTCAAGACTTACAAGTAGTCGATCTGTAGGTCTATAGCCAAAACCTAGGCTGAATTTTGAAGCGATGTCTTGATCTGGTGTCACAGCTATAGTAATTGGACTGAAGACATGGACTCCTACTTGCAACTTAGGTAAAATCGTTGATTGTAATCCGACCTCGAATGTCGATAAAAAACGTTTGCCAAAATTTTGAATTGTAGTGTTGAACAAATTCAGTTTAGCCCCAAGAGATAGGTTTTTGGCTAACTTTCTACCGTAACCAAGACCAACATTCACTTCATTAAATGCATCAAAGCCAAAGGCATTGATACTTACACCAAACACACCTACATCTTGCAGCCTGAATGCTGCTGCCAGATTGAAATCATTGATTTCAGCGAGTCCGTAGAGTTGTTGCCCGCTAGCCATTATTTCCACGCCTTCCACACTTGTTAATCCTGACTGATTGGTAAACAAGGCATCTACACCAGTGAGTAGTACATCGCTGCCGCCCATGCTGAGACTTTGAGTCCCTTTCGATAATGGTTCTCCAAATTGTCCATTAAGCTGTAGCGACAGACAACAACACAAGAATGTAATGATATGATATTTCATAGTGTAACTTTAGTCATGATGAGTTAAGATACCATCTGTCATGTGATATGTGGTATGGCATTGTTTAGCAAGGTCCTCATTGTGTGTGACCATAATTATAGTTTTCTCGAATTCTGTATGTAGTTGCTTAAAGATGTCTAAGAGATTCTGGGAAGACTTTCCGTCTAGATTGCCGGTTGGTTCATCAGCAAAAATGATATCAGGATTATTCATCATTGCTCTTGCCACTGCTACCCGTTGCTGTTCGCCACCCGATAGTTCCTTAGGTTTATGAGTAAGTCTATGAGTCAGTCCAAGAAAATCAAGTAATTCTTTTCCTCTTCGTTCAGCATCAACTTTTGACTTATTTGCGATATAATAGGGTATACAGACATTCTCCAAAGCGGTAAACTCTGCTAGCAAATGGTGAAATTGAAAAATAAATCCAATGTGTTCGTTTCTCAATTCTGCTAATTGATTCTTATTAAGTTTGGCAATGTCATTTCCTAACAAGTTAACTGTTCCTTTATCAGCTTGGTCTAATGTGCCAATGATCTGTAAGAATGTACTCTTGCCAGACCCAGACTTGCCCAATATGGCTGCTATTTCAGGAGTAGAAATATCTAAAGATGCTCCTTTAAGGACATCTACTGTGCCAAATGATTTATAAATATTCTTAGCGCTTATCACAACGCAAAGCTACATATATTTAAAATAAGAATATATTATTAAGGCATTGGAAATAGGTTAAATGCTAATTACTAATTAGATTGAAAATATTTTAAATATCTCTACCTATATATTGAAAAGAATATATCTTTGCACAGCTTTTGAAATGCGGGTATGATGGAATTGGTAGACATGCTAGACTTAGGATCTAGTGCTTCACGGCGTGGGGGTTCGACTCCCTCTACCCGCACTTTCTTTTTTAAAGTTTGATTCTTTAAAGCTCTATTCTCTCCGTTTAAAGAATTCATTTTTATTTCCAATTAATTATAGTGTTACATGAAATTTGAAACTATTGCCATTAATGATCAACTGGTAAAGATCAATGCTACAATAGCTAAAGAGGACTACGTCAAAGATTACAGAGATAAACTTAAGGACATTAAAAACAAAGGGTCTTTCAAAGGATTCAGAAAAGGAAAGACTCCAAATTCTTTTGTTGAAAAAATGTACGGTCTTCAAACATTGAGTGAGGTAGTAAACAAGAACTTACTAGATGGCCTATATAATTACATCACAGAAGAAAAGATTGAATATATCCTAGATCCTATGCTTAGTGATGATGCTAATGCTATAGATTTTGATCTTAAAGATTTAAAAGACTATGATACAGCTTTTGAGCTAGCACTCAGGCCTGATATAGAAGTCAAAGGGTTGACAAAGAAGTATGACCTCAAATTAATCAAGGTTGATGATACTATCATTGATGAAGAAATAGAAGGGGTAAGAAAGCAACTAGGTAAGCAAGTCAATGTAGAAGAACCAATCACTGATAATGATATTGTAGAGTTAGCAATCTACGAATTAGATGATAATGGTAAGGCTGCAAACGAAGGAAGTGAGCATGTCGCAAAGGTCTACATGGCCGATGTAGAGGAAAACTATAAGGCTGACTTACTAGGAAAGAAACTGAGTTATACGTTCAAAGTTGACCCATATGCATTAGAAAAGGGTAGAGATGTCAAGTTCGTCAATAAATATTTGCTAGGCTTAGAAACGGAAGAACGTTCGGAATTAGTTTATGAGGCAGTCGTCAATGGCGTAATAAGAAGAGAGCTTGCAGATATGGATCAAGCATTCTTTGATAAGTATACTGGTAAGGAAGGAGAAATCACTACCGAGGAGCAGCTTAGAGAAAAGATAAGTGGAAACATTCAAAAGTTCTATGACCAACAGTCTAAGAACTTGCTCCATAGAGAAATACTTGAGACGATAAGAACAGAGACTGTTGTTGATCTCCCAATTACCCATATTGAAAAATGGTACAAAGCTGTATCTCAAGATGGAGAAGAACAAGTTCCGATTGAGCAAGTATCGGACGATTTGAAGTGGGCTCTCATTAGGTCTAAATTGGTTAAGAAGTATGAGATTGAAGTGTCAGAGGAGGATATGAAAGAAGGCGCAAAGGCTCAAGTAGCGCAATACATGCAAGGATATGGCAATGATCCCAATATGATGGACTATATGGTGAATTATATGTTGAATGATAAAAAACAAGTTCAGCAGATACATAATCAGGTCGAATCAGGAAAGTTATTTGAGGAGTTAGAAAAAGATGTAGAAACAAACACTACTGAAATTTCAGTCGATGAATACAAGGATTTAGTCCAGAATACTAAACAATAGGACATATTAGTTTATTTATTGAATTGATATTAATTAAGTAACAAAAGAATAAAGATGTTTCCAAAAGATGAATTTCAAAAGTACGCCACTAAGCATTTAAATATGTCTAGTGCTAGTTTGGAAGACTATATGCAAAAAGCATATGGAGGTGCTCCGAATATTACTGGGTTTACGCCTCAAGTAATTGAAGAGAGGTCAATGAATATCGTTGGTATGGATGTATTTTCTAGGCTGATGATGGATAGGATTATATTTCTAGGTGTGCCTATCAATGATTATGTTGCGAACGTAGTTCAAGCACAAATGCTATTTTTACAATCAACAGACCCAAAGAGAGATATTCAAATGTTTATCAATAGCCCTGGTGGTTCTGTGATCGCAGGTTTAGGTATTTATGATACTATGCAGTATGTTTCTCCAGATGTAAGCACAATTTGTACTGGGTTAGCGGCTTCTATGGGTGCTGTATTATTATGTTCTGGTACAGGCGGAAAGCGTACTTGTCTGGAGCATAGTAGAGTGATGATTCATCAACCTTCAGGTGGTATGCAAGGGCAGTTTTCTGATATGGAGATTACTTACAAGTTAATCAAAGACTTACGTGGTGAACTATATGATATTATGGCTAAGAACACTGGAAAGTCGTTTGAAGATATAGAAAAAGACAGCGATCGAGATAACTGGATGACAGCTCCAGAAGCATTAGAATATGGACTAGTCGACGAAGTGTTGTCAAAGAATAGCGTAAAAAAAGAATCTTAAATAACAAGAGGTGAAAAAGCAAAGTTGCTCTTTTTGTGGGTCTGCTAAGGAAGAAACTAAACTTCTGATTGCAGGTATTGATGCTCAGATTTGTGATAATTGCACAGAGCAGGCATATAATATTGTCATGGATGAATTGGATACAAATATTAAGTCTAAGAAATCAAAGAGTGACTTTGCTTTGCCAAATGATCTGACTCCAGTCGGTATCAAAGAATACTTAGATCAGTATATCATAGGCCAGAGTGAGGCTAAGAAATACATGAGTGTTGCTGTCTATAATCATTTTAAGAGGTTAAAGCAGGTAAATATTGATGATGTAGAAATAGAGAAATCTAATATTCTTTTTGTCGGGGAGACTGGAACAGGTAAGACTTTACTGGCAAAAACAATCGCAAGATTTCTTAAAGTACCTTTTACAATTGTTGATGCTACAGTATTTACTGAAGCTGGGTATGTAGGAGAGGACGTAGAGAGCATGCTTTCTAGATTGCTTCAATCATGTGACTATGACGTAGAAGCTGCCCAAAAAGGGATAGTTTATATCGATGAAATAGATAAGGTAGCAAGAAAGTCAGATAATCCCTCAATTACTAGAGATGTATCTGGAGAAGGTGTACAGCAAGCATTGTTGAAAATGTTAGAAGGGGCAGATGTTTTAGTCCCACCACAAGGAGGTAGAAAGCACCCCGAACAGCAAATGGTAAAGGTCAATACTAAGAATATTCTTTTCATTTGTGGAGGGGCTTTTGCTGGTATAGACAAAGTCATAGCCAGAAGACTCAATACACAGGTTATTGGTTATAAGAATGAAGAAGAGGAAGAGATTGACAATGATAACCTCTTACAATATATCAACCACACTGACTTAAAGTCATTTGGATTAATTCCTGAATTACTAGGTAGGCTGCCGGTACTAACATACCTTAATCCTCTCACCGAAGATACATTAATCTCAATCCTTACCGAGCCAAAGAATGCATTGATCAAACAGTATCAAAAGTTATTTGAGTTAGAAGGGGTTTCATTATTATTTGATAAAGAGGTATTGGTGTATATCGCTAAGACCTCTCTTGATTTAAAATTGGGTGCAAGAGGGCTACGTACAATATTAGAAGTAATCCTTACAGATGCAATGTTTGAGTTACCATCTCAGAAGGATATCAAGGAATTTGTAGTTGATATTACTTATGCAACAGGGCAAATTTCAAAGTCCAAACTGTCAAAACTCAAGGCAGCTTAATTATTATAAATCTAGTTGATGTACCTTGTTATTAGGTAATGTTTTCAAGTATTTCATACTTGAAATAGTATACGTATTTTGTCCCCACTTCTATATTGGTTTTCGTCAAATTAAAATTGAATTAATGGGTAATTGCATGGCAGTCAGCTATCTGAATATAGAATATTGTTGATTTGTGATAATTAACCCAACGAAAATCTGAAAATAATTCTTTTTTTAGCTTTGGTTCTGTATTTTTGATACGACGAATTAGCACTAACCCCGCTATCATACAACTAATAACCAAAAGAACCAGCCTAATGAGAATTATTCACTCTCTGTTAGCCCTATCGACTATTTTAATCTTTTCTACTACAATGTATAGTCAATGCCCAGGGCTTGGTGTTGTTTGTAATGGGTACTATTCCAATGTTGTCATTTGTGAAGTTTCTGGAGACGGGGGACAAACTGATGGGTGTAATGATGGTATAGTAGAGCTATGCGGACCTCCAGGAGCTGATATTGGATGTATGGTTATTTCCAATTCAGAATGGGCCGTAGTATTGCCAACAGGTACGGTTATTCCTGCAGATGGTGTTTACTTGATAGCGTGTTCAATGGATCCAACAGGGTCATGTGGTGTTGGAGGTAGTTTTGGTGCAAATGGTTTAGTAGCTAATGGAGATGGTGACTTTAATCCTGGGTTTGAAACAGCAGAAATTGATTTTGATGTTTGTAATCCTGCAAACGCTTCTTATTATGATCCCGCAGCTACAGGATTTACAATTGATAATTCTAACGCTGGTGATGGGGATGCTGTTGTTTTGTTTCAACCAGATGGAACTGTTCATGATGCTATTGCTTGGGGAGCACCAGGAGCAGTTGGTAATCCTGATAACTGTTCTATACAGAATGGGACATATACCTTAGGAGACAATGATGCAAACGGTACAATAAATGATAATCCAGCTGCAACAATTGCTGGACAATGTGATGGAAATAATGCAACGGGGGTTCCTATAATGCCAGCTGGAGATTGTGGAGCGGATTTAATTTGTTACACAATGCCTCAAATCACAGATGCGATATATACAATAGCACCTGGATCAACATTTGTTGGTTGTAATTCTTCTTTTATTAGACTTGACATCGGCACAACACAGGGTGGGACTCATGGTAGTCCATCACATATGGATGGAGCTTATACTGACCAACCAGTTGATGCAAATGGTAATCCAACAGCAATTGGAACCACAACTATGGAAACATTCACATCAGGAGGATATACAAATTCTGCCTGCGGTGCTGCGTCGGCTGAATGGGCTTATACTGACCACCCCACACCAGGACTACCTAACGATGTACCTACATTTGCTTTTTATGTAAGCAATGCAGTTCAATGTACACCAGGCGATGTTGTGTTTACAGTAGAGGTTTATAACTGGCAACAGGTTTCAGATAATACAGATATATTTTCTGGAGATTACAACCTTCAGACTGGTTCATACATTGCTGATCCAATAACTGGAACTAACGAACCTTGGGATACATATATAGTTTCAGGTAGCACAACAACAATGACATATACGGCAACAATGACTACTGCAGGAACTTACAATTTTGGATTAGTTTGGGATGACTTTACAAACTGTTGTGGAACTCAAGGGTTCCCTCACTCTCAGAGTCTACCTAATGAATGTTATGAGACTTTCAATATGATAGTGACTGTAGTCGATCCATTAATGGCAACTGATTTGATAATAGATTGTGATGCAGGAGATTCCTCTGCAGGAGCAGTGAATGCTAGTTCATTTGTCTCAGGGGGAAGTGATTTATCTTATGAGCTTTTTGATGTTGCAGCTGGTTCGCCTGGAACTAGTATCGCAGGACCTCAATCAACAGGAGTATTTTTATTAAATACTTCAGCTGCAATGGGTGATTATGAAATAATAGTTACAGATGGCAGTGGTTGTTCAGCTCCAGTTACATTAACAATATTAGATAATTGTGAATTGCCACCCGTTTGTCCAGAAAACTTTTTAACAACTATAGATGGAGGAGCAGGGCCTGTTACAGCATGCCCCGGAGATGTTATCGACTTATGTTTTGATGGAGATCAATTACCTCCAGGTGGAACAATTACATGGCAGGTTGATGATGGATCAGGTTTTGTTGATATTGTATCTTTTTCAATTCCGGAACCTTCGGGTGTTTGTCCTGCAACATCTGAAGTACCTGTCGCATCAACTGATTTGACAAGTGTCACAGGAGGCTTAAATAGTGGTAATACTCTTGATGCCGCTGGAAACTGGTCTACTTATACAACAGGAGATGGATATGCTGGATTTGGAGTAGCTAATGGGCCTGGTGTTGGTGTATATATTTCTCAATTTGTTTATGATCCGCCAAATGGAGCAAGTACAACGGGAGTTGCTCCTGGCCCTCTTTGTCCCGATGGAACTGGATGGGGGTCTGCTACAGCAAATACTCCAGAAATGATTGAAATTAATGGTCCCCCAGGAGAGGATATTGGTTGTTATATATTTTCTGATGGAGAATGGGCTGTGACTATTCCATTAGGAACATTAATTCCAGCTGATGGTGTATTTTTAATTGGTAGCGCATGTGGTACTTCTTCTTACCCTTCCGGACAAATTGATTTGATAGTGACTGCTGCTGTTTTGAATGGTTCTTCAACTTCTTTAGGAAATTCAGGGGATGAAATTATTCTGTTGGATGCAAGTGGCAATATTGTTGATGCTATAGAATATGAGAATGGTGGAGAAACAACTGTTCCAGAAACAGGAGAGGTTGCCGGAGGATCAGGATCAGGTGGTTATGATTCAACTCCAGCAGATATGGAATTTTGTACAACGTATACAATGCCTGAGACAGCTTGTCCAACAGGAATGTTTAACTTTCAAGCAATTGTAGACCCATTTGATTCGGCAAATTGCCCTGTTGCAGCTCCGGATGAAGTGGATGGGATAACAACAGCTTTAACAGCAACGGTGTCATGCCCAGAAGCATCTATAACAGGAGCTTTTGATATTTGTATTGCTGATGGACCTGTGATGCTACCAGTTACCATTTTAGGTGGTACTGGACCCAATTATACAGTCGAATATGAAATAGATGGCGTTGCTCAACCAACAGTCTCACTTATTAATGGTGGAACTATTGACATTGCAGGGCCGACAACTGGAGAAGTGAAAATCACCTTAGCTTCTATAGTTGATGAGGGAGGATCACTTTGCTCCGGATC
This sequence comes from Saprospiraceae bacterium, assembly GCA_020631405.1. Classification (GTDB taxonomy): domain Bacteria; phylum Bacteroidota; class Bacteroidia; order Chitinophagales; family Saprospiraceae; genus JAHDHH01. Next base: position 52,638 of record JAHDHH010000021.1, read on the forward strand.
AATCTCAACTAATGAAGTTTGTCTCAATATAAGACCAACGGAAGACATTACAATTACTACATCAACAAGCCCTACAACTTGCATGCCGTGCGATGGGACTGTTACATTTGACTTGTCAGTAGGAAGCTCGACTAATTCTTTTGATATTAATTACACATACAACGGGACAGTCTTAGAACTTGGGAGTGTAAGCCTTCCTTTTATCTTAACTAATGCTTGCCCAGGAGATTATGACATTATTTCCGCTACTGATGACTTCGGATGTCCAGCAACAGTAACGAGCAATGCTCAAACGTTATCTCCCCCTTCCGGGACACCATTATCTATAGTCACGCAACCGGTTTCTGTTTGTAATGATGGAACTGCTAGTGTTGATTTGACTACAGATGTAACTTATAGTCCAGTGTACAATGCGGCAGACTTCCAATTCTATTCAGTAGACCCTTATACATTGCCAGTTGGGACGTGGACGATGACTCCACCCCTTTTAGCATCAACTACAGTTAACGGTATAACAGCTGATCAAACGATATGGGTGATTTATTCTGATCCAATTACTGGCTGTCTATCTACACAGACGGTCGATATAGTTGTAGATGCGTCACTTTGTGGATTGTGTCCAGCGATGGGCATGCTTACAGATCCAGCTGATATCTGTGTAGGTGGAATGTTTGACCTTACAGTTTCAGGCCTTGACGACATGGATGATGCGGATAATAATGATATGGATTTTGGAATTGACTTTATGCATTTTGGTGCAGGCAACCCTGTTCCAGCTGATCCATACGTTGGAGGTACTTCATTGGGTGTTGTCGCTTTTGCAGCATTGACAGGAACGGATCCAGCACAAGTCGCAACAGTTACAGCTGTTGGAAGTACACTCACTGCAGGTACTTATCAAATATGTGCAATTTTATCACCAACTCCGACGGATTCAGATTGTAAGATTCAATCATGTCAAGAAATAGTAGTCAATGCCCTTCCAACAATGATGGGCGGTTCTGTCTGTGTTGGATCTACAATTACATTAGTGGGGGCAGGCACACCGAATGGTACCGATCCTTACACTTCTAGCGATGTCTCTGTAGCGACTGTTACGAGTGGAGGAGTTGTGACAGGAGTCGCAGCAGGAATGGCAATGATCACATATACCGATGATAATGGCTGTACAATTGATGCTACTGTTACTGTCAATGCATTACCAACAATGATGGGCGGCTCAGTCTGTGTTGGAGCAACAATTACATTAGTCGGATCAGGCACTCCGAACGTTACTGATGCATATACTTCTAGCGATGCCACTGTGGCGACTGTTACGAGTGGAGGAGTAGTGACGGGAGTTGCAGTAGGAACAGCTACGATCACATATACAGATGATAATGGTTGTACAATAGATGCCACTGTTACTGTTGATGCGCTTCCAACAATGATGGACGGTTCTGTCTGTGTTGGAGCAACAGTAACATTTGTTGGATCAGGAACACCGAATGGTACTGACCCTTATGTTTCAAGTGATGCCACAGTAGCTACTGTTACAAGTGGAGGAGTTGTGACAGGGGTTGCAGCTGGAATGGCAATGATTACCTATACAGATGATAATGGTTGTACTGTTGATGCAACAGTCACAGTAGATGAGTCACCTCCTGCCCCAATGGTCGATGATATTGAGGTTTGTGATGGTGCTTCTCAGACTATTACACCGACGGCTGCTGGTGGCGATGTGCCACTTTTAGCTACTGATTTATTTATATCAGAATACATTGAAGGATCAGGTAACAATAAATGTATTGAAATATATAATGGGACAGGAGCTACAGTGGACCTTTCCGATTATACAATAAAGAGATATACTAATGGATCCACTACTGCAGGCGGATCATTTGTAATGACTGGGATGCTCGCTGACGGTGCTACCCATGTAGTATGCAATGGTAGTTCTTCAGCGGCTATTTTAGATATAGCCAATGAGACTAGTGGAGTGTTGAACTTCAATGGAGATGATGCCGTTGCACTTTGTAATAATAATCCTACTCCAGCTGTTATTGATATAGTTGGGAGCATTGGATGTGATCCAGGTTCACAATGGGCTGGAGCCACTGATGGTACTCAAAACAATACGATTGTGAGAAACTGCGATGTAAGTTCCGGTGTTAGCGTAAATCCTTCAATTGTACCTTGTGACAACACTACATTTCCAACATTGAATACAGAATGGACTGGATTAGGAATTGATGATATTTCGAATCTAGGCTCTCATACCTATTGTGCTACAATGCCATCAACTTGCCTATTTAATTTTTACGATTTAGATCCAGCAGGTGGAGGAGCTACACAGCTCGCAATGGGTGTGACAGAATATACCCCAACTGTAGTTGCAGGAATGACAGAATCATTCTTCGTTACCAAAGTTGGTGACAATGGTTGCGAAAGTTTAGCTGATCAAGTTGAGGTTACTGCTAACTTTAACCCTACATTAAATTTATCAGTGAATATGGCTTGTGATGGAAATGATTTAATTTTCATGGATGCAGGAATGGGAGGAACATCTTGGTCTTGGAAAGGACCATATGGATTTACTTCCACTGATCAAAATCCAACTATAATTGGAGCATCTACTCTGGCTACTGGAGCATATTCTGTTACAGTAACATCAGATGACAATTGTACAGCTACAGCTTCTATCGCAGCTAAAGTAAAACCACTTCCAATAGTCCCAGATATTGACGATATAGAGATTTGTGTTGGTGGATCTACCAACATTGATTTTGGTGCTTTAACAATGACAGAAACAGAAACCTACTTAGAAACATTTGATACAGATGGAGAAGGAATTGCGGGAGATTGCTCTACTGGAATTTGTGTTACAGATGTTGCACCTGCAAATGGACAGTGGTATATCAATGGGGACTTGTCAGGATTAACAGCAACTTCTGATTATGCAATTACCTCATCAGGTGCATTAGAATTCCAAGATGTAGATGTTCCAGTATGTTATAACTCGAGTGTAATTAATATTTCGAATCTGGTTTCAGCTAATATCTCACTTGACTTAACTGAGTCTGGAACACATGAAAATATTGATTATGTAGATGTAACTTATATTATTGATGGAGTAAGTACAACAGTTTTTGACTGGATGGGCGGCGGTGACGCAACTCATACTCTAATCGATGATTACGATACTCAGTCAATATCAATTACAGGCTTGACAGGTTCATGCCTAGAAATACAAGTTTGTGTGCTGAATAATGAAGGAACTGAAAGCACATTTTTAGATAATGTAACGGTAAGTGGTATTGCAAATTCAGCAAATAGTTACAATTTTTATTCTGATGCTGCCTTGACTACATTAGTTGCCACAGGTACTTCTTATGATCCAATGACATCGGTTGCTAACTCGCCAGAAACATATTACGTAACTTATGATGATGGAATGTGTATTTCCGAACCAATAGATGTTACAGTAACAGTATATGATAACCCAGTTGTTGATATAGCTGATCAGACGATATGCAGTGACATGGTTACTGGTGTAAACCTTACATTATTAGAACCAATTGGCCAAACAGGTGGAGTCTGGACAACAGTAGCAGATGCTACAAATGTAACTATAGCTAACGGTGATGTCTATACCTATACTTACACTGATGCTAATGGTTGTGTTGGAATGGATATGGTTACTTATACTGTAATCCCAGCTGTAAATGCAGGAACTGATGGCACAGCTACGGTTTGTAATGCAATAGACGCAGATACAAATCCTTCTGCTTTGATAGATCTTGTAGCGGCATTAGGAACTCCAGACGCAGGCGGTATGTGGTCAGAAACTACAGCTATTCCATCTGGTGCAAGTCTTGCTACTCCAACAGCAGTGAGTTTCGAATTCATAACAGCCGGAGTTTATACTTTTGAGTATACAGTAACTGCTACTTCACCATGTATAGATCAAACCGCAGTTGTAACTGTAACAGTCACTGATTGTTTTGACTTAGCACTTGAGAAGGTACTATCAACAGCAGGCATAGTATTGCCAGGAGATAATGTAACATTTACAATTACAGTATTTAACCAAGGAACGGTAGACGCTTATGATGTAGAAGTTACTGACTATGTACCAACACCAGATCTGATTTTCAACCCAGCAGATAACACTGCAGCAATGACAGGAAATATTAATAACTGGGTGGCAAGTGGTACTGATGCTACCTATGAAATTGATTTTATTCCTGCTGGTGGATCAGTTATCATAGATATTATTTTGCAGGTGGATCCTGCATTTATGGGTACGTCTATAATTAATGATGCTGAAATCACTTTCGGCACAAATGCAGCCAATGAAACAATACAACCTGATGATGAAGACAGTACCCCAGATGATGATTCAGGAAACCCATCTGAAATAGGAACAGATAATGAAACTGATGATGATAGTACAGGAGGAATGGATGACCCAATGGATGAAGATGATTTTGATCCAGCAGAAGTAATTGTTACCCAATTTACATGTCCCACAATTGCAGCAATTGATGCGCCAAGTGCCTGTGATGGTGAGGGTGTTATTGCTTCTATTACTGGCTTAGCTGATATGGCAATGCTAGATAATGAAGAGATTGATTTTGGTTTATCTATAGTAAGTTTTGTTGGTACTCCAGCTGATCCTTATGTTGGTGGTGCTAATCTAGGATCAATTCTTTATTCTGACTTATTAGGTGTGAGTCCAAATCAATCTGTTGACTTTGATTTAGGGATATTACCTGTTGGCACGTATACAATATGTGCTATTCTTGAGCCAACCCCAACATTTGATACGAGCTGTACACCAAGTGCATGCGTTGAAGTTGTTGTAAATCCTAACCCAGTTGTCGATGTACAGATTGAAGCAGACTATGTATGTACAGATGAAGATGCAGTGTTTAGTATTACAGCTTCAGTAGCAAATGGAAGTCCATTGGCATTTACACTAGAAGGAAATGTAAATGGACTATGGACTACCATAACAAATAACATAGATGATGTTGATGGAATAGAAGCAGTTGACCTTTTAGTACCCGCTGGTACTTTAGCAAATTGTACTAGTATTAGAGTAGTGGTAGATGCAATTCATCCAACGGGACCAAGTTGCTCAGTAATAAGTGATACAGCGACATTGTTCATCAACGAAGGGATGACGATGGCATGTAATGACAATATCA
>JAHDHH010000078.1 GCA_020631405.1 Saprospiraceae bacterium
GAATCTTCTTTCGAAAGTTACGTCTGTCTATCTTCTTCTGTAATATAGTCATGTAAAGATTCTCCAGATCGGAGAACGGAAACTTCTTTGCTAATAAGTTAAAACCTATTGGTTGGTAATTCAACTTTGCTTTAAGTCTATTATACGCCGCTTTTAATATGTCCTTGTGGTCATAAGGTAATTTGGTAATTTTATCCATTGGTACCCACTGGGCATCTGTAGCATCTGTTGTTGCTTTGAGCTTCATAGCAGAAGGGATAACTGTCCCAAAGTAGGCCACAGATACGACTCGATATCGGTGGTCCCTATGTATGTCATCTCCGAATGTATAGAGTTGCTCTAAATCTTTTACTTTTACACCTGACTCCTCTTGCAATTCTCTCAATGCTGCATGTTTGAGGCTTTCGTCATTATGAACAAATCCCCCAGGCAGAGACCATCTATCTTTGTATTTGCCGTACCTCTGTTTGATAAGTAGAAGATATAATTGGTTTTGTTCGTATCCAAATAGAACAATATCAACTGCAACCTTAATGTTTTGATTTAGTTTCATTTGTGTAATATATACACAAATACTTAATTATTCAACAGCTTTATCCGCATTGTAGGTAACGGAATTATGATATGTGGCGTAACCCGAAGGGTATGCCATCATCATCATGTGTTATATGCTGGGTTCATTTAGTTCTTTTTCCATTGCACATCATTTGCAGCTTTTTTCCAAAGATGTTCAATTAGAGCTCTGAACTTTTTAGATCCTGGCTTATCTTCAAAGAACTCATTATTGAAAAATGACAAAGGTTTACATCCCATATCGAAGTCTACATAGTTATAAATGTATTCTTTGATTTCTGTTTCCAAACATCCGAAACCGATAAGAAAATCAGAATGCTTCTTTTTCATTTCCTTGTCAAGAATCACAACGAACTCAGCTAAAGGCCAAGTTGATTTTTTATTCCATTCTGTATCTTTATGCATAAACCATCCTAATGTTGGACATTTTTCTTCCTCTTCCAAATTTGGGATTGTATTTCCCAATAATAACAAGTGATTCGAAACATTTGATACAATTCTGTTCTCGTATATCTTTATTGCAGTTTCTAAATCAAAATGTGAAATTGGTTTTACTTCCACTAAAATTGATTCTTTAGCTCCTACAATTTGAAAGTCTGGAATCCAAAACTTAGTATCTATCGGTTCATATTCTGTGTTCCAATTCAATTCTTTAAAAAACTGATGCCATTTCGCTTCAAGTCTTGAACGAAAATTTATTCCATTATAATTTGTTTTCATTTTAGCTTATTTCATTTATTCGAGAAACTTATTTTATTCCAATTCTTGCGATTTAGGTACATTTTCAGTTTCTGTTTTTCCATTTTTTTCACTCCTTGCATATAACGAATAATGATACCCTGCGTAGGCGATAGCCTATGCTGTGGTCATCATGTGTTATCCATAGGCATTCTTTTTAGGACATCAGATATTCTTGTGTTTGATGTTTCATCTTTAAGATATCCTAAGTTAATCAATCTGATTTTTAACGCTGTTAAACTTACCTTGAAATCAGAAGAAAGTTCTCTAAGAAACGGAACAATGAAATGTTTATTTACAGGCTGATAATCCAAATACAAAAATCCTTTATGTATTGATTTTTCTTTGAAAAACTGTTTGAGTTTATGTTCAACTAATTCTTTAGGCATAAGAATAGCTGCTGCAAACATATTTGCTTGTGTTTCAAGTCTTGGGTTGAAGGATAGTTGATTGGTGTTTGACCAAGATTGCTCGCTTTCATCTTGATGGTTTTGTATATAGTTTTCAATTAATTCTCTATGTAAAAAGTAATGGCCCAATTCATGTGCTAAAGTAAATCTCCATATTGAAGATTCACTATCTAATGCATTTGATATATTAATTTTTGTAGGATTCATTTGTATAGATGCCAATACTTTATCTGGTAGTTCAATACTGGAATTGATTTTAATGTTTTTGGTTTCTTTTGTATTTGATAGAAATTCTTCAAAGTTTAAGGCTGGAGAATGAAACTTTAAGCCTACTTTTTCTTGTGCAATTTTATCGATTTTCTCATTGGTGATAAATGGCACGTCCAAGTATTTAGCGACGTTTTCCCATCTATCTATAAGATCTATATCTTTCAGAAAGAGTGGAAGTTTTATTCTACCACCTTGGTCACTAACTCCAATAAAATTATATGTTGAGTTCTTAAGTTCGAATAGTAGTTTTTCTGACTCTACTTTATTTAGAATCTTTGTTTGGTTAGAAAGCCGGTAGTTAATCCAATTTATTGGAGCTTCTTGATTAACTGTGGCTAAACCAAGTTTTAATTTTTTAGCAATTGCCAAACTTCCTTTCTGAAAGCCAAGCTTGCTAATCATGATTCCTTTTGTGTTTGCTTCTCCTATTTCATTGAGTATTGTTCGAAATTCTCTTACATCATCAACAGGAACTTTTTTAGTCGTATAATTCTTACATTCGATAATTGTCAGCTGTGAATATGTAGTTGCACCAGGAATGAATGTTTCTATTGAGACATCAACTCTTATTGGCAAACCTGTTAGTGTCGATTCATATTCTTTCTGTATATATATATTACTGTTTTTTCCAGAAACAAAGAATTCCTCTTTTCTAAGTAGTTCAGAAAAAAGATTGAAAACAAATGTTTCAAGTTTATCACCTTGTTTTTTTGTGTTCATTTATTTGCTTATGGATAACTCACTAATATCCGTACATTTCAAAGTAATCTGTATGGTTTGACAACATAACCAACACACCACTTTATGTCAAATATAGGTAACTATTAATAATTAAACGGAGTAGCAAATAAGTTCGACTAGCTTCATGTACTCTTGCAGGACTAATCATGGCATGGATACAATGTGAACTACTTATTCCAATGCTATCTGTGCTAATATCCTAGACCATTGTACTTAAGGATTGATAGCAGCGAGAATGAGTAATAAGAACTCTATTAGTCATCTTATCGCTTAATCGTACAACCGAGTGACTAGTGTGTCAGGCCTGATATAGCCTCTAAACATTGCAGTAGTATTGAAGGGCATAGTGACATTCCCATCCGTATCCAAGGCTATCAATCCCCCTTTGCCGCCAGCTTCTTCCAAAGTCTGGTGAATGATTTGTTGGGCTGCTACGTCTACAGACTCTCCTAGGTACTCCATACGTTTTGAGACATCTGCTGCCACATTGTATCTAATAAAATACTCGCCATGCCCAGTACAAGAGACTCCGCAAGTGGCATTATTGGCATAGGTGCCAGCTCCAATAATCGGAGAGTCTCCTACTCTATCGTACTTCTTGTTAGTCATGCCACCTGTTGATGTACCAGCTGTAATATTGCCAGATTTATCTAAGGCCACTACTCCTACTGTTCCAAACTTCGAATCAGGGTGCTCTTCATCAACCATACCAGTTTCCTTCTCTTTCGCAAGAATGTCTTGCAGCCTATCATAGTTCTGCTGAGTAAAGAAATATGAAGAGTCGACGATGTCCAGCTTTTGTAAGGTCGCAAACTGCTCTGCTCCCCTTGCTGTCAGCATGACATGCTTAGAATTATTCATCACTTCTCTTGCCGCCTTGATCGGATTACGAATAGTCCTAACTCCAGCCACTGCGCCTGCCTCCATATCACCGCCCCGCATGATAGATGCATCCAGTTCGTTCTGTCCATCATGGGTGAATACTGCTCCCTTCCCTGAATTGAACAAGGGAGAATCTTCTAGCATACTAATCACCTCTACTACGCAGTCTTCGCTAGTTCCTCCATTCTTCAGGATGGTCTCTCCTTGCTTGAGTGCTGCTGTAAGTATGCTGGCATAAGACTGCTCTAGTTCCACCCCTAGGTCAGTAGCATAGCCAGCACCACCATGGAGGACCATTGCCCATTCGTAAGATTGCTTTTCAGCAGGCTTAGTATCATGACAACTCACCAAGAGACTTACTAATACAAGGATAACTAGCTTATTCATGATTTGATAATTTCTGTTGAAGATAGCAAAAGTATTAATTCCTACATTTGCTATTCAATCGTAACTCTTGAATAAAACAATACTTATCATTGGAGGCCCTACTGCAGTGGGCAAGTCGGGAATAGCGCTTGCCTTGGCCAAAGAGCATAATTGTGCTATCATCTCTGCTGATAGCCGCCAAATCTTTAAAGAGATATCTATTGGCACTGCAAAGCCTAGCAAGGCAGAACTAGCAAGTGTTAGGCATCACTTGGTGGATTCTCATTCTGTCACAGAAGCATTCAATGCTGGGATGTTTGAGAGAAGTTGCGATAAGATTGTCGCAGACGAATTGAAAGACAATGACCTAGTGATTATCTGCGGAGGTACTGGACTCTATATCAATGCCTTTGTCAATGGACTGGACACCTTTCCTGCTATTTCTCAAGAGGTGATGGACACTATCGCAGAGCTCTTTGACCATGAAGGTCTTACTGGGCTTCAACAGCGTCTTGAAGACTTAGATCCTCAATACTTCAATCAGGTAGACATCTACAATCATCGAAGGCTCACTAGAGCTTTGGAAATATGTATACAGACTGGCAAGCCTTATACTTCATGGCTCAACAAAAGAGAAGAGAAACAACATCCTTACAAGATCGTCAAGGTTTGGCTCAACAGAGATCGTCAAGAATTGTATAGGCGGATTAATCAGCGAGTGGATACCATGATGTCTGAGGGTTGGCTAGAAGAGGCCAAATCAGTCATGCAATACAAACACTTAAACTCACTACAGACTGTTGGTTATAAGCAGCTGTTTCAATATTTAGAAGGGAGTATGAGCTTGGACAATTGTCTAGAAGAGATCAAGAAGCAGACACGTCGCTATGCCAAGCGTCAGGTTACTTGGTTTGGAAATCAGTATGGAGGCGAGGAAGTAGATGCCAAAACTGCAGGCTTACTCGAGTTGCTTTTGGCAAGGTGTAACTAATACAATTCTGCTTACAGGATTGCACAAAAAAAGGAGAAATGGCAAACACCATTCCTCCTAGTTATTCTTTTGAAAGTGCAGAAATTTCTTACTTCATCTTCTTCCACTCAGCTATTGATGTTTCGTTAGCTTTGATATATGGATCATACTCTGCTTCTTTTGAAAGTGCTAATGACTTCTCAGCAGTTTTTATAGCTCCCTTATAATCACCAAGGTCAGCTTGGATTAAAGACAATTGTCTTGTATTCCAAAACAACTCTCCTCTCTTAGCGATTGCTTCTTTCATCCAGACTAGAGCCTTGTCTAAATCTTTTCCATTCTCTCTATAGTATCTCGCAGCATTGTACAAGTCTCCTGCACCTGGTCCTGCCATAGTTTTCTCTATAGTTGCCATTACCATCTCATCAGTTGCGAGAGTCAATGGTACCATTACTCCTACATGGTCCCATGCTATGCACAGACTTGCAGTTTCGTTTCTCAAGTTGTCAAGAGAGATCGTAAAGTTCTCTACCTTGTCCTTAAGAGCCATTGGCTTAGCCATCACTTTTGCTGCTACATTATCATCACTCCACTCTTCTGGTGTTCCCCAGTTTTCAGTATCAGTGTAAAGGTAAACTTCCCATTCTGTAGCACCTGGCTTAGTGAATAATGCATAAGTACCAGGCTCTACCTCAGTTCCACCGAATGTTACTTTGTCAGAAAATGTCACCATAGAATTCTTATTAGCACCAGTTCTCCACATCTTATCATAGCCCACTAAGTCGCCAAATATTGTTCTATCCTTGACACCTGGTCTTGAGTATTCTAATGTTACAGTAGAAAGACCAAAATCTTGCTCTACTTTTACTTTTGGACTTGGTTGAGGTGTCTTAACCTGAGCCATAGAGATTGTAGCTGTGAAAGCTATGAGTCCAATGAATAATACTAGTTGTTTCATCTTACTTGTTTTAAAATATTTAGTTGTTTGAAATTATTTACGCTTTACTTTTAAATTGCTCCATTGCCGCCTTCGCTTCTGGAGACAGGATCAATCTGCCACTGATCTCTGCTCTATCTTGTAGGATCTGATCCCAATTTTCACACTTCTCCCACAAGATCTTTTTCAGCTTCTGTTTTGCTTCTTTACTTTGTGATACAAGTATCTTAGACAAATGTTCAATATAGGCATCCATTTGTTCTACTGAGTCAAATACTTCAGCAAACAACCCTTGCTCTTTTGCCCATTCCGCAGTCTGCCACTCTGTGGCATTGATTGCCAACTTTGACATAGCAGACAAGCCCATCTTTCTCTCAACTGCTGGTCCTACCACGAATGGTCCAATTCCTACAGCCAACTCACTTAACTTGACACTGGCATATTTCGTCGCCATACAGTAGTCCATTGCTGAGGCTAGCCCTACTCCACCTCCGACTGTCTTGCCTTGTACTCGTCCTATTATCAACTTACTACACTTCCTTGCAGCGTTGATTACATTAGCGAATCCCATGAAAAACTGCTTTCCCTGAACCTCATCCTCGATACTGAGCATTTCATCAAAGCTAGCTCCTGCGCAATACGTCCTATCGCCACCTGATTTCAGAACTACCAAGTCAACTTCCTGGTCTGTATCTGCCCTTTCAATTGCTTCTACTATCTGCTTCAGCACACTACCTGGTAGAGAGTTGTGGCTAGGATGGAAAAACTCAATCGTAGCCACCGCATCTCTGACGTTATAGCTTACATATGCTTCTGTCATTATCCTTGATTTTTCTTTTTTACCATAGTTAATATTGTTGCAATTGCTACCGTCTCTCCAGTTTCGTCATAGACATCTACTAAGAACTTGACAATCCCTTTGGCTACCTCGTCTTCTCGCTTTTCTTGTTCTAGCTTTTCCTTGACGGAAAATCTAACACCGATAGTCATCCCAGGATAAACTGGCTTAGTAAATCGGCACGACTCCAAGCCATAGTTTAACAATACTGGGCCTTTCGCCGGGTCTACAAACAAACCTGCTGCCTTTGACAAGACAAAATACCCGTGAGCTACTGTCCTATCGAACATTGTACCCTCTAGGCTAGTAGCATCCATGTGAGCATAGAAGTTATCCCCACTCACATTTGCAAAATTAGTAATATCTGCTTCAGTAACGGTATGATTGTGGGTGATTACTGTGTCTCCAACTTGCAAATCTTCATAATACTTCCTAAATGGGTGAATCTGAGACTCTGTAGGTTTGGCTGATTGTTGGTAGACTTGTGTAACTGCAGTCACTGTAGTAGGTGTACCTTGGATGGCACATCTTTGCAGATAGTGTTTCACCCCTCTGACACCACCTAGTTCTTCGCCTCCACCAGCACGACCTGGTCCACCATGAGTAAGCAGTGGCATGACGGCTCCATGTCCTGTGCTTTCTTTTGCACTTTCTCTATTAAGCACTAAGATCCTTCCATTGTGTGAGGCAGCACCATAGACGAACTGTCGTGCTTCATTATCATCAAAAGTCACTATTGAACTCACAAGGCTTCCCTTACCCATATGGACTAACTCTACAGCTTCGTCCATGGTCTTGTATGGAATGATGGTACTCACTGGGCCAAATGCTTCTACTTCATGTGTTGAGAGGTTGACAAAGGGTCCTGCATTGTAAAGCAGTGCTGGAGCTATGAAGGCACCCTTAGTCTTGTCTCCATCAACTGGATCTAGGTGTTGATTGCCATCATAGAGCAGTTCTGTCTCTTGCGCAAGTGTTTCAATGCTCTTAGTCACTTCTTGGAGTTGGTCTCTACTTACTAGACTACCCATTCTTACAGTTTCGTTTTCAGGATTGCCAATGACCATCTGTTCTAGCTGACTGACCAAGGCTTGCTTGACAGCACCAACATACTGCTCAGGGACTAATATCCTTCTGATAGCAGTACATTTCTGACCACATTTCACTGTCATTTCCTTCCTGACTTCCTTGACAAACAAGTCAAACTCTGGAGTACCCGGAGCAGCGTTCAAGCCAAGCACTGAAGCATTCAGAGAGTCAGCTTCCATGTTGAATGGTACAGAGTTGTCAATGATATTCGGCAATTGCTTGAGTTTCTTTCCAGTAGAAGCAGATCCGGTAAATGTAGCAACATCCTGAAAATCCAAGTGGTCTAAGATTCCTATACCACTTCCGCAGACTAGTTGCAAGGCTCCTTTAGGCAGAATTCCAGAGTCTATAATATCTTTTACCACAGCATGGGTCAGAAATGAAGTCGGCTCTGCTGCCTTGACAATACATGGCATGCCAGCCAACCAAGCTGGGGCACACTTCTCTAACATTCCCCAAACTGGAAAATTAAAGGCATTGATATGGACAGCGACACCTCTCTTGGGTACTAGTATATGATGACCAATGAATGTCCCTTCTCTAGATAATGCAGCTGCCTCTGCCTCCACATGGAATGGTTGTGACGAAAACTGCTTCCTCAAACTGGCATAAGCAAACATAGTCCCAATACCTCCATCTATATCAATCCAAGAATCTGACTTGGTAGCGCCTGTCATGTAGCTGATTGGATAGTACTTCTTTTTAATACTATTGAGATGCAAGGCTAGCTTTTTGAGTAGCATACCTCGTTCAAAGAAGGTGAGTTTTCGGAGATTTGTATTTCCTACCTTTCGTCCATAGTCAATCATTGATTCAAAGTCCCAATTGCTTCCATTTACCTGGTAGATTTCATCTCCAGTAACCGCATTGTATTGCTGAATGAAATCGTCACTAGGCGTAATCCATTGGCCACTAGCATAGTTGGTAAGCACTGCAGACATAGTTTGAATTTAGGTTGATAGATTGTACAGCAAATGTATCTATTTTTCAGGACTAAAAGTCTGCATATTTATTGTTCTTCTTGACTTTTGCCATAGTTTATACTGTATTCTATCCACAATTCGATATCAACTTTTGACTTTATATACTTGGCTCCTAAGAAAAATCACTATTGCATAACGGAATTGAATGCAGGGACAAGGTAAATTGGTTAATATTGTATTATAAACTATCGTAAACCAATGGGATTATCTCCATTTCTAACCATCAGTGTTCTCCTTACCTACTTTCTAGTATTAATGGTGATTGCAAGAGTCACTTCAAAGAATAGTACTAACAATGACTTCTACACAGCTGGGAAGTCTTCCCCTTGGTATGTTGTGGCATTTGGAATGATAGGTGCTTCCCTATCTGGGGTGACTTTCATTTCTATACCTGGTACAGTTGGAGCTGGTGGCACCAATATGGAGTTTGCCTACATGCAAATGGTACTTGGCTACTTGGTCGGTTATTTTTTGATAGCTACAGTACTCATGCCTATTTACTACAAGATGGACGTGGTCACGATATACCAATATTTACAAAAGCGCTTTGGGCCAGTGTCCTATAAAATGGGTTCGTCATTCTTTATATTGTCTAGAATTGTAGGAGCTAGTTTTAGGCTCTACTTAGTTGCCCTAGTCTTGCATGGATTCGTTCTTGAGCCTTTAGGTTTGTCATTTGCCATGACGGTTATTATTACCGTGGCGCTTATCTACTCCTATACCTTTAAGGGCGGAATCAAAACTATTGTATGGACGGATACTCTGCAGACTGCTTGTATGTTAATCGCTGTGGCAGCCACAGTTATTTATATTGGTAATAGCTTAGATATCAGTCTGACATCTATTCCACATGCCATCCAAGAGGCAGACCTAGGTCAGATGTTTTTCTTTGAGAATGGGTGGTCAGACGCTAATAACTTCTTTAAGCAATTCATTAGTGGTGCATTGATTGCATTAGTAATGACTGGCCTTGATCAAGATATGATGCAGAAGAACCTCAGTTGCAGATCTCTCAAAGAGGCGCAATGGAATATTGGAATGTTCAGTACGATTTTGATAGTGGTCAACTTATTGTTTCTAGCCTTAGGGGCACTACTGTATATGTACTCAGCTGAATATGGGATAGCTATTCCAGAAAGAACCGATAGGCTATACGCCATGCTTGCGTTTGAACATTTTCCAACAGGAATAGCCCTACTCTTTATCTTAGGGTTAGTCGCTGCGGCCTATTCGAGTGCTGACTCGGCTTTGACATCATTGACAACGTCATTTTCTGTGGATATCCTCGGCGTTGAGAATCAAGCCATCACTGAAGGTCAAAAATCAACACAGCGAATAGGTATCCATTTGGGATTCTGCGTAATACTTGCTAGTGTTATCATGGTGTTCAATAGTATGCTAGATGACTCTGCTATCAATGCTCTTTTCAAGGCAGCTGGATATACTTATGGTCCAATACTGGGACTATACGCATTTGGGATACTGACCAATCGGAAGATACTTGACAACTATGTGTGGGTTGTTTGTTTGGTCGCTCCTATCCTATCTTATGTACTCAATGCCAACTCTGAGACATTGTTTGGAGGGTTTAATTTTGGATTCTTGATACTCTTAGTGAATGGATTGTTAACCTTCTTGGGACTATTCTTACTCTCTATAAACCAGCAAAAGTCCTAATCATGAAGTATACAGAACAACCTTCAAATCATGATAATCTAGAAACCAAGTCAACAGCAGAACTTGTTAGACTTATTAATCAAGAAGATAAAATCGTAGCACTTGCTGTTGAAGAGCAGTTGGATAGCATTAGCGCTTTAGCTGACCTTATTCATGGAAAATTAGAGTTAGGTGGTCGTCTGTTCTATATAGGTGCTGGGACATCAGGAAGGTTAGGCGTCTTAGATGCATCCGAGTGTCCACCTACATTTGGAGTGCCACATAATATGGTGATTGGTCTTATAGCAGGCGGAGACTCTGCAATCAGAAAGGCTAAAGAATTCGCAGAAGATGACATCAACCTAGCTTGGAAGGACTTATCAGCCTACGACATTGACAACAGAGATATCGTCGTGGGTATTGCAGCATCTGGTAGTACTCCTTATGTGGTCAATGGCTTGAAGACTTGTCAAGCTAATCACATTGCCACTGGATGTATAGCATGTAATCCAGGTTCTGATGTTTCTAAGTATGCAAATGTAGCAATCGAGGTAGTCACTGGTCCAGAATTCGTGACAGGCAGTACAAGGATGAAGGCTGGCACAGCACAAAAGCTAGTGCTTAACATGCTCACCACCACCGTAATGATTAAGCTAGGTCGAGTTAAGGGCAATAGGATGGTAGACATGCAACTCTCCAACAACAAACTCATAGAACGTGGCACGCAGATGATTATTGATGCTACTAAACTGAGTTATGAAGACGCAAAGTCTGCCTTACTTAAGCACGGTAGTGTAAGGGCTGCTATGGATGCTACGCAATGATGTCCTTTATCGAGTTTTCTTTCTTCTCTTGTACTTGTTGACTTTGTATTTTTCGACCCTTTCTTAGTTCTGGTGAGTCCGGCTATTCCATACTTCCGCATGGCCTTGTGCTTTTGTTTACAGTCCTTGGTGTTTACCCCAATTCTGACAGGAGATCGCTTGACATAAGATTGACCACTTGCCTGACCAATTGAAAACAATAGGATAACAATGAAGAATATTGAAGTTAAGTAATGCATACGTGATGGAGTTTGATGGTTACTTATTTATACATAGTAACGGTGTTCTGTTACCACTGTATTATCTAAAATTTCAATTTGAAAAAATATTTCAGAAAGTGTGATAACATTTTTGGCTCTCAAGGTATCAATAGTCAAAACAAACAATTATGAAACATCTAACAGCAGCAATCAAATACACAGTTCTTTTGGCAATCATCAGCCTCTTTGCTACCTCTTGTTCTTCTGGATATAGAAGTGTAAAGTACAAATGCAATAGCATAGGCTGCTACTCCAATGTAGACAAGGTAACAAGCATTCATTCTACTCAATTAATAGTTAGAATTGATGAGGTATCAGACGCAGAATAACTGAGCTTTGTCAATTATTAAAAGAGAGGTCTTCAACGGAAGGTCTCTCTTTTTTTAATTTGAATAAAATCTACTGCACTGAAAACAGAATAATATATAGGTATTGAGTTATTTAACATGAACAATAGACATTGTTCTGGTTCTATGTTGTTTTGAGTGGGCAGCATTTTAAACTAAGCTTGATTCTTCTTTTGGCTTGACCCAAAATGAAGCAAAAACTCAAGGCTGTTTACATTTCTTAACGTTCCTAAACACCAAAATTCCTAAACAGAATAAAACTCATATTTGAGAGCAATTCATTGATTATCAGTTCTGTTTAAAATATTCTAAATCACTAAATGCTACTTTCTTTATTCAAACACTATTCTGTTTTTTACGAAATTTTGACACTTATCCACTAAAATCTAAAAATGCCATCTTTCTAAAAACCTTATTTCATTCAAATTCCTATTGAGATTTCAT
>JAHDHH010000022.1 GCA_020631405.1 Saprospiraceae bacterium
ATGCTAAAGGTATGAACAGTGTTGTTCTTTCTAAGAATGACCTAGGAGTATCAGGTGTATTGTATTACACGCTTGAAAGCGGTGATTACTCAGCAACTAAAAAGATGATTATTATCGAATAATCTCCTTATATGAGTAAATCGGTTTTTGGGATGGCCTCTCTTCATTATTGAAGGGGGGCTTTTTTTTTGCCCTATAGTTATAGTCCTCAATCTCATATCCTTGTTTGTTGTCCTTTCTAACTTGCTTATCCTTCGTGTTAATTCTCAATCAGTACTGGATGTACATTACTTCGTTCTCAGTATATCAGAACATATCAATTCTCTAGAAGATATCTTATGATTAAGTGTAATCAACTTCCCAGAGTTAGTCTTCGTACATATTGTACTGTTTATTTGTTGTTACTTATTATCCTAGTAATAGTTACGAGATCGATTAATAGGATTACTATTATGTGGTGAGGGAGGTCCAATTGTTAGCTTGGCTAGGCACCACATCTAACTATGAATCTTTATAGTGGCTTGCAAATGGGGTATCACGTAATGTAAGTGTTGCATAGCATTCAATAAATTATCAATAGAATATTGGTGCGAGAGTGAATGGTAGGGGACTCTTTCGATCTCTTCTTATATTGCATTTAGCCGTATTCCTTTATGAGTTTATAAGTGCTATATTTCACATGTCTTTAGCTTGTAAAGTATATTATGCAAGAGTATAGTAGTTAATACATTGTAGAAAATGATATGTTTTGTTAAAATCACTAGAAAAGGGTACAAATACATATTATACTAAATCTATATTTGTTTTCAGTTAGAATGATGTAATACTCATCTAACTCCTACCTACGATAATAGTAACTACCTAAGATTAATATTTTATAATTGGGTGTATGCATTAGTATTTGGTTAATACTAGTCATCCCAAGCAGTAGTTATTTAAAAATTTTAAAAGGATCTTATCATGAACGTATTACTTACACCTTTTTTAAGGTTAAGTGTGTACAAGACAACTTTGCTATTATTTGTAGTATTGAATGTCTTGATTGGCACAAACCTTACCGCCCAGTGTTCTCTCGCTTGTAGAGGAACAACCCAAATTTCTTTAGACATGGCTTGTGAAGCAACTATCACTCCAATGATGATATTGGAAGATGAGGGTGTTTCATGTCCTGCTGGAGCATTTGTTGTAGAGATTTCAGATGCATCTGGAGTTATACCAAATAGCCCAGTAATAGGAAGTGACTATGTTGGTCAGACATTATCTGTTTCAGTTATTGACACTGACTCAGGAAATTCTTGTTGGGGTTATATCGTAGTTGAGGACAAATTAGGACCTCAAATCGATGCTTGCCCTACAGAACTTGACTTTCCATGTTCTAAGTTTAGTGTATTTCCTGGACCAACTTTTGTTGATGCTTGTGAGGGAGTAGTTCCACCAGTACTATTAAGCGAGACTATAACAGCATTGGATTGTGATCCAGATTATATTAAGGAAGTTACGAGGACATATACAGCTTATGATAGTCATGGAAGAGCAGCACCGGAGTGTACTGTAATTTATAGACTTCAAAGAATAGACTTAGCGTCAGTACAATGCCCACCATCTTTCCAAACATTAGATGATACGGCACTTAACTGCGACGGTTCTTGGGATACAAATGATTGCTTGCATGCTACATTTGCAGATGAGTTTGATCCAGGTAATTGGAGTCTAAATATAGCTGGGAGTGGAACTGATGCAGTCGTTGATGTTACGGGTGCACCTGTTACTGTTTCATTATCTGGTACAACAGATGGTACTAATGGAGATGATACAAGTGCAGACTTATGTATAGAAATGCCTTGTTCAGGCTTCTTGTCTTTTGATTGGACAGCATTTATGACTGCTACAAATAATGCTGCAGGTCAATTTAATAATGATGAACCTGCATACACGTTAAATGGAGTAGAGTCAATATTAGCTACAACTTTAGTTGGAAGCAATATGGAAAGCGGAAGTGTAAATGTTCCAGTATTAGTCGGTGATCAATTCTGTTTTAGAGTTTGGTCTATGAATGGAGGAGCATATACTACATTATCAGCATCTAACATACTATTATCAGGACAATATGGACTGGTACTAGACACGGATTCAGATGGTGACGGTGTACTAGATACTGAAGGTAATGGGACATGGGATGATGACGGCGATAGCTACCCTGACCCTCTTGAAGTAGGTGTACCTCAGTTGTGTGGACAAGATTTATATCCAATATCAGACTTATACTGTAATTCAGGTGTATTCTATACAGACTTAGAATTACCGACTAACTCAGATTGCTCAGTGAAGATAATGAGACAATGGGAAGTTAGAGAATGGTGGTGTGGTCAGGAAATTGTATTTCCATGTACTCAAGTGTTAGAGATCATGGATGATGAAGGACCTGAGATAGTATGTTTAGATACAGAGCAATGTGTAGGTTATACTCAAGTGACTACTAATACTTCAATGTATGGAGCACAATCAATTCATGGTGCAGCTGATTGCGGAGCTGAATACTTCCCTCCTATGCCAACTATCACTGATAACTGCTCAACTGAGTTTGAAGTGGACGTTGCTTATCCAGGAGGATTTATAGATGATTATAATGGCACTGTACCAGCTGTATTGATGATGGGTCAAAATGAGATTACAGTAACTGTATATGACCAGTGTTACAACTCTAGTGAGTGTACTTTCATAGTTGATGTGATAGATAATACTCCACCGGTAACAATATGTGATGAATTTACAACAGTTAGCTTAACAAATAATGGTGAAGCAATTGCTTATGCAGAGACATTTGATGATGGATCGCATGATGATTGTATCCTTAAGAAGCATTTAGTTAGAAGAATGGACACTCCATGTGATTGTGATGTGCCTGTTTATCCAGACATGGAATACTTAGGTGAGTATGAAGGTCACCACTATTATGTGTCTAAAGAGAATGTAAACTGGTATATGGCACAAGATCTTTCAACTGCTATGGGTGGATACCTTGTACAGCTTGGAAGTATGGCAGAAAGTGATTGGGTATATAATGCAGCACAGACCATAGATATGGATCAATACTATATTGACTTAAGTGATCAAGATTGTGATGGTGTATTTACATATTCAGATGGAACAATCCCTAACTATACAAATTGGGCAACTAACCAGCCAAACGGCAATGGTCAATTCGTCTTATTCAGAAATAATACATCATTCTGGAATGATGTCAGAGGAGAACAAAGACTAGAGAGATATGTCATGGAGCTTGAAGATCCATGTACTTACAGCCACAAAGTTAAATTTTGTTGTGCTGATGTAGGACAAGACGTAATGGTGGTTTATAGAGCTGTAGATGTCTATGGTAATTGGAATGAGTGTATGGTTACAGTTGAGGTACAGGACAAATTAGGTCCAAGTATTTCATGTCCAGATGACGTAACAGTAGCTTGTGACTATGCTTATGACTTAAATGACTTGTCAGCACTAGGTATAGCTACAGCAGTAGATAATTGTGAAGACATTACTATAGTTGAGACAGCCTCTCCAAACTTGAACCAATGTAACATTGGAACCATAGAGAGAGAATTTACAGCTACTGATGCTGGCGGTGTGTCCGTATCATGTATCCAAGTAATCACATTCCAAAATGGAGATGAATTTGATAGTGATGACATTGTTTGGCCAGATGCAGAGATTGATTATGATACATGTTTAGAGCCGACTTCTATCACAACAGATGATACAGGCGTACCGACATATCTTGATGATCAGTGTGACCTACTAGGTGCTAACTATACTGACGAAGTATTCTACTTCAATAATACAACTGGAAATGCATGCTTCAAAATATTAAGAAAATGGAGAGTCATTGACTGGTGTCAATTAATTGATACTAATGATGATGGAGAACTAGATTCTAATCCAATCTGGGAATATACTCAAGTAATCAAAGCTAACAACTTCACTGCACCAGAGATAGTTGAAGACTGCGATCTTATATGGGTATGTACTTATGAAGCTGGTTGTGCTGATGGATTTATCAATCTATCTAAGTCAGCTACTGATGACTGTACACTTGGAGATAATTTACAATGGACTGCTGAGGTCGATCTTTATTCAAATGGCTCTTTCGATGAAACTACAACTACAGAAGGCAATGCGATTGATATCAGCGATAACTATCCAATAGGAGAACACTTAGTAAAATGGTCAGTAACTGATAGATGCGGTAACGTAGCTGTTTGTACACAACCGTTTACAATTTACAATTGTAAGGCACCTACACCTTACTGTATCAATGGATTAGCTGTTGACCTTATGCCAGTTGATACTGACAATGATGGAACAGTGGACTCAGGTATGGTAGAATTATGGGCTTCAGACTTTGACTTAGGAAGTAGCCATGCTTGTGGATACCCAGTGGTAGTGTCATTCTCAAGTGATGTAACTAATACAAATATGACATTTGATTGTACTACTCTTGGAGACGTAGAAGTAACAATCTATGCTACAGCTGTAGACGCAAGTGGAGATGCAATTCTAGATCACGATGGTAATCCATTACAGGCTTTCTGTATCACGTTCATCAATGTTCAGGATAACATGAATGTTTGTCCAGAAGTTTCAGATCCAACAGGAGGAACAGGAACAGGAAGAATTGCTGGTCAAGTAACAACTGAAGATGGTCAGATTATAGCAGATGTCAATGTAGTGCTTGAAGGAGCAGACATGGATGTCATGACTGATAACTCAGGAGAGTATGCCTTCCCTATGATGAGTGGTGGAAACTACATCATAGACCCTAGTAAAGAAGATGACCATGTTAATGGAGTATCGACTCTTGATATCGTAATGATTCAGAGACACATACTAAATCTAGAAAGCTTAGATAGTCCTTACAAGATGATTGCTGCGGATGTAAACAATGATAAGAGTATTACTGCTGCAGACCTTGTAGATGTAAGAAAGCTAATTCTAGAATACTACTCTGACTTCCCTAATAACGAGGCTTGGAGATTTGTAGACGGGGCATATGCATTCTTGAATGCAGAATCACCACTACAAGAGTCATTTACTGAAGCATATGAAATATTCAATCTAAGTTCTGATATGGATATTGACTTCATCGCAATGAAAGTAGGAGATGTCAATACATCAGTTACTGTTAATAATGCCGGTAATACTACTGAGACTAGAACATCAGAGATATACACATTAGCATTAGACAAGGTAGATATGGTGCCAGGTGAGGTTAAGATCCCAGTATATGCAACTAGTGGTACTTCAATCTATGGAGCTCAACTTGCAATAGACTACTTGGATGAAGACTTGACAATAGTTGGAATTGAGAATACTCAATTTGCATCGAACAATGCTGATTACAGAATTGATAACAATACATTATTAATGAGTTTCAACTCTACTAATAAGGTAGCATATGATTCTAGTAAGCCACTATTCACTCTAGTAGCTACTGTAAAAGTGAACACAGCGAGCAATGATAAGTTTGTCATATCAAATGAGGCATTGAGCAGTGAGGTGTATAATTCTAATCTAGAAATAGTAACACCTGTATTAACAACGCTTGGAGAAGAAGTAGCTGCATTTGAATTGTATCAAAACAAGCCAAATCCATTCAAAGGAAATACTGAGATTAGTTTCAGACTTCCAAGAGAGATGAAGGCTTCTCTAACGATTACAGACATTACTGGTAAGCTTGTATACAGTGACAATGGAACTTTCAAGAAAGGGATCCACACTATCAAGATCAGCCAAACAGACTTAGCAACAACAAGTGGTATACTTTACTATACGCTTGATGCTGGTAAGAATAGCGCAACTAAAAAGATGGTAGTTATCGAATAACTACCAGACAAGAATACTGTTTTTGGGATGGGACCCCTCTTCTTTAAGTAGAAGGGGGTCTTTTTTATTATATTAAATAGTAATTTTGAGTTGTGCAGCCAAGAATAATAGCTATAGATTTTGGATTAAAAAGATGTGGAATTGCCATATCTGGCCCACTTGGTATCTCTCTCAACCCACTTGATACTATAGAGAATAGTGCATTGCTTCCTAAGTTGGTGGAACTATGTCATGCTTACGATGTGTCTACTATTGTATTTGGTGAATCTCAGCACAAGGATGGCACTACTAATAAGCAAGTCAAAGAGCAACTTAAAGTTATCGACAAACTCAAAACAAGTATTGATACCAATATTAAGATTGATACAATTGACGAATCGTTTACTTCTTTTGAGGCAAAGCAAATCATATTTCAGTCAGGAGTAAAGAAGAAAGAAAGGCGGAACAAAAGTCTTGTAGATAAAGTTAGTGCTGTATTGATATTACAGAGATATATAGAAAGCAGATTATGATATTACCTATTTATGCATTAGGATTTCCAGTGCTAAACAAAAAAGCGAAGGATATTGAATCCATTGATGAGACTATCACCACATTGATTACTAATATGTGGGAAACAATGTATAATGCGCAAGGTATAGGGTTGGCTGCTCCGCAAATTGGCAAATCGCTGAGACTCTTCATTATAGACACGGAACAGATGATGGACGACGACAATGACCTAGTGGGAGTCAAAAAGGCATTTATCAATGCAACAATAGTCAAAGAATATGACAAGCCATTTGACTATGAAGAAGGCTGCCTAAGTATACCTGATATCAGAGGCAATGTTACAAGAAACTCCAGGATTACAATATCTTATCAAGATTTGGATGGAAAACAGATCACTGAAGACTATGATGGAATCAATGCTAGAGTGATCCAGCATGAATATGATCACATAGAAGGTAAGTTGTTTGTTGATTATCTCAAACCTTTGAAGAAAAGGAGAATTGCAAGAAAACTTGATAAAATCAAAAAAGGCGAAGTCTCCGCTGGATACAGAATGAAGTTCTACGGTTAAGTCAAGTAAGTATCTATTGCTTGGTCAATTGGTATTGATGGATCATGGTGAACGGCTGTCCAGCCGTATGATATAGCAGCTGTTACATTTTCAAGATTGTCATCTATAAATAATATGTTAGATAGTTCGTCAACCGCCAGACAATCACTGACATGTTGGTAAATCCTGTGCTCGGGTTTTCTCATGCCAATCTCATGGGAGTAAAAGTATTGGTCAAAGTACTGTGTTAAGAAATCTGTCAAGCCATATTCAGCTTTTAAATATCGAGAGATGTATCTAGCATGAAAACCATTGATATTACTTAGAAGTGTCAGGTTGTAAGTATCTTTTAGCTTCTTTAATAGGTCAAGCACATTAGGGTGCATGCCGACAAGCATACTATTCCACGCTTCGACAAATAATCTTGGGTTTAATGTTGAATTGAATTGTTGAAAATTCCAAATAAGGGTCTCATCCGAAATCTCACCACGTTCATATTGTTCAAATACTAAACGTAGTCTGGTATTATAGGCCTCACTTCCTATTTCAACAGAAATGAGTTTCTGCATTCTAGAATAGCATCCTCGAATGTCTAGATCAAAAAGAACATTGCCAAAGTCAAATACTATATGTGAATAGGTATTTATAGTTTGACTATTTTTTCAGCCTGATGAAGACCTTCTGATGTAGTGATATGCAGGATATAAATACCGCTAATCAACCCAGACATCGAAAGTGCATCCTGATTACTGACTTGTGTAACTCTATTGCTATTGATATCAGTGAGGACTAAAGTCTGAATAGCTATTGACGATCTGTCATAATCTACTCTGACCATGTCTTGGACTGGGTTAGGATAGGTAGACAGTATTAGGTTGTTTAGATCGCTAGTATTTGAAGATTCGTTCTCAGGAAGAGATACATTAGTCGTCGTCCCTCCATCACCACCAGGTGAGCCATTGCCATTTGCAGCAAGAGAAGCACCATAAAAAGTAATGTCACCAGATCCCACTTGAGGAGCAGTCCATACAATTTCCGCAACATTAGAAGTTCTAAGGCTTGTTTGCTCTACATAGTCACGACCTGCTAGAGTTGTTATCTGTGTTTGGCCAGGTAGACTGCTGCCATCCCATCCATTATAAACACCATCGTTACTATCTACAGCTAACATTTGAAATCCATAACCAGCTGGCGAACCAGAAGCAACAGTCGTTAGCTTAACAGTATAATTTTCACCTGGGATGTAAGATGTAATTGGATTTGATTCTAAATCAAATACTTCTATTGTCATTTGTGGATTAAAATTAGTAGTTCCATGACAAAAACTTGAAGCACAAGTGGTATTGCCATCCCCAGGCGCAAGTGTAGCTCCTGAATTTCCAACATCGGCACGGCCTCCAGCATTACTTTGTAATAGTATCAATGCAAGTAGACCAAAAAGACAAGTGTAAAATATTCTCATAAGCTAAAATTTAATTGTTGATGATAAATATACTTAGATATACTTGTAAAACAATATTTAGATAATAGATTACCGTCATAATGCATATGTCGCGACTTTTATAGAACAAGAGGTGCCACATGCTAAAAAATACTCATTAGAAGACTATCGCAAAAAGTATAAATTGGTCTAATAGTTTCATGAATTTGTTTATATGTTAGGAAGTGACTCTTAGTATGTTAAATTTAAGCAAAGATTGACATTGGATGTAAGTAGCTGTTAGACAGTTTGTTACAAATGGTATTTTGTATGTATTTAGAACAATGATTTGACTTAAAAAAAGAGTTGTAAAAGTTAGGTCTATACCATATTTGAGTATATTTACAACGTGGAAGTAAACCCCCCACTGCATTAAAGAAACCAATGGAGAATCGAATTAAGCGAGACAAAAGGCTTATTAATATTGTCTCTACATTTGAACAAAGCCAAGCTAATGGCCAAACCGCGTACCTTGATGAATCTACTCTTCAAAAGTTAATCACGTATTACGAAGATGAGTTGATGTACCACAAAGCAATCGAGGTCATTAATATAGCGCTTCAACAATATAGTTTTAGGTCTGATTTGTTTATACTAAAGTCTAGGATATTATACAAATTGGGTAATTATACCAAGGCGTTAGTAAACATAAAAAAGGCGGAAAAAATTGCTCCTTTTGAATTAGAAATACAAATTCTTAAGGCAAGAATACTAGCTTCAAACGAAGACCTTCCAAAAGCAATTTTGCTAATAGAACACCTCAAGAGTATCACCACTCATTCTGACTTAGTAGAAGTCTATATCTGTGAGTCTCACATCAAAGAATCAGCACAAGATTTTGATGAAATGTACAACAGTCTTTCAAAGGCGTTGGAAATAGCACCAAACTGTGAAGAAGCATTGGAAAGAATATGGCTTGCAGTTGAGTTGTCAAAGAGATACGTAGATAGTATAAGATTTCATGAAAGCCTTATTGACATCAACCCATACTCTTACTTGAGTTGGTTCAACCTAGGACATGCACTATCGTGTATTGGTGAGTATGATCAGGCAGTGGATGCACTCGAATATTCATTTATAGTAAACAAGCAGTTTTCTGTTGGATATATGGATTGTGCTGATATTTGTTTTCAGACACAGAGATTCAACAAAGCTTTGGAAATCTATAAAGACTATGTAGAGGTATTTGGCTATGATGAAGAATTGCTTCTTAAAATCGCTGAGTGTCAGTTTAATTTGAATGATACAGATGGCGCTAAGTCAACAATACTTAAGTCAATAAAGCTAGATCCATACAGTGACGAATGTTACTTTGTATTGGCTAAGTGCTTTACAAAGCTAGAAAATTGGAATCAAGCAATAAAGGCGTATCACAAAGCCATAGCAATAGAAGACTTAGTAGAAGACTATTATTTAGGCTTAGGTAAAGCATACTACAAGTCAGGAGCATTTGACAAGGCAGATCAGTACTTAAGAAAGGCTGCTCTGATGGCACCTGAGGATAGTAACTATTGGACAGAGTATGTTCAATTTTTACTCAAAATAAGAGATATAGATAAGGCATTCATAGTATTGAATGAGGCGAAAAATAGTACCTACAGTGCATCTTTGTTGTACTGTGAGTTTGCTGCGCTGCACTTTGAGGGGAAAAGAGCAGAGGCAATACAAGTGTTGGAGGAGGCATTGATGGAGGATATTGACGAACATAGCATTTTGTTTGATATCGAGCCAGAGTTTAAGCTCAATCAAGAGATCAACTCTATGATAAAATACTTCATTAGCGAACTTATCGCTAACAAAGGCTAATACTATCCTACTTGGATAGGAACCAAGGCATTACTCAATTTAATAACCGACGGAAGTGAAAGAATATGTTTATTCTTTCACTTTTTTATTTGTACCCAATAAATTGCCTAATGAGACATAATTATGTAAATCTTCTTAATATTTTAGGGCAAAATTTGATTGATGAAGATATTTGTTGTGGACGACCAAGAACATGAGTTGATATTGATCAATGAGGCCCTTTCTGAATTGGGATATGCAGATGTGACGTCAAAAGTAGGTTTCATAGCGGGTCGAGAAGAATTAAAAACGAATTACTACGACCTCTTAATCACTGATTTTTCTCTAGATCAAGGCAAGGATGCAGTAAACCTATTATTAGAAACACAACTCCCTGTTTCTACTGGGGTGATTGTAGTCACTAATTTTTTCGAAGAATTCATTTATGACAAGTTTGACAAAATCAGACCCGTCATGTTTCTCAAAAAAGGATTTAGTAATCTTGAATTGCGTCAAGCTATCGAATTTCAAGTAAAAGGGGTCAAGGATGCAAGTCTTAAGGCAGATATTCAAGATAAGTTTTATGTCAAGATTGGCGACAAACTTGAAATAGTCAATACATTAGATATAGAATATTTTGAAGCAGATGGAAAGTACTGCAACATTTACCTTGGTATCCATAAATACAATGTCAGAGCTTCTATGATTGGCCTGCTCAAACGATTGCCAGATAATTTCATCAGAATACATGGGAGCTATATCATCAACCTAAATAAAGTCAAGTCGATTGTACCTAATGACAATGTTGTTGAACTAGAGAATCATACACTGTCTTTCAGTAGAACATATAAGAAAGATTTACTTGACCAGTTTCACTTTATATAAGTACCCACCTATCTATTCAAGACAAGGATAATTTGGATGTAAATACACTATTAGTCACAGAAGACTCAATAGTAATGTGTAACTAATGATTCAATTTAAACAGATTTATGACAAAAATTGACCACATTAAGCCCACCAACGTATTGTAGGTTGTAAATGAAATATCTTTGTAACAGTTATTTACAGTTAAGTAAATACTGGAGAACAAGTGGCACAGCAGCCAATCATTATAGGGTATAATGAATAATAACTTCCGATTTCCAGTAAAATATAGGGATCGATTTCAGCAGTCGATCCTTTTTTATTTTTTCACTAACATTTTTTGGCTTTTTAGAACACAAATGGTATTGTACCTTTGTAGTACATTGCATTAACACTATGTTTCAATTTCAAGAAGTACAGTACATTTATTTGCTACCATTAGTATTATTGCTTGTGGGGTTGTTTTACTTACTACAGATATGGAGGAAGCAGTCGCTTAAGCGCTTAGCCGACGCTGGATTAATGGAGAGATTGACCCATGTGAATATCAATAAGGTTCCTTGGCTGAAGTTTGGATTATTCGCAGTAGGGAGCATATTTTGTTTGATAGCATTGGCTAATCCACAGTGGGGCAGTAAGCAGCAACGGGTCAAAGCAAAGAGTTCAGACATTGTTATTGCTCTTGATATTTCGGAATCCATGTTGGCAAGAGACATTCTGCCAAATAGGATGGAACGAGCTAAGAAATTTGCAGAACGACTTATCAATTCTCTTAAAGGAGAACGCATAGGACTCATATCATTCGCTGGAAATGCCTACCTACAGATGCCACTTACTTCTGATTATGCAGCGGCAGAGATATTTGCTAAGAGTGCTAACCCTAGTCAAGCAGGTACTCAGGGAACAGCTATTGCAGATGCTATTGAACTAGCCAGCTCTATATTCTCAGACGAAGGACCATATCAAAAAGCACTCATCATCATTACAGATGGAGAAAATCACGATAGTGAAGCTATCGAAATGGCACAACAGGCCGCAAGTAATGGAACATTCATCTTTACAATAGGTGTAGGGACAACAGAAGGTGAGCTTATTCCAGTAGAAGTCAATGGAAGACAACAATACAAAGCAGACAGTAATGGAAACCCAGTGAAAACAGCACTTAATAAATCTATGATAGAGGAGTTAGCTAAAGCTGGAAATGGGAAAGCCTACTTCTTAAGTCAAGCCAACAACATTGTTGGGGACATTAAGTCGGCTATAGCAAAGATGGAGAAGAAAGAAGTGCAACAAAGCTCGTTTACAGATTACAAGAGTTACTTTCAGTACTTCTTAGTCATTGGGATAATACTCTTTATATTGTATTTTCTTAATAGAGGAAATGAACCACAAATCGTAATTTCTGAATGAGAATTGATGTTATTAATACTATGAGATTTTTAACTGTATGTGTAATTATATTGCTTAGCTGCATCCTGCAGGTTTCTGGGCAGACTGTACATAAGAACCTGATGCAAGGCGATCAAATGTATGCCGATAGCCTG
This sequence comes from Saprospiraceae bacterium, assembly GCA_020631405.1. Lineage (GTDB taxonomy): Bacteria > Bacteroidota > Bacteroidia > Chitinophagales > Saprospiraceae > JAHDHH01. The sequence goes on from JAHDHH010000022.1 coordinate 12,599, forward strand.
TACTCACTAGCAGAAGAGCATTATAGGAAGGCAGAGCAAGAAGGATCTAACTTCAAAAGTATCTACAACCTCGGCAATGCCCTGTATAAACAGGAACGGTATGAAGAGGCTTCTGAGCAATTTAATAGAGCAGTATCTAATGCGACAACCAAAGAAGACAAGGCTCTAGCTATGCATAACTTGGCTAATGCCTATCTCAACAATCAAGAGCTCCAAGATGCCATCCTCTTTTACAAGGAAGCTATCAAGCTCAACCCTAATCACAAAGAGACCAAGTACAACCTTATGGTTGCTAAAGAAATACTCAAGCAAGCTCAACAACAAGAACAAGACAAACAATGTGACAATCCTCAGCAAAGTGATGAACAAAGCGAGGAAGAAAAAGAAAAGCAAGAGCAGCAGGAGAATCAAGAGCAGCAAGATCAAGAGAGTCAGGAGGATAAAGACAAACAAGAAGAAGACTCAGATGAAGGATCGGAGGACGAACAAGAACAAGAAGATGAGGAAGACAGCGAAGAAGAAGAGGGTGAGGAAGGCGAATCTGCGGCAATGGACTCATCTAGGTTAGAAAAGCAGTCTCTTGATAGTCTCGATGCAATGAAACTCCTTCAAATCATCCAAGATGAAGAATCTAAGGTACAAGAGAAGCTAAGAAAGTTCAGTACTGATAGAAGGAAGTCAGACAAAGATTGGTAACATTAAAAATATTGATATGAACTATAAGAATACCTTATTGGGGATGTTAGTATTGGTGATGACAGTAGGCAACCTTACTGGCCAAGTAACCGTAACAGCATCCATTAGCAGTGATAGCATCTTATTAGGAAATACAGTTGTGTATGCTGTAGAGGTTGATGGTAGCTCGATTGATAATATTGACCTCGATCTACCAAACACTCTTGAAGTGGTAAGTGGGCCAAATGTATCAAAAAGCATGACAATAGTTAATGGCGATGTCAGTCAGACGTCAACATACACTTACTATCTTAAGCCAGTTGATATAGGGATGCAGTACATACCTCCAGTAACAGTCCATACGGAAGATGGTGTACTAGAGACAGTACCTCTAGAGCTACACACTTACCCTAATCCTGACAATATCATTCAACAACCAGAGCAGCAGTCATTCAATCAAAATCAATTTAACTTTGATTTTAATGATTTATTTGATCAACCACTCTTCGAATGGGGGCAACAACCAGAACAACCAGAACAAGAAGTCGAAGAAGATGTGAAGCCTAAGAGACCACTGAAGAGAATCTAATGATACTAAGAATAGCAAGTATAGTTATAATTGTATGCCAAGCCTTACTGCTAACTGGGCAAGTCAAATTTTATGCAAAGTCTGATACCAAGAAGATATTGCGAGACTCTTACGTACAGGTTGAATTCGTCCTGGAGAATGGTGATGGGGCTAACTTCAGACCACCAAACTTCTCTCCACTACAGAAAGTAAGTGGGCCTTCTACTTCGACTTCAATGACAATAGTCAATGGCAGGAGGAGTAACTCAATGACCTATACTTATGTACTATCTAGTAAGTCTCTAGGAAAGTTTACTATTGGAGAGGCATCTATATCAGTCAATGGCAAGGTGTATAAGACTAACCCAATACAAATTGAAGTCGTCAAGCCTCAGAAGCAAGCAGGTCAACAGCAAGGTGGCGACTACTTTGTCAATATGATAGCCTCAGATAGTACAGCACACATTGGTCAGCAAATCATATTAGAGTATTTGCTCTATACCAAGGCAGATGTGAGACAATACAACATCATGAATGAATCTGCCTATGATGGATTCTATAGACAAGACCTCAATGTGCCAAGACAGTACGAAAGGACAATCTACAATGGTGAAGAATATTTTTACAAACCACTAAAGCGAGTAGCACTATTTCCTCAACAGGTAGGCACCTATGAAATACCTGACGTCACAGTTACCTTAGGTATCGCGACTGGACAACGAAGAGGTTTTTTTCAAACTGTAGATAATAAGAATGTTAGGGTCAATGGGATTACATTGAAAGTAGCAGAGCTGCCACAACCAGCACCATCCTCATTCTCAGGTGCTGTAGGAAAGTATACCATGACCGTGGGTAGTTCTAAAAAAACACTGACCACAGATGATGCCATTACAATCAACATGACGGTCAGAGGAGATGGAGATGCCAAGTATGTATCAGCGCCTGACCTAAGCCTTCCGGATGGACTAGAACTGTACGACCCAAATACCACAAAAGACGAGTCTAGCCAGATAGGTGATAGAATAATGCATACTAAGTCCTTTCAGTACTTGATAGTGGCACAGAAACCAGGTAGGTATACCATCTTGCCAGAGTTTACATATATGGACTATGATAGCAGTGACTATGTGACAATGCAGGGTAATGCGCTTAATTTCAGGGTGCTGAAGGGTAGTGGGGTAGCCCAGCAAGTTATTGAGGCTGATGACCAACTGACCTTAGTCCCGATTAGTCAGACGACTAGGTTGAGGTCTCCCGACAAAATATTTTTTGGATCTCTTGTTTACTTCTTAGTATTAGGTTTGCTTGGGGCAGGACTAGCAGGGCTCTATTTCTATAGAAGGCAATTAGAAAAGAGTGGTGCTTTTGATCATTTAGTACAAAGACAAAAGAAAGCTAAGCTAAAAGTAATCACTGAATTAGATAAGGAGTTAGCTGCGGTAGCTCAAGGGGATACCAAGGCAAGAATAGAAGTCATGAGTAAGAAACTCAATGCCTATATCACTCAGAAGTTTGCAGAGAAAGATATACAGTTTACCGACGAAGAGGTTATTGCCACACTCCAGGATAAGCATATGCCAGACTCAATTATAGAAAGTGTCCAAGACTTCCAGCAACAGTGTCAGATGTCTATTTATGCTGGAATGAATACTGAAAAGCAATCAGCTATGTACGACCAATTAGTAGGAATAATCACAGATGTAGACGCTAATCTTAGAACCAATGGCTAACTGCAAAACTTGTGCAGGAGGATTCCAGCCGCGACAGATACATTGAGTGACTCAATCTTATCCTTGCCTTCAATAGAGGCTATAATATCACATTGGTTCCTAATGTTCGGAGACATACCTTTCTCCTCATTGCCCATGACAATGACGAATGGTTGATCGGGTACTGAGATTGTATTCAGTGCCTCACCCTCACTATCAGCACCAATGACTAATACTCCAGACTGCTTTAGGAAGGCTAGTGATTTTTTCAGTTCAAGACTCTTACAGACTTTGATATTGAGTAAGGCTCCTGCAGAAGATTTAATCGTACCAGCATGGATACCAGCAGTACCTTTGACAGGGACAATGATGCCATCAAGGTCATACCAAAGCGCTGTCCTTGCTATAGCTCCTAGATTTCTCGTGTCCTCTATGCCATCAAGAGCAACAAATTTAGCTTGGCGACCATTGTCATAGCAATGTTGTAGGACGTCCTCCACCTCATAGAATTGTATTGGACTGATCAGGGCTACTACTCCTTGGTGGTTAGAAGACTTGACTAAGTCATTGAGTTTTTGTCTGGGGACGGCTTGTAAGTGGACACCTCGCTGACGACAGTGAAATCTGAGATCTTTTTCCATCTCACCCCTGATATTCTTATCAAGCCAGACCCTCTCAATATCTTGATCTCCTTCGAGGGCATCAAGTATTGGCTTCCGCCCCATGATGTATGTATCTTTTACTGCCATTTTTGTCAAATTGATTACATGTTGGACTAAAAATCATCGAAAGATCATGTCTATTCGTCGACTCTTCTCTTCTTTACTGTAAAAGTATCTAATTAATAAGTAACAGATATTGTATATTCGGATTCAACATTTAAAACTTATCCAAATGATAAAAAAGTCTACATCAATACTGTTCTTTTCACTTGCGCTATTTGTTGCTTCAGCGTTTAGTCAAAGTAGTACCCAAGTTGAAAAGGCCAAGGCCTATATCACATCAATGAGCAGTGAGCTCAATGTGCAGCCAGAGGATGTCAAAACATTGACACACGTGCATACAGCCACTCTAAACAATGGTGCTGGTTTTATCCACTATTTCAACCAGTCAATCGATGGTGTCTTTATTGATAATGCTATAGTCAACGTAGCAGAATTTGCTTCTGGAGAATACAAAGTCACCGGAAACAGGGCAATCAATGACGCTGCGTCAAAGGCTAGATCAGCTAGCTTTACACTTGCGCCAGAGCTAGCCCTCGAATATGCGGCTAAAAAACTCGGGGAAGCAGTCAAGGCAAATCAACTCTCACTTACGCAAGTTGATGAGAATACTTATAGTGCTGGAGCATTGGACTTCGTGGACAATGCTGTTGTTATTAATAAAAAGTTGATCCTGTCTGGCAATGCTATCATCGCAGTTTGGGCAATGGAAATGGATGTCAAGGCGTCTCCTGACTACTTTAATATCTTCATAGATGCTAAGACTGGTGACCTTGTACACCTTCAAAACTATACAACTTACTGTAATCACGGTAAGCCGAGTAACCATGGAAGTCACTCATGTAGTGGCCATAGTCACAGCAGTGATGACGAAGTAGCACCGGCTGCTGCAGCTGCTGGAGATGGCGCAACTTACAGGGTGTACGATTGGCCAGGAGAGAGTCCGATCCATACTACGCATGAATTAGTTGTAGATCCTTCAGATCCAGTGGCATCTCCTTTTGGATGGCATGATACTGACGGAGCAGATGGAGCAGAGTATACAATCACAAGAGGAAACAATGTCCATGCATACCAAGATAGAGCAGATGCAGGAACTAGTGCTTTTGATGAGCCAGACGGTGGGGAGGAGTTAGTCTTTGACTATGCTCACCAGCAAGATTCGGAGCCTGTATTCAGTGATGATGCAGCGGTAGTTAATCTATTCTACCAAGTCAATAAATTGCACGACTTCACTCATTACTTTGGGTTCAATGAAGGCAATGGAAACTTCCAATCTAACAACTATAGTAATGGAGGAGCTTCTGGAGACTTTGTCAGAGCAGAGGCACAAGATGGATCAGGCACGAACAATGCAAATTTTGCTACTCCAGGTGATGGAGACAATGGTCGGATGCAAATGTATTTGTATAATGTTGGTGGTGATAGACTACTCTCAGTTGAAGAGCCAGGTGCGATTGCTGGATTTATTGATGTAGGATTGAAAGGAGATGATGCTGGTTGGGCATTTGAATATGCTGACTCACCAGTAACAGCACCTGTTATAGTAGCTACAGATGGTAGTTTTTCAGGTGGTACGCAATGTTGTAACGCTATAGAAAATGCAAGTGAGGTATCTGGAAATATTGCCTTAATAGATAGAGGTGCATGCTTCTTTTCAGAAAAGGCAGCTAACGCAGAAGCAGCTGGTGCATCCGCATGTATTATTTGTAATGTTGTAGGTGTCAATGGAGGAACAGGTGACGAATTATTAACCATGGCTGCTGCTGACGGGATTACAGTAAATATCCCAACAGTATTCATGGGAAAAAGTGATTGTGACTTGATTAGAGGTCAGATTGCAAGTGGAGAACAAGTAATAATAAAGATTGAAGAAAGAGAAACCACTGGCCCTAGTCAGTTGGATGCTTCGTTTGCAAATGGAATTATAGCACATGAATTTGGGCATGGTGTTTCTACTAGGTTTACTGGAGGTCCTGGCAATTCAGGTTGTTTGTTCAACTTGGATACTGATGGAGATGGTGAGCCTGACTCTGGCGAACAGATGGGAGAAGGATGGAGTGATTGGTTGGCATTGGTTGCCACAGTAGAAGAAGGTGATGGACCAGAAGATGTCAGAGGCATAGGTGTCTACACTAATAATGAAGGTGTTGACGGCAGAGGGATTAGAACATTTCCATATTCTACAGATATGAATGTCAACCCGCTTACATACAATGGCGTAACCACTGGATCAGTACCACACGGTGTTGGTACAGTTTGGTGTACTATGCTTTGGGATATGTACTGGGCATTTGTTGATCTTTATGGTTATGATGCTGATTATAAGAATACCGAGTCAGGTAACTACAGAGCTATTAAGCTTGTGATGGACGCAATGATGATCCAACCATGTAGACCAGGATTCGTAGATGGTAGAGATGCTATTATGGCAGCTGATGATATGAATTATGCTGGAGTCCATAATTGTATGCTTTGGGAAGTCTTCGCAAGAAGAGGTCTCGGATATTTAGCTGATCAAGGAGATTCTATGGATCACCTAGATGGCTTCGAAAACTTTGACCCACTTCCGACATGTATCAAGACACTAAAAGTTGCTAAGACATCAACTAAGCTTGTAACACCAGGAGAGTCGATCGAGGTTGAAATCTATATGGCTAATCATACAGAAACACCTGCCATGAATGTAGTGGTAACTGATGAAATACCAGAAGGTTTGACTTATGGCTCATCGACAGCTTCTGTAGAGCCAACAGTAGTAGGCAATATGATTACATGGGAATTTGGCGAGAGAGCATCACTAGCGGAAGAATCATTTACAGTAACTTATGTGACTGATCCGTCAATTAAGAGTGAAAGAATAATCTATGATCCAATAAATGATATCGACTACTACAATGACTTTACCGGAGAGGGTAGATGGGAAGTAGGATTTGATGAGGTAGAAGGCGTCAACCTTTGGAGTGCAGTAACTATAAATCCAAATAGTGGAAATAGGTCATGGTGGGTGGAGTCAGTAGCTACTGAGTCAGATCAATACCTTGACATGCACAATCTGGAAGTAACTGGTGCAGATAACCCAGTATTGAGATTTTGGCACTCGCATAATACTGAGTTCAGAGCAGATGGTGGATTCGTACTAGTGAGTCTTGATGGCGGTCAGACATTCCAATTTGTAGATGATAAATTCATTTTGAATGGATATAACTCTGAGCTTCAATACGGGACTTTTGCTATTCCTTCATTACAAGCATTTAGTGGCGAGGAGAAAGAATACTATGATAGCTACCTTGACCTATCTGCATTTGCTGGAGAGACTATCACAGTAAGATTCAGATGGGGTAGTGACGACAATACAAGTCCTACAGCAGATCCTACTTATCTGCCAGGCTGGTATATTGATGATGTCGAGTTCCTTGATTTGAAGCTTTATGAGACTACTGCCTGTATATCTGCTGATAATGCTGGTGGAGTATGTAGTGTAGTCAATAAGACAATAGTAGATACTGGATTGCCATTGAGTTCTACTTCTGATTTTGATGTATCAGGTACTGATATGCAAGTCTTCCCTAATCCTACATCAGGTCTACTGACGGTAGAACTAAGAGAGGCAGACAGAACAATAGATTACGCAATCGGATTGTACAATATGCAGGGACAGCAAGTGAAGCAAGTATCTGTTGCTAAAGGTGATTCTTATGTCAGTAAGTCAATAGATGCAAGTGACCTTAGCGATGGGATGTACCTTCTTCAGGTATCAAGCAAGAATGGTATCTTAACTGAGAAGGTTGTATTGAGCAAATAATATAATTAGTTGAATAAATGTAATAGGAGTTGTCATCAGACGACTCCTATTTTTTTTGCACCTATATGATCAGTTGAAGACATCCAAATAAGTTCTATTAGCCTGGATTTGAATATTATGGCATCTTGGATGTTGCATTGAATGTGAAGCAGTATCAGGCAAGTTGATATAAAAAAAGGGGTCGACTATCGACGACCCCTTTTTTAGTATTATTATTATTTGACCTATGACTTATTCTTCCTCACCCGCAGACTCTTCTACTTGGGGTGCAGTAGCCTCTACTTTTGGAGCTTCTGTATCTAGAACTACAACCTCTTCAGCCTTTGGCTCTTTTGAGGTGACTTCAGTACTTGCTTGAGGGATATCGGTCTCTACTACAGGCTCTTCAGTGCTTGTTTCTGCAGTAACAGGTGGAACCACTGCGGCTTTTTTTGGTGCTCTCTTCTTGCCTTCATTGACCTTTTCCGCTTGCTCTGCTAGTTTTGACTCATCACGTTCTTGAGCTGCCTTGCTCATTTCTTTTGCTATTTCCTCCTTACGTGCTTGCTTCGCTAATTCTACTTCAACTTGCTTAGCTCTTTTCTCCTCATTAAGCTTTTCTTTTTCGATCTTCTTCTCTAGTTGCTCCTTGGTCTTGAGCATGTCATCAAGCTTTTCCTGCTTCGAATTCATTCTCTCTTCGATCATCATAAGCTTAGCTTGACCGAGTTGCTGTTCGAGTTGCCCATTGGTTTCACTAATTCGACGTTTTTGGTATTCGAGGTCTCTCTTATCTTTATTGATTGAGGAGTCCATCTTCCCAATAGCATGCATTAGCCCATCGTACCTACGTTGGATTCTGCTTAGCGGGTTGTCTGTAGTATTTCCAGAATTTCCGCCATACTTTCTGTCCTTGACAGTTTTGAAGTAGGCATCGAGTCTATTCCAAATTTTATTACCATGGTCTCTGGTAAACTTAGTGTCTTTAAACTTATTCTGAATAGTCTTGAGTTCTTCGAATATTGGCTTTAAGCCTAGTTCTTTGTCTAGTTTTTCTTGGATATTGTCTAGCATCGTAGTAAACTCAGCATAGCTCGACTTTGATTGTTCTTTGAATTCTTTTTGAAGGTCATCCTTCATTGCCTTCATCGTATCAAAGAGTGTATTGGTATGCTTTCTTAGGTTGTTAGCATGTTCTCTGAATAAATTCCTATCTCTGACTTGACCTTGTACCTTATTCCAAAAAGTCTTCATTTCAGCCCAGACGACATCGTCATATTGACTCAGGTTTTCTACTTTTTCTTTTAGCTCATCTACTTCTGTCTGATACATGTCGTATAACTTAGACGAAAGCACTACAAAATGCCATTCAGCCTTAGCTCTTGTGATGATGTCAGTTCTGTCAGTTCGGATATTCTCTGGTAGAAAATCTTCCGTAAGTGAGAGTGGCCTTTCTTCTACGACTGTAGATTCTGGTAAGGTTACTTCTTTACCTTCTCTCCAATCATTCATTAGCGACTTATACACTGCCTCTGTCGCAGAAGCTTCATCAATAGTGTAGAGCATCACTTTACTCTCTTTGTCTTTGAGTTCTAATCCTATGAGAATTTTTTCGTCCTTCTCATTCTGTCCCCAGATTACGATCTTCTTTTTCATCGTTGCTTGTTTTTTGTAACTGTAGTTAAATGTCTTTGTTGCACATCAATACGAAGTGCAATTTCACTGTAAATAATGTATTCTGTACGTATGTAAATATCTAAGTATCCTTAGACTAGGCTAAAAGTAATCATATTCAAAAAACGTACCTAATACTTGACGTTAAATGAAGCCTAAAGTCAACAACTTATGTGCTATCTGATTACCGGGATTGAGGCATCCTAAAAACCATAATAATTTTTAATCTATTCTGTCATACGTGATAATGGAAAGAATAGCATGCACAATTTGGTATGGTTTAGTGATGGGCTGGAAAGTTCATTCTGATTAGGCAAAAAAAAAGAGGGGCAATCATCATATAGAATTGCCCCTCTTCTTGAGGGTTATGCTGTTTTAATTATGCTCTTTTGTAGAGCTTTGTTTTATATTTTTCAGCTATTGTATAGAGTTTGTCAGCTGCGGCATCCAATGCATGATCATGGTCTCCTCCTCTAGCTTCAACAAATAGATTTTTACCTTTTATTCTAACATCTAATTTTACTTTTTTATACTTGTGTTGTTTACCTCTGCAGAATATTTGAATAGATTCTATGAATGCATAATTATCAAAATATTTCTTCAACTTCTCCCTAGCATATGTCTCAAAATAATTGTTTCCATCAACATAATCTTTATCTATCTTTAAATCCATGTACGTTTACTTTAAGTGTTAATAAAAATTTCAAAATAATCCTGGATATCACTTTTATATCCATTCGTCATCTCTAAGATATTAAGTTTATTTGTTGAAGTCAATTTATTTGGCAATAAAGATTATAAATAATAGGCCAGTAGCCAATTAAATTTCGATACTTGGCTTGTATTAGAAAGATAAGGGTTGGAGGAAGTTAATCAGTTTCGCAAATAGACTATCTTTAGTTGTGAGATATTTAAATTAACCTTAGCTAAACGCATTATTACACTATGACAACTCAAGAAATCGCAAACAGACTTGTAGAGCTCTGCCGAAAAGGAGAGTATGGTACGGTATACCAAGAACTCTATTCACCACAGTGCATCAGCATTGAACCCAAAGGGGCTCAGGTCGAAGTATGCAATGGATTAGAGGAGATGGCAGCAAAAGGAAAGGCATGGAATGAGTCAATGGAAGAATTTCATGGCTCTGACATTGGAGATCCTATAGTAGCTGGTAACCATATCTGTATGACTATGATGATGGACGCCACGTTCAAGGGCATTGGAAGACAGCGGATGGACGAACTCTGCGTATATGAAGTACAAGATGGTAAGATTGTCAAAGAACAATTCTTCTACAATCTTTAGATACGACTAAGGAAGTAATTGAATAATACAGCGGGTGGTATTGTACTCCAGTAACTAGGGATCATTTGCCTATTAAGTACTTGGTGGATACATTTTTGAGAAGATATAGCCTGCAATCATAGCAAGTAAGAAGGAAGGTGCTAGCACATCTAACTGGACGAAGTATTCCCCAATTCCAGCTATGTTGGATACTACAAACTTGAATACAATCACAGAAACAAAACCTGTAATCATTGAGGCAATGGCCCCTTGCTCAGAATATCCTGTCCAAAACAGTGAGAGGATGATAACTGGACAAAAAGTGGCAGCTATTCCTGACCATCCGAAGATCATAATCCAAAACACCTGTCTGTCAGGATAGAGGTTGTATAGTAGGATAGCAATCCCTAGTGCTGCTATGGCCATTGACAGGGTGACAAGCCTAGAAAATCTAGTAAGGTCTGCGTCTTTGAGGTCAGGCCTGAATAGCTTTTGGTAAAAATCCCGAGTTACAGCACTGGAGCCGAGGATGAGTAAGGAATCAATAGTTGACATGATAGCTGACAATACAATCGCTATGAATATAGCTACTAGAATCGTAGGTAAGAATGCATTGGTAACCATACTTAGGACATTCTCCCCGCCATTGCCTAAGATTGCTTCAGGGTCTTGGCCTGCATCTGTAAAGTAGATTCTTGCAAGTATGCCTATAGTCACTGCAGCTGCATCGGTTAATAAGGTAAACAATAAGGCCACCCACTTCCCTTTGTCTACTTCTGCTTCACTTTCTATTGACATGAATCTGACATAGACTTGTGGAGACCCTAAGAAACCCAAGCCAATCATAGAAAACCCAAGTAATGTAAAGAGGTTCATTAGCCAATCATCACTTCTGCCCATGACTTGGGTGAGGGTAGGGTCAATTGCATTCAGACCGCTGATAATACCTGCACCCTGATCCATAGAAAACCACACAACTATCGGCAGTAGCACAAGACCAAAAAACATCAGAATGCCTTGGAACATATCAGACCAAACAGCAGCTACAAATCCTCCTACGAATATGTAAGCGAGCACTATGCAAAACCCTATCATAGCACCAATCCGATAGTCTATTCCCAACATCGATTCAAAGGCAATACCCGTAACATCCATTTGAGAGGCAACATAGATAACTACGAAGACCACCAATATGGATGCAGAGAGAATTCTAAGAGTATTGTTACTAGACTTGAAATGACTTTCGAGGTAGTCTGGAATTGTTATAGCGTTGTATTGGTCAGACCTCCTCTTGAAGCGCTTTGCCATATACTGCCATGAAATGAAGACTCCTAAGAGTTCTCCGAGGACAACCCAATAAGCAGATAGGCCAGCCATTGCTCCCATGCCAGTCAATCCTATCAAAAGCCACCCAGACTCCCCTGTAGCTCTAGCAGAGAATGCTACTGCCCAAAACCCCATTTTCTTGCCACCAACGTAGTAGTCACTCATGGTATTAATTCGCCTAGAGGCAAATATGCCAATGAGAAACAAAATGCCAACGTAAGTGGCTAATACTGCTATTTTAATAATAAAATCCTGGTCTTGCATGTCAGAGTAATTGTGAATTTGGCAATAGGTATACTGTCTCAAAAACTCAAAACTCTAAGTCATGGATTCTAAAGATGTGTGAATGTGGGCAAAAACAAGACAGTAAGTAGTATAATCTATGGTAAATTGACAAAATAACTGTTAAATACACTAAGTATACAGATAAACTTGATAATTAGCCTTAATATATGGAATGTCTGAGTTCATAGGTGGTCTTTGAATTTGTGCAATTATGTATAAAGAGTACCGAGATGAGTCTTATGAACACAGAACCCAATACCCAACCCTATATTACTTCTAGACTTGATGACTTTGTAGAGGCTCTCAATTCTCTAGAACAATCACATTATAATCAGTTGATCCGATCTATGGATGTGCCAAGTAGTGTCTTCAAAGCGTATACCTCTTGGTGTGACAAGTCTTACACCCGTAATTGTATAGCAGAAAACGAAAAGTATGAGCTCATCTTGCTCTGCTGGAAGGCAGGACAGATTACTCCAATCCATGATCACGGAGGAGAGGAGTGTTGGGTGAGGGTCATCCAAGGAGAATTCAAAGAAACCATCTATACTGCTAGCGAAGCTGGCAAACTCCATGAAGTAACCACCATAAGATCAAAGGCTGATGATGTCACCTATATGATTGACTTTATGGGATTTCATCGCATAGAGAACTTGTCAAGAGACAGGAGCATGACCCTCCACTTGTATGCCAAACCTATACGAACTTGTAACGTCCTAGATGAGGATGCTGAAGTGTTTGTCTCTAAGGAGATGGCATACAGTACAGTTTATGAAGCAAGGTAAACCCGAATTAAACAAATAATATGTCAAATATAAGTAGTGATTTAGCCTTGTTCAATGACTTGGCAGAGATCTTATTACGAGAAGAAGAGAATAGTCCAGTAGCTGATAGAATAGCTGCAGACCAACTCTATGATACTATTGACCTTTCGTTAAGAGAGGCGCCAATGATAGACGAAGAGTTCAAGCAGGCGATTAGCAATGTATTGGTGTCTACTCCCAAGACAGCCACAAGTCTATTCTTCAACCAATTATTTGGAGGAAGACAAGGTAAGGCAATGGTAGGAGACTTACTCGCTGTGATGCTCAACAATAGTATGTACACTTACAAGGTAGCTGGTCCGATGGTGGGCATAGAACAAGAGATCATCACACAATCTTGTAATATGGTAGGCTATGGTGCTAACAGTAATGGGACATTCCCTACAGGTGGATCAATGAGTAATTACATGGCATTAGTCATGGCCAGAGATGCAAAAGACCCAGATTCTAGGACGGTAGGAATGAGGAAGCCCTTAGTCATTTATACATCGAAAGAATCGCATTACTCCAATGCTAAGAATGCTAGCTTTGCAGGGATCGGAAGGAATAACATCCGATATATTCCTACAGACTCAGTCGGCAGGATGGATCCTCAATTACTTGAAATCCAAATCCTTTCAGATATAGAAGATGGTTATATCCCAACCTATGTGAATGCTACAGTTGGGACTACAGTGCTTGGAGCATTTGACCCAGTAGATCAGATAGCTGACGTCACTGAGAAGTATAACTTATGGTTGCATGTCGATGGTGCTTATTGTGGTGGAGTATTATTTAGTAGGAAATATAAACATCTCCTAGCAGGCATATCTAGGTCTGATTCATTTAGCTATAATGCTCATAAGATGCTTGGTACGCCATTGACCTGTAGTATTATCTTAGTCAAGGATAAGAAACACCTTCATGATTCATTTAGCAATGACGCTAGTTACCTATATCAAACAGATGGTGATGACTTCAACCTAGGCAAGACCTCTTTTCAATGCGGAAGAAGGAATGATGCATTCAAATTCTGGACATTGTGGAAGTCCGTTGGAACCCTTGGTTTGGAGAAGATTATTGACAATCAATTTGACCTAGCTGATGTAGCTAGAAACTATATTAGAAATAATTCTGACTATACACTATATAGTTATGATGATTCGATATCTATCTGTTTTAATTATAAGGCTATTGACCCAATGCAACTTTGTACTGCCCTATACGAACATCAGATTACAGTGGTAGGATTTGGTTCATTCCAATCTGATACTTTCGTCAGACTAGTCACGATCAATGCAACTAATAGTACAAATGACATCCTCAATTTTTTCAAAGTGCTTGAAGAATTTGTTGAGGCTAATCCTAGTTTGCTAGCTACCAGTGAAGCAGTGCCTGCGTTACATTAGAATTGAGTTATGAGTCTAGGCCAACTATTCTACAATTGCGTATTCTACATTGAGTTTGCGAAGGGCTCTAAATGCTGAGCTAGAATTATTGGCATCTATCTCAATATCTACGGGGTCACCTTCAAGTAGGATGTCAGTAAGTTCTCTAGCGAGTGAGTCATCCATGTTTGATGCTATTTCTGCAATACAACTAGCAATGGCCCTCCTGTCTGGTCGTTGAGCATCGCAAGACTCTAGTATTAGTTTCATGGTCTAAGTTTATAGTCGACAAGATAGGGATTATTCAGCTCTAGAGACTGGTAGAAGTATACTGCACTAAGTTAGAGTAGCTTGCCCTTTAGTAGCACTAACATACAAGCTATTATTTTCTAACATATACTCAAGTATAGGTCTGCACTTACTTTTACAGGCAGGGTAGAAGAGTTTATGTTTTCGTTCGTCAGTGTTTAGCGGATTGCCCCACCAAAACTCTGCGATAGCTACAGGGTTTAATCCTTGCTTGATGGCATAGTGGAGTAGCTTAGGCGCTGCACATTCGCCAGTGGCAGCCGGTGGCTTTCCATGAGATGAATCTTGAAAGATGTCTAGGAGATTTTTCTCTCGACCAGATAGATTGACAAAGTGGTAGCTTTCAAAGAGCTGTTGTTGGATGAGTTTTGAGGTTTGGCTTCTTTTCGCCTTCAAAGTAGCAATCTCCTCTTGACTACTTGCAGCTGTTATTTGCTTGCCAATTTCAGTGACGGTAGTAAGACCTTTTGTCAAGAAGTAGTCGTCCTTGGATTCATCAAATATGGATGGCACGAACCTGTCATAGTCTTCATTGCCTGGCAATTTGCCAGAGACAGTACCAATGTAGCCAAGACTATGATCTTCTTTTTGAACTACAAGTATGCCAAACATCTTTCCAGGTCTGACATCGAAGTCGTACTTCCATTTTGGCGCTTCCGCCGCTATGAAGTCATGAAATTCCACAGCAGCAATCTTACCTATTTCTGGGATGTCAGAGCCGAATGGATTGTTCAAGGCATTGGGCAGCTGCACAGTTGAAATATCTGTATTAAACTGAAATAGATATGGATCTGCTACTGCCAAATTGCTTAAGTTAGGAGGCAAAGGTATTCTATGATTAGGCAATATCATGACATTAGGACTTAGAATTTATCAAGGATGGTCTAATGTGATTTATTGGATTGACTAGATCTTTTCAAGACTGTTGCCAATCACAATTGAACTAATAATGACTCCCTCGATAGTTTAGAATCTACTACTTTCGTCAAATGAATGGAGAGAAAGACCATAGTTGCCGCCAGATTCGAAAGGTTGAGACTTTTGCAGAATTGACCTCTGATATATTTGGAGGAGCTATCAATGCATTCTGTTTGCATCGTCAACTCACGGGAGATTTTGGAGAGATAGTTGGCCTACTTGAAGATACTAATCATATCCAAGAGGTAGACGAAGCTAAGTTGCAGGCCTTAGTACTGACCAAACGAGGGGACTTAGCAAGACAAACGCTATTAGAAGACCTCAGAATATTGAAGGAAGCAGGAGCCTCACCCTCACTTAATCTTATCAAGTCCTACGAAAGAGATGATGCCTATCCACCATTTCCTACTGATGTCTATTCTTGGCATGTTGATAGATCGCCAGTGCCCACTTATACTTACCTGTGTACCTATTATGGTAATCCCAGTGATATCCTACCTAATGACCAAGGCATCCAAAAGGTACTTGTTCCAGAGATTCGCAAGGAACTCCAAACCTTACATGATGGTGACGAAGTAGCATTTGAAGCCTTTTTAGAAGAGTATTTCTTTGACCTCCACTACCAAGCTCTCCCAGATGCCCAGCCTATTAATCTAGGTATTGGTAATGTCTGGAGGCTAGCAGTTGACCACCCTGAGAGCCCTGTATTACCTTGCATCCATCGTGCTCCTGTCGAACAATCTGGAGAGACTCGCCTTCTTCTGATTTGTTAATTCTCTAGTCAGTGGTTGTAGTCCAATCTGAATGATGACTTTTACCTTTCGGGTCATCGATCCTTTTGTAAGTGTGAGCACCGAAGTAATCTCTTTGAGCTTGGATTAAATTTGCTGATCCACTACCTATCTTCATCCCATTGAAGTAGCTGAGAGCTTCAGATAGACAAGGAGTATGCAATTGACTCTGTACACTCTCAATTACAACAGATTGAATCGAGGCATACCCTTGAGAAAGTGTAGTACTCCAAGGTGTATTGAACATAATACTACCTCCCTGCTTGAATGTATTAACTAACTGCTTAATCAAATCAGATTTAATGATACATCCTTCGGACCATATCCTAGCTATCTCACTGAGATTGACATTCCAATCATGTTCTGCAGAGACACTGTCGATTAGACTAAATCCTTGATGGTGGTTGATGATTCTAGCAAATTGGTAGGCATCTCTAAGCACACTTGTCGAAATACTATTTGACTGTTTATTTGATGTGAACAAGGCTTCGGCCTCCTGTCGTTTTGTTTTGAAAGCAGAGAGATACCTTGCAAAAAGAGCGGTTGGAATCATAGTTGCAGCTTCACCACTGTCTGCTACAGTGCTTGTTGCCCATTTTCCAGTGCCTTTGTTAGCGGCTTGATCCAAGACTTGGTCTAGCAGGTAGCTGCCAGCTTCTTTCTTTCTTAAGATATCAATTGTGATACCTAAGAGATAACTATCACAGTCGGGCTTCCAAGCTTCCATGGTGTCTGCCATTTGTGGGTTAGTCATACCTTGATTTTTGAGAATAGCATAACACTCGGCAAGCAGTTGCATTTCTGCATACTCTATACCATTGTGGATCATTTTCACGAAATGCCCACTCCCTTGCCGCCCTACATAGGTGCAGCAAGGCTCTTGATTACTATCCTTTGCAGCTATAGTCGTGAGATATTGCTCTACTTTTTGATAGGCTTCATACACTCCAGATGGCATGATCGATGGTCCTAAGAGAGCTCCTTTCTCCCCACCTGAGACTCCAGTTCCGATGAAGTAGATACCCTTGCTCTCTAGCATCTGTAAACGACGATTAGTCTCCAGATAATGAGAATTGCCAGCATCTAGGATGATGTCTTCAGGATCAAGGTAGTCAATAAGACTCTGAATCACTGCATCTACGGCAGCACCAGCATTGACCATTAACAATATTTTCCTAGGGGATGCCAAAGATTCGACAAATGATTCTAAATCATCAAAGGCCAGGGCAGAAACTAATTCTGAATGAGCAGACTTGAAGTTAGCTGCGACATCTTCTTCAAGGCCATCTACATGACGATTGTACAGTGCAATAGAGAATCCATTTCTTGCTAAATTACGACTCAGGCTCTTGCCCATGACTCCCATACCTATGACTCCTATTTCGGCCTTCATGTTTAGTTTGTTTTTAATTGTACTTACGATTGCTTCGGCGCTATCTTCGATATTGACAACTAAGGCATCCTCTGGCTCCTCCATGGTGTCAAACTGAGACTTAAGCATTTCTGCCCCCATAAAATGGTCTTTGCGGTGTTGCATTCTAGTGTAGATTATGTCAAAGTCGCCTTTCAAGTAAATCCAAGATACTTTCTGACTAATATCAGTTGAGAGACGCTGACGATAACTAGCCTTTAATGCTGAGCAGGCAATCACACATCCAATATCTAGATGACGTTGTGCAATCTGATGTAAGCGATCTAGCCATGGATACCTATCTGCATCTGTAAGAGGAATGCCAGTTGACATCTTATCAATGCTTGATTGTGAATGGTAGTCGTCAGCATCAATAAAGCTGATGTCCAATGCTTTGGCAAGTAATTGACCAATGTGTGTCTTCCCGGAGCCACTGACTCCCATGATGAAGAGAACACTACTGTTTTGTCGTGTAGTCATATTTGCAAATACCTAGCTGAAAATATCTTTGAGCCCATTAGCCATAATGATTAGTGAGAATATAAAAGCTGCACCCATGACTATATTGGTCAGTGTTCGTTGTTTTGGCAGGTTTATATGTTTTCTATTCCATAAGAAGAGTAGACTCATAACCACGAGTGGTAGTCCGAATACATTGAAGACTTGAGTTATGATCTGCCCCTTTATTGGGTTGAACCCAAAAATTGGTACTGTCAAAGCTAGTACGCTTGCTATCCCTGTGATAATTTTAAACCTATTTGATTTGACATCTAACTTGCCACTATTGTAGTCACCTAGCATCAATGGTACTATCATCAGACATGGAAATATACTTGAAAGTCCTGCACTCAATGTACCCGCAAAGAAGATACTTACTGCAAACTTGCCTACGGAGGGCTCTAGAGATTTAGACATATCCAAAACATGGGTAATTTTTAGACCTTGACCATGCAGACTACCGCTTGCCACAGCCATGATAGACCCACTAATGATAAAGATAAGCGTACCTGCTATGATAGAGTCATTTCTTTGTATGTTGAAATCATCCATTGTCCATCCCTTCCCTTGAATAAATAAGGGTCTTGATAAAAAAGTCGCTGCCGCCATAGTTGTGCCTACAAAGGCTGCGATGAGTATACCTGCTCCTTCTACCTGAGGAATAGTGGGTACTAATCCCAGGATGACTTCTGTAGGCTGTGGTAACACGAAAAACAAAGTGAATAGAAAAGACATTCCCATCATGGAGACAAAGAATGCAAGCACTTTTTCAAATATGCTGTAGTTACCCTGGACGAGTAAAGCATAGAATATTCCAATTATGAGGATAGCAAGCCCTAGGACAACACCATACTTGTGTTCTGCCAGACTGGGAAAGTTTAGCAAGAGTATTTCGAAAATCACATTGGAGGTTATTCCTAAGATCCCAATTAGCGAATTCCACTGCCCAATTCCTACCATTACAATGATTGCGATAGCAATAAGTTTACCTATGGGTAGGTGCTTTTTGATACCATGCAATATAGTCTCTTGGGTGTAGAGGTAGTAGCTCCCAGACACGTAAATCAGTACTCCTGAAAACAGACAACTAAATAGTAAGACCCATAAGAGATCCATCCCAAAATCATTGCCAGCTACAATCATAGAAGTCACACTTCCAGTCCCGATTGTATAGCCAATAGCGAAAATACCTGGTCCAAAAGATAGGAGAAATTTTAGCAGCTTTTTCATTGGTGTTATTTTGAGGTTGGTTACATATTGTATGATCCACCGTTGATGTCTAGTGTGGCACCTGAAATGAAACCATCGTATTCTGATGCAAGATAAAGCACTGCTCTAGCCACATCGTCGGCGTTCCCAGCTCGCTGGACAGGTATGCCTTGGACTGTTTTGGCAGCAGACTCTTTAGTGGTATGTGTATTATGGAATGCCGTACCTAGTATAAGTCCTGGAGCTACAGCATTGACTCTGACCCCACTCGGTCCAAGTTCAGATGACAGTGCTCTGGTAAAGGTAAGGATGGCACCCTTGCTAGTGGAGTAAGCTAGTGATCCTGCGTGACCGCCCTTTCGTCCAGCTAGTGAGGCGAGATTGACTATACTACTGTGCTCATGTGCAGTTAGGTAGGGTGCAGCTGCCCTTGTCACATACATCATTGAGGTCAGGTTGATGTCCATAACCTTATTCCAAAAGGTAGTTTCGATTTCTTCCAATCGCTTTCTGGCCACTAGAGAACCTGCATTGTTAATCAAGATGTCTAAACCGCCTAGAGCATTGACTGTCTCAGCCACTGCGGCTTGTGCATCACTTTCTTGAGTAAGGTCACCTTTGATGGTTACAGCTTTGAGACCTTTGTCGATTGCAATTTGCTTCAACTGCTCAGCTCTGTCTGAACTCGAAAAGTAATGTATGGCAACATTGGCACCTTGTTCTATAAATTGTAGGGTGATGGCATCGCCTATTCCTTGTGCTCCAGCTGTAATGAGGACATTTTTATTGTTCAGCTTAGTATTCATAATCTATATAGTTGGGACTAAATATGGTTCAAAATTTAAGGTAGAAAATAATTGCGGATATCCCGTTAAAGTAAAAAGCCTTTTTACTTAACAATTATTATTAGCAAACTAAAAATGGATTGGGTTGATATAATCAACAATGACTATCCTACATAAAACAGGATGGATCCTCATTGAAGATGTCAATGAGGATTTATAGCAAAAACATTTGAAAATCTAAGGCTATACTCTACCTGATTTGATAAGATTTTCAACTATTTCAATAGTATTAGTAGCTGCGCCTTTTCTAAGATTGTCTGCTACGACCCAAAGGTTGAGTCCACTTTGGACACTAGTATCACGTCTTAGCCTACCCACATATACTGGATCTGTTTCGTAAGCATTGAGTGGCATAGGGTACTCATTTGTTGAAGGGCTATCTTGAACTATGAGTCCTTCTGTGGCTTCAAGGATTGATTTGACTTCCGACAGGTCATAGTCGTGTTCGAATTCTATATTGACTGCTTCCGAATGCCCTCCAAATACTGGAACTCTGACAGCAGTTGCTGTGATTTTTATTGAAGAATCATTGAGAATTTTCTTGGTTTCGTTTTCTAACTTTCTTTCTTCTGTGGTATATCCATCCTCGTCAAAATCTCCGCAATGTGGGATACAATTGGCAAAAATCTTGTGTGGATAAGCTGCAGTCTCTTTGTCGTAAGTGTCAGTTGACTTCTCGGATTCATATTGGTCTACGGCTTGCTTTCCTGTCCCAGTAAATGACTGATATGTACTAATGACAAGTCTTTTAATCTTGTACTTCTGATGAAGTGGAGCAAGTGCCACCATTAACTGCATAGTACTACAGTTTGGATTAGCAATGATCTTATGCTCACCAAGGATATGGTCATCATTAACTCCTGCCACCACTAGAGGCTTAGTTGGATCACTCCTCCATGCGCTACTATTGTCTATGACGATACTGCCTGCTGCTGCAAACGCCTCAGCATATTGTTTGGAAGTACTTCCTCCTGCTGAGAATATTGCAAAGTCTGGGCTTTGGCTAATAGCGTCATCAATTCCAATCACAGGCACATCTTTTCCCATAAATGGAATAAGCTTACCTACTGACTTAGGCGAGGCAACTAAGAGTAATTCGTCGACTGGAAAATTTCTCTCTGCCAAGAGCTTCAAAATAACATTACCAACAAGACCTGTAGCACCTACAACTGCAACTTTCATAGAGATATCTTTTTAATTCAAACCAAATATTATTTGGCTTTGCAAATATTATCTGTTTTGGTCAATAATGCTAAACCTTTTGTAATTAAATCAACTTTAGCAGAAAATTACTTTGGAAGTTAGCCTACTCTTAGCATTTCTACTTATTTTGACATTTTATATTTAATCAATACCCGTGCCTAATTTGAGATATTTACTTTGCCTTCTTATTGGCCTGCAAGCGATGTGTAGTGTTGCGCAATGGTCTGACGACTTTAGCGATGGTAATTTCACAGTAGACCCTGAGTGGTTTGGTGATGTTGATGACTTTATTGTCAATGCCGATATGCAACTCCAGCTCAACGCTAGTGCAGCTAAGACATCAGCCTTGTTTAGTAGTGTTAGTTTTCCAGATTCAGTAAGATGGAGTGGATATGCACTCTATGACTTTGCACCTTCAGCTAATAATAATGGTGCAATTTATCTAGCCTTAGATATGCCAGATGTCACATTAGCCAATGGTTATCTCCTGAGATTCGGAGAGAATGGCAGCGACGATGCAATCAATTTCAATAGGGTAGATATGGGAGTGGAAACGACCCTTGCAGTAGGGACACTAGGGTCACTAGGTGGAGATCCGGCTGAATTTATCTTTAAAGTAACGAAGGATGCTGGTGACAATTGGATTTGCACTATGTCATTCAATGACGGTCCATTTTCAACTCAATTCTCTGTGTTTGACAATACCCATGACATGTCTAGCCTGACATATTTTGGGATTGAATCAAAGGTTACCAGTAGTAATACAGCAAAGGTGTTTTTTGATGATTTGCTCATAGAAGAAGACTTGCCTGATGTAACTCCACCTGTCTTGACAGATGTCAGAGTACTATTCCCGACTGTGGTAGGGTTGACATTTGATGAGGCTATGGATACTGAAAGCATTAAAGATGTGAATAATTATGTTGTGAACCCAGGTAGTATTTCGCCTGATTTGGTAGTGTTCAGTCCTGACAACCCAGGATATGCCAATCTTTCTTTTGAACCAGGTCTTCCATTTAGCACAGCATTGACATTGACAGTATCAGGTGTAACAGATATAGCAGGTAATAGTATGAATACAACAGAGGTTTTATTTCTGATTCCAGAAGAGCCTGTGGAAGGTGATCTTAAGCTTTCTGAGATTCTATTTGACCCGTATATTGATATGGAGGATTTTGTGGAAATAGTCAACGTAACTGATAAGGTGCTCAGCCTAGCCAATGTCTATTTGGAAAATGTGACTAAACCTGAAGAAGAAGAGCCTTTTGACACTGATCTCTTATTGCTTCCAGGACAATATCTTGCTATCTCAGATGATACCACTGGCATGTTTTCGAGATATGCTTATCCAGACACGGCGAACTTTTTATTAAGAGAAATACCTAGTTTTAATAACGCTGATGGTAATGTGACTTTGGGAGTGTTCAGAGATGGAGTTAAGGTTCCCTTTGAGTCCTTCGACTACGAAGAAGATTTGCATTTAGAATTAATTGATGATACAGAGGGAGTTTCCTTAGAGAGAATCTCCTATGCTATTGATGCTGTGGAGGTTGACAATTGGTATTCAGCTAGCGAGGGTGTCAATTTTGCTTCACCGGGTTATGCTAATTCTAATGCGGTGGTCTTTGGCGAAGCACCTGATGACTTTGTGTATTTACCGAATACGACATTTAGTCCAAATGGCGATAGTGATGGCGACCAATTGGAGATTCTGTTTAACTTAGACAAACCTGGATACCTCTGTACAGTACAGATATTTGATACTCGAGGTCAACTCAAAAGAATATTGTCAAACAATAGATTACTCAGTAGTGAAGACTTTCTGCTTTGGGACGGTACTTTAGACGATGGCAGTATTGGAAATCTTGGCATTTACATCCTTTTCGTTAAAGTATTCCACTCAGATGGCGATGTTAAGACAAAAAAAGTCGTTTGTGTATTAGCAGATTATCTCGATTAGATACATTTGCAGTACAGACGCAAGTAATTGAATAATAAGATACAATATATTATCATCATTCTTATAGTAGGAATCCTCCTCCTATGTATTTTTCCATTGGATATTGGCATTGCCAAAAAGCTATCGGATAGAGCAGTCCTAGTCATGTTTGGGTTGTTAGGGGTAGGATTATTAAGTCTCCTATTAAAGCAAACTAAGGTGATGTATGCTGGACTATTCTGTTGTGCATTACTGAGCTTGTTTCTCAAAGGGGAGTCAAATGGTTCTATTGTATTTCCAAATAGTAATAATCTACCGTCATTCAAAGTCTTGCACCTCAACTTGTCTTCAATATCAGGTAACTATGAGAATGCAATCAAAGACATACTGGCGTATGACCCAGATATTATAAGTTTCCAAGAGGTAACTCCTGAGTGGAATGCCTTTCTCAAGACAAGGCTAGCCAATGACTATCCGTATGATGCTACTATAGTGAAGATTAATCCATTTGGCAAGGCGCTATATTCTAAGACAGAATTTAAGTCGAATCAGACCTATCACAATAGTCAAACACCATTGCTAGGCGTGACCTTTGAAAAGAATAATAGAAAGGTAAGGCTGATCAGCAGTTATCTCTCACAATCTATTAATAAACAAGGCCTTGCTGATGCTAAGTCTATACTAAGTGCTATAGCAGAAGTGGTTAAGGGCACTAGGATTCCGACTATTGTATTAGGTGATTTCAACTTAGTGTATTGGTCTAACGAAATCAGACAGTTTAGGTCTGAGACAGGTCTCAAGAATAGTAGACGTTCAATTCCTTTATCCTCACTTGACCTTCCTTACGACCACATCTTTTTTACTCAAGGGATACAGTGTGTAGAGTTCGAAGATATTACGCAAAATCAAAGTCATTTTGGGATTTACGGATCGTATCAGTTTGACCTCATCCATTAATCTAATGCAACTGACATTCACTTCAAGACCATGGGCTGAATTGACCACTGCAGAGCTCTATAGCATACTCCAGTTAAGGCAAGAGGTATTCATTGTAGAGCAAGATTGTCCTTACCTTGATGCTGACGACAAAGACCAAGTGTCGATCCATGTCTGTGGTTATGACCAGGGAGGTAAGCTCCAAGCCTACGCTAGAGTCGTCCCTAGTCAAGTAAGCTATGATGGCTATACATCTATAGGTAGAGTCATTACCTCTTCACTAGCTAGGGGGAAGCGTCTTGGCACACCACTTATGGAAGAGGCTATTAAAGTTTGCCTTGATGCATACCCTGACTATGATATCAAGATTTCTGCCCAGGTATATGCTCTAGGGTTTTATCAAAAGCTAGGCTTCCGAGTAGTTGGGGAAGAATACCTAGAGGACGATATCCCACACATGGCAATGGTATTAAAGCATGATTAGTAGAGAAAGGAAATTGACTAGAAGCTATTCACATTAGCTGTAATCTGACTAGCCCTTCTCGCTGGCAAGAGGCTACCCAGAAATCCAACAAATAGTACAGTAAATAAGACTATTACGAAGTCTCCAATTCTTAATTGTATCGGATAGTTTGGTATCATAAAGCTGTCTGGGATGCTAATGACACCCATAGATTTTTGGATAGCTGTAAAGCCTAGTGCAATTAGGAATCCAAACCCAATACCAAGACAGCACATGAGCATCCCTTTCAATAATACAGTGTTGAATATTTGCTGCTTTGTAAATCCCATAGCCTTGAGTACAGAGAAATCTTTTTTCTTTTCTAGGATTATCATCCAAAGGCTACCTACTAAGTTGAATGCTATTAAGATCATCGTCAAGCTTACAATCAGAAAGGCTATCCATTTTTCAATATTGAGTATTTTGAGAAAGGCTTCGTCTTGCTCATACCTGGTTTTGAAGACGTACTCTGGATAGGCTTGCCTGAGTTGCTCTGTTATCCTATTTTCATCGACGCCTTCTGATAGCTTAACTTCTATGCTAGTAAATTGATTAGGTTTTTCGAATAGTCGAGATGCCATGGCATAACTACCTATCATGTATTCATAGTCGACATCACTCTGCACACTGAATACTCCCGCTGGGTACATTGCTTGCTTATTGAATTCTCTGCCTGCACGTGGCTTTTTGAGTATAGTAAATACCGTCAGAGGGTTTAAGGATTGATTGATCTGCATACCTAGTTTATTCCGTAGGCCAGTCCCAATGATGCCTTTCTGGACACCACTTCTTTCATATTGGAAGTTGCCATAAAGCAAACACGTATCTAGGCTAGTTACAGAGGTGTAGTGTTTGTCCACGCCTTTGAGTTTCCCAATTTCTTGGATGTCTTCATATTGAAATAAGGCAAGGTCCTCGATGCAAACTGAGTAGTCTATCACTCCATCTTGCTCAGCTAGAGATTGTAAAAACAAGGTGTCTACGGGCATTGCCTTTCCTACCTTTGGAGTTACTTCGATATCAGGATTAAAGGCATTGAACACTCCACTGAGTAAACTTTCAAAACCATTAAATACAGATAGAATGATGATGAGTGCAGCAGTGCCGATTGTCAGACCAAATATCGATATGCCTGAGATCAAGTTGATGGCATTTGTGGATTTTTTGCCAAATAGATATCTTCTTGCTAGTTGAAATGGGAGCCTCATTAGTTAGTCGCTGCTACATTATTCACATAAGCATCCATGGCATTGTAGACTATTGACATGGCTTTTGGTCGGTAATTATTTTTTGAGAAAACTTTATTGTTCATGGAAGGATAGGTTCGATTTGATAAAAATATAAAAATCAAATCATATTCTGGGTCAGCCCATACTGCTGTTCCTGTAAACCCTAAATGTCCGAAAGTACGAGCAGAAGCTTCTTCGGCCATGTTTTCAGTCTTGTCACTATTAAGTTCTTTCATGTCAAACCCTAGACCTCTACGAGTAGATCCATCATACCTAGTGGTAAAGAGTCTGACTGTTTCTGGTTTGATATATTCTTGACCTCCATAGGATCCACCATTGAGCAGCATTTGCATCAAGATTGATAAGTCTTCAGCATTAGAGAATAGGCCTGCATGTCCTCCGACTCCACCGAGCATGGCAGCACCCATATCATGCACATACCCTCTGACTACTGTATTCCTAAAATAGTCATCCTTTTCACTAGGTACGATCTCTGAAGTTGGAAACCTGCTTAGAGGGTTGAACCCAATATTAGTAAGACCCATAGGTCTGTAGAACTTAAAGTCACAATATTTATCTAAAGTAAATCCACTCTCTTGTTCTATGATATCTTGAAATAGGTAGAAGCCTATATCACTGTACTTATATTTTTTTTCGGATTTCAGTTCACTGACATAGATCCTATTTCTGATTGAATCCAAAAAGGCATTAGTCATGAATAAGTTTTCACAGACCTTGACGTCAAATCCTGGTTTAGCAGTATCACAGTAGTAGTTAGGTAGGTAGTCTTTGCCTTCTTCGTCCATGGTATGTTTGTAGAAAGGAATCCAACCAGCCAGTTGAGCATGGTGGGAGAGTACATCTTTACAAATGATAGTAGACTTATTAGTTGTATCGAGATCTGCGATGTATGCTTTGAGTGGCATATTTTCATCCCACACGTTTTTGTCTTTGAGAGTCATAAGACTGATAGTCGAGGCCAGTATCTTAGTCACAGAAGCTACATCATAGAGTGATTCTACGGTGACATCTTCTTTGTTGTCATAGGTATAGTGGCCAAAGGCTTTGTTGTAAATGATTTTTCTATCCTTTGCAATAAGTATTTGGCACCCTGGAGCCCCTTTCTTAGCTATCATATCCTTGATTAAGCTATCTAATGATGCAAGTTGCGTAGAATTGATGCCAACGCGTTCTGGGATGTCATAGCCCATTCTTCGGAGATTGCTTGTGATATGTTGAGTGCCGAATGGAAAGGCAGGACTTGCCGTAATAGGTAGCTTGCCCTCTATGCTAAATACCCCAAAGAGAGCTTGCGCTGCCTTGTCTTGGGCTATGTCGTGTTCTTCATATGCCATCAAGACAGTCTTCATGCCATCAAAATTTCTCAAGGCATATGGAGAGCCAAAAATAGTCAATACCACTTTGGTTCGAGCTGATAAGGCAAAGAGCAAATCAAGTTGATCTTGAGTAATACCATAGTCTTTCGATGCATAATTGCTCATATCGTGGATACTAACAAATACTATATCTGAGACTGCTAACTTGTTAATAAGACTTATCCTATCTGATTCGCTGATTACTTTGCCACGTTGATACGATGTAAACTGAGCATAAGAGCTAAGCCTAGCTTGGAAAGCTGTCTCTTTGCTAGCTCCTAGACTCAGACTAGTGAATTTTTTGTCTTGCACTCTTTTTATCGGAACTAGGTTCAAGTCATTTTTTACCAGAGTTAGAGATTTTTCTGTCAATACCTCCTTGAGCAGTGTTCCTTCGACGCCATTAATGTCTTCCATTAGTCCGCCCAAGTCATGTACCACCTGAGTTTCTACAAGGTCAGCATCGTACTTTGCCTTTAGGATTCTATGGACACTTCTATTGATTCGAGCTTCTGTCAATACTCCAGACTTGATTGCTTCTTTGATTTTGATGACCGCCTTTGGTACATCTAATGGTAGGAGTAAGACATCATTGCCAGCTAAGATTGCCTCTACTTCTGTCTCACCAGGTTCGAAGTACTTAGCGACTCCTTTCATATCTAAGGCATCAGTGAATATCAGCCCATCGAATCCAATTTGTTTTCTTAATATCCCATCAACCGCATTACTAGAGAGTGTGGTTGGCCGATTTGGCCTGCTATCTATACTGGGTACATGGAGATGAGCTGACATCATACTCTTGATACCTAATTCTGACATCATTTTGAATGGAGCAAGCTCCAGGGAATCAAGTCTAGTTTTGTCAAAGGTCAAGACTGGTAGGTCATAGTGAGAGTCTACATCAGTATCACCATGTCCAGGAAAGTGCTTGGCACAAGCTATCAAACCGCCTTCCTGCATTCCCTTCATATAAGCATAACTCTTGGCGCCAACATTATACAGATCCTCGCCAAACGATCGAGTATTGATTACTGGGTTATTTGGATTGTTATTGATGTCCACCACTGGGGCAAAGTTGATATTCACTCCAATCCTGAGAAGTTGTCTAGCTACTTCATAGCCCATTTCATGGATGAGGCTATTATCATTGATAGCTCCAAGGGTCAATTGCCTAGGAAATGACAAGGTCGATTTTGGAAATCTCATGCCCAATCCCCATTCGCCATCTATAGCTACGAAAAGTGGAGTCTTAGTGCTTTTTTGAAGAGTGTTAGTGATTCTTGCCTGTGTTTCAGGATCACCTTGAAAAAAACAAAACCCACCTACATGGTGCTTCTTTACAAAATCTAAAAGGGCTTTTTCATGTGAAGCCCCCTTGTTACTGAAAGCTCTAATCATGAACAACTGGCCTATCTTCTCCTCTAGAGACATAGCTTCCATCTTACTTGTAGCCCACTTGTCAGCATCACTCGTGCTACTGAGTGTCTGTCCTAACATTAGGCTTGGAAGTAATAGTAATAGTAGTACTCTTATCATTGATTTTGTTGCATATGGTTTAGCGCAGCTGGGTCTATTGACACAGCTTGTTCGAATTGTATTCTTGCATTCTCCTGATCTCCAGCATTCTTATAAGCTATACCTAGATTAACGAAGGCAGAGGCATTACTTGGGGACTTATCAGCCACTTTTTTGAAATATTTAATAGCATTTGCATGATCTCCAGTTATCCCATAACTTATCCCTAACAATCGCATGGTTTCGATGTCATCAGGACTTAGCTGTATTGATTGTTTGAGATAGGTAAGTGCTTTTTGTACATTTTGTTCTTTCTCACCGTAGTGCCTTGCTGCATCTCTGAGGACGATAGGCAGGTTTGTCATAGCGTCCTTGAAGTCTGGATCTAGCCTTAGAGCTGCTTCATAAGATGCTATTGCATTGTCATAATCCTTCAAGTAATAATACCCATTGCCCAATAGCAAGAAAGGATTTTTGTATGTAGGATGTATTTCTAGTGCTTGATTGAGGTATCCTATTGCCTCTTTTAGCGCCTTAGACTTTGCTGGACTATCAGGCTCTGATACATACTTAGTTATAATAACTCCCCCTGCTGCATTGAGTAGTTTGGCGCTACGTGTACCTTGTCTTACGTCAGTGGTAAATAGTGTAAAGTCATCGTACCAAACAGGATTACGTGTAATAGTTCTAATACTAAAACCTAAGAAAAGGCAAGCGACTACTATTGTCATTACTTTTCTATCCAAAGATTTCAAACCGCCAACTAATGCAATAAGGAGACCTAGCGACGGCATGAATAAAAACCGTTCACTCATGTTGGTCCCAATTGGAAATACAATATTTGAAACTATGGATAGCGTCACAAAGTAGTATGCAATGCCGAAGCTCACAAGTGTGTTTTTCTTCCAATACAGGACTATTGCAATGAGCATCAGAATATGAATAAGCAAACTAAGTATAGCCTTCCAGTCAGTTAAAGAGACAATCCCAATACTTCGTGGATAGTAGTCATGGATGAGTGCTGAAGGCCAGGCCATAAGCCTTAAGTATTGACCAAGACAGATTAATATATTGCCAGCCTTTTCTGAAAAGCTAAACTGGTCATAACTACTCCCATTCCATGCCAAGAAAGGATTATTCATTAGCTCCATTGGTTTGCCGCCAAGGTCAAATCCAAGGATACTTGTCCTAATCACCAGAAATACTAAGATCCCAACAACTATTCCAGCAACAGGGAGTATGTTCTTCTTATTAAATAGTACTCTAAAATGAAATAGACCAAGTGGAATGACAGCAAGGAAGGTAATAGTGTTCTCCTTACTTAACAATCCGAAAAAGATTGAAAGAGTGCCAAGCGCTACATACTTAAAGCTACCTGTGTCAAAATACTTGATACTAGCCCAGAATGCAAGTACAGCACCTAGCATCGCCATGATTTCGTCTCTACCTTTGATATTTGCTACAGCCTCAGTATGTACAGGGTGAGCAAGAAAAAGCAGTGTAATAATCAAAGCCAGACTTGTAGGCTGATCAATAGATTTCGATTGAGCAAAAAGAAGGGCTAAGAGGCTGAAAATGGCAATGCATAATACCCAGTACATCAAGATATTAATCAAATGACTGACAAATGGATTGAGACCAAAGGCCTCATATTCCAAACAGAACATGATTGGTGTCAGTGGTCTATACCTTCCCCCACTTACTAGCTTTGCCTTACCTTCTTTTTTAAAAAAACCATAAAAAGTATCATTAGTAAGATGACCAGATATACCAGATACTCCATCTTGAGTAAACATATTATCTGTTATGACAATTGCATCATCTTGTGCATACTGATGGCCAAGGGTATTGCCATAGAGCAAGAATGTAAACACTAATAAAAGTATGTAAATATACTTCCGCTGTAGACTTTCTATAATATGATAAATTTTCAAAAATAGTATGTTCTAAATATTGCAAGCTAAAACACTCAAAGATACTAAAATACAAATTATAACTATTGTTAATATGGTCATTTTGCGACATCTTAACTAGACTGCAATACTTCGATTTATAAATTATCAACTCTTCTTTGTCCATATTTTCAATTAAATTGGCTATTCTTTATGTTGATCATGGAAATTTTAACCAAATAGAATGAAACAAATAATTCTCACCGTTGTCTGCTTCCTATTTTTGCAGATAATTCTAAAGGGTCAAGTTGATTACGACAAGTATCCTCAAGTTTCTTCCTCATACTTCCTTCAAGATGTCTACTTAGTAGAAGACGGAACACCGAAAATGACAAACATTCACCTGAATGATGGATTCATAGTACAGGTAGGTAAGTCATTGAAAAGACCTAAAGGAGCAATACAATTAGAGGCTGATTCTATGTATGTCTATCCAGCCTTTATCGATGTGTTGTCCCATTATGGAATTAAGAAATCAGAGAATAAAGAAAAGGTAGAAATCAAATTTCCAGGTATGCCGCCGGATAAAGAGGCAGGGATCACACCAGATTTGTCTGCTCAAGATTTGATTGCAAGTAGTACACCTGATTTTTCAAAGTTGAGGGACAATGGATATGCCATCAGCCAGATAGCTAATAAGTATGGGATGCTTCCAGGATCGACAACTATAGCGCTATTGGTTGACGATAAGTCAAAGAGGGTGTTTACAGATAAAACTAACCAATTTGGACAGTTTGAAGCAGCTAGTGGAATCTACCCAGCTACCATCATAGGTATCATGGCTAAGTTCAGAGATCTCTACAGAAATGCAGAAGTACTCAAGAAAAACAAAGACACCTACTCCAGATCATCAGCTAATGCCCAGATGCCATCTTCCTCTGATGCTATCGAGGCCTTAGTACCACTTACACTGAAGCAGCAGACTATGTACTTCTACCCAGAAAAGAAATTGAATACACTGAGAGCTATCCGGCTTAAGAAAGAATTAGGTTTCAACATGAATTTGGTAGGAATTGAAGATATCGCTGGATTAGAAGACCTAATTTTAAAAGAAAATATACCTCTTGCACTTAGCATTGCACTACCAAAAGAAATCAAAGAAGAAAAACAAGATTCCACTGCCCAAGAAGTAAGTGAGGAAGTAAAAGCCTTGACAGAAAGAAGGATGAAGGCCTATAAACAGAGAATGAGCCTTGCTTCCTATTTAGAAAGTAAGTCAGTCCCATTTGCCTTCTCTTTGGGGAGTGATACTGGTAATGACTTAAAAAAGAATCTGAAAAGACTTATTGACAGCGGATTAACAGAGCAAGGTGCCATTGATGCTTTGACAATCAATGCAGCAACAATGTTAGGGATTGCAGATGTAGCAGGTAGTGTCACCAAAGGTAAGTTTAGTAACTTAATGATAACTGATGCTCCGTACTTTGATGAGAAGTCCAATATCAGAATGATGGTCGTAGGATCAGAGACCTATGAGTATGAAGTCAAGACTAAAGAAGACAAACCTGCTGACGAAAGCCTTGCTATCGAAGGTGTCTGGGATTTTAGCCTTGATACTCCAGGTGGTAAAGAGACAGGGACTATCAAGATAGAAAAGGTAGGAGATAGTTACACCATATATACTGCCTCATCTGACGATCCAAGTGATCCAGAAATCAATGAAGATGTGTCACTAAGTGGTAATACCTTAGAGTATGGGTTCGATATGACGGATGATGGATTTACGATGCCACTATCATTTTCATTGCAATTCACCGATTCCGAAACAATGGGAGGCTCAGTTAGCCTCGGAGAATACGGTGCATTTCCAATTTCAGCAAATAAAGTTAGTTCACCAGAATAAAGACAAATTATGCAACAAAGAAGTAGATTATATCTTATTGCCAGCATTATAGCCCTTACGCTTCAAGTATTTGGTCAGTCTACTGGTGATATTTTAATTAAAAATGGTACCGTCATCACTATAGAAGATGGGATCAAAGAACAGACTGACATCCTCATCAGAAATGGTAAAATAAGCCAAATTGGAGAAGGTTTATCAGCAAGTAATATTACAGAAATAGATGCAGAAGGGATGTATGTCATGCCTGGCATTGTTGATGCTCACAGTCATATAGGTATAGATGCCGTCAATGAAGCTACTAACCCTGTAACTGCAGAAGTTTGGGTAGGTGATGCAATCAATCCCTTTGATGTTGGCCTCTATAGAGCCCTAGCTGGTGGAGTGACAATCTCCCACGCAATGCATGGTTCAGCGAATGCAATTGGAGGTCAATGTGAGACGATTAAGCATAGATGGGGAGACCTTGATCCAGAAAATTGGAGGATGAAGGATGCCCCGCGAACAATCAAATTTGCTCTCGGAGAGAACCCAATGAGGGTGCATGGAGAAGGTAAAAATGTAGCTCCACGAACCAGGATGGGTATCGAACAAGAATTTCGGAGGTCATTTGCAGCAGCTAAAGAATACAAGGCTAAAAAAGCCAAGGCTGGAACAACAGGTCAAATGCCTGAGTATAGCTTAAGATTAGAAACCTTGGCAGATATTTTGGATGGTAAGATTATTATTCACTGTCACTCGTATAGAGCCGATGAAATCCTCATGTTGATGAATGTCTTAGAAGACTATGGTGTGGACAAGATTTGTTTCCAGCATGTCAATGAAGGCTTTAAGGTAGCTCCTGAATTAGCAGAGTTTGGAGCCTATGCTTCTGTCTTCTCTGATTGGTGGGCCTATAAGTTTGAGGTATACTATTCGACTGCCTACAATGCTACGATTTTGACTAGAAATAATGTCATCACTTCCATTAACTCAGATTCGAGAGAGTTGATCAGGCATCTTTATCATGAGGCTGCTAAGACTCAACGATATGGTGACTTGACTGACAATGAAGCGCTAAAACTCATTACCATCAATCCAGCCATACAACTCGGAATAGATGATAGGGTAGGAAGTATCAAAGTCGGAAAGGATGGAGATATCGTCATTTTTAAAGGGCATCCACTGTCCATTTATGGTACACCACAATACACAATAGTTGATGGTGTGGTAAGGTTTGACATCAATGAAGACCCAGATGATATTAGAGTCGATGTAGATCCTACCGTAGAGATTCCAGCATTTTACGAACAATCAGTATATGACCACGAAGCAGAAGGTTGTATGCAAGGTGTATCAACTCATTCTCACCAACACTAAATCACTAGCAATATGAATTACAAATTACATATCATCATAGCGCTGTTGCTATCAAGTATAGCCTTAGTTGGACAGCAGGTACAGAAAAGCACTTTAGGTTCTGTTGTATTAAAGAATGCAGAAATCTACACAATCACTAATGGAGTCATCACTGGTGACATACATATAGATAATAATGACATAAAAGCCATTGGCAGAGACCTACAAGTTCAAGATGCCACTGAGATTGATTGCACAGGTAAGCGTATCTATCCAGGATTTGTTGACAGTGGTTGTAAGATAGGATTAGCGGAGATTAGTTCTATTAGTTTGACCAAAGATTTCAATGAGATAGGAACGTTCACGCCGCATATGAGAGCTCTTACTGCAGTCAATCCAAGTTCTGTCCACATCCCAATCACGAGAGTCAATGGAGTGACTTCAGCATTGACCTACCCAGAAGGCTCTTTGTTTGCTGGAAAAGCGGCTTTGATTCACTTGCAGGGCTATACTCCTGATCAGATGTCTGGAGGGTTTGAAGCTGGTGTGCTTAAGTGGCCTGCTTCTGGAAGAAGAGGTAGATGGGACAGAAGGTCTGATGAAGATATCGAAAAAGATAAGAAGAAGGCTCTAACCAAACTCAATGGGTTTTGGAAGAATGTCAAAGTATACTCAGAGCTAGATGGTGATAAAGGTTATAATCCTCAGATGGAGGCTTTAGAGAGTGTTGCAAATGGTGATGAGCCACTACTTATTGAAGTCAACAAAAAAGAAGACATCTTAGCGGCACTAGCCTGGGTGAATGAAGAAGGTGTCAAGGCTATTTTTACTGGAGTTTCAGAAGGTTGGAGAGTAGCAGATAGCTTGGCAAAGTATGATATACCGGCGATAGTTGGTCCAATACTACAGAACCCGTCAAGAGCTAGTGATAGTTATGATGCTCCTTATAAGAATGCAGGTCTTCTTCAACAAGCTGGAGTACTCGTTGCTATTAGGACAACAGAGTCTGAGAATGTCAGAAACCTACCATTTAATGCGGGATTCGCAGCTAACTACGGTATGGGAGTTGAAGAGGCCTTGAAAGCAATCACGATTAATCCAGCGAAAATATTTGGTGTTGATGACAAGGTCGGTAGTATCGAAGAGGGAAAATCAGCAAATCTATTCGTTTGTGATGGTGATCCTTTCGAGATGAAAACTAGGATTTCTCATGTATTTATCAATGGTTGGAATATCCCAATCGAAAGCAGGCAGACCTTGCTTTATGATGAATATCTGAATAGAGACCCAGGATTAGAATTAAAAGATTAAGCATTTCAAATTTGGCAATACAGACATCAAGCGTTCTACATAAGTTTTCGAATGGTTATCAAATTGAGTTTCCAGACATTGATCTAAACACTGGTGACTCTGCCTTGCTCATTGGTAATTCAGGAGTAGGTAAGACTACTTTACTTCACATATTGGGTGGCTTACTTAAACCAACCAAAGGTGAGGTGAATATTATAGGAGAATCTATTTATAATAAGCGCAATGCAGACTTAGATAACTTCAGAGGTCACCACCTTGGCGTAGTATTTCAAAAGCCTCACTTCATGACTTCCTTATCTGCAAAAGAAAACCTAGAACTTGCATTGAAAGTATCTGGAGTTAGGACTCAAAGTGGAAAGATAGAAGAGATTGCAGACTTGCTTGGTATCTCACATCGCCTTCAAGCAAAAGTAAATGAGATGTCGCAAGGAGAGCTACAAAGGCTATCTATAGCTAGAGCTTGCATCAAATCTCCTAAGGTATTATTGGCAGATGAACCCACCTCTGCGCTAGATGATAAGAATACCGAAGAAGTCATAAAGGTGTTGAAAGACATGCAGAACGCTACTCAAGCCACTCTAGTCATAGTTACCCATGATGCAAGACTCAAGGATTCTTTTGAAAATGTGATTCAACTCAAGTCGTCATGAAAGTAAGTCAAGTAGCATGGAAGAATGTAGTGAGTGAGCCAGCTCAACTATTGCTCAATCTCACCTTGTTCGCATTAGGTATTGGGCTAAGCTTATATCTAATATTGATCAATGACCAGGTCAAACAATCATTCGAGAAGAATATGGCTGGTATCGATATGGTCATTGGTGCTAAGGGTAGTGACCTCCAGATGATTTTTTGTAGTATGTATCATATTGACAACCCTACTGGTAATATCACAATAGAGGAAGCTAAGCCATTTCTCAAAGCAGAGCATCCTTTGATTGCCCAGAGTGTGCCATTGGCCTTGGGTGACAACTATAAAGGCTATAGAATAGTTGGTACGGACTATGAAATATTAACACTATATAATGCAGCTCTAGGACAAGGGAATTTGTGGACTCACTCAGGTGAAGTGACAGTAGGCTATGCGGTTGCTTCAATCTTAAATATGACAATAGGAGACCATTTCTTGTCATCTCATGGTCTAGATGATGGAGAAGATATGGAACACGAGCACAAGATGACAGTTGTAGGCATATTGGAGCCATCAGGCACGGTGTTGGACAACCTGATTTTGACCTCCCCTTATAGTGTTTGGGATAATCACTCTGACCATACTGACCACTCTGACCATGCTCATAATCATGATGATCACGACCACCACCATCACCATGTTGATATGAATGACAGAGACCACCTACTTACACATGGAGATCAGGAGTTGACAAATATTCTTATCAAGTTCAAGAATAACAAGAATTTCCAAGCGCTTAGCCTACCGCGAAATATTAAGAAGCATACAAACATGCAAGCAGCTAGTCCACCCATGATTTTGAATCAATTTTATGATAGAATGGGTATAGGGTTCAAGATCTTATCTTGGTTGGCGATTTTGATAAGTATAGTGTCGTCATTGAGTATATTCATTTCTTTGTATAATGCATTACGCAAAAGAAAATACCAATTGGCGATACTTAGAGTTGAAGGAGCATCAAGAGGATTTTTGTTTCTGTTGATTATTGTTGAGGGATTGCTAATTGCTTTGATTGGCTATGTTGTAGGTCTAGTATTAGCCTATTTAGGATATATTATGACAGCAGGACAAGTCAGAGACAGGTTTCAGTACATTTGGGATACCTTACCTTGGCACCCTGGAGTAATTTGGTTTGCATTGATTGCAGGCTTAATTGGCATTATTGCTAGCCTTATCCCAGCTTTTTCAGCGTATAAACTAGACATACACAAGACACTTTCGCAAGAATAGTATCGAATGACATAACGTGGAAATTGGACTAATTGACCAATAAATTTATATATTTTCACACCTGTTAACCTCATTATAACAGCCAAGTACTTGTGCAATACCAGCATTCTAAACTACATTTACCATTATGAAACATATTACTATTTTGATTTGCTTCTTATGTATGGCTTCTTCAATGATGGCACAAACAGAAAATGTTTGGAAGACATTGTCCAAGATTACCTACAAAAAACAAATGGATGAGATACTTGGGTTTAATGTAGACGTTCCAGTGTTCGGTGATGATATCAAAGCGATTGATGGCCAGGAAATCATCATCAAAGGATACATCATACCTGTAGAAGGATACAAGTCTCACAAAGAGTTTGTATTCTCAGCCTTCCCTTACAATATGTGCTTTTTCTGTGGTGGTGCTGGACCTGAAACAGTGATGGAAGTGTATGCCTCAGAACCCATCAAGTACTCAGCTAAACAAGTCACCATTAAAGGTATACTTGAGTTGAATGATCAAGACATTAATAGATTGATGTACGCCATTAACAAAGCAGAGCTAGTTAAGTAGCACATCCTCTTTATATATGGTGATCTGTTACATAAGCCTCCTAGAGGTTTTCATCCCTAAGCACCCGTCTTAGTATCTTTCCAACATTAGTTTTTGGCAGT
Source organism: Saprospiraceae bacterium (assembly GCA_020631405.1). Classification (GTDB taxonomy): domain Bacteria; phylum Bacteroidota; class Bacteroidia; order Chitinophagales; family Saprospiraceae; genus JAHDHH01. The sequence goes on from JAHDHH010000022.1 coordinate 50,520, forward strand.
TCCTCTCTGAATTCTACCGTCCGTGGTATTTTGTAACCAGTTAAGTTTTCTCTGCAGTATGCGATGAGTTCATCCTGTGTCAGTGACTTATCACTTTTTACAACATATAGTTTTACACATTCTCCAGATTTCTCATCAGGAATACCAACTGCAGCACATTCATTGACCTTTGCATGTCCAGCCACTACATCTTCAATCTCATTCGGATAGACATTGAAGCCTGATACAAGAATCATATCCTTCTTTCTATCCACTATTCTGAAGTACCCATCTTCCTCCATTAGCCCAATGTCCCCAGTACATAACCAACCATCAACGATAGTTTCCGCAGTCTCCTTTGGTCTATTGTAGTAGCCCTTCATGACCTGTGGTCCTTTTACCTGTATTTCACCGACATCGCCTACCTTACCTATCTCACCACTTTCTGTTTTGATTCTCACATCAGTCGAAGGTATTGGCATACCAATAGTGCCAAGTCTAGCATTTCCATTAAATGGATTAGCAGTAATTACTGGACTAGCCTCCGTCATACCGTAGCCTTCTACGAGCCTCAATCCCGTTAATTCCTCGAAGGCCTTTGCTACTGGTTTTTGGACAGCGGTACCACCACCCATTGCAGCTTTTAGATTAGAGAAATCAAGTTTTTGAAATTCCTTATGATTATTTAGTGCATTAAACAAGGTATTGACACCTGTCACAGCATTGATTTTGTTCTTTTTAAACTCTTTTACTAAGCTATCTAGATCTCTTGGATTAGTGACGAGAACTGACATAGCACCAAAACTCATCATTGAGAGTAAGTTAACTGAAAAGGCAAAAATATGGTAGAGTGGGAGAGGACATAGTGCTACTTCACCTTCCCCTTCGAATTTATCTGCAAACCATACCTTCATTTGAAGCATATTGGCCACAAGATTTCTATTGGTCAGCATTGCTCCTTTAGATACTCCTGTGGTTCCACCAGTATATTGATGTACTATTACCCTATGAGCAGGATTCTCAAATGCCTCAACACTGTGCTTCTTGCCTTCTGACAAGGCAGACTTGAATGAAACAGCTTTCGGAATGCTGTACTTAGGTACACCCTTTTTTATAGTTTTTACTGCAAAGTTGATCAACCTACCTTTCACAGCTCCAAGCATTTCTCCAATACTTGTGGTTACTACAACCCCAATATCAGTCTTGTCGATAATCTTCTCAAGATTATGGGCAAAGTTTTCAGCTATGACAATCCCTTTCACCTCACTATCAGTAAACTGATGAAGCATTTCTCTAGATGTGTAGAGTGGGTTAGTGTTGACCACAACTAATCCAGCTTTCATGGCTCCAAACAATGCTATTGGAAATTGAAGCAAATTTGGCATCATAATAGCAATTTTATCATTTGGCCTGAGGCCTCGATATTGCAGATAACCAGCAAATTGATCTGACATTTGATCTACTTGCTTAAATGTAAGTCGCTTCCCAAAGCATTCAAATGCTGGTCTGCTACTATACTTTACTAACTGCTCTTTGACAAAGGCAAGTAAGTTATCATATTTGTCAGGGTCTATATTTACTGGGACTCCAGCTGGATAATTTTTTAACCAAGGATTATTCTCCATGTGTAGTTTCTTATTTTGGATTCTAAAGTAATCATTTCTTTTTATACTCTCCAAATACAATTTAGATTATCCGAAATAGACTATTTATCACGCTTGTTACTACATGGACTTGCTATTTGTAAAAAATAAAGTACATTTGCACTCTTTTTTGAAAACAATATTACTTAACCCCTCCTACATTATAAGGTAGGATACAAACAAGATTTGATTATGTCTGACGAATTGAATCCAGAAAATGCTGAAGCAAATGTAAGCGCAGCAGAAGAAATAAATACAGAGGTAGTAGCAACTGAGGTAGTTGAAGAAGTTACCACAGCTCCCCTCCACAAATATTCTGAAAAACCAGCAGAATTATTAGACAAGACTCCATTTGATGACTTTGATTGGGAAAAAGGAAATACTAACATCCTTCCTTATACCGACGAAGAAATAGCTAACTACTCAAAAGATTATTTAGCATCATTAGGTAGCTTAGTTGAAAATGAAATAGTTTCAGCTAAAGTGACTTCAATTAATGATGGCGACGTTATCCTTGATGTTGAGTTTAAATCAGATGGATTGATATCTCTTTCTGAATTTAGAGATACTCCAGATCTAAAAGTTGGTGACTCAGTAGAAGTATATATAGAAAGTAAGGAAGATGAAAAAGGTCGCCTTAAGCTTTCAAGAAGAAAAGCTAAGTTGCTTAGAGCTTGGGAGTCTATAGTAAGATCATACGAAAAAGGTGAAATCATTACTGGTACAGTAGTATCAAAGACTAAAGGTGGACTTATCGCAGATTGTGGTGGATTGGAGACATTCCTTCCAGGATCTCAGATTGACATCAAGCCTATCATTGACTATGATTCATATGTAGGTAAGAAGATGGAGTTCAAGGTTGTTAAGATTAATGAAGTCATCAAGAATGCTGTAGTCTCACACAAAGCACTTATCGAAAGTGACCTTGCTGACCAAAGAGATACCATCATTGCTGGTCTTGAAAAAGGTCAAGTTCTTGAAGGTGTTGTTAAGAACATCACAGACTTCGGTGCATTTATGGACCTTGGAGGTGTCGATGGACTTCTTTATATCACTGATATCTCTTGGGGTAGAATCAATCACCCTAACGAAGTACTTGAATTAAATCAAAAAATCAATGTAGTAGTACTTGATTTTGACGAGAACAAAAAGAGAATTTCTCTAGGTCTTAAGCAATTGATGCCTCATCCATGGGATACACTTGACGAAGTAATCGTTGAAGGTGCTACTGTGAAAGGTAAGATTGTAAACATAGAAGACTATGGAGCATTCTTAGAAATAATACCAGGTGTTGAAGGTCTTATTCACGTATCTGAAGTATCATGGAGTAACCAACCAGTTAATGCTAGAGACTTCTTTACATTAGGACACGAGTTTGAAGCTAAGGTGGTTACACTTGACAAAGAGTCAAGAAAGATGTCATTAAGTATCAAGCAATTACATGATGATCCATGGGACAAAATTCCAGAACTATTCCCTATTGGTTCTCACCACACAGGAGAGGTGAAAAACCTTACTCCATACGGTGTATTCGTTGAGCTTAAAGACGGAATTGGTGGAATGGTACACATCTCAGACCTATCTTGGACTAAGAGGTACTCTCACCCATCAGAGTTTACTAAAGTAGGCAATGATATCAATGTTCAGATTTTGGAAATTGATATGGATGGTAGAAAACTTTCTCTTGGACACAAGCAATTAGAGGAGAATCCTTGGGATACTTTCGAAAATGTATTCCCAGAAGGTTCTTACCATGATGCTACTGTTGTTAAAAAAGACGACAGAGGAGCAATCATTCAATTGCCTTATGGCCTTGAAGCGTTTGCACCTGCTAAGCACTTGAGGAAAGAAGATAATTCTTACGCAGAATTGGAAGAAGTGTTGACGTTCAAAGTAATTGAATTCAACAGGGATGATAAGAGAATCATCGTTTCTCACTTGAGATATCTTGATGATATCAGAAAAGATGCAGAAGACGAGGTGAAGAAGACTAAACAAGTAGAAAGAACACAAACGAGAAAAGCAGTTCAAAAAACACAGTCAAGTGTTGAAAGAACTACTCTTGGTGAACTTGATGTATTTAGTCAGATTAAGCAGCAGTTAGCATCTAACGAAGAGCAAGCAGCACCAGCGCCAGCTCCTAAAGTAGAGGCTAAGAAGGAAGAGCCTAAGAAAGAAGAGCCAAAGGTAGAAGCGCCTGCAAAGGCCGCAGCAAAAGCCGATAAGCCAGATGATTTGAAGAAAATCGAAGGAATCGGACCGAAAATTGCCGAACACCTTAACAATGGTGGTATTGTAACTTTCCAAGACTTGGCTGATGCTAAAGTTGAGAGATTGCAAGAGATTTTGGACAATGCAGGACCTAGATACAAAATGCATAATCCAGGTACTTGGCCGCAGCAGTCTGAATTAGCAGCAAAAGGACTTTGGGATGAGCTTAAAGTTTTACAGGACAAATTAGATGGGGGAAGAGTTTAAGTAGATTTTCCATTTAGAGATATAGTATTGAAGGCCAGTAGATTTCTACTGGCCTTTTTTTTATTGAACATTCTAATTGCAATCTTGTTAATCTTCCATAAATTCAAACAGTGACGAAAGTTTCAATTATAGGCTCAGGGTTTGCAGGACTAGCAGCAGCAGCAATGCTGAGTAAGAGTGGGCAAGAAGTACATGTGTATGAAAAGAATGATCAGATTGGTGGCCGAGCAAGACAGTTTGAAGCCAACGGGTTCAAGTTTGATATGGGTCCTTCATGGTATTGGATGCCTGAAGTGTTTGAGCAATTCTACAACCAGTTCGGATACACAACTTCCGATTTTTATAAATTAGAAAGACTCAATCCCTCATATGAGGTAGTCTTTAAGGATTCACGCATCAAAATGCCAGCACACCTCAAAGATCTATATCAAATGTTCGAAGATATAGAACAAGGTTCTGGTGTTAAGCTCAAAAAATTTCTAGAGGAAGCCAAATATAAGTACGAAGCCGGCATGGGGACCTATGTTTGGAAGCCTGGTAAGTCTTTATTAGAGTATGCAGATACAGAGGTGCTAAAGAGTATGTTTAGACTCCAGATGTTGTCATCGGTGTCCTCTCAGGTCAGAAAACTGTTTAAAGACCCAAGGCTGATACAGATTCTAGAATTTCCTGTCTTGTTTCTTGGAGCTAAGCCCTCATCAACCCCAGCTTTATACACTTTGATGAATCATGCAGATATGGGGCTCGGTACATGGTATCCAATCGGTGGAATGAATCAAATTGTCAAAGCATTTCAGACAATTTGCCTAAATCAAGGAGTTCACTTCCACACATCAGACTCAATTGACTCATTTGAGTACAAAGATGATAAGATTATTGGGCTCAATCATGCCAGTGGAGTTACTACTCAGACTGACTATGTAGTAGGTGCTTGTGATTACCATCACCTAGACCAACAAATCCTTGATCCAAAATACGCTAATTATAGTCCGAAATATTGGTCAAAAAGAAAAATGGCACCTTCATCATTGCTGTTTTATGTTGGTCTGAAAACCAGAATACCCAATGTAAAGCACCATACGTTGTTTTTTGATGCGGATTTTGATAATCATGCAAATGAGATTTACGAAAGTCACATTTGGCCAACAGACCCCTTGTTTTATATATGTGCCCCTTCCGTTACCGATGACAGTGTTGCGCCGGAAGGTTGTGAGAATGTATTTATCCTAATGCCTATTTCTACCAGGTTGGAAGATAGTCATGAAGTGCATCAGCAATATTTTGACATCATTGCAAAGAGGATTGAAGAAACCCTTGATTACAAATTAGATGAGAACATTCTATACAAAAGAGTATTCTCTATCCAAGATTTCAAGTCTGAGTACAATTCATTTGTTGGGAATGCCTATGGACTAGCTAATACATTAGACCAGACAGGTCCTTTAAAGCCAAAGTTGTTAAATAAGAAATTGTCAAATCTTATATATGCAGGTCAGCTTACAGTGCCGGGACCTGGAGTGCCACCTTCTATTATTTCAGGCCAATTAGCAGCCAATCAAATATTATCTTTACTATGATGCAGTTATACGACCAAGTCAATTTTAAGTGTGCCAAAGTAGTTGCGACGAGTTACAGCACCTCATTCTCATTAGGAATAAGAATGTTCGACAAGAGTATTCGCAACCCTATTTATGCTATATACAGTTTTGCAAGGTATGCCGACGAAATAGTAGATACATTCCATAACCAAGATAAGGAGTATCTACTTGATAAGTTCGAGGCAGACACCTTCGAAGCAATAGAGACAAAATTAAGTCTCAACCCAGTATTGCATGCCTATCAAAAAATTGTAAATCAGTACGATATTGATATTAATCAGATCAAAGCGTTCTTTAAAAGTATGAGGATGGATCTTGATAATAGCAAATATGATCCAGCTAGTTACAATGAATATATCTATGGTTCAGCAGAAGTTATTGGGTTGATGTGTCTAAAAGTGTTTTGCAAAGGAAATCAAGAGCAGTATTCTGAACTAGAATTTTATGCAAGATCACTTGGATCTGCATTCCAAAAGATCAATTTTTTACGAGATATTAAGGCTGATTTTGAAGAAAGACAAAGAATTTATTTTCCTGGAGTAAATTTTAACACTTTCAATGAAGTTCAGAAAAAAGAGATAGAAGAAGACATTAAAAAGGACTTCGATTATGGATTGAAAGGAATAAAGATCCTACCCAAAGAAGCTAAGTTAGGTGTCTATCTTGCGTATATATATTATGTAAATTTATATAAGAAAATAGTTAAAACGTCCCATTCAAAAATTGCTGATAAAAGAATCAGAGTAAATAATGGCCGTAAACTCTTTTTGCTCGCTAAATCTACCGTCAGAATGAAATTTAATTTGATATAAAGCTTGGATGTTAAATATATTAGTTGTTATCTTTGCATCCCCTTAGGAAATGAGGGAAAAGAGAAAGATCATTGACA
>JAHDHH010000023.1 GCA_020631405.1 Saprospiraceae bacterium
AACGTATCTTTGGAACAATTAAGAAATTGAATAATACATATGACCTTTAAAGAATTAGGGCTGAATGAGAAACTGTTAGAAGGTCTTTCTTATATGGGCTTTTCGGAAGCTACCCCAATCCAGGAACAAGCAATCCCTTTTATACTTGACAATAAAGACATGCTTGCTTGTGCTCAGACAGGTACAGGAAAAACAGCGGCATTTATCCTTCCAGTCATTCACAAACTAGCCTCTGCTAAAAGGGGTAAGATCTCAACTGTAGTGATTGCACCTACGCGGGAGTTAGCAATGCAAATAGAGCAGCAGATACAAGCCTTCGCCTACTTCTGTGGCATCAGTAGTATAGCTATCTACGGTGGCGGTGACGGCAAAGAGTTCGTGGCGCAGAAAAAAGCCCTCATTGCAGGTGTAGACATAGTAGTAGCCACTCCTGGAAAACTCATCTCCCACCTAAACATGGGTTATGTAGATTTCTCCAAGGTAGATTACTTGATTCTAGATGAGGCTGATAGAATGCTTGACATGGGATTCTATGAAGACATCCAAACTATAGAAGGCCACATGCCCAAGACTAGGCAGACGCTGTTATTCAGTGCTACCATGCCACCTAAAATTAGAACACTAGCCAAAAAGATATTAAAGAACTACGAAGAGATCAGTCTCTCTATTTCAAAACCAGCAGCAGGAGTACTCCAAGCTGCATATGTCGTCCATGATAATCAAAAAGCTCCGCTACTCAGGTACCTGATCAATGATAAACCATCCTACGAGAGCATCATTGTCTTTACCTCTACAAAGCGAAAAGTCAATGACATCGTAAGGGCCATCTCCAACCAAGGGTATCAAGTCCAAGCTGTATCATCTGACCTTAAGCAAGAAGATAGAGAGATGGCAGTACGAAAGTTTAGATCAAAAGAGACTCGGGTAATAGTTGCAACAGATGTCTTGTCTAGAGGTATTGACATCAAGGGTATTAACCTCGTCATCAATTTCGATGTGCCAGGAGATGCTGAAGACTACGTCCATAGGATAGGTCGAACAGCCAGGGCAGATTCTACGGGTGTAGCATTGACCTTCATCAATGAAGATGATATGCAGAAGTTCGGAAAGATCGAAAAACTCATAGAGCAAGTAGTGGCCAAGGCGCCAGTGCCCCCAGAATTTGGTGATGTACCAACTTACGACCCTAACAGGAGGAAGTCCTATGGGGGAAGAGGTGGCAATCGAGGCGGCGGTGGTCGAGGCGGAAGCAGAGGTGGCAATCGCAACAACAACAAAGGAGGACAGAGTAAGGGAAGAACAAATCATTCAAAAAAGAGATAAGAACTATACACTGTGGAATTAGGACAATTCAATACGCTAGAGATACTCAGATTTAGAGATCAGGGATGCTATCTTGGAGTAGCAGGACAAGAGGATGGAGGAGTACTATTGCCTGGTAAGGAAGTAGATGAAAATTGGAAAGAAGGTGATACTGTAGAAGTATTCATCTATCAAGATTCTGAAGAAAGGTTGATAGCCACTACGAAGAAACCCCTTATAGCACTGCACAAGTTCGCCTTTCTACAAGTCAAAGATGAGACACCGATAGGGACCTTCATGGACTGGGGTTTAGAGAAAGACCTATTTGTACCATTTGCAGAGCAAGATGGCAGAATGAAAGTCGGAGAATACCATGTCATATTTTTATTCTTAGATGTAGAAACTTCGAGGTTGGTAGGATCTTCCAGAGTAGAGGATATCATTGACAATGAAGACTGTGAGTTGACAGAGAAGGAAGAAGTCAGTTTACTCTTCTATAGAGAGACTCAGTTGGGCTATCAAGCCATCATCAATGGTCAACATATTGGACTACTCTTCAAAAGTGATGTCCATAAGGACATAGCTATCGGAGATACTTCTAAGGGATATATCAAGAAGATCAGAGAAGATGGCAAAATCACCCTTGCTGTCCACGTACAAGGTGTAGGGATGATTGATGAAAGTGCCAGGATAGTCCTTGAAAAGCTCAAGGAGAATGGCGGTCACATGAACTTTACTGACAAGTCTGACCCAGTCTTGATTAACAAGACTTTTGGGATGAGTAAGAAGAGCTTCAAAAGGGGTGTCGGTGCATTGTACAAGCAAAGGATAGTAGAGCTCAAGGACGATGGCATTCATCTATTAGACGAGTAGACACCTATGGCCACCTATCTCATGTATAAGCCATTTGGGATGTTGACCCAGTTTTCGAAAGAAACAGAAACACAAGTAACTCTAGCTGACTTAGCATATACATTCGAGTCAGACGTCTATCCTATTGGGCGATTAGACAAAGATAGCGAGGGTCTCCTCATGCTTAGCAATGACAAGCGGCTCAATAACCAACTCCTAAACCCAAAACACAAGGCACCAAAGACCTACTACGTGCAAGTAGAGGGTGCTCTGACTGACAAAGACTTAACTCCCTTGCGCAGTGGTGTTCAGATCCGAGTCAAAGGCAAACTCCATGATTGCCTACCATGTCAAGCAAAAGTCCTGGACAGGACACCACTCCTACCCGATCGTGACCCACCTATTCGAGTGAGAAAGGCAATTCCAGATACCTGGGCTAGCATCACATTAGTTGAAGGAAAAAATAGACAAGTCAGGAAAATGTTTGCCAAAATAGGCTTCCCCGTTTTACGATTAGTCAGAGTTTCTTTTGGGCATTACCACCTGTTTGAACCCAGACTACTCTTAAAGGAACCTGGCGAAATACTAGCCCTTGACTAATCCAAATAGATTTATTTTTTGGATTGACTAGTTAAATAATTCTAGACACAACCTACTCAAATCATTTAGATTACACATAGATATTCTCTAATATGTTAATTAATAATTGGGTAGAAATCACATTATAAGTTTTCGGCATATTATTTGCTTTTATACTGATAACTATTGTTTTACACATTCAAAAGTTATCAGATATGAAAAATATAATGAAGATTCTATTGGTTATGGTTGCGATAGCAAACACCAATACAGGCGTATGTGCCACAGAAGGGCCGTACAACATGACAGACCCAACTTCTAACATCAAGTTTTACATTGGCTCATTCAATTCAGCTAAGGTAAAGGCACAAGGTGAGGGCAAACTCTTCTTTGTAGATTTCTATGCAAGCTGGTGTACCCCATGTAAGTGGATGGAGGAATCAACCTTCAGAGACGAAGAAGTAGTCAAACTGATGGAAGAGAGCTATGTGCCTTATAAGGTAGATATAGACAAGGCAGAAGGATTTGAGTTGAAAAAGAAATTTGGCGTAAGACTACTCCCGACTATCTTGATTTTTAACAAAAAAGGAGAACTGGTAGAACGAGTAGAAGAGACTCTCGATGCTAAGAAGCTGAGAAGCTTATTGACTTTTCATGCAGGAAACAATACAACAGTGCTTCCACACAGGCCTAATACTAGTCCTTCTAGTCAACCACAGGATAGTCAAGAAACTGAGGAACTAGCAGAGCTATACAAAAACTATAAGGAAAAACTCAGCAGAGAATCTAAGACCTTCAATGCTCAAATAGGCATGTTTCCTGACTATAGAGAGGCTTATGCTTATGTCAATACGATAAGAAAGCAGTTCTTAGAGCCAATCCTAGTCATTGCAGACTATAAGGAAGGTACGACATACTACAAGGTATTGTTAGGACAGTTTGGCTCAATCGAAGAAGCCAATTCGTTTTGTAAAATTTTGATTCACGATCATGATATCAATGCGATAGTACACTAATAAAACTCTAGCGTATTCCTATATTTAGGCATGCAAAATAATAGTACGCTAGTCATCAGAAATATAGGGAACTTATACGGAATAAGTACAAGTCCTTACTCTTTCAAAAAGGGTAAGGACTTGTCTATTGTAGAACAGCTCTCAGATGCCTACCTCTATGTTAAGGATGGTAAAATAGCTGACTTTGGACCAGACGCCTCTTGTACATTATCTGATGTCCAATCTATAGATGCCAAAGGTGGAATAGTCTGCCCTACTTACATTGACACCCATACTCACATAGTATTCGCCACTAGTAGAGAAGAAGAATATGTCATGCGTCTCAAAGGTGCTAGCTATGAAGCAATAGCAGAAAGTGGTGGTGGCATCCTCAACTCAGCAACAAAACTAGGCAATGCCACCTTTGATGACCTCTATGCCTCAGCTAAGCAGCGATTGAATAGTATGATCGCTATGGGTACTGGAGTCGTCGAAATCAAGAGTGGGTATGGCCTATCCTTTGATAGTGAAATCAAAATGCTAGAAGTGATCAAGTCGCTAAAAGCAAACAGCGATGCCCATATCAAGGCTACCTTCTTAGGGGCTCATGCTATCCCTATGGAATACAAATCAAGGAGGTCCGACTACATTGATGTATTAATAAATGAGATGCTACCCTACATAGCAGAACACGAATTGGCAGACTACTGTGATGTCTTTTGCGACAAAGGATTCTATACTGTTGAGGAGACTAGACTGATCTTAACTGCGGCCAATAAGTATGGCCTCAAAGGAAAAATACATGCTAATGAATTAGCTGTCTCAGGAGGTGTGCAAGTGGGTATAGAGTGTGGGGCTCTATCAGTTGACCACTTAGAGTGTACTACTCAGGCAGAGTGGGATGCCTTGCTAGCGTCAGATACCATCCCTACCCTACTGCCAGGAACCTCATTTTTCCTAGATATTCCCTATGGAGAAGCAAGAAAAATGGTTGACTACGGGTTAGGTATTGTCCTAGCTTCTGACTTTAATCCGGGTTCAACTCCTTCGGGTAATATGGCATTTCTACAATCACTTGCCTGCCTTAGGATGAAGCTACTTCCCACAGAAAGTTTTAATGCTTGCACATACAATGCCGCCGCAGCTCTAGAATGTGAAGATGAATATGGAAGTATCACCAAGGGAAAAGTGGCTAATATTCAGGTGATGACATCCATCAACAACCTCAACCAACTACCTTATTACTATGGGCAGAATCCCACTGACATCACTATTTTAAAAGGAAAAATCCAATAACTAGTCCAGAAACTCCCCGTCAAATACATGAGTAGCTGGCCCATTAAGCGTGATCTTTGAGTAGCCCTTATCTGTCTTTTGATAGTTTACCGTTAGGAGTCCTCCTTTCGTTATGAGTGAGCAGTGGCGACCAGCTCCTGCATGTTCTGCAATAGCTAGTGCTGCGGCTGTCACCCCAGTACCACAAGAATATGTCTCAGCCTCTACTCCTCGTTCGTAGGTTCTGATATGCCATTGATTATCTAGAAGTTCTAGGTAGTTAACATTGATTCCTTCTGCTTTGAATTCATCACCATAGCGAATCGCCTGAGCCTCACTGACTAGGTCCATAGCATTCAAGCCACTAGTCATCTGTACATAGTGAGGAGAGCCAGTGTTCAGAATGTAAACTTCATTACCTCGCATTTCTATTGTACTTACATCAATCATTGACAGGTTGACAATCCCATCAGCATTGATAGTTGCATCGTGAAGTCCATCTATGGCTCTAAACCTGGTCTCATTACCTATGACCCCTAGTCTATTGGCAAAAGCTACTATACACCTGCCACCATTTCCACACATCGTACTCTCACTTCCGTCAGAATTGAAATACAACATCTCAAAATCAGCATCGGCACACTTAGTCAATATCATCAAACCATCTGCCCCGATGCCAAACCTCCTATCACACATAGCTCTGACCCTCTGCACATCAAAGTCCGCTAAGTCTAATGCGTTAGTAAATCCATCAATTAGGATGAAATCATTGCCAGTGCCTTGATATTTTGAAAAGATAATTGACATATAACTAATTGCTTATTAATTCTTTACTTATTAAGAAAATATTTAATGTATATTTGACATTGTAAAAGTAGGTCAATTTAAAACAAAAAAGAAAGTAAATTTCGTTCATTGATTATGAAGCAATTAGTCTTTACCGTATTTATTTGCTTAGCGACTAGTCTCATCACTATCCTATGTTATGATGTGTTGACTCATCAGGCCGAACAGTCTCGTACTGATGAGAATTACTCTTATGTAGTCAATAATCAGGATTTAAATTTAGGCGGAAGCCTGCGCAAGTACTTCCATTCAGCCTACCCTAACGATTTTACTGATGCAGCCAAAACTAGTATCCCTAGTGTGGTGGCTATCCTTGCAGCATCGAATACAACTAATAAAAAAAGTAATAGTCCATCTAATTCAAATGGAAGTGGTGTCATGATTAGCAACAATGGACACATTGTCACTAACTACCATGTTATTGAACAAGCTACGGAGATCAAAGTAGTTGATGATAGAGGGTTCGAATTTGAAGGTGATGTGATTGGATTTGATAGATCAACAGACTTGGCTATTATTAAGATAGAGTCTTCAGCTACTCCATTCTTGCCATTTGGCAATTCAGACTCACTTCAGATTGGCGAATGGGTCTTGGCCGTTGGCAATCCATTTAAGTTACAGAGTTCGGTCACGGCTGGTATTGTCAGTGCAAAAGGTAGAGATATCAACCTCCTAGCTAGACAAGGCATCGAATCTTTCATACAAACAGATGCAGCAATCAATCCAGGCAATAGTGGCGGTGCCCTAGTGAACTCCAATGGCGAGTTAATTGGAATCAATACAGCGATTTTAAGTCATTCGGGTAGTTATGAAGGCTTCTCATTTGCGATACCAAGTAACATTGTACAGAAGGTGGCCTATGACATTATAGAATATGGATCTGTGCAAAGAGGCTGGTTAGGTGTTAATATCTTCAACATCACACCAGAGATTGCTAGATCACTTGACCTCACAAGCAATGTTGGAGTATTGATAGACCTAGTAGAGTCAGGAAGTGCTGCAGCTGATGCAGGTATTCAGCGAAATGATGTGATCCTAAGTGTGAATGGTGTCGCTACCACTAATACTGCAGTCTTTACTGAGCAAATAGCTCTCTACCGCCCTGGCGATAAGGTGACTATGCAGTTCATTAGAAATAACACAGAACAGTCTGCAGAGGTCATCCTTCGTAATCAATTAAACACTACAGACTACATTTCGGTAAGAAAGGATAAGGCATTCACTGACTTAGGCTTTGAAGTCAGAGATCTTGACTCTAATGAAAAGCTAAGAGTTGGCAAAGACGGAATCTATGTAGTGAGCATAGCACGAGGCTCTACAATTCACTCTACAAATATGGATCCCGGCTATATCATTACCACCATCAATGGCCATAAAGTTGCAAAGGCAAATGACTTGCTTGAAGAACTCAAATCAGCAAAAGGACAAGTCTTCCTTGAAGGGTTTTATGAAAAATACCCAGGAGAGTATCCTTACACCTTTGTATTAAATTGATGGATACAGAGGAAACTGGCTCATCTTAGCCTCTACTTTCTTTCCTATATCCTTGATTAGACTCTCGTTTTCAAAGTCTTTGAGAATGGCGTCAATCCAACTAACTAACTCGATACAGTCGTCTTCTCTCAGTCCCCTACTTGTGATAGCTGGAGTACCTAATCTAATCCCACTAGTCACGAATGGACTCTTATCATCGTAAGGCACCATATTTTTATTGACAGTAATATGAGCTGCGCCAAGAGCTGCATCCGCTTGTTTACCATTCAAAGTAAGATTATGTCTTAGGTCTAGGAGCATTAGGTGGTTAACAGTACCTCCACTCACTATTTTATATCCAGCAGCAGTAAAGGCATCCGCCATTGCAGTACTATTTGCTATGACTTGCTTAGCATAGATACCAAAGTCATCGGTCAATGCCTCATTGAAAGCTACAGCCTTAGCTGCTATAATATGTTCTAGAGGCCCACCCTGCATACCTGGGAATACTCCACTATTGAGTATAGATGACATTTTGATAGGATTTCCCTTCTTAGTAGACCTACCCCATGGATTGTCTATATTCTTACCCATCATGATCACTCCTCCTCTTGGCCCTCTAAGTGTCTTATGAGTAGTAGTGCTGATAATATGGCAATGCTCTACAGGATTATTTAATAGTCCTTTGGCTATTAACCCAGCCGGATGCGAAATATCAGCTAAGAGCAATGCTCCGACACTATCAGCTATCTCTCTAAATCGCTTATAATCCCAATCTTGCGAATAAGCTGAAGCACCGCAGATGATTAATTTAGGTCTTGCGATTTCAGCCTTCTTAGCTACCTTGTCCATGTCGATTAGCCCTGTCTCTTCTTCTACTCCATAGAACTGAGCATCGTAGATCTTACCAGAGTAGTTGACAGCTGACCCATGCGATAAGTGACCACCATGAGAGAGGTCAAATCCAAGGACAGTATCACCTGCCTGCAACGTAGCAAGGAATATGGCAGCATTAGCCTGTGCTCCAGAATGTGGCTGGACATTGGCATACTCTGTACCAAAGAGTTGGTTGAGCCTATCTATTGCTAGGTTTTCAATCTCATCCACAATTTCACATCCTCCGTAATAGCGCTTACCAGGATATCCTTCAGCATACTTATTGTTAAGGACATTGGCCATAGCATCTATCACCTCTTTAGATGCGTAATTTTCAGAGGCTATAAGCTCGACGCCATTGATCTGTCTTGCTGTTTCTCTTTCTAGTAAGTTGTGAAGTTGGATATCGTGCATGGTGGTTTTTTAGATTATTGTGCCGTAAAAATAGGCTATCAATCAGAATAAATACTGTAGTATGGGCATAAAAAAAGCCCTTGCTTTAAAATAAAAGCAAGGGCCAAATATATCTTGAAAGATTGGTGATTATTCTACACCTAGAGCTTTAAGAGTTTCATAGTCTAAGTTTCCAATTGGAAGACCATTGTCTTTTTGGAACTTAACAAGAGCAGCTTTAGTCTGAGGTCCTAATTGGTTGTCAGGAGCTCCTACGTCATATCCTCTTGCATTTAATGCATTTTGTACTTTTCTAACTACTTGATCGTAATCAGGTCTGTCACCACATACAACTTCTTTCCACTCAGTGAATCCACCTTGCTGATCTAACACTCTCTTAGATACAGTTTGGTATTGAGCAGGTACTTCGATAGTTCTTGTAGATGCAGGTGTTACTAATCTTTGGTAAGATCTAGTCTCATACTTAGCTGGTACTTCATTTGTATTCGCTGTAGCAGGACTTGCAAGTCTTTGGTATGATCTTGTTCCGTATTGAGCAGGTACTTCAGTAGAAGTCGTAGTCGCAGGAGTAGCAAGAGTCTCATAAGATCTTGTAGTGTACTTTGCAGGAATCTCAGTTGATGTAGTAGTCGCTGGAGTAACTAATCTTGAGTAAGATCTTGTTCCGTACTGTGCAGGAACCTCCGTAGAATTAGTAGTCGCTGGAGTAACCAATCTTTGGTAAGTTCTTGTTCCGTATTGAGCAGGAATGTCAGCAGATGTAGCACCTGAAGGCGTTACCAATCTTTGGTAAGTTCTTGTAGTGTACTGAGTACAATCGCTTCCTCCAGTAGTTCCACCATTAGATACTAACTCAACTCTTCTATTTTGTCTCTTTCCTTCAGATGTTGCATTAGTTGCAATTGGCTGAGACTCTCCTCTTCCTTCGTAGCTTAATTGTGAAGCAGAAACTCCCTTAGCAATTAAAGCATCGTAAACAGCCTTAGCTCTTCTTGAAGAAAGATCTTGGTTAGACGCCTCACTTCCATCACTGTCAGTGTGTCCAACAATTCTTGCAGAATTTCCGCTAGCATTTAACTGAGCAGCAACTCTTGAAATTTCTCCGTCAGATCCAGTTAATACCGCATTTCCAACTCCAAAGTTTACAGCTAATCTTGTTCCTCCAGTTGAAACAGCTCCACAAGGTCCTTCAGCTACTGAAGCAGCAGATGACAATCTCTTGTAAGATCTAGTTCCATATTTAGCAGGCACTTCGATAGTCTCAGTAGTAGCAGCAGAAGCTAATCTCTTGAATGTTCTAGTCTCATATCTCGCAGGAACTGTAGTTGATTCAGATGTAGCTGGAGTAGCAACTTTTTGGTAAGTTCTTGTTTTGTATTGAGCAGCAACATCGATAGTTTCTGTAGCAGCAGCAAGAATTAATCTCTGGTAAGATCTAGTTCCGTACTTAGCAGCAACATCATTTGATGTAGTCGTAGCAGGTGTTACTAATCTTTGGTAAGTTCTTGTTCCGTATTTAGCAGCAACCTCACTTGAGTTAGTTGTTGCAGGCGTTACAAGTCTTTGGTAAGTTCTTGTTCCATACTTAGCAGGTACTTCGATAGTTTCTGATGTAGCAGGAGTTACAAGTCTTTGGTAAGATCTAGTTCCGTACTTAGCAGCAACATCGTTTGATGTAGTTGTAGCAGGTGTTACTAATCTTTGGTAAGTTCTTGTCTTGTATTGAGCAGGTACTTCTACTGTGTTTACACAGTCATCACCCATATCTTGCCATCCGTCATCACAACCAACTCTTCTCTTCTTAGTTACTGTTCTGAACTGTGCAGGAGTCTCAACAAGACACCATACTAGACAGTCGTTAGGATCAGCAGAAAGACAGTTTTTGTCAGCTTTTTTCTTAACCCACTTTTGAGCAGCAGGTGCAGTTTGGATTTGCTCAGTATAAGTTTCATACTTAGCTGGTCTTTTTTCCATTCTTGACCCAGCTTCTTTTACTAGTACTTCTTCAGATACAGTTTCGTATACTGCTGGCACTACAGATAATGTAGTATAAGCTTCTTTCTCAAGTACTTCTTCTGTTACTGTCTCATATACTGCAGGTATTACTCTGATTGAAGATGAAGCTGCTTTTTCAAGTACTTCTTCTGTCACTGTTTCGTAAACTGCTGGAGTTACAGAAAGCGTAGAATAAGCTTCTTTCTCAAGTACTTCTTCTGTTACTGTCTCATATACTGCAGGTATTACAGCCAAAGTAGAGTAACCATCTTTTTCCATAACTTCTTCAGTCATAGTAGCGTATACGTTTCCGTACTCGTCTTTAGTTAATCTTGATCCAGCTCCTGACAAGCTCTTTATTGCATTGATTTCTTCGTTAGTGAACGTTCTAGTGTAACCACCAGCTCCACTTCCTGATCCATTGTCACCAGACAATCCAGTTCCAATAACACTACCAGCGTTGTTGAATCTTACAGTTGTAGCTCCACCCATTACAGCGTCTAACAATCCTGACAAATCAGTAATAGCAGGTAATGCTCTTGTAGTTGTGTAAGCATCCTTAACTAATACTTCTTCTGATACAGTCTCATAAGTTGCAGGTGTAACTCTGATTGTTTCATAAGCATCTTGAACAAGTACTTCTTCAGTCACTGTTTCAAATTGTGCAGGCACAACTCTTAACTCAGTGTAAGCATCTTGTAATAGTACTTCTTCTGTTACAGTTTCAAATTGAGCAGGAGATACAGATAAAGTTGGAGCTAAAATTTTAGCTATTACTTCTTCTGTTACTGTCTCAAATTGAGCTGCAGTTGTAGCTACAGACTTACCTGCATCTCTAGAAAGTACTTCCTCAGAAATAGTCTCAAATTGTGCTGGTACTACAGATAATGTAGTTGAAGCATCTTTTTTGAGTACTTCTTCAGTTACAGTTTCAAACTGTGCTGGCACTACAGATAATGTAGTTGAAGCTTCTTTAACAAGCACTTCTTCAGATACAGTCTCGTACCTAGCTGGCACTGCTGATAACACTGTTGAAGCATCTTTTTTAAGAACCTCTTCTGACACAGTCTCAAATTGAGCAGGTACAACTGATAAAGTAGTTGAAGCATCCTTTGCTAATACTTCTTCTGTCACAGTTTCATACTGCTCAGCAACGATCTCCACTCTTGATGAAGCGTCCTGAGTTTGAATTTCTTCAGTTACGGTAGTATAAGTATCTTGAATTAGACACTTAGCGTAACACTTTCCTGGTTCAGAAGGCATACCCGGTTCTGGTTGGGCATATGCGACAAATGCCGCAATAACGAGCAACGATGTTAAAATCGTGTTCAGTTTCCTCATGATATAATTACGGTTTTATTAATAAATAATTAGTTTACTTTTTTAAAATTCACGCAAAGTTACACAATATTTTTTGCTTGGCATAAGTAGTATACCTTTTCAGCAAAATTAAGTTCTAAACTTTTTGCAAATAAAGAAATGGGTTTTACTTCCCTCCGTTTTGTTAATACTTCAATTTCGTCTTCACTGTTATATGTCAAACTCTTAATACTTCCTGACCTCACTATATACTTGGTCAAGGAAATGTTAATGTTTAATGTTTCAGCACACTTTTGACGGACTTCATCGATAAAGTCACTAGGCATTGGGATTTCTGCAAATCCTATTGTAAATAGGTTCCTGTTCAATAGACTAGACGAAAGATAAGACAAAATGAAATCTTCACCAAACATTTCATCTTTTAACATCTGAAAAATATCTATATCATCTATTTCTAGGTATAACCCGATGAGATCAGCACTATTACGTCGCAAATTTAAATCTAATATTTTTGTAAACCTATTTTTTCTACTGAGTTGATTATTAATATATAGGTCTACATACCTTGATAGGAAGCCTTTTAACATTTCATCAAGGATCAACACCACTTTATGCAAGTACACTTGCTTATACATAAACCGTCTGGCCATCAAGAACTTCTCAACACTGTAGATCCCTTTCTCTTCAACCACGAGCCTGTCGTCTACAACATTGAGCATTTTTAATATCCTATTGTATCCTACCTGCCCTTCTACTACTCCTGTATAAAAACTATCTCTCGTAAGGTAGTCCAGCCTATCTACATCTATTTGCCCACTAATCATTTGCAAAAAAAATGGCCTATGATAGTTTCCTTCAAAAATATCAATTGCCAACGATAGCTCTCCATCAAACTCAGCATTGAGTAATTGCATGATTTGCAAAGAGAGACTCTCATGCTTCTGATCAATAATAAGATGCTCCAACACATGACTAAAAGGACCATGACCTATGTCATGTAGCAATGCTGCGATCACTACTGCTTTATGCTCCGCTTTAGATATCTCAACGGCCTTCTGCTTCAATATTTCTATTAGAGAGTTTGCTAAATGTGCTACTCCTATAGAATGATGAAACCTCGAATGAGATGCACCTGTATAGACATAAGAAGACAACCCTAGCTGTCGTATCCTTCTTAACCGTTGAAAATATTTGTGATCTAACAACTGATAGATAATGCCAAAGGGAAACGAGATTAATCCATAAAGTGGATCATTAAATATTTTTTTCTTTATTTCCATTTAGTAATATTCAGAGTTTAGGATTCGTTTGAACGATATTCTTTCGCAAATGTACTACTCACTCTTACGTACAGTGCGACTCTTTCTTATTTATTACTAAAATTTAATATATCATATGGCTGAAATTCGAATTCTCTGGGCAGACGACGAAATAGAATTACTCAAACCTCAACTCTATTTTCTAGAGAAAAAAGGATACCAAGTAATTACGGTATCCAATGGCCATGATGCACTTGACGTGCTAGACGAAGAAGATATTAATGTGGTATTTTTAGATGAATCGATGCCTGGACTAACAGGTCTTGAAACCCTTGAAAGAATAAAGCAGAAAAATCCACTTCTCCCAGTTGTGATGATTACTAAGAATGAAGCCGAAAATCTTATGGAGGAGGCCATCGGTAGTGAAATAGATGACTACCTTATCAAGCCTGTCAATCCTAATCAGATCTTACTTACCCTGAAAAAAATCATTGACAATAAGAGACTTGTCAGAGAAAAAACAGCAATGGACTACCAGCAGGAGTTTAGAGAACTCTCGATGGACATCAACTCAAGTCCTAACTTTACTGAATGGGTGGACCTCTACAAAAGGATAATAAACTGGGAACTGAAGCTAGATAATAGCGACAACGAGGGGCTATTTGAAATACTCAATGTCCAAAAGAAAGAGGCAAATAAAGAATTCGTCAGGTTTGTAGACAAGCATTACGCATCTTGGTTTGATGGAGACGGACCAACCTTAAGTCACAATCTATTTAGAGACAAGGTCCTCACTCACCTTTCTGAAGATAGGTCTACCCTCTTTCTACTCTTAGACAATCTACGGTTCGACCAATGGAAGATTCTTGAGCCAATCATCAGTGACCTATACAAAGTGGAGGAAGAAGACTTTTTCTATTCTATGCTGCCAACCACTACCCAATATAGTCGTAATGCCATATTCGCAGGTATGACTCCGCATGACATTGCCAAGAAGTACAAGGATAATTGGGTCTTTGACCACGAAAAAGGAGGCAAGAACCAACACGAACAGTTCTTACTAGAAAAACAACTAGAAAAGTCAGTCCGCAGAGATGTCAAGCTACAGTACATCAAAGTGACTAACAATCAAGTGGCTAAGGATATGATTGACAAGGTTAGCAACCTTAATAATTACGACTTGACAGTAGTCGTCTACAATTTCATTGACATGCTTTCTCACGCTAGAACCGAAATGGAAGTACTCAAAGAACTAGCATCGGATGAAAAAGCCTATCGATCGTTGACGAAGTCATGGTTTATGAATTCCCCACTGTGGACAATGTTGCAAAATCTTGCTGCTCAGAATGTCAAACTCATCATTACTACTGACCATGGGACAATAAGAGTCAATCAACCAAGTAAGGTAGTCGGTGATCGGGACACAACAACTAATCTAAGGTATAAGGTAGGTAAGAACTTAAGATATGAAAAGAGTGATGTGTATGTCTGCAAGGATCCTTCTTCCCTAGGTCTCCCTAGTCCCAACTTAAGCTCTACTTACATTTTTGCAAAGGAGGATAGATACTTCCTATATCCTAACAATTATAACTACTTTTTAAATATGTATGCAGATACATTCCAACACGGAGGGCTGTCCATTGAGGAAATGATTTGTCCATTCATAGTACTCTCTCCAAAATAGCTTAGCTTAAGTCTTAAAATATTGGTGACACTCTGGGTGGTGCAACAAGAAGTCATTAAAAGTGGGTTTGTTTAAGATAAAACTCATTTTCTGCCCAAAGGCTCCCTTTTGGTGTAAAATGACCTTAATTATTAAGAACAATGAAAAGTCAATTTCTTTGATTTGTTTGATATCTACTAATTTGTAACGATAGGTCTTAAAGTAATTTGATATGTAGATGTAGTCCTTATCTATGTCTACTCTCTTGAGTTGCATAATGGTCAGATACATGATCAAAAAAAACAATAGAAAACACAACACTCCCACAAGCCTGGCTATTGGGTTTCCTAAAAAGATGTTCTCTTCTGGGTCAACCAAAAAGGTCGTCAAAATGATCAATCCAAAAAACACAGCCCAAAACGTTGGGAAAAATATTTTTAAGAACAATGTCCAATTACTAGATAGTCTATATTGCTTAATCGTCTCCATGGTATTTTTGTTGTGTTCTTCTAGCAATGACTATACTGATTTCATACAAGATAAATATAGGTATCCCAATCAAAAACTGAGTCAAGACATCAGGAGGTGTAATGATTGCGGCAAGTAACAGGATAACTATAATGGCGTGCCTTCTATAAGTCTTCATAAACTCAGCAGATAGCAACCCTATCCTTGCTAAAAAGTATACTAATATTGGCAGCTCAAAAATAAAACCAACCGGTAGTGTAAACATCGTCATATAATTGACAAAGGAGGCTAAGGTTGGGCTACTGATCGCATCAGCTCCTACTTGGTATCCTGCCAAGAATGTTATTGCAAATGGAGAGATGACAAAGTACCCAAACAGGACTCCAGTCAAAAACAGTAATGAACAGATTAGCACAAGGCCACTTGCTGCCCTTCTTTCAGTATCATACAGACCTGGCCTAATAAACCTCCATACTTCCCAAAACACATAGGGTGACGCCAGTATAAAGCCAAGCCACATTGACACTTTGATGTGTACGAAGAATTGTTCTCCCAGCTCTCTAGTTATCAAATCAAATTCTGGTGGACCAAAGCACATCAACTCACTCAGACTACAAATGAAGCGATAAGTCCAAAAATCACTATGCTTTGGTGCAAATATGATCTCTTCAAAGACAAAGGTCTTAAACATAAAAACAGTAATAGCAAACACCAATAATGCTGCTACTGCCCTCACTATATGCCACCTCAATTCCTCAAGGTGATCAAGAAAAGTCATTTCTTCAGTCTTAGTAACTTTAGTCATTCGATCTTCAAAATATTCTGCAAAGGTAAAGTATAATTCAGCCAACACTATAGAGAATGACACACCAAAAGAAGATATATTAATATTGATGTATTCTAAATGTGCTTACAACAAACACTCATAGTATATTTGTAGACGATTATTCGAAACCCCTCCAAACTAAATCATAGGCCTTTGTCTTCAATATTATTCTTCATACTTGTGTTTATTGTCAGTTTGACGGTACTACTCTTTTCGTCGGATAAATTTATTGAAGCCGCTGAGAATATCGGACTCTCGTTTGGTATATCTCCCTTTATTATTGGAGTCACTATTGTAGCATTCGGTACATCGCTACCGGAATTAGCTACTTCAATAGCTAGTGTAATTAGTGGATCTTCAGAGATTGTAATAGGTAATGTGATTGGTAGTAACATTACTAACATCTTACTAGTCCTAGGTTGTACAGCAGTGATCGGCAAGGAAATCAAGTTGTCATTCAATGTCATGGATGTAGACATGCCACTACTCTTGTTTTCAGCATTCCTACTCTATTTTACAGTGGCTGATGGGAGCTTTACGATGATAGAAGCTGGGATATTTCTCGCTGCGTTAGTGATTTTCATCATTAATTCATCTCAAGGAGAAAAAAGCAACAAAGCTGATAGGCCGACACTTAACCCTATACAATACTTATGGGTCTTACTTGGAGCTATTGGGGTGTTTGCGGGTGCTCATTACACTATTTATGCTATAGAAAACATCAGTAGCATGATGAATATTAACCCTGACCTCATTGCTTTGACAGTCGTAGCCCTAGGGACATCGCTTCCTGAGGTAGTAGTCAGTATAGCCGCAGCTAGAAAAGGTAAGCATGCCATTGCAGTAGGAAACGTACTCGGCTCCAACATCTTTAACACTTATGCCGTGATGGGAATTGCAAGGTTATTTGGTGATCTTAAAATAAGTGGTGAAATAGTTGGCTTCGGATTACCGTTTATGATTGTGGTGACATTATTATTCGCCATCGTGACATTCTCTAATAGAGTAAGTCGATGGGAAGGTATGATGTTACTTATCTTTTACGCCTACTATATTATCCAATTGATTGAAAATAATGCTATTTAACTTTACTCGTTTGCTGTTGGTTTGTTGTTGCTTCTCATGGCTAATCACTATACCAACTACAACTTATAGTCAAAACCAGTTTTCTTTTGACTTTAATGGATGCCAACTCTCAGATGGCACAAATTCTCTCAATGACCTATTGCCCAATAGCACATTGCTGTGTGACTGTGGTGTTGAAGGGGATGGATTGTCTTGTGATGGTGCCAATGTGTTTTACGAATTTCAAAACGACCTAAAATCACTCTTCGAATTACCTGAATACACCCTAGAATTCTCTTTCCTCGGAAGAAATACTGGTCAAGTACAAGCCCTGTTCACTATCATGAATGACTGTAATCGTGATTCGATTTTTACACTGCAGTACATTCCACAAGACAACGAAGTAGAACTTACAATATCCAGAATAGTTGGAGACAGTTGGGATAGCAGAGGAAGCACAAACCCAGATAGATGCTGGCATACGGTTGCAGTTACTAAGACCAATAGTATATATGCTCTCTATGTTGATGAGACATTTGTAGAGTCCTTTGACAATATTATACCGTTCCCAATACACCCCAATGCCACACCATATTTGGGATTCTCACCTTGTGTCACTATTGGGTCAGATAATACGTTTAATGGGATCATAGACAACATAAGGTTTTCTTCGTTTGCTAAAACTGGCAATGATTTCACCTCTTCTAGTCTAAGCCCTGATTTAATTTTGAATAATGACACAACTATAGTCCTTGGCAATACTGTATCAATATTTTCTGGGAATACCTGCAGCACCGATGTCAGTTGGAGCCCAATTGATGGGATAGATGACATCACAGCTATCGAACCAGAAATCACTCCCTCAGAATCTACAACATACTTTCGTACTCTGACACATAGCGGCTGTACAACTGTGGACAGCGTTAGAATCAACACGTTTAATCCTGAAGACTTAGATTGTACGAATCTACTCATGCCCAACATCTTCACTCCAAACAGTGACAATGTCAATGATACTTATGGGATTGCAAATGGGTTTATCATTGAAGAACTCAAGTCCTTCGAAATTTTCTCAAGATGGGGAGAAAAGCTCTACTCTACTGATCAAAAAACAGAGAAGTGGGATGGTACTTACCAAAACAACCCAGCTATGAATGGCATGTACATTTATATAGTCAATTATACTTGTGGGGCAGAAGACCATACCAAAAAAGGTAGCTTCGGTCTCATGCGATGATCCTTCAATCCCTATCTTAACTTCTATTTCTGCTAGGTTGATAACAACAATCTGAATAATCTTATTTAGTTTTGAAGCACATCAGCTAACTATTTTATGCGAAATTCTAGGTGTCTCCTTACACTTATCTTACCACTTTGTCTCTACAATTGCACCTCTGACAAGAGTCAAACACCATCTAACACAGAGGTCTCAGGTATAGAAATGGGTTCTGACACTCTTCAACAACTTGCATCTGATTCGACTTTAGTAGTTCAGGCAAGTGAACAATTAGATGCAAAAACAGAACCTACAGTATCCACCCAATCAGAAAAAGATAGAATAGAGAATGAACAATTCAGAATAGCTGAATTAAAAAGAAGGGAGTCATTAAGAAGCGGAAAACCTATAAGCGAAATCACCTTGGCTGACATCGGAGAGAGCAACAAGGCAAGTAATAGTGGAGCAAAGTTTGATAAAATAGTCTCAACAAAAACCCCTCAAAAGCAAGCAAAAGCACCTACCACTACACCAAAAACACCACAGAAAGCCAAAGTAAAAAAACCTGTTGTTGCCAAGGCTCCTGCTAAAACAGGAACTCCGAATATCGTATTTAAGACAAGAGAATATTCGTTTGACACTATTACGGAAGGAGATGTTATCAATTACTCCTTCAAATTCACGAATACAGGTGATGCCCCTTTTGAAGTCATCAGCGCTGAGGCTTCTTGCGGTTGTACTCGACCAAGCTTTCCGTTCTTAGCAATAGAGCCTGGACAAGAAGGAAAAATTGGTGTGACTTACGATAGTAGGACTAAGTCAGGTAAGCAAAACCCTAAAATTGAAATCCAAACAGACTTTCAAGATTATCCTATTACTCTCTTCCTTAATGGATATGTAAAAGATAAACCAAAAGTTGAGGTAGATCTAGAAGAGGTCAAAGTAGACACTCAACAAATTAAATAAGACTATCTAATCAGTGTTAAGTCGCTGGTAAACACCTTACTCTCACCATCAATAAATAGTATATCAGCAATGTAGATATAGACTCCTGTTTCAGCTGGTCGATTCTGGATCATTCCATCCCAACCATATAATCCAGCATCACTAACTGGGATATCTGTAATTGCATACACTTCATTACCCCATCTATCAAAGATTCTGAAAGAATTAATAAGTGTAGATCCCTGTCCCGGGTACACCATAATGATTCCATTATCAGGATCTCCTGGCAAGATCATATTTGGCAAGAATACCTGTCTTTGATCATTGACTGTAATTTGCATGTCCCCAACAGCTGTGCAACCATTCTCATCCGTAACAACCACACTGACCAATTGATTCTGTGAAACTTCAAACGTCACTGACTCACAGAGCGGCGTAACACATTCAAAAGAATCACTCATCATCCACATCACATCTACTATTGGAAAATCACCAGTATAGTTAATATTC
Organism: Saprospiraceae bacterium; assembly: GCA_020631405.1. Lineage (GTDB taxonomy): Bacteria > Bacteroidota > Bacteroidia > Chitinophagales > Saprospiraceae > JAHDHH01. The sequence goes on from JAHDHH010000023.1 coordinate 19,880, forward strand.
AATTCTGCATCATTTTGCCCTAGTTGAAATTCTTGGTCCCCTCCTAAGTCAACACTTGTAATCATTGGTTCAAAAATCTCTATCAAGGTGTCAAAAGGGCACGCTAGAGAATCAATTATTGTCACATTATATATTCCTGCAAATAAATCCACTACAGTATCTAGAGGAAATACAGGTTCTTGATTGTTAATTTGAAAAAAGTACGGGCTGCCCGATCCGCCTGCTACTGACGTAATCGAAAGACTGGATTGTCCCCCTGCACAATTTGCCATCTCAGGCTGAGGGATATCTACAATAAATGGAGTAGATGCTTCAATAGTATAGCTTGCTACTGCCGAACATCCATTGACATCTGTTACTGTAACTTCGTAAAATCCTGCTTGAAGATTAGAAGCAAAAGAACCATTTGATACAGCATTTGTCCAATCATAGTCATAATTGTCAGGATCTCCGTTGCCCCCTGATACTATCAGTCCAATCTGTCCATCATCATCACTAATACAACTTAATGATCTTGATAGCAAACTATCAATTCTTACTTCTAGGGCAGTGCCGCTGACGCTAAAGTCGAAGCTGAACTCCTCAGTACAATCAGCATCATCAGTGACAGTGACTGAGTATAGGTCCGGGCAAAGATTTGTTCTTTCTAAATCAGTTGACCCGTCACTCCACAACACTTCGTACTCTGGGCCCGTAGTAGCTGGTGTGCCTCCTGTAAACGCTAGAGTGATGATTCCACTACAAACCTCCGGGCATGCTGGCTGTATTTCTATTCCAGCATCAGAATCGTAAAGGATTGGGTCTGGGCTTTCAATCTCAAATTCGGTAACAACAGAACATCCAGCTTCATCGGTAATTGTAACATCATACATGCCACCTGGTAGATTTGTAGCTGTGCTTTCTGTTACATTGAACTCATCTTGACTTGGTGCTGACCACTCAAATGAATAACCTGATGTAGTGGTACCTCCAGAGGCAGAAATAGAATAGCTGCCATCAGCACTATCGGCACAAGATGCCGGTTGATCAAATTGGAATGATGGGATGATTCGATTTGGCTCTGTCAAGGTCACCATAGTATCCTTCACACAACCAACATCATCAATCAAGGTGACAGTAAAGGTGCCCGCAGGTATAATATCTGTTATGATATCGGTAGACCCTATACCTCCTTGCCAAAACAAACTATAGGGACCCTGTCCACCTACAACATTGAAAAACTCGACCGTACCTAGTGAGTCGAAACACATTGGATTAGTGATTGCTATTTCGAATGACAGGTCATTAACCGATGTCATTGTAACTGTGTCGCTATCTACGCAGCCTGACATTACATTGGTAGTAATGACATGGAAGGTGCCGATATTCACATCAAGGATTTCCGTAGTACCTAGTAAAAATCCAGTTGTTGTATTAAACCATTCATGGGTATAATCACCATTGTCGCTTGGCATTGCAACTAGTTGTCCCATTGTACTGCCATTGCAACCGATTGGAGTGACTACATCTATAGTTACTTCCGTATTGTTATCAAGACCAACGAATAATTCTACCGAGTCTCTACATAAATTCGCATCTACTAGGGTAATACTGTATGATCCACTATCTGCATTGAGCACTGTATTGGTGTTTGTCAACGCAGGGTCCCAAATATATCCATTGGATAATGGTGGAGTACCACCAACAGCTGATAAGAATATCTGCCCATTAGGATTAGTACAGCTTGTAGAGTTCGTCACATTGGCCACGATAAGATCTAGCTCTTGAGGCTCTCCAATGACTATTACAGTATCAAACCTACATGATGTATTACTATCTATTGCGGTAATTTCATATGACCCAGGGCAGAGATCTTCTGCTGATAACAATCCCATCCCAGAATTACTATTCACTTGACTAGGATCTACATTGATACCAGTACCAAGATTTAGGACCTGAGAGAACCCAAACACTCCGTTTTGATTGATATCCAACACAAACATTCCATTACAATCTCCAAAACAACTAACATCTGTAACTGTTGTATTCGTAGTAATTTCTGCTTGTACATCTGTAATTTCAAATTCAACATCCAAGGTGCATCCTTGATTGTTAATAAGATTAGCATTGTCTTCTATGCTGACTTCATATGTCCCAACTTCAAGTCCAGACACAGTCAAACCACCAGTCATCCCATTAAATTCAAAGCCTTGGAACACTTCATTGGCTACTGAAACTATATATTCATTTCCTGAAAAAGGTATTCCTCCGTTAATAACAAACTCAATAGACCCTAATGCACTACCACATGTATCTGGTCTTATTTGAATAACTTCAAATTCTATAGGTGTAGTGTTTAACACATAAGACGTACTAGCAGTACATCCACTGGAGTCTTCTACAGTCACAGAATACGTTCCATTTGGTAATAATCTAATACCATCAGTAAAGTGTCCTGTACTCCAAAAATAGTCGTACTCATACTCTCCAAGTAGTCCTGTATTACCGCCTATTCCAGTAACCATAATTTCACCATTTGGGATATTTGAACAATCTGGAGGCATTTCATTTAGTGTGACTATGTCTAATCCAGGAAGGTCTCTGATTTCAATATTCTCACTACCTGTCACCCCAAAAACATCAGTATAGGTCAATGTGTATGTTCCTGGTAACAGGCCAACTGCCATTTGCATTTCATTCTCATCAGATGTGCCTGAAAAAGGGCCACTTGGTCCCGTTAATGTCCAATTATAATTCGGCGTTCCTCCACAAAAACTAAAATTAACACTACCATTGCCATTATCGTCATGGCAGAGTGAAGTGTTCGCTGATAGCGAGTTACATGAAATATGAACAGTCCCAAATTCAAGCGAAGTGATATCTTGGGAGCAACCATCTCCAGTCAAAATTTCAATGGTCAGGTTATTATTACTAATTCCTGTAAACGTGGTACTCTCTCCAGGTTCTCCAATAGCCTCAAAACATACGCTGAATATTGCGCAACCATCTGCAAGGGTTGTTGGGTCACCTACCCATATGATTAAGATTTGCCCCTCATCGCCAAAGTTATCTGTATAAGCAAGTGGGGTGCTAAATTTGCCGTAATCAATTGTTGGCCCTGTGTACTCTAGGACCGTTGGATCAAAGCTTATTGAATACGAAAAACTCTGAACTGATTCAAAATCATCTACTTTGAAGTCCAAGCAAAAGAGATCTCCCTGCTGATGAAATTGATTGTCATCAATGTAAAATACAGGAAAGACAGCGTCATCACAATCGACCTGAGTATAGGCTAAGTGATAGCCAAAGAATACAATAAAAAGAAGCGTAATTCGCAATGTCATAGGATTATTAAAAGTGCAATTCAGAAAGGAATACAAATGTATGCCAATTCACATATTCGTGATAATTATTATTAACGAATCATTTAAACAAATCATTACATTAATTACTTAATGTAACACAAATTAGCTGCGCTGCGCTACTTGTAATTTCAAATATTCCTAGAAATCTATGTTATTTCATATTGATACATACGATAAGTCTTGTATTTCTCGCTATTGAGTTTTTCTAAGGCTCTAACCATCATGGTATTATTTTCCAAAACCCAAGAAGCCTCTCCACCTTTTATCCCACGGGACTTAGCTGCTGCAATTGTTTTGGCGAAGAAAATAGCCTCAATTCCAAGTTTACGATATTGAGGCAGCACTCCAAGCAGGACTACTCGTACAATATCTGTTTTCTTTTTTTTGACTAACAGTCTAAAGTATCCAAGTGGAAATAGCCTACCTCTTGATTGCTTAATCAATACCTCGTTAATATTGGGTAGTGATATAGCAAATCCTATTGGGTTTCCGTCTTTCTCGGCAATAAAGGCAAAGTCTTCGTCCAATACTAACCTCAATCCATCAGCCAAATGTGCAAACTCGGCATCAGTGGGCGGGTTAAACCCCCAATTCTTTTCCCAAGCACTTTGGTATACTGACTTTACCTTAATGGATTCTTCTTTAAACTTCTTCAAATTGAGCTTACGGATGGTGATAGAATCCTTACTTAGTCGTTGCTCTAACTGATGATAAAGCTCAACAGACTTCGTAGTGACAGCTTGAGTATTAATCATGTAAGCGTATAAATCCATAACCTTATGGAAACCATATTGCTCTATGCAGTTTTGATAATAGTCCTTATTGTAGGTCATCATGACTATTGGAGGCTTATCAAAGCCATCAACGAGTAAGCCGCCAGTATCCGTAGTCAATGAATAATTCGCTGGGCCTATTATTGAATTGAGACCTCTAGTCTTACACCAATGTTCTACAGTTTGTAATAGAGCATTGGAAACACTCACTGCATTCACTACATCAAAGAATCCGAAAAATCCCACTTTGACATCGTGAAAGTCATTATAGTTTCTATTATGTATGGCTGCTACCCTACCTACCACCTGCTTTTTACGATATGCTAAGAAACACTGCGCCTCAGCATGTTGGAAAAAAGGATTGTTTTTACGACTATGCAATTCTCGTTGAGCAAGGTAGATTTCTGGCACATAGTTAGGGTCCTCACTATACAACTCATGTGGAAAGTCAATAAAGGTCTTCATTTGACGGGCATTGGATACTGGGGTGACGGTAATCTCTTCCATACTCAAAGAAAGTATATGATAAATTATGCAATAAAATTATTGAATCAATAGAAGTCAAATGAACTTAAATCTACAACAATTGTACACTATTTAGTCTTCAAACTCTTACTTTGGTTCATTATGCAATTTGAAGACATAACCATGGAATACTATGAAGAATAACAGGATAGCTTGTGTAGAATACCACAATACTATACCTTTTATCAGAGGTCTAGATCACTACAGTTCTGACTTCTCCTTCGAACTCTTCAAGGCTCCCCCTTCTCAATGTGCAGAACTATTCAGAACACATAAAGTAGATGTATCATTAGTACCTGTAGCCACACTATCTTCATTTGAAGCCTTTGAGATTATGGACTCTTACTGTCTTGGATGTGATGGAGAAGTCTACTCTGTAGCTCTGCTCTCTCAAGTCCCTCTTGATCAAATCACCGAAATCTACCTTGACCCACAATCACGAACATCCAATCAACTCGTCCAAGTGCTTGCAAGGGAATATTGGAATATAGACCCTGTATTTAACTCCGAATTTAATGGGTATGACAATGAATCACAGTTACTCATTGGTGATAAGGTCTTCGAACTCGAGTCAAACTTCAAATACAAATACGACCTCGGGACAGCTTGGAAGGCTATGACAGGTCTACCCTTTGTCTTTGCAGTCTGGATTAAGCACCCTAGTGTTGATGAGGTTTGGACTAAGCAATTGATGGAAATATTTGATGTTTCATTTGAACAAAAAGCACTGTGGACTTCCGAAGATGTTAATTTTTCGAAAGAGTTGCTACATGCTTACTTGCATAAACATATACAATTTATCTTTGATATGAAAAAGCGACAAGCTTTGGATTTATTCTTATCACTTATTAAGTAACTTTTCATATAATAAAAGATAATTCAGATGGAAGACGGCATGATTCAGGACAAATTATCTGAACTATTACAAGCTCTAGTGGCCTGGTCACCTAAATTCGTAGGAGCAGTACTTGTACTCTTTATTGGATTTTGGATAGTTGGCAAATTACTCAAGGTAATCACTTCATCATTTGAGAAGACATCTTTGAGTGAGGAGATTAAGCCTTTTCTTATTTCTCTGATCTCAGCTGTTTTCAAAATAGCTGTAGTAATATTTGCTGCTGGAATACTCGGCGTAGAGACTTCTTCTTTTGTTGCTATGTTAGCAGCAGTTGGATTTGCTGTTGGGATGGCGTTACAAGGTAGTCTTGGTCATATAGCTGCAGGTATACTTATTTTGGTATTTAAGCCATATAAAGTGGGTGATTTTATTACTGTTGGCGATCACAAAGGATTTGTCACAGGGGTCCAAATCATTAATACCATGCTTAGAACCCTAGACAATGAGACTGTAATTATACCTAATGGTACCGCAATTAGTGATGTCATCATTAACTCATCTGATGAAGACGGCATGACCAGGCTGTCTATAGAAGTGTACATGCCTTACGAGGAACAATATGCCAAGGTACATGACATCATAAAAGGAGCTCTAGATAGCTGTAAATATGTTCAAAAGAACCCTGAGCCTCTTATTGGGATTGGAACATTTGATACGCATAGTATTATCGTAGAAGCTAAGCCATATGCTCTAGTTGAAGATTATGAAAATGCCTACTTTGAGGCTACTCAAGCTATTAAATATGCTATGGGTGTTAATGGAATCAAGGTAGCCTACAGTGAAGGTGTAGAACTTGGGCCTATTGGTAGCTAAGTCGCTTTTATTTGAAAGATTAATGACTATCTTAGTTGTTCTAATCTAACCTTAACAAACACATGCCACGAACTAAAATTGCGGGTATTGGTCACCATGTGCCAGAAAATGTATACACTAATGAAGATCTCATCAAGTACATGGATACCACCAATGAGTGGATCATAGAACGAACTGGGATTGAAGAACGCAGATTTATCAAAAAGGGAGAAGATACTACAACTACCCTAGCTGCTAAAGCTAGCAGAAATGCCTGCAAACATGCTGGAATTGAGCCAGAAGAAATTGATTTCATCATTTTTGCAACGCTTAGTCCTGACTACTACTTCCCAGGAAGTGGAGTGTTATTACAACGAGAACTTGGCATCACTAAGACAGAAATTGGTGCATTAGATATTAGAAATCAATGTACTGGATTTATCTATGGGCTTTCAGTAGCAGATCAATTCATCAAATCTGGAATGTATAAAAACATCCTCCTTGTAGGGGCTGAAGTGCATAGCGTTGGTCTTGACTTTTCGACAAAGGGCCGGAATGTCTCTGTAATATTTGGTGATGGAGCAGGAGCAGTCATCCTCCAGCCTACTGAACAAGAAGATCAAGGAGTATTGCTTTCAGAATTACATAGCGACGGTACTCATGCCGAGCAACTCTGTGTCCTAAGTCCTGGATCACACAGTGGTATGCATATGCCAGATACAGACTTTGGCCTTGATGACGAAAAACCTATTGGTGGCTACTTCCTATCAGAAAAAATATTAGAAGATGGTCATTACCACCCACACATGTCAGGAAAATTGGTCTTCAAGCATGCTGTAGTGAAGTTTCCAGAGGTCATTAAGTCAGTGCTTTCTAAAATGAAACTTTCAAGTGCTGACTTAGATATGTTTATCCCACATCAAGCCAATCTCAGGATAAGCCAGTTTGTACAAAAAATACTTGGACTAGCAGATGATAAGGTGTACAACAACATTCAGAAGTACGGCAACACTACTGCAGCATCTATTCCAATAGCTCTTAGTGAGGCAGTTCAGCTTGGCAAGGTAAAGCGAGGAGATTTAGTCTGTCTTGCAGCATTTGGTGCAGGATTTACGTGGGGATCTACATTGCTACGTTGGTAGTAAACATCAGAAGACAAGAACTATGATTTCAGCAGTTGACATACTTGGTATAGGCGTACATCCAGACGATGTAGAGCTAGGCTGTATTGGCACTTTGGCAGTGCATAAGGACCTAGGTTACAGCTTCGGCATCGTAGACCTTACTAGAGGAGAGCTAGGCTCTAGGGGCTCTGTAAGTATCAGAGATGCTGAAGCTGAAGCATCAGCAAAGATTTCTGGGGCTGACTTCAGGGTCAATTTAGATATGCGAGATGGGTTCTTTGAGATTACTGAAGCTAACTTACTAAAGCTCGTCGTTGCTATTAGGTCGGCAAAACCTGATATCGTATTAGCTAATGCAATTAAAGATAGGCATCCTGACCATGGACGTGCTGCAAAGCTGATAAGCCGAGCTTGCTTTCTAGCTGGACTCCAAAGAATCAAAACTATTGACAACCAAGAAGTAGAACAACTACCGCATAGACCAAAGAGAGTATATCATTACATCCAAGATTACAACCTTGTACCAGACTTAGTCATTGATATCACAGACCACATTGATACTAAACTTAATGCCATACTTGCCTTCGGCAGTCAATTCTATGATCCAAACTCTATTGAGCAAAATACTCCAATATCATCAAAAGCTTTCTTAGACTTCATAAAGGCCAAGGCTAGGGTCTATGGCAGGCACATCGATGCGGAATTCGGTGAAGGGTTTACTTGTGAAACACCGGTGAGGTTAAATAATCTATTTGACTCTATCCCACCTCTTTAAAAACAACAATGAGAACCAAACTCTCAAGCTTGACTCTCATTGTAATCAGTATGGAAATATTTATTACTGTCTTACTCCAGAATATGTACAGTCGGAAGTAAGAGCTGTAGACCCAGTTTCTGGGTTAGAACCTGTCAAACTAATCACCCCTTCTAATACTGTGTCATTGTCTTTGAGTTCAACATCGCCTGCAGCATCAATATTGAGTGTAGAAGTACCCACCTCTACTCCATCTACAGATCCAACTACGCTTAATATATTACCATTGACTACTCCATCAACAGAAAGTGGAGGTGTAGTAGTAAAGCTCACTAATACACTATCGGTAGTAGAAAATGCTCCTTCTGTGATCTCAACATATATGCTATCATTATTTAGAAATACTCCTGCTTGACCAGAACACAAAAATGACCCTAGGTAGATACCATAGAACCTGTCTCTATCATAAGAGCAAGATCCATCATCTTCAATAGCTAATGCATCATAATTCAACGAATCAGGATCAGTACATCCTCTTAACACTTCTTCCTCACAAGATGAGATTGTCATTCCAATAATGGCAAATAGTGCTAGGCCTGATAATAATTTAGTTATTTTCATAATATAGATTTTAAATAGTGTTTTACTTTCTTTCAAGAGTATTCACATAGTCTAGGGTTCCTAGTCTTGCTCGATAATTGAAAAGTTTCTTATTACTTTGCTTGTTTTCGATCCTACACATAGCTCCCAAAGTTGGCTTGCATAGGTTCAAGTTGATACTCATTACGGTTTGAACAGACTGAGGATTCATGGTCAAAAAATCTAGCTTTGACCCTGTCTGACAACAACAAGTCATCACACCAAAAACCAACAAGACTATAGATAAGCTTACTTTCATATTACTTCATGCCTGGAAAACCCTGCATCATTTTTTCCATACCCTTTCCCTTACTCATCATATGCATCATCTTCCGCATCTGATCGAATTGCTTCATGAACATATTTACCTCATGAATTCCTCTTCCACATCCTTTAGCAATTCTCTTCTTCCTACTCATGTTGAGTAGTTCAGGGTTTGCTCTTTCATTTGGAGTCATCGACAAGATGATTGATTCCACCTTACCAAATGCAGAGTCATCTATGTCCAAGTTTTTGGTCATCTTGCTCATGCCAGGGATCATCCCAACCAAACTTTTGATATCTCCCATTCTTCGAATTTGATTTAATTGACCAAGAAAGTCATTAAAGTCAAACTTGTTCTTTCTTATCTTCTTCTCTAGCTTCTTTGCTTCTTTCTCATCAAACTGTTCCTGTGCTCTTTCTACGAAGCTCACAATATCACCCATCCCCAAGATACGCTGTGCCATTCTCTCCGGGTGGAATACATCTAAGGTATCTAACTTCTCTCCCGTAGATGCAAACTTGATTGGCTTTCCTACGGTATACTTTACCGATAAAGCTGCCCCACCTCTTGTATCACCATCCAACTTAGTCAATACGACTCCGTCGTAATTGATCCTATCGTTAAATGCCTTTGCAGTATTCACAGCATCTTGTCCCGTCATTGAATCCACAACGAACAATGTCTCAGTGGGTTCAATAGCAGATTTGATACTCTCTATCTCATTCATCATCTCCTCATCTACTGATAGTCTACCCGCGGTATCTATTATTACTACATTGTAACTATTCTGTGTAGCATGTACAATAGCATTCTCTGCAATAGAAACTGGATTCTTGTTCTCTTCTTCTTTGTAGACACCGACTCCCACCTGCTCTGCTAGTACTGAGATTTGGTTAATTGCTGCTGGCCTGTAAACATCACATGCTGTTAACAAGACCTTCATGTTTTTCTTTTCCTTCAGATACTTGGCAAGCTTTCCAGAAAACGTAGTCTTACCAGATCCTTGAAGACCTGCTATGAGTACTACACCTGGCTTCCCTTTGACATTAATTCCTACAGACTGGCCACCCATCAACTCTACCATCTCATCTAAGACAATCTTGACCATAAGGTCACCTGGCTTAACTGATGAAAGTATATTCTCTGACCCGAGTGCCTTGTCCTTTACCTTATCGGTAAACTCTTTTGCTATTTTATAATTAACATCTGCACCAACTAATGCACGTCTGATTTCTTTGACAGATTGTGCAATATTGATCTCTGTTAACTTTCCAGTACCACTTAAATTCTTAAACGCCTTGTCTAGCTTGTCATTTAAACTTTCAAACATAGTTTTCTTACCTTCTATTAGTCTGCAAATATACTAGAAATAACAGCATGAAATCTTATGTTTAGAATGATGTTTATAAAAGAAATGGATGTCCAAAATCAATAATCATATTAATATATTTTGTAATATTGATGTAGGTTTTGCTGCAATGAATTTAAAAGTTTATATTTTCCTACTTCTAGTTACGTCATGTCTCGCATTCAATGCAGACAAACCGAATGTTGGCGCTGCTATAGACTCCCTAAATGGAGTAAAAGTATATTACAATGGTCCCTTTGACAAAACATACGGAAGGAATGTCACCGCTGATGGCTACAACCTAGGGCTCAAGTATCAGTGTGTTGAATTTGTTAAGCGCTACTACTACAAAAGATTCAAACACAAAATGCCAGACTCTTATGGTCACGCAGTTCAATTTTTCAATCATAGCATACCTAACGAAAGTGCTTATAATAGATTTCGAGGCTTGTATCAATATAGAAACGGAAATACTAGAAAACCTCAACCAGAGGACATTGTAGTGTTTAAGACTGAAGGCATCAATATTTTTGGCCATATTGGCATCATCTCTAAGGTTAATGGCAACCAACTAGAAATGGTCCAGCAAAACTATGGGACAAAGACAAGGATAAAGTACAATATTGTCAAAGTCTTTGATAGATATTACATCGATGACAAAGAAGTCGTAGGATGGTTAAGCTTCAACTAACTTTTCTTTAATTCAATTTAAATATATTATAACTTTAATTCATGTAGAATTTAAGTACCTTTTGTCTACCCTTTTACGTATAAAGGATAGAAACAGTGTTGATTGAAATTTCTAGCACGAAGTTTGCAATACAACATATTAAGTATTTATTTAATTTGTAGGAAGTTTATGAAAGTGTTATTACCCCTATTTATCCTGTTCTCTGTTCAGCTTTGTAGCCAATCAGATGATCAAGATGGAAAGCAACTCATGTTAGTCCAAGTTCCAGGAATTGGGAATAGTGATCGAGTGAGCGATATCCAGATCGAAGATGGTCAAGTGCTTATTGCTAGCAAAGGAGGAGTCAGCTCTCCTGATAATAGTTCTTCTATAACTACCAACCAACAAAGAGGAGAAGCCACAGCTGTAAAAATGTCTAAGTCTGGGTCAATGTTCGTAGGTTACCAAGATAATAGTATCTACATAGACGACTACAAGGTATTTACGATAGATAGTGATACTGTACACATTAGCGATATTGAAGAGTATGGGAATAAGATGTATGTGGGGACTAATGATGGAGTATTCATTTTTGACCTTGCCTCGAGGAGGTTAGCTGAGCATATGAATACTAACAACTCTAAACTCAAATCAAATAAAATTAACTTCTTACACCATGATGCAATGGGTCGACTGTGGTTTGGTACAGATAAAGGAGGAATGTTCCAAAAAGGTGTAAACAAAGGGTTTTCTAACTACTATGATGAGAAAGATAATTACATCGGTATTTCAGAAAATGAAAAGGGCATATATCTCATCTCGGATAAGGATGTATTTTTAATTCAAGATCAATACAAGGGGACTAGCTGGACTCCATTAAATATTGAAAAAGGCCTCTACAAGGGTCCAATCAATGACATAGTTGTTGATAATGAGGGAAGCCTATTTATAGCGAGCGACATGCTTGTCAAATTCAATCCCTATAAAAATACTACTGAACAATATCTAGACCAATTCGGTATAGCTAGTCAAAAGGTATTATCCCTAGGAGTCGACAAGAATAATGTGATATGGGTCGGTACTGAAGACGCAGGGCTTCTACAACTTAAGTATGATACCGTATCAGCGAAAGAATTAATCTTATCTAGTATACTAGCATCCCCAATTTCTTGCCCCGGTGCTCAAGACGCCTCTATAAATATTAGCGTCACTGGCGGTACTAAGCCCTATACCTATTCTTGGGATCCAGTAAGACTGCAAGGCAACGATCCTGGTCTATTGAGAGCTGGTGATTATTCTCTGACTGTCACTGATGCAAATGGGGCAAGCAAGCAAACAACAATAACTATTAGTGCTCCAGAACCAATCCGTATGGAAGTGGTGAATACAACTAAAGCATCTAGTGCAACTAAAAAAGATGGGACGTGTGAATTAGACATTAGTGGAGGAACTTCTCCATATAGTATAGCATGGGACAATGGAGAGATAGGTACTAAGGCATCTAAACTCATATTTGGCTTTCACTATATCACTATCACAGATAATAATGGCTGCACAAGTGAGCAAAAAATCAATATCAAAAAGTCTTCTTCAATGGCAAGCCTAAACGCTGCTAATTTAGTTGTCGGAGAGAAACTTAGATTAGACAATCTGTACTTTGAAGCAGATAGTAGTGGTATTCAAGATAAGTCAATTGATGCTTTGGAAGATGTGTTTACATTCTTACAAGAAAACAATACCCTTGTCATAGAAATTGGTGGTCATACCAATGGAATTCCTCCACATGAATATTGCGACAAGCTTTCATCTGCTAGAGCTATGAATGTAGCTGATTACTTAGTTAATAGAGGAATAGCACAAGATAGAATTACTCATAAAGGTTACGGAAAGAGAGAGCCAATTGCTACTAATCAAAGTCAAGCAGGAAGGAGGCGTAACCAAAGGGTGGAAATGAAAATCATTGATATCAAAACGGAGTGATAGCGCATTATCACACTAGTAATACTTGATTTTAATATTGCTTTGCTTTTGAAGCTTCGTCTGTCTGTGCTTTACTTGGAATGAAGTATGACAGAGTAAGATTTGTAAATAAGTACCAATCATTGTCAGAAGGATCGCCTCTTACATAACCAGGAAAGTGAGACTTTTCACCAGCAGCGATCATTTGATGATATTGGTCTCCATATTCGTATTCTGCAATCCTATTCGCTAGTCTTGCAGTCAATTCACCTTGAACTTCAGCTTGCCTCTCATAATCTACATAGTCAGTACTTACATCATCTAAGTAATCAGTGAATGTCAACCTTGGAGCAATCTCAAAACCTAGGGCTAAGTTCGGACTGATATTAAACTGAAGTCCAAATCCTAAAGGCACACCTACTTGAGTCCTTCTATACTTCGGAATACCACCAAACTCTTGGATACCTTGTCCCTCAGTAGCTAGAGGTTGAAGATCTACCCATTGGCCATCAATGATGGTTCGCGGATTAAAATGAAACACTGAAACTCCTGTATATACATACATGTCAACTCCCCACTTTTTCATGATTGGGATAATCTCGCTAATGTAAACATCAGATGTAAGTGAAAACTCTGTTATCGGAGACTCGAAACTTAGATTCCTTCTTCGCCTATTACTATCCTTCGCCAAAGCGTCTGTACCTTCTAGCATTCCTCTATAAAACCTTGCTGATATCTTGACTTGATCAGATACTGCCTTACTCGCAGATACACCAAAAGCTGCCCTACCCTTTGAAAAACTCAAATTGTGGGAATATGGTGCTAAGTCACCTAAATAATATGCTGTACCAGCAAAAGTTTTGATGGAAATATCCTGAGCCATTGTCACCCCGACAATGCAGAATATGAGTTGTATCAGTATGGTTTTTCTAAAAAGCATGAAAGTTACTCGATTGGTTCTTAAGACATAAAAATATCATTAAAACCCCTATCTGATATTGTAAATATAAAATAAAAACTTGCTAGAGTGTCAATAAACCTTCAGCTATATTCATTTTAATCACCTTTTCTATCTCATTAAGACTTACTATGAGGTCAGCATGGTAAGGAACGTACACCACATTGCCAGACTGTATACTTACTTTGAGCAGACTGTTTAGTCCGTGATCTTCTACTTCTAACACATCTCCTATATACTCTTCTTCACCACGATATAATTTATAGCCAACTAATTCACCTTCTGGAGTTTCTAGGAAGGTAACATACTTCTGCTCGCAGTAGATCTTGCTTGACTTTAGTGCAGCTACACTTTCTTTTGTATCAAATGAGGCGATTTTGACTTTTATGTCTTTGTCTGATTGTTTATACTTCTCTATTCTAAAAGGCACCTTCAATCCCTCTATTTTAATAAACAAATGGCTTGGTTTCACTAGTTCTATATCATCATTAAGATATAAATAAGTGTCGCCATTGAATCCAACTGGTTTTCCGAATATACCGATGGGTACTAACTCAATATCACTACTGACCATGTGCTATCATTTGCTGCTCCAAGATATATCCTGACCAAGCTTTGTCCTCCCAAGGGTCTTCTGAACAAGAAGGGTCAACATTGATACACTGCGAATCCAGTATCATCTTATAGCGATAAACCATCCCGACCCCTTGACTATAGTAAGCAGTACTTAGTCTTTTGTTAATTAAGTTTTCATTATCAGCTTCTTGAATTACAATTAGGTTGCTATACTCTACCCCACTGACTTCTAGGGATGCATCTCTATTCAATACCTTATATTCCCAATTTAGATAAGGTTCGATGGTCTCACCCTCTACAATCTCAATTATCTCATCAGGAATAAACTGTAGTCCATCCCAAGTCTTATCTGTGGATGCCGGGAATACTAATTGATCAAAAATTAGGTTATCCTCTATTCTAGTAATTCCAGAACTAATCTTCTCAATTCTTATCAGCTTCTCAGCCACCCAACTATCATCAAAATTCTGCTTACGGCTTACTTCTACCACATAAATTGTATCAGATAAACTAATAGACTCACTCAGGACAGATTCCCTCACGTAGCCTACCTTGTTTTGCACTAAAGCCCCAAAGTTATCATACGTAATACTATCGAGTCGATACTCCCAATAAGAGCCACTCTGTATGGGATAATAGCCAACATCATCAGTAAACTCTACTAGGTCATCAGGCTCATCATTACATCCAATGATCAGACATAACCCTGTTAAACTCATTATGTAAAGTATATTCTTCAGATTCATAGCTGCTAATTTAAATTGTTTGATATTATTCCACCACCAAGGACATGATCTCCTTCATAAAATACAGCAGATTGTCCTGGAGCTATCCCTCGGACATCAGCTTGAAAACTTACTGCTACCGATTGATCTGTCAGTGCTTGGATTGTACTCATGGTACCATTATCATTATATCTCACCATGGTAAGAATGTCTTCTGCATTAGGTATCGTTGGATACTTCATACTATTGACATCAATCACATGCATTGAATTCTTTAATAGATCTTTCACATCACCTAATACTACAGTATTGGTCTCTGGCTTGATTTCAATGACGTATTTCGGTTCGCCAAAGGCCATTCCTAAGCCCTTACGCTGCCCAATGGTGAAAAATGGATATCCTATATGTTTGCCAATTTTATTCCCACTTACATCAACGAAATCCCCATTTTCGACTTGTTGAGAAAGTTCAGGTTTCCTAGCCTTAAGAAATTCTCTATAATCATTGCCAGGGACAAAACAGATCTCGTAGCTATCAGCCTTCTTAGATAGACTCTCATAACCCCACGAGTAGGCAAGATCTCTAATAGCCGACTTATTATAACTACCTATCGGAAACTTAGTCCTTGCCATACATTCCTGGCTCAACCCCCATAGTACATAGCTTTGGTCTTTTGTTTCGTCAAGACCCTTGGATATAAAATACCTCTCGTCTTGATACTCAATATTTGCATAATGCCCTGTCGCGATATACTCACAATCCAACATATCAGCTCTCTTCAACAAAGCATTCCACTTAATATGTGTATTACAAAGTATACAAGGATTAGGGGTTCTACCAGCAATATACTCGTCAACAAAATTGTCGATTACATAATCACCAAACTCATCTCTAATATCAATAATAAAATGATGAAAGCCTTTGTCCACTGCTATCTCCCTAGCATCATTGATTGAATCAAGACTACAACATCCAGTTTCCTTAGTCTTTACACCACCTGATGTGGCATAGTCCCAAGTTTTCATAGTCACCCCTACTACCTCATAACCTTCATCATGTAGCATCATAGCACTGACTGTACTATCTATCCCTCCACTCATTGCCACAAGAATCTTTCCGTGCTTACTCATCTTATTTTATATATAGAAACAAATCAATATCTGTATAATGCAAAAGAGGCTGTCAATAGTATTGACAGCCTCTTCTAAATTTTATTTAACTAGCTATTATCTAATCAAGGTAATATTACCTGTCTTAAGATATTCTGTAGTTCCATCTCCTGGACATGTCCATCTGACACAGTATCCGTAGACGTCAGGATCTAATTGCTCTCCTTCATAAGTACCATCCCAAGCGTCAGCTAAGTTAGTACCCTTATATACTTGCTCTCCCCATCTATTGTAGATCAAGAATTCAACCTCAACTACATCTTTTTCGCTATAAAGTATATACTCATCGTTCGTGTTATCACCGTTTGGTGAGAATGTATTAGGAATCCATACATCTTCATCACTACATCCATCCTCAACAACTGTTTCAACTGTTACAGTTACCATAGCTGTAGAAGTACAACCTGCCTCTGTAGTACAAGTTACAGTGTATGTTGTAGTAACATCTGGTGTTACTACAATATCAGCACCTTCACCCACAACATTACCATTCTCATCTGTCCATACATAAGTACAAGCAGCATCTGGATTAGCTACAGACAATGTAGACGTCTCACCTTCATCTATAACAGATGGAGAAGCTACTGCATCAACAGATGGAGCATCACTCACAGTAATAATCACTGAAGCTGTCGCTTCACAACCTTCCGCTGTAGTACATGTCACAGTGTATTCTGTAGTTTGATCAGGACAAACTGTGATTCCAGGTGTACCTTCTCCAGTAGACCAAAGTGTAGTCTCACAATCATCACCAACTAAAGCAGTCAGATCAACACACTCTCCTGGACATATTGTTGCTGATGTCGGAGTTACTGCTATTGAAGCAATCTCTTGAGTTAATGTAAATGTTTCAGAATCTTCACAACCCATATCCATCACTGTAGCAGTACAAGATACCTCACCAACTGGAGTCAATGTAATTGTTGAACCAGTAGCAGTTGAACCATCAGTACATATCCATGTAACAACTAAGTCGTCAGGATCTGTATTAGTTGTCAATATCACTTCCTCACCTTCACAGTATACCGAACCTGTAGAAGACTCTATTCCTACCATAAGGTTTATAGGAGTTAATGTGATTGTATTCTCTGCTTGACAACCATTCTCAAGTGTAGCAACAACAGTGCATACACCACCTTCAGTTGGTACAAACGCATAAGGGTTGTCCATACTCTTCTCATTTCCAGAAGCATCAAACCATGTTACTGACATGACACCTTGATCAGAAGAAGCCGTTAATACAACTTCATCACCAGGACAGTACGTAATCTCTGAAACTCCCATTGGGTTATCAGCATCAGCATTGATATAAACATCTGAATCTAAAACATTTACTGGTATAATTGACTCAGAATAACATCCGTCTTCATTGTAGAATCTCTTCTTGATAAATCCACTTCCAGAACCAGTATCACAATATGGCCATACATAAGTGCCACCTTCTACTGTTCCACTTCCTGTAAATACACAATCACTTCCTGACCCAGTTCCTACCCAGTAGCACCAAACTTCTGATGCATTAGTTTCATATATAACGTCTAAGCATTCACCTGGACAAACTTCTACTTCATCAACATTTGCTTCAAACTCAGGAGCATCGCTAAACATTACATCAATCTGAGCACTAAATTCACATCCACCATCAATAGCTGTCGCTGTCACAAAAAATGCTGTATTTTCAGTAACAAGTACTTCTTGACTTCCTGCTGCAGCATTGTCAAATGCATAGAAAGGGAAAGAAGACCAGCTATAAGTATAACCCTCTAACGCGTCTGGATTAAGTACTACTGATTGACCTTCACACTGTGTGATTGGTGAATTTATTGGATTCAAAGGATCAGGAGTAATTTGTACATTAACTGTTTGAGTTACTGAACAACAATCACCGCTGCCTGCATCAAATATCATTTCCATTCCATCTATAGCTTCACCTCCATCTACACCTACTCCAACTACTTCAAACGTTAAAGAAGAATGTGTTCCACTTATCTGAATAGATCCAGCTGCAGTTCCATTCATTCCGTTAGAACCATCAGTCTCTCTTCCTGGAGCTACGCTACCAAGACTTACATTTGGTTCTCTATAAAATGCATTTCCATTCACTATGAATTGTGAGTTTCCTGATAATCTTGAGATACTTGCTCCTGGTGTAGTTAATGTCCACATTGCACTATTCGACACGTATTCTGCTTCACCTTGAGCTAAATAATTACCACCTAATCTATCGATGTGTATTGTTGGATTTGTCTGAGGACTATCAAAAGTAATGACGAACTCTCTAGTTGAACTATCATCACTTGCTTGCTCACCGTCATCTGCAGAATCATCCCAATTTAATGTAAATTCCAATGATTGAGCTCCAGCTACACTTGGGTTTGTCCAATAACCATTATTATTAGTGTTGAAAGCTCCATCTGGAGTAAATGATGTAGCTAATGCACCTGCAGATTCACCTGACATAAATGTCACCCCTGAATCACCATTATAATAAGTATCATCAGATACTGATGTCCAAGCTCCACTTAGTCCTCCACAATCAGCTGGAGTAATCTCTACTTCAAGTGTACAGAATGTAGGCATTGTTGCGCCACTTCCTGTCATTGCAAATGGGAATGACAACATATTACCGTCAATAGTGCCACTACCTGTCATTACACAATCATTAGCTCCACTTCCAGTAAGAGTATAAGTATAATTAGGATCAAAAGGTAAGTCAATAGTCTGTCCCTCACAAGCGTATACTGTTTCAGGTAAGTTTGCCTCAGGCAATTCTCCTGCTATCACAACTACTTGAGCAGTGGCAACACAACCAGAATCAGAAGTAACAGTCACTAACACATCACCACCTCCTTCTCCGACAGTGAATGCCACAGAATTGTCTGTGTCTCCACCTTCTATTGCTACATTGCCCATAGTTGACCAAAGCACACCGCTTCCAGCACTATTTGACAAACTTAACATACCGCTATTTCCTTCACAAACAGAGATGCTCTCAGGTAAAGTTAGCATCTCAGCCATAATTGTTGTAACAGCTATTTGAGCCATTGTTTCACAACCGATTTCATTTGTTACAGTAGCATATAGGTTTCCACCCATTGCACCTGTAGAATACGTTACTGTAGAACCATTAGACATAATAGTTACATCGCCGTCAGCAGTCCATTCGATACTTCCTCCTGTAGGAAGATCAACACTTGTACTTCCATTCTGTCCTTCACACAATGCCACAGTTGCAGGTAAATCTACTTCTGGACCTTCAACAACAGCAACATCCACGCTAGCGCTGCTAGTACATCCGTTACTGTAAGTTATTGCTAAATCTATAAGTGTTGATGCATCTACACCAACAACCAATAATGTATTATCAACTATTGTAGTCAATCCAGCTGGATCAGATACTACTGATATTCCTTCTGGAAGATCACTAGCTATAGTTCCGCTACCTCCACTACAAACAGAAAGCATTTCTACAACATCAATTTCGTTTGCTACTCCTTCATCAGAAACAGTAAATGTTCCATCATAAGTACAAGTACCGTTATCTGCTGTATACGTATAAGTTTGCATGCCACTTCCAACTAATACAGTCAAGCTATTGCCATCAACTGTAACATTGTCAGGACTAAAAGTTATTGATGTTCCTTCCTCTAGCGTACCAACTGTTGCGACAGTACCTTCACATCCACTTGTATCCTCTATTTCTAATACAAACTCTTCAGAAGTCACTTCAATTGACTCAGTAATAGAACTTGTACATCCGTTTGCGTTTGTTACCGTATAGACTAATTCAACTGTTCCCTCTTCTTCAAGAGTCAAAGAACCTTGTGGCTCGGTCACAGTAACAGAAGTACCATCAGGTAATGTGATTACCCATTCGTAAGCAGTTATTTCTGTATCTGAGGTAGAGTTGTCAGTAAGATCAACCATTATTGGAGCTCCACACTCTGATACATCAACATTGTATCCAGCAGTAGGATCTCCCAATGCGTTCACAGTGACTGTTTGCATTGTAGTGTCTTGACAAGTACCATCATCTAGGATTAAGGCTAACATATAGCTACCTCCTGTAGCATATGTAACCTGTGGTGTCTCTTCATTTGAATCTACGTCACCTGGATAATCAAATATCCATGAGAAAGTAACAGCATCGTTATTTACGTCATATACTGAAGTATTCTCAACATCTACTGCTAATCCATCACAATTAGGATTTGGTGTTGCAGTAAAACTAGCTTGAGAACCAAGATTAGCTTCGAATATCATTTCAATACCATCTATTGCACCTAAACCGTCAGGTCCAACTCCTGTAACATCAAAAGTCAAAGAAGTCACCAATCCTGTAAACATCAGGGTTCCTGCAGCTGTACCATTCACTCCATCCGATCCGTCACCTTCTCCACCGATAGGATTATTAGCACTTCCCAAGTCAACATCTGGCTCTCTATAGAAAGTATTTCCATTAACCACTAATTGATCATTACCTGATACTTTAGTTACTCCAACTCCTGCGGTTGTTAATGTCCACATTGAAGAGTTAGAAAAGTAAGGCTGATTAACTCCATCAGCTGCGAAGTTTCCTCCTAATCTATCAATATGTACAATAGGATTCATTACTGGCTGACTATATGTGATAGTTACTGTTTTTGTAACAGCATTTACCCCTGCATCTTGAACACCATCAGGAGTGTCATCCCAATTGAATGTATATTGTAATGATTGAGCACCCACCAAAGTGTTTGGTGTCCACCATCCCATATCCATGTTGAAAAAGTTGCCATTTGGACTGAAACTAGTTGTATTGGAACCTGCCATGTCTGGAGATTCGAAAGTAACTGTCGCTAGACCTAAGTTTGACATGTATGTTGTGCCACTACCATTCCAGTCTTGAGAATAGCTAGATGTGCAAACCTGAGCCTGTACATACTGGGAAGTTAATCCCAATAGGCACAATGCCATGCAGCATACCTTCATATAAATCTTTATCATTGAGTTCATATGTTTACCGTTTATCTTAATTCTAGTTATTGAATTTTATTTCGTCAATCTCCACTCTTCTCTCTCTAGAAGCCTCTGGGCTGTAGACAGATTTTCTCTTATTATTATAGCTGTCACTGATTCCTTCTGGAGATAATGTCTCTCCAAATGCTCTCTCAGTAAGTTTCAATTGACCATTGTCTAGGTATTGAGCCAATACTCCACCTCTGTATCTTCTAATTTCATTCTTGACACTCTCTACTCTTCTTTGAGTCAGTGCTTCGTTGTATTGATCTCTAGCTAATGGACTTGCATAACCTCTTAAGAAGAGATTCGCTGATTGTCCTGATTGCAACATTCCTAACATACACTCAAGGAATCTATTAAGTCTTGAGTAACCACCTGCAACTTCATTATCAAAGAAAGAACCAAGCTCTCCTTCAACACTCTCTCTTACTTTACCTCCGAACTTTCCTCCATACTTTCTAATAAACTCAGCTTTCTTGTCATAGTAGTCACCATTGAGCTCACCATATGCTACAGAAGTAGTTGTTGCTGTAGATCTTGGGTTAGGATAGTCATTATCAAAGTAAAGTCTTACAGGCACCATTGAAGAACAAGGTGGAACTGCTTTGTCTAAACAAACCTTCTTATCTAGGACACTTGACAATCCTACTGTACTGAATTCCTGTGTATCAGTGGTATACCCACCTTTACTTGTTACCATTCTGTAGTCCTTGTCACTCATCAACTCAAAACTGCAACAGTTACTTGCTGCACAAGTCTCTTGAGTTCCATCAGTCTTGTTATATAGTGTAACACTACCATTAGCATCATTAGAGCAATCATCAGTATATACACATACATTAAGAATAGCAGGAACTAAGCATAATGTTTCTTCTATGCTCTGCTTTCCTCTCTTCCCAGTATATGGTCCTACATTAATACTTGTAGTTGTATAACCTGGCTTACTAGCTGTAATCGTATATGCATTATCGCAATCAAATTCAGTCTTGTAAGTGTTTTTTATCTCTTTAGTATCAGTGTATACTACCTCACCAGTTGCGTTGTTCGTAACTGTCAATGTAGTACCCTTGAGATCTTCATCTGCTGAACAATCTCTAACCATAGCAAGTAAGTCAACAGTACAAGTTTCAACGATTACTTTATAAAGATCAAAACAACAAGTCTCATATTCATCATCAGAAAACATAGACCCAGGTCTATTTGATGCCAAATAACCCATTGAGTTATCACTATTTAGAATAAAGTATAAATCATCGTAGCTAGTATTGATTTCAGCTCCAAGGTTCATTACTTCTCCTCCTTGCTGAACATAAATATCTCTACCACCGAATCCAACTCTTCCATCAGAACTGAAATATAGATCTCCATTATAATTGATGAATGGTGTACCATCGTCACCAGGAGTATTTACTCCTTCAACTGCTGTTACAGCACCAACTGCATCTCCATCTCCAAGAGTAACCATATAAATGTCTGTTCCACCTTTACCACCTGGTCTGTTAGACGCAAAGTATAGTGTTCCGTCTGCAGATACTGAAGGTTGAGTACTTGTGTACCCTTCCCCATTGATATCTCCACCTAACTTCATCCCATTTCCAACTTTTCCATCAACAACATCAGCGACATATAAATCACAAACATTGAAGACATCACAAACTGAATAATACAACTTACTTCCATCTGGAGAAAATGCTGGACTGTTTGTAGACATACCTTCAACATTGAAAGCAGACTTTGACTTAAGTGCCTTGTTAGACACTGAACCATCCTTCATTATTTTTGAGTAGCCACAAGCTGTATTGCTCTTAGTTCCAAATCTTAAAGATGAAAAATATAAGTCATCATCTAACAATGCAGGCCCATGCTCAGACTCTCCAGTATTGATTCCACTTAGTACTTTTTCAATACTGTACTCTTCATTTTCTGCATCTTGCTGCAAAGCCCATTGTGATGACTTCTTTCCGAATTTAGCTAACTTAGTCTTTCCTTTATCTAAATCACTGTACTGTGATGTATAAAGATCATAGTAAGTAGACGCTTCATCGTACTTACCTAATGCACTCTTAGCTCTCCCTAGATTGAAGATTGCATCAGGATAATCGTTGCTTTGAAGACTATCAACAACCATAGCAAAAGCCTTCTCAGCTTTTCCGTATGCTTTTTGCTTCATAGCAGCTTGACCGAATCTATTCCATAAGGAAGCATCGGATTTACTTGTTTTTAAAGCTTGCATGTAATTCACCAATGCTGAATGGTAGTTCCCATTAGCATAAGATTCATCTGCAATTTTGATATGCTGATTAGCTGTTGGCTGTGCAATCAAGGCACTAGCAAAGCAGAACAACATAATTATATATATATACCTATTCATAACTTTAGTATAAGCTTATCGTGTAATAATAATTATGATTAATAAATTGGACAAGGTTTACATACCTCTGGAGGTATACAATATACATTGTACATCAAAGACAATTCTGGTCCACCCTTAGCAGCATGACTGAACGGTGATGTAGTAACATCAAAATTCAACTCAGCTTTCAAGTTTCCTAACTGCAATCCTATGATTGGATGTATAGATTCCAAACCTAAAGTCCCAGTTTCACCATTATTAGCAGGGTCTCCATTAATATCTGCCAACCTAGCTCCTATTCCAAGATACAATGCCTTAGAGTAAGAATCTCCTAAGTAAATTTTACCTTGTGCATTCAACACAACCTCTTGGTAAACTTTTTGAGATGAGTATAGACCATTTAATACTAAGTCTAACTTATCCGCTAAAGGCCAATTGAACATCGCATATAAGTTCAACTTCTGCTCTAACTCAACTATATCGTTAGCAATACTAGCAAATTGAACATCTGGACTGTTTAAATGAAACAACCCAGCACCAAAATCTAGTGTCTTTCTATAAGTCTTTTGGTATCTTAAATTAACACCACCATTAAGATCAAAGTAAGATGTACTTGTATTGATGCTTTCTGGCGTTTGCACACCACCTGTCAATTTGATCCAATCAGCATCTGTCCAGTCATATGATCTAGAGACGAATCCTGCATTCAATCCTGGAGTAAGTGACAAGTAATCACTCAATCCAATTGTGTAAGATGCAAATAGATTAAGACCTGCAGCTTGTAGCTTCAAGTCACCTGCTCTATCAAAATTAACAAGGGCACCTAAATTTAAATGACTTCTCTTCGTAGAGCATTTGTCAAATTTAAAGTCAGCACCTAAGTCAAATGAATTATAACCAACTGGATTGTTCCATTGGTTTTTAAAATTCAAGTGATATCTCTGATTTCCATTAAATACACCTGTCAAACCTGGATTCAGATTTAATGGTGAATTAAAGAACTGAGAATAATGTACATCCTGTGCTGACACCCCAAGGGCTAATGCAACAAATGTCATTGTGTAGAAAATACGTTTTAGCATATCTGTCTATTTAAAATATAATCCGATATATAAATAAGGTACACCAGCTAACGCCGGATATACAAGATTGGAATAAATGATTTCGCCTAGCGATTGTGAATGTGGATTCTTGTCGCTGCCACAAATGTACTAAAGAATTGTAATTGTACTCCATGTTTCGATAATAAATATTGTTAAATTCCATATTGAAAAATATTTGTCACTGATAATGATTGAGTTAGCTACAAAACTCGCTAATATTTAACATTACATTAAAAAAATTACTTTGAAATCAATTCTGCTTTTATATATTTGCACTCCCTTGAAAAAGGATGTTCTTTTAAATCGCGGAAATAGCTCAGCTGGTAGAGCACGACCTTGCCAAGGTCGGGGTCGCGGGTTCGAGTCCCGTTTTCCGCTTTACATGATTAAAAGGCTGTTAAAAGTAGATTTTGACAGCCTTTTCTTCTAGCCCGAGTGGTGGAATTGGTAGACACGCAGGACTTAAAATCCTGTGAACATTAGTTCGTGTGGGTTCAAGTCCCACCTCGGGTATTTTTTCTCTTCTTACTCTTTTCCTTTATATAAGAATTTTATTGCATATATACGTACCTTTGTATGAATACGTTGTTATATGTACATGAAGAATTCGCCCCTTTGTTCGATACCTTATACGCTGTCAACTCTACTCATCTTTCTTGCTAGTTTAGGCTACAGCCAAAACCCTATGAGTACACCAAGTATTCGACACCAAGAAGAATCCAATTCTGAATTGTCTCAAAAGGCTCAGTATTCTTATCAAATTCACAAGTCTGAAATTCAACCTCAGCAGATCCATACTTTTCAAGAAGCATTTGACCAAGCCTTGCTCATGTATCAACTCTCGGAGTCAAGATTCATTGAGCAGTTAGCTATTGCAGATACATATGTCCCTTCAATCATAGACAGGGGGAATACTAAACTTAGAGTCTTGTTCTTATTTGAAAGAGGACGATATCAAGATATCTGCTTACTTCACCAAGAAGGAAAGCTAGGTGATTTAGATGATGAATCATTATTTAAGCTCGGCTACAGCCAATTTAGCCAAAAGCAATTTGCAGAAGCCATTCAAACCTTCAAACTTGTCAATCAAGGTAGTGGATACAGAAATCATGTCAATTATTACAGCGGTATGGCACACTATTTCACAGAACAATATGACATGGCCATCAAAGCTCTACAAGCGGTTGATCATATTGCACCTTATGAAGGATATAATCCGTACTACATTACTCAAATCTACTATGGCCAACAAGACTATCAAGGTGCAATTGACTATGGCATAAACAAACTGGGCAAGCAAGCAACTCTGAATACTACAGAAATTAGATACTTAGTAGGTCAAGCTTACTATAGTCTTGGTAACTATAGCGAAGCCCTTACCTATTTAGAACAATATGAAGCAAAGACTTCAA
Source organism: Saprospiraceae bacterium (assembly GCA_020631405.1). GTDB lineage: Bacteria > Bacteroidota > Bacteroidia > Chitinophagales > Saprospiraceae > JAHDHH01. Next base: position 46,268 of record JAHDHH010000023.1, read on the forward strand.
AGCTTACAGAAAAAGATTTCTATCAATTAGGAATCACTAATGATAGGCTAGGCAGGAGCACAAAGGCAAAGCAATACCTTTCTGAATTGATTTTTTGTAATAGTCTACTCTGCCAGCATGCACAATATAGCCTAGCTAACATCTATCTTGAGAATGGAGAAGAACAAGAGGCGCTTGCACTGTATACTACATTGAGTAAATCTAGCGACGACAGAATCATGCAAGAAGAGGCTAAGGTAAATGCCGCCTTGTTGCACTACACTTCAGAAGACTACCAAAGTAGTCTTAAGCTTGCTGGGACCATCCTGCCAGACTCTGAACATTATCAAACTTGTCAGGACTTAATCGGCAACATCTTAGCTGGTAGTGAAGACAAACTGGCCTCTATCCAATATTTGACCTCACAAGACAAGCTTTCTCCTACCTTGCAAAATACGCTAAAGCAGCTAGAGCTAGAACAACTTCGCATCTACGAATCAGATGGAGAACTCAATGCTCTCAGTAAAGGTCTAGCCAACCTGTCAGGACACGACCTTACCGCAATGGAAGAAGACCTTGTTAGTTATTGGAAGGGGTTGATTGCATTTAAGTCAGGAGACTTTGGACAATCTGTAAAATCTCTTAACAAAGCAAAGTCATTGGATAATGCCAGGCTAGCGAGCAAAGATTATATGCTGGGCTATGGACTCATAGAGACAGGTAAGACTACTGCAGGTATAAATACATTACTTACTTGTCTGAATAACTCGAATGATGTTACTGAAACCAAACATCTAAACTTAGTCATAGCTGATGCCTATACAGAACAAGAGGACTACAACTCTGCACAATCCTACTACGAAGCTGCTGCCAAAGCAAAGAGTCCTTATGCCTTATTGCAACTCTCCGAGATTGCTAGGGTGCAAAAAGACTACTATACTAGAATATACCTACTCGAATCATTTACGGAGCAATATCCTAAACACCCTCAGTATCAAAAAGCACTATTTGATATTGGTGAGACACATATTCAACTCAAGGAGATCACTCATGCTATTGACTACTTAGACCAAGCCATCCTAGCTACAAACGGCAATACTGACATTGCTAATGAGAGTTACTTGAGGTTGGGCCTATGCTATTACAACTTAGGCAAGCAAGATCAAGCCATCAAGGCATACAAGCAAGTGGCTGAACATAGTACCGATTCAAACCAAAAAGTGATTGCATTGGAAGCATTGAAAGATATTTATCTAAATGATGTAGGAGATACGGCTGAGTTTTTTGAATTTGCTGAGCAATCAGCACAAGTAGAATATAGCACCATAGAAAAAGATTCGCTTGCCTACCTGACAAATCAAAAGCATTATATAGCAAAAGACTACACCAGTGCAATAAAAGGTTACAACTCCTATCTAAGAAAGTTCCCGAATGGCTTTTATACAAATGAGACAACCATAGAACTAGCTGATTGCCACTATGAGCTGGGAGAATATACAAAGGCACAATCGTTGTATCGCAAGTTACATACAGTGGATTCCGAAAAATTAAAAACTAGGTCTCTGCTTAGGTCAGCATTGATTAGCCTCAATCATACGGAAGAGTATACCAATGCTTTGTCTTACTTCCAGCAATTGATCCCGCTAGCAAAGGATGAGAATGAACGTAAGGAACTCATTGATGGTGCCTTTTTCTCAGCTGTGAAAACCGCAGATGAGTCTATACTCACACTATCCGACATGATCATTAATGACAATAGTAGATCTAGTGAAGACCATGCCAAGGCATACTATCACAAAGGAAAAATGCTCAGATCAAAACAACAAGATGATGCTGCAATCCAAGCATTTACTGAAGTGACAAGAAAGAGCAAGAGCAATATAGCAGCTGAGGCTAATTATCTCATCGCAGAAACCTTCTACCTAAAAGGAAGTCTTGACGCCGCAGAAAGACAGGCTAATGAAACTACTAAAAGAGCAAAATCCTACCCCTATTGGATAGGCAAAAGCTTACTCTTACTCACTGACATCTACATTGACAATACAGACCTGCTCAATGCAAGAGCAGCTTGCGAAGTGGTATTAGAAAACTTTGATGACAATCCTGAACTCAGCAAACAAGCGAAGGATAAGATGCAAATGATAGAAGTACTAGAAGCGAAGGCTTCTCGAATCCTCCCTGCTGGACAAGACACATTAATCTTCCAAGACATTGACCAAAACTAGATGAGAACCATGAGAGTAAATACAGTAATAACCCATGTATTGTTAGGATTGGCTGTCTTGATGAGTACTCAGATCCAAGGACAAGTCGATAGTACATTGATCATCAAGGATAGTATTCTTGTGACCAAGTCTAGCAAAATCACAACGAGGAACAACCCTCCTATTCATAGAGTGGTCACACATACTCCTAAATCAACAGCTCCATTGACACCACGTTTCCTTAATTCTACCTATGATGTGGAACTGGAAGAGCCAAACCCAGTAATTAAACCTATCAAGTACAAGGAAAGGAAGGAGAAGTCGAGTAATGATGGCTTAATCAAGATAGGATATGGCATTCCGAGAGCCCTGGATGCAAAGTTGATGTACGACTACCATATAGAAGATTGGTACAACGTTGGAATATCCACTGGCTATAGTGCAGCTAATAATGTCGATGTTGAGCACATGCTTTATGATGCTTGGCATACTAATCTCTACGGTGGCTATTGGGTCAAGCCCAACTGGAAAGTGTTTACGGATGTAGGTCTGGCTAGACACAACCAAGGCATATATCCCTCGCTACTAGCTCCAATAACGATTCAAACAGAGAGGAATATTCAGAATTTTGATGCAAGTCTTGGCTCTACCCTGTCCCTATTCGAAAGTAAAGGTCTTCACTTTGGGATAGTAGGAAGGTACTCATCTACAGCCTTGATTGACGAATCTCATAAACAACGGAATATAGCAGTAGGCACCAACCTCTCTAAAACAATCGTGCCAAAGCTCATTCTTGACATTGATTTCAACTATGGCTACGCTGCGTCGGTGGACTCTGATGCTAGTCAATCGACTTACTGGATTGGTAGTCCTAGGATCAAGTATATCAGTGAACAGTGGCTAGGGTTTGTAGGAGTAGATATTACGGATAGCAATGCTGAGTTACAGTTCTGGCCCAGAGTAGCAGGAGAATACTACTTGCCAGATACCGATATCAGCGTAGGTTTACATTCGAGTATGACATCGGACCTTATCACATTGGAGTATGTCTCTGAATTGAATCCTTTTATTCAGTCTTCAGCATTCAGCCCATTTGCAAAAGTGGTTAAGGATGTCAATCTGAATTCTACCTATGCTGGAAGTAAGCATACCGCGAAGCTTACCTTAGGGATGCAACTAGTAGACCATGATGCAATCTATACCTATACTGCCAGTAGCCTATTTAACTTGAGCTCCAGTGAACAATACCAACAATTCTATGCACAACTAGAGGGCAGAGGCATGCTACTTGACTGGCTAGACTATCACGCTACACTTGGGTACCATAGCTATGATGCTATTGGGGATGCAGTCGGATACCTTCCTAAGCTGGACATGAAGGTCGGACTAATACAAACATTACTTAAAGACAAATTGGACTTCTCTCAGACACTGCAGTACCTGACTAGGAATGCAAGGAACAACCAAGCAGGACAAGATCCTATCTTAGAACTGAGTGCAAAACTTGAGTATAAGTTACTTTCTCAATTTAGCCTGTATGTGGAAGGGAACAACCTCCTTATGCAAGACTATGAAATCTGGGATAACTATGCAGTATACAGTCCTAAAGTAGTCTTTGGGTTTAAGTATCTGATTAACTAGTCGTCACTAGCACCAAACCCTATTGACTGCTTTCTATAGAATGCATTCTCTTCTTCTATGCTTGAGTTTTCGACATCAGCAGCAGAGATTTGCTTTGGATTATATCCTGTATTTCTAGATGCTAATTCTGAGAGTCTCAGATTCTGATGCTTAATAATGTCTAGGATTAATTTGCGAATTTCTCTGGCATTACCAAAGAACTTATCCTTCATCGCATACATAAGCTCGCATCTTTTTAATAAGAATTTTTGGGCCTTTGAAGTGACTTGGTAGCCATCTGATTCTAGCATGTGTAATGCTATTTCACAAAGCTCCTCTGACGAATAATCATCAAATTGCAACACCTTGTCAAACCTAGACTTGAGTCCTGGGTTGGCCTTGAGAAAGACATCCATATTTTGCGGATAGCCTGCTGCAAATACAAAGAACTCTCCTCTATTGTCTTCCATGCGCTTGAGCAAGGTCTGAATAGCTTCATTCCCATAGTCTCCTTGCAATCCATTGAAGTTACTCAACGCATAGGCCTCATCAATAAACAACACTCCACCCATAGCTTCTTCGACCCTTTCGTTGGTTTTCATGGCTGTCTGCCCAACAAAACCTGCAACTAATCCTTGCCTATCTGTCTCTACAATATGACCTCTTTCGATTAGGCCTAGAGCCTTGAATATCTTGGCTAGAATCCTAGCTACTGTAGTCTTCCCAGTTCCGGGATTACCCACAAATACGGTATGAAAAAAGTACTTGTTCAACACATCCCTACCTTGCTTCTGGTGATACTGGATAATGCTGACTAACTCTTCTATTTGTTTCTTTACTTGGTTGATACCTATTAGAGTGTTGAGCTCTTTGAGTGATATTTGCAGGAGCTCTTCGTCTACAGGTATAGCTGGTCTGAGCTTCTCTTCATTCTGCGCTATTTTTATGACATCTTGCAATTCAATTGTCTCCAATTCCCCCTTTGATAATTCATCGGTTCCTTCTCCTGTCATCAGCCTCAAACCCAGATTGATTTTCGACTTTTCGATGAGGTCAAAGATGTACCTAGCATTGCCAAAGCTCTTGTCACGATCTCTGTAAGCTCTTGTAATCATCCTATCCAGTTCTGCCTTAGCCTCATCAGTCAGCACTACATGCTTGTCAAGCGCAGCGAATTTTGCAATCTCAGCCAACTCTTGAGGGAGGTAGTCTACAAACTCGTAGTAGTGCTTGAATCTAGATTTCAACCCAGGATTGCTGTCAATGAAGTGCTTCATCTCTTTGGGATATCCAGCTACTATGATAACCAAGTCCTGGCTTCCTGATGACATTTCTTTTATCAAGATTTCTATGACTTCCCGTCCAAAGTCCTTGCTATCATCATTGGACCGAGCTAATGCATAGGCCTCATCAATAAAGAGGACTCCACCTCGAGCTTTCTCTAGGGCTTCTTTAACTTTTGGAGCAGTCTGACCGATGTACTCTCCAACGAGGTCAACCCTATCCACTTCATAGACATGCCCTTTGCTGAGCAATCCCATTTTATTGTAAATAGCACCCATCATCTTGGCTACTGTAGTCTTACCTGTACCGGGGTTGCCAGTGAATACACTGTGGATATTGATTTTATCTTTTTCTTCAAACCCCTTTTCCTTCCTGAGTTTTAGAAACTGGATATACTTCGCATGTTCTTTGACCTTCTTCTTGATTTCATGTAGTCCTATCAGGTTGTCCAAGTTTGCAACTACTTCCTCAAACGTAAGATTGTTGCCTGAGATGTCCGGTGATAAGAATAGCTCATCTCTATATGACAAGAGGACTGGAGCCTGCCCTTCTTCAAACTTATCGTCTACCTCAAACGGAACACTTGCGATCAAGGTGTCTAGGAATATGATATCTACTGTATAGTTACCATACCGCCAGCTTCCAGGGGTATTAGAACCCCAACCAGCCGTAATTTTTATTAGGTCGTCATCCTTGCCTACGCTTTGTAGCTTGACTACTTGACCTTTGAGTTCTTTAGCCTCATTGTAATATTTGACGAAGAGTTCAAGAAACCAATCTTTGTCAATAAAATTGTTCTCCAATATGATTTCAGAATAGACGTATTTCGTTTCCTCTCCAGAAAACATCTTGAGGTATTTTCTCTCCTCTTCGATCACGTCATCATATTTGCCTTCGTAGAGCTTTACCGACTTGAGGTTGAAGTACGGATTGGCTTCAATATTTTCCCATTCTACTCCAGTGTCCTCGACATAGAAGTATTTGACACCTACCTTCTCTCCATCTATCCATGCTTCCCAACAATAATTGCCCTTCTTCCAAAATAGCCCTTCTTTCTTATTGCCCCATCCTTCTCGGATGTAGACTACACTATCATATTTGTTGACCTTTCGGCTAAATTCTAGAGAGCATACTTGCTTCTTACCATTCTTGATTTCAAAACACTTCAGATTGACATTGACCTTCCAAGCCTCTTCATCGAACTTCTTATTATGAAACGAGAGTTCTACATAAATGTATGTCGTCTCGTATCTATCAAAGACTTGGCGATACTTCTTTTTGTTATCAGCCAACCACTCTGTAGAGGAATACACCTTGAGCTCTTTGAATTTAAATAAGTGATTCGTAGTATTTGAGGAAGATTTTTCCATAAAGAGATGAACCGTGTTTCTGGTCAGTAATAGACATAAATTAAGAGTATTTTGGACTATAAATCAAATATAAGTGAGAAAATTATGCAGGTGATTTGCAAATTGACCAAATAGTCGGAACAAATCTGAAGTCAAAACTATTAAAGTAGTTACTTTACATTTTAATTACAAAACAGGTCAAATCTTAGATGGCGAAAGTTACAGTACACTTTGAAGATAAGAATATAGCGTCGAGAGTACTCGAAGGAGAATTCAAGGGAACCCATATCTTAGATCTTGTAGAAGACAACGGCATGCACCTCAGTTCTAATTGTGGCGCTGTATGTGCATGTAGCACTTGCCATGTCTACATAGAAGAAGGCGAAGATGCTCTCAAGGAGCTTACTGATCGAGAAGAAGACTTCATCGATAGAGCTATCAACCCTACTCTAGAGTCACGACTCGGATGCCAATGCGAAATCCTAGATGATGATGCCGAGATAGTAGTAAGAATACCAGACCAAAGCTCGATAATCGGGCACGAACATTAAACAATACACTCTAATAAATACAGTTGACTATGTCATTCGACGATTTTAATAATTTACCAATTGATTGGGCAGACCACGAGGATATTGCAATGGGCTTGTACGACAAGTTTGGTGATGATTTTAGCGAGTCTAAGATTTACAGGATCAGATTTACTGACTTACTTGAGTGGGTCATGGAGATTCCAAATTTCGTTGGTAAGAAAGAAGACTGTAACGAGGGTCACCTGGAGCAAATTCAGGCTAACTGGGTACATGAGTGGAGAGACAATCAATAAGCACAGATGACGATATTTGACAAGTTAGCAACGGTGAATGTCCTTCTATTTGATGTAGATGGGGTCTTTACTGATTCGCAAATGCTAGTCAAAGAAACTACAGGCCTACTCAGAAGTGTCAACACAAGGGATGGTCTAGCTATCAAAAAAGCAATACAAGCTGGTCTTGAAGTAGGTATTATCACCAAGGGTAATTGCCAAGGAGTAAAGCAGCGCTTTGCCAACCTAGGCGTCAAGCATATCCACATGAATATGCCAAGAAAACTTGATACATATCAATCTCTAAAAGCAACACTTGGCTTCTCTGATGAGGAAGCCCTCTACATGGGAGATGACTTGAGTGATCTAGAGGTCATGCATAGCGTGGGTGTCAGTGCCTGTCCATCGGATGCCTGCCATGAAGTATTGACAGCCTCCTCATACATTTCTAGTCTAAGTGGTGGTCATGGGTGTGTCAGGCAAGTGATCGAAAAAGTACTCAGACTCAAAGGGCAATGGGCATAAGCTGGATCAAGGCTAGTCGACCTCTCAATGTCCTAATAATTGGTCTCATCCAATTCCTCCTCTACTATAAGTTATTTTGGGCAGACCAAGTAGTGACTCAACTAGATGCCTATCAAGTGTCAATACTCATCATTGTGACTTGTCTCATTACCATGGGTGGATATTATATCAATGACTACTTTGATCAAAATACAGACCTAGTCAACCAAAAACCTCACAAACATCGCCTCACTCAATCACAACTGTGGGTTGGCTATCTGACCTTATCAGTTGTGGGGTTTGGACTTGCAGTCTTTCTAGCCAATCAACTAGACAAATTAGCCTATAGTGTACTGTACTTACTTGCTGTATTACTCTTGTATTATTATTCTGCGAAAGCAAAAGGACAGGGACTCCTAGGCAATGTCATCGTGAGTCTATTCTGCACTGGTGGCTTGCTCATTATATTACTCGCTGAGTGGGATACCTTCGTCGAGCTGCAAGTAAGTGAGCCCTCAACTTACCTCTCCAAACTCACTTTACTCATAGGGTTTAGCTGCTTTGCTGGATTGATTACCTTGATTAGAGAATTGGTCAAAGACATAGAAGACATAGAAGGCGACAGGCAAGCTGGGATTCAGACTTTTGTGGTCAAGCATGGTACCAAGAAAGCTAAGTTACTTTCCGTAAGTTATTCTGTATTGACTACATTGATCGCTGGAGCTTGGTCAGTAATGAGCTTCTATTTGTATACAACATCTGCCTTCGTTTGCTTTGTGACAACCATTATTCCAATATTGGTGGTGCTATGTTATCTATTGCTCAAGGCAAAACACAAAGCCGACTACCACAAGATCTCGCAAGGCTTCAAAGTCGCGATGATCTGTTCGCTTCTCTACTTAATACTCACGTAATTGACTCCCTGTCCAAATACTATATTTTGGTTTATAATGTTATATCAATAGTTTTGCAATCATAAGATAAATGTAGCAGTAGATGAATCCAGAAAAGAACGAGCAAAAACCTTCAGAAACAAAGCCTCCTAAGCAACAAAATACATCTGAACCAAAGCAACAGCAAGGCAGTGGAGACAAGCAAGGCCCAAAGCCGGAGCATGGTAAGAAACCAGAACATAAACAGCATCGGAATCCAAGACACAAGTCTCGAAGCAACAAGCCCAAGTCAGAGCACAAGCCAAAGACAGACAAGGCACGAAGTGAAAAAAGTGGAGACAAGACTGAGCAAAAATCTAATACTAGACCACCTAAGAGTAAGCAATCTAATAGACCACCTTCAAAAGTCGGTAGCAAAAAATATAGAGGTTCTAGAAAACCTAAGGAAGAAAAAGATACTAACCCGTTTAGTGTAAATAGATCGAAGCTGACTTCCAACTTAGAGAAGAAACTGAAGTGGCCATTGATGTAAGTATGTATTGGCTCAAGCATCATCAACTCATCCTAGGCAGTCAATCACCTAGACGCAAGCAATTACTCACTGACGCTGGATTTCCTTTTACTCAACGTCTCGTAGACGTAGAAGAAGTCTACCCGGAGTGTCTTGACAATGGTAGTGTAGCTGAATATCTTTCTACCCTTAAATCCAAGGCATACAAGCTAACAAAAGACGACATCTTAATCACTGCTGATAGTATCGTACTCATAGATGGTAAGATCTTAGGCAAACCTAAAGACAAGGCTCAAGGTCGGGTCTTTCTCGAATTACTTTCGAATAATGTCCACCATGTCGATACTGGAGTAACTCTCAGATCTCTTTCCAAGACTACAAGCTTCAAGGTCACAACAGAAGTCGCAATACAGCCACTTGATAGCCAAGAAATTGAATACTACTTAGATAACTATCACCCCTATGACAAGGCTGGTGGCTATGGTATCCAGGACTGGATGGGTATCTGTAAGGTCAAGCATATTGTAGGGTCTTATTCCAATGTGATGGGATTGCCGATGGGTCGGTTTTATGAGGAATTGAGGGGTTTTGTTGAGGTGATGGGCTAAAAAAGTTGAAGGATTAAAGTTGAAAGTTGAAGGTTGAAGGTTTAAGGTTTAAGGTTTAAAGTTGAAGGATTAAAGTTTAAGGTTGAAAGATTGAAGCCTCATGATTTTGATTGACAACTGAGTTTAAACTTTAAACCCCATTGT
>JAHDHH010000024.1 GCA_020631405.1 Saprospiraceae bacterium
ACTACCATTACAGTCCAACTGTAGTTTGGAAAGTTATTATACCAATTGCCAATGTTACTGTAGGCATAATTAAAGTTATTTGAGCATAGGACATCTAACCATGCTACGCCTCCCAGTCCATTGCCACCAAGGGCCATCAAATGAGCCAAGTCTCCATTAAAGTTATCGACTTCGTTACGAAAATCATTTAGTGCATCTCCAGAACTACTAGTGCTGTATGGGTCTTGTGTTTCCCACACGAAGATTTCTGAAATATTGACAGTCATACCGTCATTATTGTATATAGTTGATACAGGATTCCATAATCCAGTGATGTAGTCCATTGTCTGTGTTACTCCACCTTTAGATTGAAATAAATCATAATCACTTTCAACATAGACATTTACACAATCCATCAACTTGTTACTACTTACAGTATTATATAGGTTGGCAAGCTGGTCGGCATACTCTGGGAGCTTGTCCGAATGACATTCCGCCGATATGGGGTTTTTTAGCTTTGATGCATCATAAAGTACATACTCATTTGGAGTCCCTTGTTTAGGTTTTCCTAAATTCAAATCTTTTCCATCTTTTGTTGAAAGTATGCCAAACATTTCATCATTGAAGAACGAAAATGCTACCAGACCTCCTGTACTTTTTATTTTACCTCGATAGTATAAACCTGGGGTATACGCAATGTCATCCTCTGTTGAGCTTGATGCCTTAAAGTCATGAGTTAGTAGATCGTACCTCTCTAGAGTAACAGTAAGCATTTTGTCCAGATAAGGTATTTCTAGTTCTAATGTTTCTGACTTAGATTTCTTAATTTGCTTAAAAACACTTTGATCTATTTCAAGTGATTGGTATTCGAAGCCTTCAGTAAATTCTTTTTTCATTTGAGTATTCAAGAAGAGCTTATCTTGAGCATTTACAGAATAAATTAAAGCAAAGAATAACAGAATTATAGGAAAACATGTACTCAATTGGGGTTTGAACATAGAAAAGGAGTCTTAGAGAATCGTTAAAATATACAGCTATTACAAATTAAATATACATTTGTTAAATTGTTTCGTTTAACTGAAGTGCAATAATTATCATCTAACTGACAAAAATCATGAGATTCTACTACGTAATTATATCTATCGCCATCATTTTACTAGGGTTTACCACTACAATGGAAGCTCAGTCAAAAAAGAAAAAGAAAAGACCAGACCCAGAAAAGGTGGAGCAAAAATCTACTGTAAAATTTGCAGAACGCATTAACGCAGATATCAAAGCTGGAAATCTCAGTTTAGCAGGAGATTTCTTCTCTGTAGCTTTTAAAGGCTCTGGCGGATATAAGCTTAACAATTGGCTATCCGCAGGTCTTGCAGCAAAGGCAAAGTTATTTTTCCTTAATGATAGAGGACAGTCTAATGATCAGACAATAACATATTATGGATTTGGTCCATATGTAAGAGCAAAGTTTCTTCAACAGTTTTACATACAAGCTGAATATGACATTAATAGTTTCCAAATTGGTGAAAACGAAAGAATTTCTTTGAGCAGCCCATATCTTGGTGGTGGCTATATGCAAGGGTGGGGCGACTGGAAATTTGGAATCGAAGTCTTATTCATCGTGAATGATGAAGTCAGAGACTACGATGGTGTTATTGAATATTGGTTTGGTGGTACTTACAACTTCTAGATAGTTGCGAGTGTTGCATCTAGTTTCTTAATCCAGTTAAAGCTATCAGGTTTTGAGCCATCTCTTAGGCCGTCTACACATTCTTTAATGAATGGAGCTACCTTGTAGGTATCTACATCAAGTGAATAGTTTTGGCCTTTGTAATTAAAGTCGGAGACACTAATCACTACAGCTGCTGTACCTGTTCCAAATATTTCATGAAGACTACCATCCTTCGAAGCTGCAGTTACCTCATCGATACTTATTTCTCTTTCCTCAACTGTGTATCCTTCTTTTCTAAGCAGTTGGATTGCTGAGTCTCTGGTGATGCCTTTCAGGATGCTTCCAGTGGTTGCAGGAGTGATGACTTTTCCATCTATGACAAAAAAGATATTCATTGTGCCAGCTTCTTGGACATTTTTCTTATTCTTTCCGTCAAGCCACATGATTTGATCAAAGCCTTGCTCTTGTGCAAGTTTCCATGGAAAGAGCGATCCTGCATAGTTGCCAGCTGTCTTGGCTTCACCAGTTCCACCATCTGCAGCTCTGATATAAACATCTTCTGCTTTCAGTTTTAGTGGTTTAGCATAGTATGGTCCTACGGGTAAGGCCATGATAATATAAATGTATTTGTCCGATGGTCTGACACCTATAAATTCATCTGCCGCAAACATCAATGGTCTCAAATATAAAGCACTCCCTTTAGCTGGCGGAATCCAGTCTACCTCAAGAGTAACCAGTTTCTCAACTGCTTCTAAAAACACATCTTCAGGAAAATCGGGCATACACATTCTCGCAGCAGAGGCATTCATTCTTTTGATATGCATCTCAGGCCTCATCAACATTGGAGACCCATCTTGATGTTTTGTTGCCTTCATTCCTTCGAAAATAGATTGTCCATAGTGCCATGCTAGATTGCTTGGGTGGACAGAGAGATTTTCTAAAGGTCTGATTTCCATATTATGCCAAGCTCCATTTTCATATTCTGCATAAAACATATGGTCAGAAAATACCTTTCCAAATGGAATATTGTTGAAATCCAAGGATGAAATCTTTGAATGTTGAATCTTGGTAATAGGAATCATAGAGGTAAAATATTTATTACTGCAAAGTTAAGCCAATTTAGCGTCTTGCGACTTCATTTTTATATTGTAATATTCAGAGTTTATTGGATAATATTCTGAAAGTCTACTGGGGTAATGCTATACCTTCCTCTTTCGTTTAATTCTAACTTGCCACAAATTGTCACTGGATCATGCTCGAAAAATATGTAATGATTCTCTGCAATGGCTGTTTTGTAAAACGATGTTTTCTCTTCCATGCTTAGCAGAGGGTCCATGTCATATGCCATAATGTAAGGCATCTTGACATGAAAGCTTGAAGGTAGTAAGTCTGCGGCGTATGTAATTTTGTTGCCATTAGGCAGGTTGATTGTTGGTGCCATCATTGCTTTTGTATGTCCATGGTAGTAGTCAACGGTGATATGCTTTTTCCAAGAAACTCCATTTGTTTCCTCAATGTATGCCATCCGTCCTGCTTCTAATATAGGTACAAAGTTTTCTTTTAGAAAGGATGCTTTTTCACGAGGATTGGGTTCCATAGCTGTAGCAAGGTGGGATTTATTAGTCCAATAAGTTGCATTTGGAAAGGTAGGCACTATACCTCCTCCGTCGTCATGTTGACAAGCACCTCCTACATGGTCAAAGTGGAAATGAGTCAGGAAGACATCAGTAATATCTTCAGGTTGATAGCCTTTATCTAATAGAGATTGTAATAGTGAATCTGTACCATGAGGCTCAAAGTGAGACTGGAACTTTTGATCTTGCTTATCACCTAGTCCTGTATCAAATAGGATGACTGATTCCCCATCATCAAGTAGCAGACATCGCATGCTCCAAGTACACATGTTTTGATTGTCAGCGGGGTTGAGCTTATTCCAAATACGTTTTGGTACCACTCCAAACATAGCTCCACCATCTAATTTGAAATATCCTGTTTCTATAATTTCTAACTTCATATTCTTAATTTAATGCTTGTGTTATATCTGTTAAGAGATCATCTATGTTTTCTATACCAACAGACATCCTGATTAACCCATCTGTGATGCCATTTTCAATCCTTATCTCTCTATCAATATTTAAATGAGAACTTGATGCAGGATGAAGTAACAAAGTGTCTAAATCTCCAAGAGTTGGTGCTTGGGTTAGAAGGTTTACCTTGTCCATGAATCGCTTCCCTTGATCTATGCCTCCCTTAACTTCAAAGCTAAGCATAGCACCATATTGAGTCATTTGTTTGCTAGCTATTGTATGGGCTCTATGATTTGGCAACCCTGGATAATTGACAAAGTCTACGTTGTTATGTGATTCAAGTGCCGTTGCAATCTTCATTGCGTTGCTACAAGCTTTGTCCATCCTTAAGGTGAGGGTTTTTAACCCATTATGTAGCAGCCACGTTTCAAATGGGCTAGGATTGAGTCCAAGAAGTTTATAAGTGGTCCAAAGTTTTTTGTGATGCTTCTCATCATAAACTACAGCTCCTCCAATACTATTTCCATGACCATTGAGAGATTTCGTTGTACTATGGATCACAAAGTCAATTCCGAAGTTCAATGGTCTCTGTAAGTAAGGTGTACAGAAGGTATTGTCTATTGCTGATAGGATAGAGTGACGCTGGCAGATGTTGGCAATTGCCTGTAAGTCAATACAATCTAATGAGGGATTGGCTGGAGACTCTCCATAGACTAACTTTATTCTATCATCTTCAGTAATCAGTTGTTCAACTCTCGTCAGATTGCTTAGATCAGTAAATATTGTTTCAATTCCAAAATTGGCAAACACCTTATTAAGTACTTCGGTAGTACCTCCATATAGGTTCGCTTGAGTAAGTACTTTGTCACCAGATGTCAATATCGAGCTAATAACTAGGGAAATTGCCGACATCCCAGAGTTAGTGAGAAGGCATTCAACTGAGGCATCAAGTTCAAAGCCTTCTAATTTAGCCAGTTTGTCAGCTACAGATCTAATAGTGGGATTGGCATACCTAGAGTATAGATACCCAGGTTTCTTTCCAGTGAAGACATCCTGACTGTGTTGTAGATCATCAAAGACAAATGATGAAGAAGCATAAATAGGAAGGACATGAGGTTTGTTCAACCTCAGTTCTTTCACTTCTGTTGAGCAAATGGTTTCAAAGCTTAATGGTTTGGCCATAGATTTTACAATTGTTAGTTATGAATCTGTAACAAAGATAGACTCCTAGTGCTTGATTCTTTACTTTTGTTCTATGATCAATAAAAATGAAGATCAAGAAGCTCAGGTAGATGATGAAATTCAGGACATTACTATAATTAGTGATCCAGGACAATCGCCTATGCGAATTGATAAATTCTTAATGGAACGTCTGTTGCATTCGACAAGAAGTAAAATCCAAAATGCTATTAAAGCTGGAGCTATCACTGTCAATGAAAAACAAGTCAAGCCTAATTATAGAATAAGACCAAAGGACATTGTCCATGTTGTCTTGTCTAGAGGCCAAAGGTGGACTGACAATGTCGTGGCAGAAGATATTCCACTAGATATCAGGTATGAGGATGATGATTTGATGGTTGTTTATAAGCCAGCTGGAATGGTTGTCCATCCTGGAATAGGCAATACCTCTGGCACCCTCGTCAATGCTCTTGCCTATTATTTTCAAAATTCTCCAATACCAGCCAAAGATGGCAATGATATTGATAGGATGGGGCTAGTCCATAGAATTGATAAGAATACTTCCGGTCTATTAGTAATAGGAAAGACTGACTATGCCTTATCACATTTAGCGAAGCAATTTTATGACCATACTATTGATAGAGAATATATAGCATTAGTTTGGGGAGAACCGAATCCAGAAAATGCAACGATTAAGTCATACTTAGGCAGGTCATTGACTAATCGTACAAAATTTCAAGTTTGGGATGAAGAAGAAGATAAAGGGAAATTGGCCATTACTCATTATGAGACTATAAAGCAGATGTACTATGTAAGTTTGGTTAAGTGTAAACTAGAGACAGGAAGAACCCATCAAATTAGAGTCCACATGGCTCATCAGAACAATCCATTGTTCAATGATGAGAAGTATGGCGGTGATAAAATAGTGAAAGGCACTGTATTCAACAAGTACAAACAATTTGTTATGAATGCTTTTAAACTCTGCCAAAGGCAGGCACTTCATGCTAGATTTTTAGGATTTGAGCATCCAGTGACCAAAGAAAGAATGGAATTCGAAGCACCACTGCCAGATGATATGAGTGCGGTCTTAGAGAAGTGGGAAAACTATGTACAGTCTAAACAAACTGATTAATGAGTACTACTATAGATGCAAGGATTAATGCTTTAGTTGAGTTAGGAACAAAGATTGCTCGATCAAATAATGAACTAGAGCAAATAGTAAGTAAAGCGAAGGTGAATAATCCGTGGTTTACCGAACAAAGTACCTGGCACATGCTTACTGCAATTCGGGATAATTTCTTAGACCAAACTCGGCTTAAATCTTGGATCAACCGATACGATACATCTCAGATGTCTGCTGACCAAACATTGGCAATAGTAATGGCAGGTAATATACCACTTGTTGGATTTCATGATTTTCTATGTGGCTATATCTTGGGCTATCAGCTAGAACTAAAACTTTCTGAAAAGGACAATATACTATTGCCTTATCTCATAGATGAATTGTCTTTGCTTGACCCGAACATTCAGGTCACAATTGTTGAAAGACTCACAAAGTATGACAAGGTCATAGCAACAGGTAGTACCAATACTTCGATTTACTTCGAACAGTATTTTGGCCATGTGCCAAACATTATTCGAAAGAATAGAACTTCTATTGCAGTGCTGGATGACCAATTGTTCGATGATGACCTACTGGGATTAGGCAATGATTTATTAATGTATTTTGGATTAGGGTGTAGGAATGTGTCTAAGATATTCTTACCTAAAGCTATGGACATTGAAGTCATATTCAAGTCAATGAAGGATCATGAAGAGGTAGCTTTTCACAATAAGTACATGAATAACTTTGATTATTCCAATGCACTTTACTTATTGAACAAGGAAGTGGTGTATTCTAATGGATTTTTACTCGCGAGGCAAGCTGAGTCTTTGCACTCAAGAATTTCGTGTGTGAATTATGAATATTATGAAGACATTGCTCAGGTAGAAGATTATATCAAAGCAAATCATGAACAGATTCAATGTGTGGTTTCAAATATGAAAATTACAGGATTCGAATCGATTGGATTTGGTGAGGCGCAACTGCCCAGCTTAGACCAATATGCTGACAATATTGATACGATTTCATTTTTGTTAACATAACCTTAATAGTAAAAAACTTTAAGGTTTTTGTAACTTTTTGTATTTTTAAATCGTTGGTCATTTATCAAAACATAAGTATGAAAAATAAAATATTCTCCATTTTTATTTATTCTCTCCTGATTTTATGCGGTGCCTCAATAGCTTTCTTGAGTTTAGAGGTCGATGTTATAGAGATTGCTTTTAATGCAAACTTTGAGTCTCCTTTTCAAGATACTAGTGCATATGCTGATAAAAATACTTTTATTAGAGTTGTGTTGGATGCGATCATTCACTTATTCAGATTTTAAGTTAAGCCATTAATAAAATCTTTAGTATACATTCTTTTCTTTCCTGCTAGTTGGAGTCTTTCTACAGAGATATATCCATCTAAAGTTGCGATGAGTAATTGACCTCGTTCTATGATAAACTCTCCTGGATCATGCTGATGAGCTTGAATAATTTCTGAAGTGGTAAATACTTTTAACTTACTTCCATCTTTCCAGTAGGTATATGCTCCAGGATAGGGGTCAAGTCCTCTAATAAAGTTATAAACAGACCTCGTGTAATTATCAAAATTAATCAAGCACGTCTCACTATACAGTTTCGGAGCCTTACAAACTTGGTCTTCTTGTTGTGTTTTTGGTGCTATTTGGTCTGATGCTATTTGATTGACAGATTTGAGTACCAATTCAGCACCTACAACCATCATCTTGTCATGTAACGAGCCAACAGTGTCTTTGTAATCTATTGGCACAACAGCCTGGTCAATCATATCACCAGTATCTATTTCATGCTTCAGTAAGAATGTAGTAAGACCAGTTTCTTTTTCTCCATTGATAATTGCCCAATTTATCGGTGCCGCCCCTCTATACTTGGGCAGGAGTGATCCATGGAGGTTCATAGTGCCATGTTTTGGCATATTCCACACCATTTCTGGAAGCATCCGAAATGCTACTACGACCTGAAGGTCAGCGTCTAGAGACTTGAGTTCTTGATTGAAGCTCGGAGACTTGAGGTTAGGAGGTTGCATAATATATAGACCCTGTTCTTGGGCATACTTCTTCACGTCTGACTCTAGGAGTTGTTTGTTGCCTCTACCTCCATACTTGTCTGTAGAGGTAATCACTCCAACTACTTCATGATGCGATTCATGAAGTACTCGTAAAGCGGGAACTGCAAAACTAGGAGTCCCCATAAAAACAATTCTTAAGCCCATAGTCAGAAAAATACTAGTTAGAATGTCGTAATAGTAGTTAAAATTTCCAAAATACAAGTTAGTATTGGAACAAAAACCTTCTTGATTACTATTCTAATTATATTTGGGTTCAAATTAACACAGAACACATGAGGATTGTATTTCTAGTACTAGTCATAGTTTCATCTTTTGCAATTTGTGATTCTTTTTCACAGGCTAAATCGGTAGAAGGTTATGTCTTTGAATCGGGTAATAGAGGATATCTAGATAATGTCACAGTAAGAGCTTTGGATCGTGGTAATGAGGTTGCAAGCGCAGTTACTGACCCGAGTGGATACTTTGCGATGGAAGTGCCAGGAAACAATACCTATGTCATGGAAGTCTCAAAGCAATACTTCTATGGGATGATGGACACTATATTTGTCCAAGAGCAAAAGACCTTTCTTAAGTATGAGTTGAAACGAGAACCAGGGTACGTATTTGAAATTACTTTAGCGGAGGCAAGGACTTCAGAAGACGTTGTTGTCGATCAGATAAAGGGAGCATTGATTGAAGTTTATAACAACACAACTAAGCAATCAGAGCTAGTCTTAGAGGACTACCAAGATCATGAGTTTAAGGTAAACCTACAAAAAGGCAATCACTATACAATACTCATAAGAAAGAAAGGCTATCTCGCTAAACGAATGGAAGCATTTGTCAATGTGAATGGGTGCTTACTTTGCTTTGAAGGAATTGGAAGAGTAGACCCAGGCATCACTGATAACCTCACTGAAAACAATCAAAATGGAGTCTTGCTTGCAAATGTAGAGTTGGATTCATTGTTCAGAGGAAAAAAGCTACAAATCAATAACCTGTATTATGATTTGGGTAAGTGGGATATCAAAGAAGAGGCTCAAGATGAATTACAGAAGGTGATTACGATGATGAATGACAACCCGCATCTTAAGATAGAGCTTGGTTCTCATACAGATAGTAGAGGATCATCTGCCTCAAACCTAGAATTATCGAAGAAAAGGGCTAGATCAGCAGTCAATTACTTAAGAAGTAGAGGCCAGATACCTAGTTGGAGAATAAATTATAAAGGTTACGGGGAAGAAGAGCTGGTCAATGCTTGTGTAGATGGAGTCAAGTGTGAAGAAGAAGAGCATGCAAGAAATCGAAGAACTGAATTGAAGATAGTCGGTATAGAAGAGGAAGTTGGTCCGCGTAAGTCATTGGCTACAATGAAACAGGAGGAGTTCATGGATGAGTTACTTGCAGAGATCGAAAGTGAAGGGGTCATCAAAGTTACCGCTGATGGGACAACAAAAATACAAACGCCGAAAATAGAAACACCTGAAACAGACTCTATTGCAGAGGTAGTTGAAGAACAAGAAGTAGTATTCGAAGATGTCACAGAAGTAGATGATAGCGGGATGGAGAATTTTAGAAAGAACGCTGAAGTAAAGGTGGATGAGCTACAATTTGATGATTATGTTCAGCTTCAAGAAGATGGATATAAGATTGTAATCAAAACATCAGAGACTGCGTTGCCTCCTGATGATATGTTATGGAAAAAACACAATAAATTATCTGTTACGTTTGATGGTAAGGAATTTCTGTATACTATAGGTAAGTTTACGACGGAAGGCGATGCTATGGAGTTTTTCAATACTGTTAAGTTGGAATATGCTGATGCCTACATCATCCAATACAAGGATGGCGTCTTGGTAGATTAATCATTGTGGTAAGATTCTCCTTTGATGATAGTACAGGCTCTATAAAACTGTTCTAAGAATATAAGCTTGAACATCTGATGGGAGAATGTCATCTTTGAGAATGATAGCTTACTATTTGCTTGTTGTTTTATACTATCATCGAATCCAAATGCACCACCTATGACGAATACAACATTCTCGGGTGACTGGAGCATATGTTCTACTGAATTGGCAAATTCTCTTGAGCTATAAGACTTCCCATTTTCATCAAGCAAGATTAGTTTACTGTTGGGCTTGACTACCTTGCTAAGTGCTGTAGCTTCTGTTTTTTTGACTTGCGTAGGATCTGTCGATTTATATTTGGGAGTCAATGTGATAAGCTCAGTCGGATAATAATGAGAAAGACGCTTTAGTAGCATGTTACTCCCTTCTTCTACAAATGGAAACTTGGACTTGCCAAAGACTATAAGACTAAATTTTGCCATAAAAAAAAGCGACAATGTGATGTCGCTCATAGTGTGATTACTTAAGTTAAAACAAACATCTCTTGTGTTTATTATTCACTCAAGTGACGCAAAAATAATAAAGTTTTGTAAGTTTCAGAAAATATCAGGCAGATGAAAATATATACGAAGACTGGAGACAAGGGAATGACCAGTCTATTTGGTGGAGACAGAGTCAAAAAGTCTAACCTATTAATTGATGCCTACGGAAGTGTAGATGAACTCAATTCGTTTCTAGGGGCTTTAATAGCAAAGTGTAAGCACAGTGAAGTGAATGCCCGTCTTACTAAAGAGCAGCACCATTTATTCAACGTAGGGTCGATACTTGCCACTGGCAATGAAGATTTTTTGAGTAATATGCCAAATGTAAAACAAGCAGATATTGAGTCTTTGGAGTTATGGATGGATGAAATGAATCAGTCACTCCCAAAATTAAAGAATTTCATCTTACCAGGAGGAAGCGAAGTTGCTGCCTTGGCACATATTTGCAGGACAGTTTGTCGACGTGTAGAAAGAAGAGTAGTTGAAGTAGAACTGACTAATGAGCATTATCAATTGATCGTGCCATACCTCAACCGACTTTCAGATACATTCTTTGTGTTATCTAGATATTTATTAGTAATTGAAGACCTAACAGAAGTACATTGGGAGAAGTAAACAGAATTCATTTTATAGCCATAGGTGGAAGTATAATGCATAATCTTGCGATTGCATTGCATAGGCAAGGTCATCGAGTCTCTGGTTCAGATGATGTAATATATGGCATATCTAAGTTAAAGCTGGAGGATAACAATCTGTTTCCAGATAAGCTTGGCTGGGATGTAAATAGGATTGATGATTCTATAGATTTCATCATTTTAGGAATGCATGCCAAGGCAGATAATCCAGAGCTATTGAAGGCGAAGGAATTAGACATTATCATTTATTCTTTCCCAGAATATGTAGCCAAGCATGCGAAGGATAAAATTAAAGTTGTAGTAGCGGGAAGTCATGGTAAGACAACTACTACATCTATGATCATGCACGTCCTTAAGCATAGTGAATATCGCTTTGATTACTTAGTCGGTGCTCAGCTTGATGGCTTCGACCTTATGGTTCAACTCTCAGATGCGCCAATCATTATCATCGAAGGTGATGAATACCTCAGTTCTGCTATTGATAGGCGGCCAAAATTCTTACATTATCGAGCAGATTATAATATCATAACTGGGGTGGAGTGGGACCATGCTAATGTATTTCCAACGGCAAGTATTTACAAAACACAATTCCAACAATTCATCAATTCTCTTGAAGAAAATGCCCAAGTGTATTATGATGCATCTGATTCAGACTTACTTGATATTGTCACTAACTCAAATAAACCTAATACAACTGGATATCTAGGTCTGTCAGGAAATAGAAACACTGTTGAATACCAAGGCATTAAGTATAGAATGCGGGTCTTCGGTCACCATAATAGAAAGAACATGCATGCTGCACTTCTGGTATGTCGCGATTTAGGCATACCCATTCCTCAGGCATTGACTTCGCTTGAGAGCTTCGAAGGTGCTGCTATGAGACAAGACATTATCAGGTCTACAAATCCGACAGTATATCGAGATTTTGGACATGCTCCATCTAAGGTAAGAGCAACTATTGAAGCAGTAGTAGAGAATCATCCTGGGCAGCGTATAGGTGTCTTTGTAGAGCTGCACACATATAGTAGTATGGTAGACACCTTTATTGTGAATTATGCAGGTGTATTTGATAATGTAGACTTTGCAGCAATCTGCTTTGATCAAGCAGCATATGCAATAAAACAAGTCGAAGTACTTTCTGATGAGAAAATATTAGAAGCATTCAAGACTAAGAATGCGAAAGTCATTAAAAGTAAACCAACATTGATCTCCCAACTCGAACAATTGGAAGATCTTGATGTACTTCTGTTCTTGAGTAGTGGTAACTTGTTAGGTATTGACCTCAAGCAATTCTATAAATAATGACTATGGGTTTTCTGCGACATTGAGATCCCATTCCTCAATAGTTTGAGACTGTGGGACATAGTCGAATGGATCAATATCGTCTAACAAATATTTGATGCTATCAGCAGTAGAAGCAAATTCAGGAAGGTCACTTTCTGGCAGTGGGTCTGCTGGAGGGAAGTTTTCTCTCAAGTGATTAATTTGTCTTCCATTCTTCCAAAACCTAAAACAAACATGGGGCCCTGTAGCTAAGCCGGTAGATCCTACATAACCAATAACCTGACCTTGCTTGACCTTCACACCTGATTTAATCCCTTTAGCAAATCCATTCATGTGGAGGTATTGGGTTTCATAGGTCTTGTCGTGTCTGATTTTGACATACTTACCATTATTCTTTGTGTAACTGGCCTTCGTGACTACACCATCACTTACTGAGAAAATAGGAGTTCCAGTTGGAGCCGCATAATCAGTGCCATAGTGTGGTATTCTTCTTTTTTTGATTGGGTGAAACCTTCTGAGGTTAAATCGAGAAGATATTCTAGAAAACTTCACAGGGGCTCTGAGGAATGCACCCTTAGTTGGATGGCCTTCTAGGTCGTAAAAGCCATCGTATTTATCATTCTCGTAATACACTGCATAGTGTTCTCCTTGATTGTTTTTATAATAAGCACCTAGAATGTTACCCTCTTTTACTTTTTTACCATCGATGTAAATTTCTTCATAGATTAGTTTGAACTCATCTCCTTTCTGAAGGTGATAAAAATCAACAGATGAAGCCAAGGCGTCTTCCATTTTTGAAATAATGCCCATGCCAAGTCCCATTTTGTCCATGGTATTTGAAAGGTTGGTTTCTATAATTCCATATGCTTCGTCAGTGCAAATAGAAATGTCTCTGACTATCTTATTGACACTAACACTATCCTTGTTGAATTCATATTTAATATAGGCCATTTGATTTGGCTCATAGATCATATATTTTGGAGCCTCACATTCATCTTCTCGAACGAATGTCAAATTTTTGCCAGATCTAAAGCTTCTGACGTTAAATATATCTTTTGAGTTTTCTACTAGAGACTGAATCTGAGGATAGGTAATATCCTTTTCTTGCAAGATATTCGCTAGAAATTGATTAGGCTTAATGGTTAATGTTTCGAAATGAAATAAGTCAAGATCAAATCCATACAAGCTGCTTTGTTGTACTAATTCTTGTTCTGTTTCGCCAGAGTATGAGTCTTGATCATCGTAGGACTGTTGGGATAAGAAACTAGAAATTGTAACTCCACCGATGACTAATACAATTGCAAGTATAGTTTTCTTAAGCGTGGCAAACTCTTTTTTCTTAAAATCAGGGGTCTCTAAACTCATCTGGGTGCTTTGGTATCTTATGTGCTACATTATTTGACGAAATTAAGTCCTAAATGTTTCACAAATCAAAAGTAATTGTTCACAAAAACAAACAAAAGGAAATGTCTTAAAATCATTCCAAATACCTGATTATATTAATTTTACAATTCATATGATGTGATAGGACACAACTTTTAACAATTATGGTATATCAAGTTCAAGGTAGAATGTTAGATTTTTCTAAGCCTCAAGTGATGGGAATTCTCAATTTAACTACAGATTCTTTTTATGATGGTGGCAAGTATCTTGAGTATGATGCTATTCGCCAAAGGATAGAGGATATTGCCAATGAAGGAGCAAGTGTTATTGACATAGGAGCTGCATCATCTAAGCCTGGTTCTTCTTTGATATCTCCTGAAGAAGAATTGGAGAAGTTACCCCAAGCCATAGCAATGGTCCAAGAAATAGCTCCGCAATTGTTTATTTCAATAGATACCTATAACAGTCAGACAGCGGCCACCTGCATTGACCTTGGAGCCCATATTGTCAACGATATTAGCTGTGGGAGTTTAGATGATAATATGCTCAATGTGCTGAGTAATGCACCATGTGTCTACGTCGGTATGCATATGGACGGAACTCCTCAGAGTATGCAAGATGACCCACAATATGACAATGTAGCAATGGAAGTATTGACCTATTTTAAGAATAAGTGTAGCCTAATGCGATCTCAAGGAGTACAATTTGTTATTGATCCAGGATTTGGTTTTGGAAAAACTGTTGACCATAATTACGAATTGTTAGACAAATTGGAAGTGTTTTCTATGCTTGATACTCCAATCTTAGTAGGTCTTTCAAGAAAATCTATGATCTATAAACTAGTGGGTGGAGAGCCAAGTACAAGCCTCCCAGGGACTCTTGGGCTGACAATGATAGCCTTGCAAAAAGGGGCAAGAATACTCAGAGTCCATGATGTTGCAGAAAGTGTTCAGCTTGTTAAGGTTTTTAACAAGACTAATCGAAACATCAAAATTCAATAAAGCGTTACCTTTATAGCCTTTCATTAGACATCCATTGACTCAGCAAGAACAAAATCATACTCAAACAAAGAAGAACAGAACCAAGCTTTGGTTTTGGGTACCGTTTATACTCTTTTTGTTGCTAATAATATTTCTATTATTAGCAACGATTTCAGCTCCGTTTCAGACAAGACTGATTAAAGCTTTCTTAAATAGCACGAATGCCAATATTGAAGAGCAAATTTCAATAAAAGATGTCTCTTTTCACCCTGTGAAAGGAGCAGTAGTTAATGACTTATTGATATTAGACTACCACCAAGATACTCTGCTATATGCCAGTAAGTGTTATTCTGGTTTAACAGACAACCTTTTAACTCTGTGGAATAGAAAGCTGTCCTTAAGTGATGTGAGACTTGAACAAGCGAATATCACAATCAAAACAGAATACGGCAATAGCGAATCAAACTTAGATGTGTTTCTTTCAAACTTTAGCACTCAGAAAGTCGACGATTCGAATTCAGATAAATCACGTCAGCCAATCACTTTAGATGTCAATAGTATATTTGGCGAAGCCATCAACCTCAAAGTAATTGATGAGAATAAAGGTAGTGTACTCTCTGGAGGATTAGCCAGCGTATCTATAGCAGTGGATAACTTGAACTTAGAGGAGTTGGAGGTCAAGGTAAGCACAGTAAGAATTGATGCCCCCAAATTCAGTAGAGTAGTATCCGAAACGGCAGGTGGTCAAGTCATATCTTCATCTGAGCCTAACCCCACCAAGGCTTCAACTAAGGATACCACTTCCTTGAAGCTATCTATTGCAGACTTTGAGCTGACATCAGGGGAATTCAGCAATATGGATGACACTGCTCCAAAATTAGATCATACATTCAAGCAGATTAATTATTCTGACATTGATGTCTCCAACATAGCTATTCGATTCAAGGATTTTGATACTGACCTAGCTGAGACATTCTCATTTGATGATTTCGTATTGTCCGGAGATATCACCGCTGATAATAAGAGTTACGAGATGTCCTGTCCTCAAGTATTTCTCAATTCAGAAGAGGCATCTGTTCAAGAACTCTCTATCAAAACAGGAAATACAACTACAACACAATCACTAGAATTGAGTTATGACGATTTTAGTGATTTTCAGCGATTCAAGGATGATGTATTCATGAATGTGAGTTTTAATAACTCTAGAGTTGACTTTGCAGATGTGGTTTACTTTCTTCCGAACTTAAGTAGTACCCCATTAATCAGAAAGAACTACAATAGAATAATGAGTGTCGATGGAGTGATAAAAGGTAGGGTGAACAACTTCTCCTCCAAGACTATGACTATAAAGATTGGAGAAGAAATAGATTTTGCAGGAAGTGTGAGAGTCAAGGACATTACAGATCCAGGAAAGACTTTTTTGAGTATCAATGTAGACAAATTGAATACATCAGTCCAACAGTTGAAGTCGGTAATTCCCTTATTTAACCCACCTGACAATTTCTATAAACTACAGGATATCAAATTTGATGGTTCATTTTCAGGGTTTATCTATGACTTCGTGGCGAAAGGCACCTTAGAAAGTGTCCTAGGTACAGCAATTCTTGATACTAGGCTTGACTTGAAGCTAGGAAGAGAGCAAGCATTGTATAGTGGGCAAGTGGATTTGATCGATTTTAACTTGCGAACATGGACTGATAACCCTCAATTTGGATACTTATCTGCTAAATCTGAGGTGAAAAATGGTAAAGGGTTATTGCTCAACTACCTTTATGCTGACCTAGAAGCAAGTATCAGTCAGTTTGATTTTAGAGAGTATAGCTATTCTAACATTAATCTTAATGGACAGTTTGACGAGAATCAATTCGTTGGAGACTTCAGTATAGAAGATGATAACATAGATTTCAAGTTTGATGGGAAGCTCAACATTGACGATGGGCTGATCACTACAGACCTTAGGGCTTATGCAGATAAATTAGACCTGAAGCAACTCAATTTAAGTAAGGAGGAGTTGATATTGCAAGGAAGTTTTGATTTGTCCTTGAGTGGGAGTGAATTAGCTGATATCAATGGTTTTGCTGACGTAGACAATCTTACGATGTTTTACAAAGGACAGGTCTATGATTTTGATAGTATTTATGTCAAGTCTGACCTAGAGTCTAATGGTAATAGAAACTTCAAAATGAGATCATCTCTTGTGGATGTAGATATTTTGGGTAAGTTTAACCCAGAAAATATTCCGTATCACTTCACAAAATCATTCCGTGACAGTCACCCACTCTGGTGGGAAAGCTCAGGCATGTCTATGCCAGCTAAACAAGTCAATACAAACGAAGACTTTGACTTTATTATAAGTGTAGAAGATTCAAAGTTTTTTGCAGAGTTTGTCGACCTGAAGTGCCTAGAGGTCAAGAATCTATTGGCAACGGGAGAAGTCAATACAACAAAAGACCTCTGGTACCTTGATAGCCAAATTGGGTCGTTGAATTGTGATGGCCTAGCCTTTTATGATGTTGATTATTCGCTGTCCTACCTCAACGGCATGGGTAAGACAAGACTATTCATAGATAACTGGAAATCTAATGAACGTAGATTCAAAGCATTGACCTTAGATGGAAATATCAATAAGGACTCATTATCTCTAAACCTAAACACCTCTGACCTGATTGACTCTGTTGGTCAGATTGCATTTACCCTAGAAGGCATACCTGTAGACTCAATGATCCAACTACATATTGAGTCAGAAGTTTGGCAAATGCTTGGACAAGACTGGACATTTTCAAAAGATAATAAGGTATTACTGTCTAAGGATGCCATTGAGGTTGCTGACTTTGTATTTACTGATGGTAACAGGGTGATCAATGTAACAGATATCGAACGACAGGGAGTCAAATGTACACTTGAGGCATTTGACCTAGCACTCATGAATGATCATATCAATTACCCCAATATCTACTTTAGTGGGAAAGGAACAATCTCCGCCTTAATTGACAATGTATTCAAGCCCGAAAAGGCATGGGTAGAGACGGTAATACCTCACTTATATTGTAATGATGAGGACTATGGGAAGGTCTATATAAACGCAGCTACAAAAGATTATGAAAACATTGAGGGCATTATCACAATAAAAAGACAATCAGATGATCAAAGAATAACTGGAAATTATACGCTTAATGCAAAGACTCAAGAGTTCAATGGATTATTGGAAGTAGATAACCTCAACCTTTCACTCTTTGAGTATATCATTGCTGAAGGGACATCAGGAACCAAGGGTACGCTGGACCTAGTGGCTACTATAGACGGGAAGCTGAACGATTTCAGACTTGAGGGAGAAGCAATGCTTTATAATGGTCAATCGAGAATAGACTATATCGGTAACGTCATTAACTTTCATGAGCAGAAATTGAGAGTGACAAACAGCTTGGTTGATTTGACAGGAGTCACACTTACGGATATGTATGGCAACTCAGCTATCATAACTGGAGGCCTCAAGCATACTATGTTGAAGAACTTTGCAGCTGATGCTTCTATCAGGTCTGAGCGGTTCGTTGGTCTTAATACCACAAAAGCTGATAACCCGACATACTATGGCTTCGCAATGGGTGAGCTTTTAGTAGGATTTGATGGTCCTTTCTCAGCTATTGATATCGACGTAGAAGCAACAACGGGAGAAACAACAGTGCTCAATATCCCTGTGGAGAATTCTGCATCAGGGTATGAAGAGTCCTTTATCACATTTATTGAAAAAGAGGAACTTATCAAATCATTGACAGATACCATCCGAGTAGAAGGTAATCAGCTACTCTCTGGGGCCAATGTCGAAATGAATATTACTATTACCCCAGACGCAGAGATAAATATCATATTTGATGAGAAACTCAATGATAGAATCAAAGGAAGAGGTAGGGGAGATATCCAGGTCATCTCTACAAGGACAGGAGATTTCAACATCTATGGTAATTACGAAATAGAGCAAGGAGAATATTTGTTTACAGCTTGGGGATTTGTGGCCAAGCCCTTTGTCGTCGAAAGAGGAGGCTTAATTACATGGTCTGGTGATCCGTTCAATGCTAATCTGAATATTGAGGCCTACTACGATGGTGTGAGGGCACCTTTATTTACCTTTATCCAAGAGTACTTGGTAGAAGGAACAGAACTCTATGATAATGCAAAATCTTATAGAACCGACGTTCAATTGAAGATGCTACTACAAGGTACTTTGTACAATCCTTCTGTAGGATTCGATTTTAACTTTCCAGATTTGAACGCTGATTTTCAATCTTTTGTAGGTACTAAATTGAATGCACTTCGTCAGAATGAAGCTGAACTTAATGATCAAGTTGCCGCATTACTGATCTTCCAGAGTTTCATACCAAGTAACAATGCCCTTGGCTCTTCGTTCTTAAATGGAAACAATCTTGTCTACAGTGGTATCAACACCTTAAGTGAGTTTCTGTCAAGCCAAATATCCTTTCAGTTATCCTCACTACTTGAACAAGCACTTGTAGAGAATGGATTCTTGTCAAGTATAGATTTTGAATTAGCTCTTGCTAATAATTCAAGTATAGCGCAGGGTCAATTTTTGAGTCAGGGAATCATTCCGAGTGAGGTAGAAGTCCATCTGAAGCCTAGATTTAATAACGACAGGTGGGGACTAGATATAGGGACAGGATACGTTCGTCAGAACCAACTCTTCAATGCACCAGAGTATTATAGAAATGACTTCGTGGTAGAATACTATATTACAAAGGACAAAAGATTTAAACTCAGAGTCTATAGCAAGTCTGATTATGACTTAGTAGCAGGAGGTGGAATAGAGAGAGAATTAAGGTATGGTGCTGGTATCACTTACCGAAAAGAGTTCGGTAGTCTAATGGAAGTCAAAGAAGAACTCAATAAAGAGATACAAAAAGCTAAAAAGAAGGCAGAAAGAAATGATCGACTGCAATAGCACATCTAGCTAATAGGCATAGACATTACAGTCAGTAGCCAGTTTTGTCCCTAAAACATTACAGTTGAAAGTCAAAGACTGACAGTTAGTCGGTAATATTTCACAACTCAATGGAAACTTAGAAAACAATTTGAGTTTCTTGATGTTCGTTCAGTATCTTTGCCACATAAAGTCATACTATTTGTCAAACCTCAACCAAATATTAACTACAGCTAAGAGCCTCTTTGAGCGATATGGAATCAAGAGTGTTAGTATGGATGATATTGCTAAGTCATTGAGCATATCCAAGAAGACTCTCTATCAATATGTTTCAGGTAAGACCGAGTTAGCTGAGTTAGTTGTCAAAGATTCGATTGAGAAGGAAAAGAAAGATATTTTAGAAATTACGCATTCTGCAGATAATGCTATCGAAGAAATGCGAAGGATAGCGAGGTATGTCTTGAGATTTATTAGTGAACTTAATCCTAGCCTTATCTATGACCTCAAAAAGTTTTATCCAAGTGCATGGCAGCTCATTGAGGACAATCACTTTACATTCATTAAAAAGACAATTACAGAGAATATAGATAGAGGCCAACAAGAAGACCTTTACAGAAGAGAGCTAAATACAGCGATTGTTGCAGATCTCTACATGTCTAGTTCTAAGCATTTTATTATAGAAAGTATGTTTACTCTGGACCACGATCCAGCAGAAGTATATACAGAGATGGTCCTTTATCATTTGCATGGTATTATGAGCAGTGATGGAGTCCAATTATTTAATCAAAATAAAACCCAAACCTATGATCAGGTTTAGTGTATTGTTAGTTGCAATATTGCTAGCATTCAATGTCTCAGGTCAAAGAAGTCTGACACTTGAGCAAGCTATTCAACTTGGTATCCAAGAGAATAAAGCATTTGACCTCAAGCAATTAGATGTGGCCATTGCTGAGACTCAGATTAATGAGCTTAAGGCTACCGGCTTACCTCAAGTTACAGGTGGTGTTGGTTACCAATACTACTTTGCAGTGCCCCAACAGCCAATTGAAGATTTTATAAGTCCAACTATCTACGGCATATTGGGTGCAACAGATAATTTGCCTCCTGGATTTCAAGTGCCAGAACCCACAGTACAAAACCTATCCTTCTTCCAGCCACACAATCTCTCAGTAAGTATTGATGCGAGTTGGTTGGTGTTTGATGGTTCTTATTTAGTAGGGTTAGAAGCAGCTAAATTGTATAGAAAAGTAGCAAGTCACAGTATTCAAGTCTCTGAACAAGAAGTGAAAAACAATGTGACCAAGGCATATCTTAATGTACTATTGACTGACATCAATAGTAAGACTCTTGCAGACAATATTGCCAGTCTAGAGAAAATCAGATACGAGACTCAAGCTATCTATAATGAGGGGTTCGTGGAACAACTCGATGTAGACAGACTCGATCTTTCTTTGATGAATCTTAGAACAGAATTTGAGAAACTGACAAATGTGGCAGCGATCGCAATGAATGTGCTCAAACTGCAGATTGGTATAGATGTCGGAGATAGTATAGTACTTACGGAAGATATTGAAACCTTGGTCAATACCATCAAACTTGAATCTATTGATCTTGAAGAGCAATTAAACCTTGAGAATCTAGCTGAATACCAACAAATCGAATACGGTATACAGCTACAAGAACTCAATAACAAACAGCTTCAGAAATCTAAACTACCGAGTGTATCTACCTTCTTATCGGCGTCAGAAACCTTGCAAAGAGAAAATCTATTTGATAGCAATCAAGCTGGATGGCTTCCATCAGTAGTAGCAGGGGTCAATGTCAGTGTGCCGATTTATGATGGCAATAGACGAAAGTCGCAATCTCAAAAAGTAGAGCTAGAAATTGAAAAAATCCAGGTCCAAAAAGAGCAATATATGGATGCGAAGGAAATGGAAGTGGCTAATGCCAAATTGCAATTTCTTAATGCGAGGAAGACTCTCGAAAATACCGAAGCGATACTTGAGATTACAAGAAAAATCTATGATAAGACATTGATAAAATACAAAGAAGGTGTTGGCTCAAGTGTAGAAGTAACACAAGCGGAAAGTGATGTATTCAATGCACAATCCCAATACATCAATGCAATATACACAGTTGTCAATGCAAAAACAGACCTAGATATAGCACTAGGCACATTATAATCAAACAATACATTCTTACTCCAATACATTTTCAAGATGAAACAAATATTCTTACTCTTATTATCAATAGTTATCCTGAGTTGTGGATCTGACGATACTGGTGCCTCAAGTGAGGTAGATTTGACTAACGTAGAAGCTATAAAGTCAGCTCTTAAAGACAAGAGAACTGAAGCAAGTAAACTCAAGTTAGAAATTGATGACTTAGTAAAACAACTAGCTAAAGTAGATCCTACAAGTATTAAAGAGAAGCCACAAGTAGAAGTGAAGCCAATAGCTCCCGCAACATTCGAAAGTTTTTCTACTTTTCAAGCAAATGTGGTGGCTGATGAAACTGCAACAGCTACTAGTCAAACAGGTGGGATTATCACCTCTCTGAATGTCGAAGAGGGAGACTACGTCAAAAAAGGTCAGTTAATAGCCACAGTTAATATGGAGACTATGGAGAAGCAAAGGGTAGAGCTAGAAACTACTCTAAGTCTTGCAACTACAGTGTTTGAAAGACAACAACGACTATGGAAGCAAAACATAGGATCGGAGCTACAATACCTAGAAGCAAAGAATAATAAGGAAAGATTGGAAAAATCACTTCAAACAATGGGCAGTCAAATCAATTTGAAGAATGTGTACTCTCCAATCAATGGTGTCGTAGATATGATCATGCTTAAGCAAGGTGAATTGTCAAGCCCAGGTATACCAATAGTGAAAATCATGAATACAGGTAAGCTGAAAATTGCTGCTGATCTCCCAGATAGCTATTTGTCAAGTATTAAAAGAGGCCAGACCGTTGAAGTCTATTTTCCAGCCTTGGACTTGAATACGTCAAAAACAATTACTGAACTAGGTAGACAAATTGACCCAACTAACAGAACCTTCCTTGTCGGGATGAATACGGGTAGTATGGGAGGTAAAATAAAACCAAATCTACTTGCTGAAGTAAAGGTTAAAGATCAGGTCCTGGAGGATGTGATTATGGTACCAGTCAATATCGTCCAGCAAGAAGTCAATGGTGATAACTATGTCTATGTAGTAGAAAATGGAGTAGCTAAGAAGAAGCTTATCATTACAGGAATCAGTAATGACGAATTCATAGTAATAGAAGATGGTCTTCAGGCAAATGACCAAATTATTGTAAAAGGAGCTAATGGACTATCAAATGGGGACATGGTAAATGCCTCTGTAGCTCAATTAGAAACAGAAGGGTAATCACCCTAACATTCATCAAATACAACTGATCAAACTATGAATGCAATCAAAGAAACAATACGAAATCTAAGAGAGTTTAAGATCACAACGCTGGCTGTAGATAATGCAACTAGTGTATTTATCTTGACTCTAATGATTATGTTATTTGGTGTACAATCCTATCAAAACATGCCAAAGGAGCAGTTTCCTGAAGCTTCCTTACCAACTGTATACATCAATACTCCATACTTTGGTAACTCAGCCGAAGAGATAGAGACTTTCGTCTCTAGACCTATTGAAGAAGAACTAGAATCACAGACAGGACTCAAGTATGTGACAAGTACATCTGTACAAGATTACTCAGTGATTATTGCAGAGTTTCAAGCGGATATTGACATGAAGGATGCAATAGATAAGGTCAAGGATGCAGTCGATCTTGCCAAGCCAGAACTGCCAAATGATCTAACTTCAGAGCCACAAGTGTTAGAAGTCAACTTTTCTGAGATACCAATTGTCACTGTTAATATTTCTGGTGATTATGAGATAGATGTTTTGACTAATTATGCAGAACTGCTTAAAGACAGACTTGAAACACTAAGAGAGGTGCTCAAGGTAGATATGAAGGGAGACAGAGACAGAGAGGTAACAATAGATGTAGATGTCAATAAGATGCAAGCGGTTCAAGTTTCATTTACTGATATCGAAAATGCAATCAAGTCTGAAAACCTAACTATGTCTGGCGGAGAAATCATCACTAATGACTTCCGAAGAGCAGTAAGAATAGTTGGACAGTTTGATAATATGACTGACTTGCAGAACATGATTGTAAAAAGTGAAAATCAACGTCCTGTTTATCTTAAAGATATCGCTGATGTGGCTTTTAGTTATCAGTCGAGAACGAGTTATGCGAGGTCAGATGGTTTGCCTGTAGTTTCACTGGATATTATCAAGCGTAGGGGAGAAAACTTGCTCTCAGCAGCTGACAATATCAACGTCATGATAGAAGATGCCATTTCTGAGTTTCCGCCTGACTTGAAAGTCAGTAAGTTCAATGACCAATCTATTAGTACAAGAAACGAGGTGAATAATCTTGAAAATAGTATCATTTCAGGAGTCATATTGGTTGTCCTAGTCTTATTGTTTTTCTTAGGTTTGAGAAATGCGATGTTTGTAGGATTGGCTATTCCTTTGAGTATGCTTATGGGTATCATGCTCTTGCACCTAGGTGGTGTAACTATGAATATTGTGGTATTATTCTCACTCATTCTGGCTCTTGGTCTCTTGGTAGACAATGGAATTGTGGTGGTAGAGAATATCTATCGTTATATGCAAAATGGATATTCCGCTAAGGAAGCAGCTAAGTATGGAGCTAGTGAAGTAGCAATGCCTATTATAGCATCAACTGCTACCACATTGGCAGCCTTCGTACCTCTAGCTTTCTGGCCAGGGATGATGGGTGAGTTCATGAAATATATGCCTATCACCTTAATAATTGTCCTAGCTTCTTCACTCTTTGTTGCCTTAGTGATCAACCCAGTGTTTACTTCAGTTTTCATGAAGGTAGATGAGAAGATTGAAGATGCAGCAGAAAGAAAGAGTAAAAGAAGAAACTTCTTGATTGGAATCATAGCTATGCTAGTCGTGGCAGGCTTAGCTCACTTAGGTAGTATTGATTGGTTTAGAAATATTCTTGTCATAGCAGCTATTATCTCATTGATTAATTACTTCTTATTGAGACCGGCATCATTCTTTTTTCAGAATAGAGTGTTACCAGTCTTTGAAAGAGGGTATAATAAGTTCATTTCATTTGCCCTTGGTGGTATGAAGCCAGCATTGTTTTTCATTGGGACATTCTTTATGTTGTTTGGTGCTATTTTCTTACTCGTAGCGAGTAGCCCAAAAGTTGAGTTTTTCTCAGAAGGGCAGCCACTTTATGTAAATGTATTTGTGGAGTTACCTATGGGTTCTGATATAGAAGCAACCAATGAGGTGATGAGAAATATCGAAGGAAAAATCATGGAAGTATTAGAGCCGGATATGGAAATCGTAGAGGCTGTACTGACACAGATTGGAGAGAATACTGCTGATCCAAGTGCCCCGCCAGAGCCTGGGGTGACACCTAACAAGGGAAGGATTACAATTAGTTTTGTCAAGACAGAAGATAGAGGAGGGAAGTCTACGGCCACTATCATGAAGAACATCAGAAGTAATGTCAAGGGCTATCCAGGAGTACAGGTATTCGTAGATAAGAATGCTGATGGACCTCCTGTAGGAAAGCCAATCAATATTGATCTCAGAGCTGAAGACATAGACTCCCTATTGGTGATGTCTGACAGATTAATCAACTTTATCAACAAGCAAGAGATTGGTGGAATAGAAAAGATTAGGGCTGATGTCAAGATAGGTAAGCCAGAGTTATTGGTTAACATAGATAGAAATGCCGCAAGACGTTACGAACTTTCGACCTATAGTATAGCAGATGCCTTGAGGACTTCGATATTTGGGAAAGAGGTTTCTAAGTACAAGAAGGGTGATGATGAGTATCCTATTATGGTCAGACTCAAGGAGGATTCTAGAAATAGCGTAAGCCAACTGCTCAACCAAAAAATCACCTTCAGAAATCCTGCCAATGGTAGGATAGCACAGATACCTATCGCCTCAGTAACTGACATTGAATACACGTCTACTTATTCGTCAATCAAGCGAAAGGATGGGAAGCGAATGGTGTCATTGTCTTCCAATGTATTAGATGGGTATAATGCTAATGAAATAGTAGCACAACTCAAAGATGCGCTTGCTACCTATGACTTCCCTGATGGATGTACTTATCAATTTACTGGTGAGCAGCAACAACAAGCAGAGGATACTGCATTCTTGCTCAATACATTTGTAGTTGCACTCTTCGTGATATTCTTAATCATAGTAGCACAGTTTAACTCTATCATGTCTCCATTCATTATTATTTTCTCAATCTTGTTCAGTACGATTGGAGTCTTCCTTGGGTATACGATTACAGGAGAGAATATAGTCGTGATCTTCACAGGTATAGGGATTATATCGCTTGCAGGTATTGTAGTAAATAATGCCATTGTCCTCATAGACTATGTCAACCTGTTGATTAATAACAAGATAGAGGATATGGGATACACCAGTATGACAGACATGAGTTTCGACGAAATCAAGCAATGTATCATAGAAGGTGGTGCAACGAGATTGAGACCGGTGTTACTAACTGCCTTGACCACAGTGCTTGGACTGATCCCACTAGCTATTGGCTTCAATTTCAATTTCTTCACTTTCATTTCAGAGCTAAATCCTAATTTCTTCCTTGGTGGAGACAACACAGCAATGTGGGGTCCAATGGCAAGGACAATCATGTATGGATTAGTATTCGCGACATTCTTGACTCTGATCATGGTTCCAGTGATGTACTGGTTAGCATTCAGACTTAAGTATGCCATTAGCAGAATTGGGAAGAAGCAGGTAACACCAATCAAGGTGGATACTTCTGAATACCTTGATGCTGAGTAGGACTGTTTATGGGATCAAACTTCTTATGAATGAACTTTATCAAATAAGTAGACTTTACTTGTAAAGAAGTTAGTCTAACAGAGATAAAACACTGAATAGAGAGAATATCAGATGAAAGAGATACAAGACCTCAGAGAACAATATGGTAAAGGAGAGTTACTTGAGCAAGATTGCTCAGCAAACCCTATAGACCAATTTAGATTATGGTGGGAAGATGCCCTGTCATCTGACGAGCATGAAGCAAATGCTATGTGCCTAAGTACCATAGATGAATATGGGATGCCAAATAGTAGAATTGTGTTGCTCAAAGGTCTTTCGGATCAAGGTTTTACGTTTTATACCAATTATGACAGTAGGAAGGGTAGAGAACTCTCATCTGGGAAGGCAGCAATCAACTTCTTGTGGAAGTCACTAGAACGTCAGGTCAGAGTCCAAGGGTCAGTGTCTAAGATTAGTAAAGACCTGTCAGAGGCGTACTTCCATTCGAGACCAAGAGAGAGTCAAATATCAGCCTATGCTTCGCCTCAATCGAAGGCTGTGGAATCTAAAGCCCAAATCAGAGCCATCAGAGCTAGTATTGCTGAGCAATTCAAAGACTTAGAACAGATACCTCTTCCAGATAATTGGGGAGGTTATATACTCAGGCCTAGTAAGATAGAGTTTTGGCAAGGGAGGCCAGACAGATTCCATGATAGGATAGAGTACTATCAAGTTGAAGGTGGATGGAAGACTAGGAGGTTGGCACCTTAGTCTATATTACAGAGTATGTATTGTGGTACTTAAACAGAATGGTAGTCTCGATGCACTGATTACTGCCTTATTGCTTCTACAGGATCAAGATTAGCTGCTTGGAATGCTGGAATAAAACCAGCTATAATACCCACAATGATAGAGCAGATAACACCAAAAATGACATTGAATGCAGATAGTCCAAATACTAGCGGGGAAATACTGCTCAGCACTTTCAACACAATAGCTACTAAGAGGATTCCGCCAATACCACCAATCGTACAAAGTATTATTGACTCAATGAGGAATTCTGATAAGATGACGGACTTAGTAGCGCCGAGTGCCTTCTTTATCCCAATAATGTTAGTCCTTTCTTTAACTGAGACGAACATGATGTTGGCCACTGAAAACATACCCACTATGAGTGCAAAAAACCCAATAATGAATCCCACAGCACCTAGTATCGAGAAGACTGGTCCAATCATTTCTTCTAGCATAGAGAGCTCATTCACGGCAAAGTTATCTTCTTCCATAGGTCTAAGTCTTCTTCCAGCCCTTAAGATTCCTGTAACCTCCCCACAGAGTTCTGCTAAGTCACCTCCTGACTTTGCTTTGATGCCTAGCAGTTCACCGAAGTTCTTGGTGTTTGTGGTGTTGAAATACTTTTTCAAGGTAGGATGGGTAATCCACATCACTTCATCGAAATTGAGAAAGTTAAACATATTATCACCTTCTTTTTCTAGTACTCCGATGACTGTAAACTTCTGACCAAGAAACTTGACTTGCTCTCCAATAGGATCAATTCTGCCAAACAGGTTTTCAGCTACGACTGCACCTAGGATGATGGAGTTCTTGCCTCGTTCATATTCTAGTGGGGTGAAGTACCTACCTTCTTCGATTGTAGCAGAACCCATCTTAATATAGTCATAGGTGGACCCCATGACAAAGGCTTGCTTGATTGTGTTTTTTCGATAAGAAATTGACTTGCCTCCGGTAAACATGCAATAGCTGACTATATCAGCAAGCTTTGATCTTTCTGCTAATGTCTGGTAGTCGTCATAGTCGGGGTTGGGTCTTTTTCTATATTTCCAATAATTACGATCACCATCTTCTGTCCAAGGCATTTTCTCAACATAGAGGACATCATTACCGAGTTCTTTGAAGCCATTCTTGATATTGTCTTCTAATGAGTCAACTGCACTCATCACAGCAATGATACTGAAGATGCCAATCAAGATACCCAATAAAGAGAGCATTGTTCTCAACTTATTAGTAGTCAATGACAGCATTGCTTGGCTGACACTTTCAGAAAATATTTTCAAGTATTTGATCATATCTACTTCAAAACTAATTGAGATTGCCGAGATAAATAAAGTCTTTCGATGAAAGACCAATTATTATCTGCTAAACATTGGCATGAGCCCAAAGATGCCAAGACTTAGCTCTTAAGATGTATTGATATTTAAGGTAGAGGATGCAATGTTTAATGTATTTATGTATGAGAGTGAACCAAAAGACAACTTTTCAGTCCTTAGATAGTAACTTAGGTTATGTTGTATGAGCAAGAAGCAAAATTCTACTGATAGTAAGTTGATTCTAGAGTACTTAGAAGGCAATACTACTGTGATGCCAATATTGGTTAAGCGATACCACAAGCTGTTTTGTGAAAAAGCATATTGGGTTACCAAACATAAGGAGTCAGCGAAGGATGTAGCACAAGAAAGTTGGGTAGTCATTATTGACAAATTGCATACTTTGGAGAGGGTAGATAGTTTTAAGGCATGGGCATTGCGAATAGTCTATACGAAGGCTATCGATGCTGTAAAAAGCAGAAGTAAGCTAAACATCAACCAAAGTGAAACTGACCTCACAGCTATTGAGAATGCCAATCAGGATTCGAACCCTAGGCAAACACTGTTGATTCGAGCAATTCGGCAACTACCTAAGCAGAAAGCTGACATTATTAGATTGTATTATACTGAGGAGTATTCTGTCAGAGAGATTAGTTCTTTCTTGGATATTCCAATAGGTACAGTCAAATCCAGACTGTTTAAAGCTAGAGAGCAACTGAAATCACTATTAAAATCGTCATACTATGAAGAATAATTTAGAAGAAATAGATCAACTCATCAAAGAGACACTATCTATAGAAGAAGCGGCATTTTATGATGCCTTGGACAAGCAAAATATTGCAGACATGTTTTTAGGTCTGTTTAAAGGAAAGAACGCTTGGATACTTGTAATTATGAATATTGTCATTATTGCATGCTTACCAGTATTCGTATATTGTTGCTACCAAGTCGTTACGTTAGATACCACGCTAGAAGTTGTAAGGTGGGGACTTGGGAGCCTATTTTGCCTCATCATATTGAGCATGCTTAAGATTTATGCATGGATGCAAATGGATAAGAATGCCTTACTAAGAGAAATGAAGCGACTAGAACTCCTGGTGATGTCAATATCTGGTAAAAAGTAATCAACAAGGTGGCAAGTAAAAAGCAAGACTCTAGTTTATGCTAAAGTCTTGCTTTTTATAAGATCATTTATGTTTGTGTCCCACTATTAGTTCAATCTTTCAAGTAGGGTTTTAGCAGCTAACTTGCCTAAGTCATTTGAGGCAAGTGGACTTGCACCAGTTATGAGGTTTCTGTCTGCAACAACAGTGTTGTCAGACTCGGTGTTGATAATATTGGCTCCGAGATTCTTCAACTCTTCACTCACTCCTCTTGGCATGTGTCCAGGAAGGTAGCCAATCATCGGTGTTTGCTTATCAACGGCATCAGGAAATACAGCCATTTTGTAGCCTGCATAGATAAACTTCTGGTTGTCCAAGGTAGTCGCTAAGAATGAGCCAGGTCCATGGCAAAGACTGATAGTAAATAGATCACTACTATGAGCCCAATTCAGTACCTCGCCCACTTGTCTATCTTCTGGAATCCCAATCATGGCTCCGTGTCCACCAGGGACGAATACGGCAGCATACCCAGCTGTATCATCAAAAGAAGTCTCAATAAAGTCTGACAATGCCATAGGTCGTTGAAATTGAGACTTTAGCTCAGCATAAATAGCATTTACGTTCTTGTCTTTCTTTGGAAAGGCCCACATTTCAAATACTACTGGCTTCCCAGTTGGGGTAGCTATTTCAAATTCAAACCCAGCTTCCTTGAGATGTAACATGGGTAGAAGGGCTTCTATAGGGTGGTTGCCAGTAGAAAACATCTTCCCATTTTTCATTGTCATATTTTTCTCCTCAGTGAAGATGACTAGTATCTTCTTTTTCTTACCTTGGTATTTTTTGTAACTTATTGGAGTGTAGTCACTATTGTCAACTGTAGCTAAGGCCAATGCTAGGGTAGACGGCATGTAAGATCCATCCTCCTCTTGCTGTGGTCTTGTAGTAATGTAAAGGGCTATAATAGCTATGGCAAGTACGGCAGCCAAGCCTAGAAATATCTTTTTAATCATTTGTATATGTTTATTGTGTTATAGAGTTGTGACTAATTGGTCCATGGGCTTTCTGACTTTGACTAATTTGGCTAGCCAATCATTGTCTTCGTCCTTATATCCTATAGGTAGAAGGAGAGTGCTACGAAGTCCTTTTTGGCGTAAACCTAAGAGCTCATCTAAAGCATTTGGGTCAAACCCTTCCATGGGAGTACTGTCGAGACCTTCGTATGTTGCCTGTGTGATGGCTGCCATGAAAGCAATATAGGTTTGACGTGCTGCATGTTCAAAATTTTTGTCAGGATCACGATTTGGATAACCATCTAGTAGCATTTGTCGATAGTTTTCCCACCCTTCGTTTTTAAAACCTCTGACCTCGTTAGTCAAGTCAAACATATGGTTAATGCGATCCGCTGTATAATGATCCCAAGCCGCAAATACTAAAAGGTGTGAGCAGTCAGTCACTGTAGATTGATTCCAAGCGATAGCTTTGATTTTAGCTTTAAGCTCAGGATTAGTGACCACATAAACCTCAAATGGTTGCAGTCCACTTGAGGTTGGGGCAAGTCTCACTGCTTCTAAGATATTGGCTATCTTTTCTTCTGGTACTGTATTGCCATTCATTGCCTTAGTGGCGTACCTTGTTTTTAAAATGTCTAGAAACTCCATTGTGTTATTGTTATAATTAACACAAAGGTCTAAAGTCTACCTCATGAATTCATTGACCTATGGTAAGAAAACCAACTACCTTGTTTTTTCTACTCTTACTCGGCTAAGACTCTCTTGGGTAATCCCCAAGTAGGAGGCAATATGATAGTTGCGAGCATATTGTTCAATGTCTGGATATT
Source organism: Saprospiraceae bacterium (assembly GCA_020631405.1). Taxonomy (GTDB): domain Bacteria; phylum Bacteroidota; class Bacteroidia; order Chitinophagales; family Saprospiraceae; genus JAHDHH01. Next base: position 31,548 of record JAHDHH010000024.1, read on the forward strand.
GAGTCAGGAAGAGGTCATATCGCTCAGCCGCTGTTAGTTGGAGTTGGTTAAGAATGCGTTTGTGCAGGCTTACAATGTGTCTCTCTAAGAGATTACGTTGAAATGGCTCATACTCGGGAAATAGAGTAAGTATGCCATTGAGTTTTTTTGCATCAAATTCGATGAGGGTCGACTCGGTAAGACTTTGTAGTGTTAATGTTGCCATTTCATTGGTGTGAACTGCAATGTAATCACTAATCCACCAGTGCTTTACTCCAAATTGTAAGGTATGTTCCTTGCCTTTATTATCCGTACAAAAAGAACGAAGGCAGCCGTCAATTATATAGTAAATATTGCGAACATTGTCTCCTTCTCTAAAAAAAATGGTGCCTTTTGGAACCACTCTTTCAACGGCGATAGACTTGAGATACTCTTCAGCTTCGTGGCTAAGTTGAATGCTCTGTTTGATACTATTAATAAGAACTTGCAATGGTATTGTTGAGTCTGATACCGTTAGGTAACAGCATATTGCAAGGTATTGTTATTGAGGAGTAGAATTATTCAATACCTGAATTGCTTAAGTTCTTACAATTGAGGACAATGGTAATGTGAAAAAAGGCATATCAATCGAATTGATATGCCTTAACAACTATTCAAAACTATGTAATTATGTCCTGTTGGTTCAGTGAGTTTTTTTAGTCACACTCTGAACTTATTCTGTTGTAAAGGTAGAGGCTTTGACAACCTAGTATGTTGTAGGAATAGGAGTGAGAACTGTCAAAATGGGAACAATTGCTAATGCATTTGTCGGAATGATTCAGGAGAAATATCAGTAAGGTTTTTGAAGTATTTGAAAAAATTAGTAGGATCACTGAACCCTGCGATATAGGCAATTTCCTTAACTGAATGAGTAGTGCTAATGAGTAACCTTTTGACTTGCATGATAGTTCGTTCATCAATAAATGCCTTAGCTGAAATATTGATCACACTATGGGTGATATTGTTGAGTGTCTTGGTGGATACCCCCAATTGTTTTGCATAATACATGACTTTTCTACTTTTGAAACAATCCGCTTCAATGAGTTCTTGAAAGGTTAAAAACTCAGACATGTACTTCTTGGCATCTACGAAATGCCCTTGTTTGGCCTTGGTTCGAAATAACTTTGTAATTAAAATGTGTAAGGCACTTCTTGTTATTCCAATGGAGAAGTCATCTTTAATGAGGTACTCTGATTCTAAATGCTTGATAAGCATAGTGAGATCCTTAAACTCTTCTTCATCGTATACTTCCATCTTCGAAAAACTCAATGAATCATTAAACAGCTGCATCGCCTTACTAGCTTCCATACGATTCAAATGACTTATGATGAACTCTTCCGTGAATACTAATAGGTAGCCCTTAACAGCACTGTTTTTAATAAACTTGTGTATCTGATCTTTTCTAATGAGTAATAGTGTGCCTTTTGTATAACTATAGTCCAAAAAATCAATTGAGTGACTTCCTTCACCTTCATAAATAAATAGCATTATGTAAAACTTAACCAAGTGGTAGTCACTAATATCATGGTCAAGTTTCCTTGAAAAAAGATCTTGAATCTTTACAATTTCAAAAAAGGACTTCGGGTAGTCTTTATTGTCAAATGCTATCTTAGGCAGTTCATTTTTCATAGGGTTTTATAATTCGAATGTCATAAGAAGATAAGTTATGTAGAGATGTTCTTTGCGAATATACAGAAGTCTATAGCATCCATATTTTCAATCAGATGTTACACTATGTTAAGGAAGCAAGTAGATACCATATTATTCTATATTTTCGCGGCTTCAAATCCTGAGAAGATAAACTCATTAATCAAATCTAAATAACAGAAGTCATGGCAGTAGATATGCAGAACCCTTGGCACAAGGTAGAAATTGGAGACAATGCCCCTAATATAGTGAATGGAATTATAGAGATTCCTAAAAATACAAGAGCTAAGTACGAACTTGATAAGAAGTCAGGTATGTTATTGATGGATAGGGTGATCTATTCATCAATGTATTATCCAGCTAACTATGGATTTATCCCAAGGACGTATTGTGATGACAAGGATCCCCTAGATATTTTGGTGCTTTCTCAGATTGCGATCGTCCCTATGTGTATTGTATCTGCTAAGGTTATTGGCGTGATGAGGATGATTGACAATGGAGAAATGGATGACAAGATCATTGCTGTGGCGGAGAATGATATGGGAGTCAACCACTTTGATGATATTTCAGGACTACACAATCACTTTATCAACGAACTTCAAAACTTTTTTGAAGACTACAAGAAACTAGAAAATAAGACAGTTGCTATCGAAGGGTTTCAAGATGCCTCAGTTGCCAGAAAGATTATCAAGCAAAGTATGGCTGACTACGATACCTATGTGAAGACTATAGCATAGTGAAAACGCTGATTATTGGTCAAACCTCTATTGTTTATATTCCAAGCAAATACTCCAATTCTACTTCTGAGAGCTTGGCAGAGGTCCTTGCAAAGTAGTACTGCGACTGAGCATTGATAAGGTTGACTTGTGCTTGCCTAAACTCTACAGAACTTTGCTGACCATTATCATATAGAGATTTTACCAAGTCAAAATTCACACGATTGGTTTGAATGTTTTGTTGCTCTATTTGTAAGGTTAGGAGGTTGTTTTGGTATGAATTCCACAGCCTATTCAGCTGGGTAATGAGTTCATTTTCTTTATTCTTGACATTGATGACGGCAGTATTTTGATCAATGATGGCTAGTTGCTCCTGCACTTTTTGTTGGCCACCGTCTAAGATATTCCAATTCGCAGAAAGACCAAGGTTGAGACCATTGGTTCTGTTGAGATCAAGCTGAGACTTTTCAGAGTTCTTTTGATAATTGAGGTTATATGCCCCATTTGCAAGTAATTGGGGAGAGTTGAGCTTGTTAGCTAGTGCCACATCATATTCCACTAAGTCTGCTTGTTTTCTTAGTGCAATAAGTTCGGCATTTGAGCTGAGCATAGTTGCTTCTAAGTCATTGATATCACTGAGTTGATAGAGTAGGGTAAATGCCGTATCAACAGCATAGTCAGTATCTTGCCTTAGCATTAATTGATTGAGTTGAAGCTTAAGATTTACAATGTCATTTTGCATTGAGATAAGACTCAAACTATCTCTAGCAGCATCAACTTCAGCATTCAGTACGTCTACTTTGTTGGTATTGCCATATTGGTAGTAAGTCTTAGCTCGTCTCAGGCGTTCCTTTGATATCGCTAGGGATTCTTTGAGTAAGTCGATATTGTACACAGCTTGAGCAATGCTGTAATAGATCTGCATGGCATTGTAGCCAAGTAATTGCTGGATACTTTTTAAGTTCAGATTAGCGATTTCAAGGCTTGCTACATTCTTGTCATTTCTCAGGTCTCTTTGGCCGCCATCATAAATCAGGTAGGATGATCCTACGCCTACGCTTCCGCTATACGATTGGATATTTTGGATGTTCAGATCTGGAAAATTGAAATTAAAGACCTGCTTAACTCCATTAAGACTATACCCAACATCGGCATTGACACTGAGGGTAGGCCTGTAGCCTTGGTTCTCTTTAGAAGTGAGTACTTGAGCAGCTGCTATGGATTGTTTAGCTGCTTTGAGGTCGTAATTATTGTCAATGACAGCACTGATTACTTGCTCCGGGCTAAGCATGGATTGACTGTACAGAGATCCACTAACCAAGAGTAGCAACAGGCTTAATATGTATAGATATGCTCTACTCATCGTCAAATTCTTTTAGGTTTTCTTGTTCTTGGAATGCTTCTTCTAGTTCATGACGCTTTGGTCGTTTGCCATTATAGAACCATGACCAGAGGTACTTAATGTCATTGCTCAAGTAGAGCATCAAAGGCAAGAGATATAGGGTTAGGAAGGTTGCAATTCCAATACCATAGGCAATAGATATCGCCATCGGAATGAGGAATTGAGCTTGGAAGCTAGTTTCGAAAATAAGTGGAGCAAGTCCAGCTATCGTAGTAATTGATGTCAAGAATATTGCTCTAAATCTAGAAAGTCCAGCAGTATAAATGGCCTTCTCAAAGGTGTAACCCTGTTTGATGAAGGAGTTGTATTTGACAATCAAGACCAGTCCATCATTGACCATGATTCCTATTAAGGCTATTATACCCAAGAACGACAAGATATTAATTGGGAAGTTATGAAACTCATGACCCCAACCTACACCAATGACGCTGAATGGTACCATCAAGAGAATCAACAAAGGTTGAACATAAGACCTAAACGTAAACGCAATGACTGCATAAATAAGCATCAAGATTATGGGTGCGACTCGTTTAGCAGATACTTGAAACTTAGCAGCCTCTCTATTTTGCCCTTCGTATAATGGCGACACAGATGGATATTTTGTCAAGAGGGTAGGCATGAACTCTGCTTTAAGATTATCCAAGATATCTGGGGCACTGTCTTTATTATTAACCAAGTCAGCTGATACTGCTATTTCACGTCGACCATTGAGGTGGTTAATAGCGACTTCTCCTCTTGCGATGTCATAGGTTGCTATTTCACTGAGTGGTACTCTCACCCCGTTTGGAGCTATGACTTCCATGTTGTCTAAGTCATTGATGCTATTTCTACCTTCTGATTCATATCTGACATAGACTCTGATTTCGTCTCTGCCTCTTTGGAATCGTTGTGCTTGACGGCCAAAGAATCCCGACCTGACTTGAGAGATTAAGCCTTCTAGAGTGAAACCTAGCATGTAAGCATTTGGCTTAAGCTTGAGTTTGATTTCTTTGATTCCTTGAGGGTCGTTATCGCTAATATCTTTGAGTTGGGTCAGTGTACCTAGCTTTTCCTTCAGTTCTGTTTTAGCAGCTTTGAGTTCGCCGATATTATTTCCAGTTAATGAAATCGCAATTGGCCTACCACCAAAGTTGGTATTAGCTCCAAAAGTCAATTGCTCAACACCAGGCACAAAACCTACTCGTTCTCTAATAGCATTGGCAATGTCATCCGCTGAGAGGTCTCGTTCTTCACCAGGCAGTAAGTTGATGGTGAGGCTAGCGTTGCTTGATCCAGGACCTATTCTTCGCAGTGTATTTTTCACTACATCAACGTTGCCAGCTTGTTGCTCTTGGAGTTCTTCACTTGTAGCCCATACATCATGCTCTATTGATTCAATTATCCCGTTAGTAATTTGCTCATTGGTACCTTGCGGCATCTTAAGTGTCACCTGGATGATATCACTTGCTATGGATGGGAAGAAGGTAAATCGGATGATGCCGCCTTGGATAGCTCCAATAGTTATGATGAACAACCCAATAGGTATCGCGAAGCCGAATAGCCTATTATTAATCACAAATCGCAGTGATGGAGCATAGAGCTTGTCCCTAATCCATTTCAAAAACTGGTCACCGTATCTATTAATGGCAAATGTACTTCCACCTTTTTTCAATGCGTTAGAGTGTGCTAGGTGGGCAGGTAAGATGATCAAGGCTTCTATGAGAGAAACAGACAGTGTTAATAAAACAACAGATGCTACCTCTCCAAAAAAGTCTCCAACTCTGCTATCCAAAAAGAAGAATGTAGAAAATGCTAAGATAGTGGTCAAAATTGCTGAAAGAATAGCAGGTAAGACATCCATAGTGCCATCAATGGCTGCTCTAATTGGCGACTTACCTTTCTCATACTCATTGTAGATGTTTTCAGCGATGACAATTCCATCATCAACAAGAATCCCTATAACGATGATCATGGCGAAAAGTGACAGGACATTAATAGTCACACCAAAGTAAGGGGCAAAAATGAACATCCCTAAGAAGGATATCGGGAGACCGAAAGCTACCCATAGGGCTAGTGTAGGTTTGAGAAAAATAGACAATAGGATCAAGACCAAAATGATCCCGATCAACCCGTTTTCTCTAAGTAGTTCAGTCCTTTGTTTCAATGTAATAGAAGAGTCTCGAGTGACATTCAATTGTGCATTTGCACTTGATGCATTGAACTTTTCCATATACGCAGTCACATTGTCTGCATTGGCAATGAGGTCTTCGCTATTAGTAGCGGATACGTTGAATGATATGGCAGGGTCTCCATTGTAGTAGATTCTATTAGGATTTTCTTCCCACCTATCTTTGATGCTTGCAACATCTTTGAGGTAGGTAATATTACCACTGGCGTCTGCTCGTAAGACTATATTTTCAAAGTTGATAGCTTCATAATACTTGTTGTTTGCCCTGATTAGAAACTCTTCTTGCTCAGTCTTGATAGAACCACCTGTCGATAGAAGGTTAGTCTGAGATACAGCAGCAGCAACTTCATTAAAGGTAAGGTTGTATGCCTTGAGTGCTTGATCTTGGACAGCTATTTCTATTTCTTCATTGGGGAATCCACTCAGAGAGAGTTGGGAGATGCCTGGGATAGCTCGAATGTCATCTTCAACTGTCCTAGCGATAGTTTTTAGGGTCTTGAGATCCATAGCTTTCCCACTCAAGGTAAAACTGATGGCTTGTTGGATATTCTCTACTTTAGAAACCACAGGAGGCTCCATAGCACTTGGAAAGTTGGGCACTCGGTCGACTGCATTTTTGACATCAGCGAGCACGGCATCAATGTCGTAGCCTTTGAGTATTTCAACTGTGATCGTTGCTGCATTTTCACTAGAGACAGAGGTAACCCTATCAATGCCTACTAACCCTTTGAGGTTGTCTTCAATTTTGAGGACTATGCCTTCTTCAATCTCATTGGGTGCAGCCCCAAAGTAGGTAATCTGTATATTGATGATTTCTGATGGCACCAATGGGAAGAATGATGACTTCATATTGCCTAGGCCTAGGTAGCCGAAGACAAAGAAAGCCAGAATCAATACATTCGTAGCAACGGGGTATTTGATAAAAAAAGCGATAAAGTTTTTCATAGACGTTTATTCGCTTAGGTTAATTGGATTTACTTTCATGCCTTCATAGGCTCCTGTTACTGGCTTTTGTACTACCCATGCGTTAGGTTGAATGCCCGTGACAAATACTGTCTTGTCAGCAACGTGCTTGACTTCTATAGCTTGTTTTTGAAGGATACTATCAGCTACTACAAAGACATATGCTTCATCCACTACTAAGTTTCTTGCTATCTCAGCTACATCTGATAGTTCTACAGTTGAGATCTCTGCTTGGAGAAACATGCCCTCTCTTAAGTCTTTACCTCTCACTTCTACTATGGCTAAGGCAGATTGTGATTGTGGGTCTATGATTTTATTTATTCGTGTGATTCTACCATTCCAAGATTGGCTCTTGTCACCATTGGTCAAGGTCACAGACTTACCTACAGAAATCATTTTAAGCTCAGCGGGATTAATCTTAACTTCTAGTTCGAATACTGAAGGGTCGATAAATGTACCTAGTTTCTGTCCAGGACTAATCATTGCACCTTTATCAACTAGGTTCTCTCTGAGTATGCCACCATAAGGAGCTCTAATTTGATAGTAAGATGCCTGTACTTCCTGAGCTTTGATATTATAGTATTGGGTAACAATATTCTTTCCATTAATGAAGGCCTTCTCCCTATCTGAACTTGTTGTAGGTAATGCCCTGAGTGATGAATTGACATCAAATGCATTGATATAACTCTTCCACTTTTCATAAGCATCACCATAGTCAAACTTGAGGTCCCCAAGTATAGCTGTCATGCTTTGCAGGAGTTGAGCTCGCGAGGCTCTGAGGTTAGCGAGGTATTCAGCATTGTCTATTGATACTAAAATGTCGCCTTCGTTAAAGTAGATTCCTGACCTAAATGATCTGTCTCCACCTTCGAATACTCCTTGAGTTCTGCTCACGATATCAATCTTGTTCTTGGCACTTAATGTACCATTAGATTGGATAGCGACAGAGGAGTTTTTAAGCTCAACTGGGGCATAAATGACATTTGTCACCTTCACTTCGCTGCTCTGCTTTGGCGCCTTCTTACTGCCTTTAAGTACACCAGAGTAGGAGACAGCCCCAAATATAATAAGCACTGCCAAAATTGAGGAAATGATACGTTGCCTTAAGCGTGGATGTTTCTCGGACATAGAGTCAAGTTGGTTAATTGGATTCAAATTCTTCTAAAGATGTCATAACAAACTGTTCGCCTTAAAGTTTGTTGAGTTAGAATACTCGAAGGTCAAAGGAGTTTGAAAAGACAAAATTACGCTTTCAAATCGATTATATATAGATTTTTTAAATTTGTTCTGCTGATATAGTCGGTACATTGGCTCCAACTGTTAAGTAAGCATTTCTACCGAGCATTAATGTCATATTATTAGAAAACAAAAAGTTGAAATGAAGGGCTTAAAACACTACATACTTTTGACAAAATCAGAAAAGACCTTCTTATGTAGTGCTATATCCATATTGGCAGAAAGTGCAACCCTCGCAATGTAGTCTTTATCATCTTCTTTGGTAGTGCCTTGGGTTGAAGTGGCTGGGATCGTCCAATAGCATCCCTTGAGCTGACCATAGCTGACACAGTACTTGCTTTCTTGAGGTATTGCTTTGATCATCATATTGATAAGCTTGTGATTGAGAGCTCTTTTGAACATTTCTCTTTCTTCAGCAGTATTCCCGGTTGTTGGTAAGTCAAGCGAAAATACAGATGGCGTAAATCCTTCAGCAGCAAGCTCTTCTGAAACAAAATTGATCTTTGCACTTGGTAGTACTGCATTGATGTGATTGACAAAGACTCGAGTGTTTCTATAAGCATCAGCGATACGCTGGTTCATCGAAGGCAATTGATTAGCAAGTATTTCATACTGTAGTGCCGTTGCTTCATTATCACAAAGGGTCAAGTGTCTTGCTATAGCGTCCATCATTGAGGATGCCATTGTATTACTCACGCAGTATCCAGCAGTGCAGAGGCCTCCACTTGGGAATTTTGATCCGCTGGCATATGATATTGTTTTTACGGTAGAGAGCATTTTTCCTTCGCCTAGAAAGAGGACATTTGGACAGAATGTCTGATCGAGAATAAAGACAGGAGCAATTGCGTCAGCTCCACCTAGGGTCTGTCTAGGTTTACCCAGTGCCGCCTTGAGTTTTTCTAAGTCTGGAACCTCAACTCTTGGATTGGTAGGGATTTCAGCAATGATGTAGGGGATGGCATCTGCCTTTGCTATAGTCTCCAGGACTTGCTCTACACTCTGCACCATGTCATTGTCTCCATCTACAGGTAGGTCAACTATCTCTACATTATTAAGACAAGCAGCTACTCTTCTAGCTTGGTCATTCGTTCCGCCATAGCAATTGGGCGGTACTACGAATTTGATCTCCTTGCCTGGGTAATTTACCAATGCATCCTCAACCAAGCCCATCATGATAGCATATTGGACTGAAAGGCCACTAGATCCAATAATTGGGTGGGTAGTGGTTCCAGTGATAGAATTTATCTGTTCTTGGACAAAGGATTTATGAGCCGTGGGATCAACAGGCTGCCGAGCTTCTGTGGACTGAGCAATCTGTTGTAAGGCAACTAGACAATTGGCAGGAGTCATTGCGATGGTCTCCCTTCGCCTCACGTGTTGGATATCAGAAATATAGGACTTATTCTGGTCTCCGTTGACAAGGAGGACGCTACCGAGACTACTTTGAGTAGTGACATAAAAGTCAACTTGTTGTACTAGATCTAGATTTAAATAGTCAGCTTCTGGCATAATGATTATTCTACTGCAATCAACAGTTGGGGAGTTCAAATGAGCAAGGGTAGTGTTATCTGTGACTTGCTCTAATTCAAACTGATAACCATATACAGACCTGATGGTATCTGCATCAAAACTAGCAGGAAGCTCGCCATAGTAGAAGAGTTTACTTGCTTTATTAGCTAGGTGGTTAGTTCTTAAGATGGCTAGTATGGGCATTGTTTCAGAGGAGAAGCTGATCACTTGGTTAGCATGGAGGCGATTGGCTTTAGCTATTGTCCATTCTAAGATGCAAGAGAGAGGATGGCCAAGTCTGATGTAGTCATAGGCTGTGGGTAGCTGGTCTAGTAAGGCTTCATCAGGGGTGTTTGCCTGATACAAGGCTTCAAACCCTTCTAAGAATTGAATTTTAGCCCGAGGTTCATCATAGATGTCAAGGCGGTGAGTCGTGATGCTCAGCCAACCACTAGGCATATTGTCTAGTACAGTTTTGATGAATGTTGCCATCTTAGAATCGTGCATAACCTTCTGTATTTGAATGGCTGGCAAGATACGTGATTTACCTACTTAAGTAAAGGATGACTATTGATTTGTTTTTACTTTTTAATGCACTATCTGACTTCCTTGAAGCTAATGCCTAGGCTGCGTTCATAGTCTTGCATTGTCCTCATTTCATATTGATTGACAAAGCACATCGAAGTGCCAGCTTTACCAGCCCTTGCTGTCCTTCCGCTTCTATGAGTGTAGTATTCATCACTCTCAGGAAGTTGATAGTGGGCAACAAAGGTCAAGTCTGGGATATCTATTCCACGAGCAGCAAGATCTGTAGCCACTAATATTCTCAAAGTTTCTTTTTTGAATGCCCTCATCACCTTATCCCTCTCTTTTTGATATAGGTCGCCGTGAATGGCATCTGCAGCGATTTGCCTTGCAATCAGTTCTTCAGTAAGTTTTTTCGTCGCGGCCTTAGTTCTACAGAAGATCACTCCTCTGTTTGACCCTTCTGTTTTTAGAAAGTCCAATAACAGGTCCAATTTGTCAGCGTCATCACAAGCCTTGTAAAGGTGGGTAATATTCTTGTTGACAGTTTGTTCTCTGCTCACTGTGATCCTGATTGCGTCAGAAGCTAGATGCTTAGCAATGATTGTCTGGATGTCAGGTGGTATAGTTGCTGAAAATAACCATTTGCGTTCGACCGAAGTTAAGAAGCCCAGGATCTCATCAAGTTCTTTTTTGAATCCTAGGCTAAGCATTTCATCTGCCTCGTCCAAGATTACCGTCTTAATCTCGCTGAGGTCAACAGCCTTCCTAGATACCAAGTCAATTAACCTGCCAGGAGTAGCTACTATAATTTGTGTTGGTCTTCTCAAGGCACTGATTTGCCTTTCAATTGGCTCACCGCCATAGACTGATTCAGTAAATATCTTAGCAGAGTACTTGGTGAATTTAAACAGCTGCTTAGCTACCTGCTTGGCGAGCTCTCTTGTGGGACAGAGGATCAATCCTTGCACAGATTTTGCGCTAGGGTCTATTAGCTCAAGTAAAGGCAATCCAAATGCTGCAGTCTTACCAGTACCTGTTTGTGCTTGTGCTACTACATCACTGGCTCCATTCATTAACAAAGGGATGACATCTTGTTGAATGGCAGTTGGGACGACAATACCCAATTCAGCAAGTCCTTTAATGAATCCAGAGCTTATGCCTAATTCTTCGAAGTTATTCAATATCAATACGTTAGTGAGTGAGCTAAAAAGTCACAAGATAGAGACTCTATGACTAGTATCTGATACTCATATTGAATTACCACTGGATCAAGGGTACTATGTCAGGTGTTTGAAGTAGTGTTTTACTGCATTGATATGCTCTTCTTTACTTGCATCATCCAACCAACTTGCTTTGAAAGCATTTACTGCGACTTGTTCTAGTTGTTGATTGTTAAGGTTTAATGCTTTAGCTGTTGCATAGTAATTTTCATTCATATATCCACCAAAGTATGCTGGGTCATCTGAGTGAATGGTAGCTAGGATACCTTGGTCTAGGAGTTTTGGAAGAGGGTGGTCTTCCATGTGTTGTATCACTTTCAGCTCTACATTGCTTAATGGGCAGAGTGTAAGAGGAATCTGTTCTGCTCTGAGTCTATCAACTAAGGCTTGATCATCAAGACAACGATTACCATGGTCTATCCTCACTACATTAAGGAGGTCAAGCGCTTCCCAAATGTAAGCGGCTGGTCCTTCTTCTCCTGCATGTGCTACTAGCTTATATCCTTCGTCTGCTGAAGCCTTGAATACTCGAGCAAATTTGCTCGGCGGATTTCCTACTTCTGAAGAGTCAAGACCTACGCCATCGATCCACTCTTTGAAAGGAAGTGAGGCTTCCAATGTTTTGAATGCTTCGGCCTCACTTAGGTGCCGAAGATATGACATGATGAGTTTGAACGAGATGTTTAATTCTTCTTTAGCTCTTTGTAGGGCTTTATAAATACCAGTAATGACTACGTCAAAGGGAATACCTCTTTCGGTATGAGTCTGAGGGTCAAAAAAGATCTCAACATGGACTACATTTTGGCTGTGAACTTTAGTGAGGTATGCCCAGGTAAGATCAAAAAAATCTTGTTCATGGATGAGGACTTGAGCACCAGTATAGTAGATGTCGAGGAACTCTTGAAGGTTGTTGAATTTGTAGGCTTCCTTGATCGCATCAACTGAATCAAAATCTAGTGAGACATCATTTCTTTTGGCAATCTCAAACATGAGTTCAGGTTCAAAGCTTCCTTCGATATGGAGGTGCAGTTCCGCTTTAGGAATACCTTGGATAGTGGTAAGTAAATTAGCTGAAGTCATGAGGTCTGAGATAATGTTAGAAGGTCGAATTGAAGAATATGATTGTTTAATCAGCCGCAAGATAAAGATTGGAGATTAAAAACTCTTATTTACATCAAGGAGGCCATCTATGTTATTGAATTCTTCAATCTACATATGATTTAAATAACAGCTCAAATTCCTCATTTGAGAAATGCAGTGTCAGACCAAATTCCTTCTCAATAATATCCAACCACGCTTGCCCATAGGCTACCTTGCACTTACTGCTTATCTTAATGCCGTTTCGTGTTGAGAATTTGTTATTGAATAAGGCTATTCTTCCCATAGGTGTATTCTTGCCAACAAACTTATGATAGTAGAAGTGTGAGTTGGTATTAGTAGACATATACTGGTTGGCAATGATAATCTCTTGTAGGCTGACTATATGGGCTGCAAAGCTGTAAAGATTATCCCAACCTTGATCAGTTTTCCGTTGGATCATGAAGTCGTAGTCAGCATCTGGTAATACCCTCATTGTACCATACTTGTCATTGACTTGCTCAATGCTATTAATATCAAGCAGAACACTGGCAACAAGTCCTCCAAAGCCAACATCTACAAGATATGTGCTGTCATCCAAGTCTACTAAGTAGGCAAGGTGATTTCTAGGTGGTGTAAGTTTTGGGTTGCTCAGCCAGACTCTAGCTAATACTGGTCTAGGTAAGAATCCGAGAGCAGTAAGTAATGCTGCATAAAGTGTATTCAATTCAAAGCAATAACCACCTCTTTGTTTTGTGATTAATTTAGTGTACAAGTGTTGATAGTCAAGGCTTATGTTACGTCGTACTACAATGTCTAAGTTTTCGAATGGGATATGTTCTAGGTGGTGTTCTTGTAACTGAGTCAGACCTTCCAAGGTAGGTTGACTTGATGGCAGACCTATTCTTTTTAGATAGTTAACCACTTCATATTTAGTCATACCTTGGGTTTAGATATTAGAGAGCTTTCAATTGTAATAGAATGTGATATTTGCAATCTCAAATAGTTTTGTGAAGTAAGTTTGAAGATAGAATTCGAATACTAATTCATAATGATAGATTATTTCTAACTTTATTGCATACTAATGTGATTGTTAGTTTTCTTTTCATTTATCTCATTGACATTTAACATTCAAATTGTTTGATTTTTCGCAAAGAGTTTGGAAGTTGAATTGCTTAATGTAAGAATGTGGTAGAGGTGAATAGTAATGCTGGATCCATTGTTCTAAATAAAGTGACTTATGACAACATGGAGAATTCCACTTCTGCTATTATTTTCTGCGACATTATGTATGAATGCCTTGTCGCAAGAGGATTCTCCCGTAATTACACAATTAAAAGACGAACTATCATCTTCCAACACAACTATTGAGCAAGTTGACATATACAATAAGATTGCTTTTCAGCTATTGTTTATTGATACTGCATTATGTATGACCTATATCGATACAGCAGCATCAATGTCTAAAGATGACGGCTATAAGCAAGGGTTGGCAAGGGCATTAAACATAGTATCTCTTCATCATATATTTCAAAATAGGCATGACAAAGGTATTGCTATCAACAAAGAGGCATTGGGCTATTGTGATGACGAAGATCACTTTGTAAAAGGTAAGATTTATAATGCCATAGGGATGGCTTATCAAAAAATGTATGTTGTTGATAAATGTTTAGAAAATTACCAACAAGCACTCTATCATGCTACAGAGACCAATGATACAATGACCACTGCTGTGGTTCTAGGTAATATCGCTAATATCCATAGTACGCAGAACAACCTCGAGGATGCTAAGTATTACTTTTTACAACTTGAAGAACTTTCATCTAGTCACCAAGATCAAAATGTGCAATTTGCATTCTACATAAGGTATGCAGAGTTTCTAACCAAGACCAATGATTTTGAAGAGTCCTTGAAGTACCTAGATAAAGCGTTGATCAGCGCAGAAGACCTTAAACATAATAGTAAAATCAGAAAGGTACGCTTGCAAATGGCAATTAATAATATCAGCTCAGGTAAGTATGAAATTGCTGAAATTTGTCTTGATAGCATGATGAGCAATGCCATAGAGCCAACCGATCATACAAGGGTAAGATACCACTATTGGAAGGCTAATTTGGAATATCTCAAAGAGAATCCAAGGATTGCATTTCAGAATGCCCAAGTTGGCTTGGATATCATTAATGAGTCAAATGACTTTTATTTTTACAAACCGAAGTTATTGACTCTATTGCATAACATAGAAGGTCAGAATTACAATTATAAGGAGGCCTATGCCTACCTATTGGAGTTGAATGATTGGCAAGACAGTATTGGTCTTAAAGAAAGAGAGAATAAAATTCTAGAGCTTGAGACAAAGTATCAATCAGAAAAAAGAGAAATAGAAAATACCTTACTTAAAGTACAGTCAGAGAGTAAATCTGTCAAATTGAAACAAAGAACTCAATTAGCAATTGCCTCGATTATGGCAATGTTGTTGAGTCTAGTCTTATTATATATTCTTTTTAGGAACTCAAGGAAAGATAAACGCAATAATGAACTCTTAGAGAGTAAGGTGCATGAAAGGACGTTAAAGCTGAAAAAGTCAAATGAAGAATTAGAACGATTCTCCTACATTGCTTCACATGATTTGAAAGAGCCCATCCGAAATATCAAGGCGTTTACAAACCTGCTTAAAACAAAAATTAACAGCGAGAATAGCTCACCTGAAGTTGTAAAGTATCTGAACATAGTTGATATGAGTTCGGATCAAATGGAATTTTTAGTAAACGGCATACTTGACTATACCAAGCTAGGAGATCATAAGAATAAAGAAATGGTAGACCTCAATGAAGTGGTTGAAAATGTAACAGTATATCTACAAAATCTTATTTCTGAAAAACAATCAAAGGTGATATATGATAAACTACCAACTATTGAGTGTAATCCAATTCAAGTTTTTCAGGTGTTCAAGAATCTGATTGAAAATGGAATCAAGTATAATGAGTCTGATGTGCCAATGGTTGAAATTAACTGTAATCAGCAAGAAAATTTAACTGCAATTAAGTTTAAGGACAATGGAATTGGAATAGATAGTAAGCATAAAGATGAGGTGTTTGAGATGTTCTCTAGATTGCACAATAGAAAGCAATATACAGGCTCAGGTCTAGGGTTGTCGATTGTTAAGAAAGTTTCTGCTTTGATGGGTGGTCAGATTGCCTTGGAGAAAAGTGACTCAACTGGATCTATCTTTACGCTTTCGCTGCCAAAGTAGTTTCCTATTTAAGTCTGTTGTGTTATTAGTCATCATAAAGCCAAGCTTCAAACCATAATCCATAGTTTACTTGGAAGAAGTATTCACCTTGAGGGTATTAGAATGTTAAAGACTCTACCTCTGGCATCTATTTGGCAAGAGTGCAAACAGAACATGCTGTATTTACAAGAAAAGGTACAGGTAAAAAATAGGGTTTTACGCGAGGTTTTAATGACCAATGTCATTTAGAAAGCTATCTTAGAGAAATAGGTCTTTTTCATTCGGTTCATCCAATCATAACACATCATATGGTCAACATTAAGCTTCCTTGTTTCATGTTATTGATACTGCTATTTTGCCAGATGGCAAATGCTCAACACTTCCTGAGTACACAGGGTAAAACAATCGTGAATGAGAACCAAGAACCGATACTCCTCAGAGGAATGGGACTTGGTGGCTGGATGGTTCAAGAAGGCTATATGCTACAAACGGCAAGTTTTGCCAATCCACAGCATGAAATAAGGGGAATTATTGAAGAGCTCATTGGACAAGAAGATACAGAAGCGTTCTATGAAGCATGGCTGACTAATCATGTGCAGAAGTCAGATATTGACTCACTCAAGGCTTGGGGATTTAATTCGGTACGACTGCCGATGCATTACAACCTATTTACGCTACCTATTGAAGAAGAACCTGTACTCGGCCAAGATACTTGGCTGGATAAGGGATTCCAACTTACAGATAGCTTGGTTTCTTGGTGTAAGGCCAACGAAATGTATATCATCTTAGATATGCATGCAGCTCCTGGTGGACAAGGTTACGACGCTGCCATTTCGGATTACGACCCAACCAAGCCGTCACTTTGGGAAAGTGTTGAAAATAGAAGGAAGTTAGTAGCATTGTGGCAGAGAATTGCAGAATACTATGCTGACGAACAATGGATAGCTGGGTATGACTTATTGAACGAACCAAACTGGGACTTACCTGGCGGGAATGCATTGAGATCTCTCTATCAAAATATTGTACAAGGAATCAGAGAAGTAGATGGCCGACATATTGTGTTCATTGAGGGCAATTGGTTTGCCAATGATTTTACTGGTCTGACACCACCATGGGATGACAACTTTGTCTATTCTCCGCATAAGTATTGGTCAACAAATGATGTAGCGACAATGCAGTGGGTCATCGATCTAAGAAATACCTACAATGTTCCCCTTTACCTAGGTGAGAGTGGGGAGAATTCTAATGTCTGGTTTCGAGATGCGATTGCTTTATTAGAGGGATTAGATATTGGCTGGGCATGGTGGCCAATGAAGAAGGTAGAATCAATTGCTGGTCCGCTGTCAGTTGTCAAATCTCCTGAGTATCAAACACTATTAGACTATTGGAGTGGCACTGGCTCAATGCCAAGTGCCGCATTCGCTAGGGCAGCGTTGATGGATCTTGCTGAAAAGCTCAAAACTGAGCATTGCGTTTATCAAAAAGATGTCATCGACGCTATGTTTAGGCAGGTTTATTCCGACGAAACTATACCTTTTGCTGAGCATAGGATACCAGGCGTCGTCCATGCTTCAGACTATGACATGGGAGTGATTGGATCAGCCTATGATGATGTCCAATCAGGAAATTATTCTGTATCAACAGGAGAATATTCATCATGGAATGATGGCTGGCAGTATCGTAATGATGGAGTGGACATAGAGTACTCTGAAAACACTGTCAATACTAATGGTTATAATGTTGGATTCATGGACGCTGGTGAGTGGATGCAATATACAGTGACAGTAGAGGAGGACGGAGTCTATGAGGCTAGAATCAGGACTGCCTCGGGTGGCTCAGGTGGGTTCTTTCACTTAGCTATGGATGGTGGTGATATTATCCCAAGGACCTTTATTGACCCCACCGGAGATTGGCAAAATTGGCAAACAGTTACTGTTTCTAATATCATCTTAGATGCTGGAATGCATAAGCTTCGCTTTTATACAGACGTTGCTGGTTTTAACGTGGCAAATATTGAATTTGTGAAGACAATAGTCAATAGTGAAGACCTGCCGACCCTATTTGTGTCGGCTGAGACTGTTAATGAATCAAGTCTTCAAATCAGCATCAATAAATCAATTCAACCGAATTTGCCCACATCACCTGCTGGACTAGAGGTCAGTATTGATGGCGCAGCTGTACCTATAACAGAGGTCAGTGTAGACCCAAGTAATACTAGAGTGGTTAATATCAGTGTTGATCATATCATGAATCATACAGAAGTCATCAAAGTCACCTACATAGAGAGTGGGATTGAGTCAACTGATGGCTCTATGTTACAAGCATTTACCTTAGAGGATGTCAAGAATAGTCTAGACTTCGTACATCAGATTCCAACAAAGATTGAAGCAGAGTCATTTGTTGAGCAATCAGGGATAGTATTGGAGACATCATCGGATATTGGAGGAGGTCAGAATGTTGGATATTTAGATCCAGGGGATTATATGGAATATGATGTCAATATTTCAGAAGCAGGTGACTATAGAGTCAATTATAGGACAGCAGCTGAATTCGGTACAGGTGCTTTGCAATTACAATTAGTTGATGCCCTTGGCAATGTATCAATACTTGATTCGCCATCATTCAGTTCCACAGGTGGTTGGCAATCATGGACGACCACTACAAGAGATGTCAGTATGCCTCAAGGTCGGTACACTCTGCGTATCCGTATTACTCAAGCGCCATTCAATCTCAATTGGTTAGAATTTAATCTTTCTGCGGCTTCAGTGGATATAGTAAATGGTTTTGGAGATATCAGTCTATTCCCTAATCCAAGTAGCCAATCTATATGTGTAGAAGCGAATCTAGACCAATTTCAAAAGGTAAGTCTTGAGATAATTGATTTGACTGGAAGACTGTATACCCAACGACTAGTCCCGCTAACTAATCAAATTCATGAGACATTCTCAATTAACGACTTACGACAAGGGATCTACTTACTCAAAATTGAGCTATCTAATGGGTCAGTTGAATATCAGCGCTTTGTGAAGTATTAGACATCAGATAGGAGTTGCATTGGCTTACTTATGCTGGCTATACATCCAAGACATGATCATAGCATCGCTATATGCTCCTATCCATGAGAAATGCCCAGCTGTAGGATATTGGGTATAACCAGGCTTTCCCCCAGCCTGAGTCAAGGCATTAAGCATATCCTGAGCATGTTCTGGTTTGACTACAGTATCTAGTGCTCCATGAACTATCCAAATAGGGATGTGGACTATGGATTCTGCTTTGGTAATGTCTCCAGCCCCACAAACAGGAAGAGCCGCGGCAAAGAGATCTGGGTAACGCATCAAAGCGTCATAGGTGCCATATCCACCCATTGATAAGCCTGTAATATAGATTCTGTCAGTATCTATTGGAAGGGTGTTGATAGCATGATCGATGAGTTCTCTGACTAGTTCCATAGGGCGAGTGGGAGAGGGAAGCAGGCTAACACGTTCCTTATCTAGCCCAGCCCAAGTCATGTCAGCAGGACACTGAGGAGCTATGACTATCGAAGGATACATTTTCATGTTATTACTTGTTGCAAAGTTCGACACTCCCCACTTGAGTTGAGCTTGGTTGTCATTGCCACGTTCGCCTGATCCATGGAGAAAAACAACTAACGGATACTTGCTCTTTGAGTCATAGTCAGAGACTAATTGTCGATAGAGCAATGTATCTCCACTTGGACTAATAAACTCCTCTCCGCTGAATAGTGAGGGCTGAGCCTGAGTACTTGGATAAGATGCCAAGTGAAAAGCAAGAATAAGGTAAAATAGTAGATAGTGTTGCATAGTTGATAAATTAGAGATTAGCATGAATTTGACTTGCTATAGTGTTCAATTCTTCTTGTTTATTAAGACCTGCATGAAGTGTCAAGATTTGCTTGTCCTTCAAGTGTACGGTCATGTTTTTCAGCCCGCCTCTTCCAGTGCTTATTTGACTAGAATTGACATAGTCGATGTCTTTTAGAGGTATCATCCGCTTTCGTAAGGCCATTGGACTAATGTGGGCCAAATGCTTGCCCTCAATGTGGATAAGTTGACTTGTTTGAACTATTAACACTGCAATGAGTAACGGGATTATCGACAATACTAAAGTAGGCCAAAACATTCCTTCATATTTAATAACTAACAGGTATACAAACCCTAGTATAGGTAGTAATAATACCACATAGCTGTTGCGATACCATTTCCTAAGGTAGAATAGGTTGTTGATTCCATATTGTTGCATGATGTAAACCTTGACATCTAGGGATACTTGATGAATAGCCTTGAGCAATGCAGCTTCATTTTGATAGATGTGATAAGGGAAGCAAAATTCACCTTTGGCAGTCTGAATACTCAATCCTCCACGTGCAGTCACAACAGGGATTGCTCGAGTTGGAATCTGTGCTAATTGCTGAATATCTGATAAAGTAAAGCTTTGACTAGCACCTTTGAGCTGATATGTAATTACTTGATCCTTGATTGTGAAAGTTGGAATTTTGCGGAATAGGCTGATAATCCAATAGAACATTAATAGGATAAACCCAACACAGAGAAACCAAGGAAGTGAGTAACTCAGTAGAATGCCTTCTTGAGTGATTCCAACTAATAACAAGGTGAATACCGTGACAAGAAAAAGTGACGGAACAAAGGCTATTATGTTGAGTTTGGATTGCATTACAGTTACAATATCCGAATTTAATGTAGGACATGATTACACATACAAGAGAATTTGGACTGCTCACATAAAAAAAGCGAGAGCCTAAATACTAGACTCTCGCTTCATCAATAATTATTAAAGCATTTATCTTATGAACTGAACTTTGCGTTTGTAGACTTCCTTGCCTTGTTGGATACTGAAAAGGTATAACCCATCACTGACATTGTCGAAGGTATAATTTAGCGAAAGCTCACCACTGAAGTTAGCAAATACTTCACTATGTAATTGTTTTCCCGAAAGGGTAGTTACACTGAATTCCACAGCCTCGTCAGAGCCCGACTTGAAGACGACATTGGATTGATGACTTGTGGGGTTAGGGTAGGCTTTGAATGTGTATGCTACCACATTGAGGTCGGTTTCGCTAAGTATTGCTGCTTGTTCTTCTACACAATACTTGTAAGTTACAGTCTGTACACCTCTACTACCGACTGTGACATATTGAGAGTAAGGAGTAGATAGAGTCTCCAATTTGAGTTCGACTCGATCTCCGATCTCACTAGCCAGTACTGCTTGTTTCAATTCTGGGAAATTGTTGATAGACACACCATTGTATTCAGTGATATTTTCTTCTGCTGTAATACCAGCCTTATCCGCTGCGGTGTTTGCTATGACTTCTTTGATATCCACACCGTCATGGTCCTTACTCCCACTTCCCCATACACCTAAGAAGGGAGTCAATTCCGAGTGAACTTCTTTACAAATGAAATCTCCTTCCTGATCAGTGTTAGCAGAATCAAAGCTAATGTCGGTGGTCTGTAAGGCAGTCCTAAATGTTCCTCTAATCACCAGCCTCTCTAAGTGGCCATGCTCTTGGATAAAGGTAGGAATATCAAACGCCAGGGCATCCTCCCCTTTGAGTTTCATCTGCTCTGCTCCTCCACTTACTGGATAGGTCTCCACGGTAATCCACTCACTCTTAATATTAAATTGTCCAAAACAACTATTCATAAGCCCCCACATGACTAGGGTACACACAATTCCTTTTCTCATAATACGTCTGTTAATTTCGATGTTAAAATATTAGATAATCCTACTAGACCAAGAAAAGGCTAATAGCGTAATTGATTACTCATCACAGGTTGGGTGGTAGCTTGCCCTCTTAAGACGTAGGAATGGAGCTTAAGGTTCCTATCCAATATGTTAAATCTTACGCCTGCAATCTTGAAGGTAATAGGAGTGGGGACTCAGCTGAAGTCAGCACTTTGGTTTTAACATTTCACACCTTAATTGACCTTTGCTATAGTCAAGGTTGAGCTATCTAGGATTGAAGACAAATCGGCACACTAGATGTACTGCTTGAGTTCTTCGAAGTCAGAGATGACGGCATTGGCATTGACTAGTGTCTGGTCAGTGACCTCAGGGTTAGCATAGCCAATGACAAAGATTCCAGCAGCATTTGCCGCAGTGATGCCATTGTCAGAATCCTCGATTACGATACAGTGTTCTTTGGCAGTATTGCCGAGCTCAGCGGCCTTTTCGAAAATCTCTGGGTGAGGCTTAGACTGAGTGAGGTCGGCGCCACTGATTTTGGCAGTAAAGTACTGGTTGAGGTCAAAGCGATTGAAGACACGATTGATATTGACCATTGCTGATGAAGACGCAAGGACTAGCGTGATGCCTTTGTGATAGAGATATTTGATGATGTCTTCCGCTCCTGGAATGAGGTGTAGGTTAGGATCATTTTCGAAGTATCCTACATAGCGTTTACGTTTAGCAAGGACTAATGTATTGGGATCGTCGTCAAGGTCAAAGTGTGCAACCAAACGCTGAAAGGCATTGATGGTGGATGATCCAGTCAGAGTCTTATACAACTCCTCAGACACCTCAAGTCCAAGCGAAGCAAAGGTCTCAAAGTAGGCTTTCTTGTGGAGTTGCTCAGAATCAATGATGACTCCGTCCATATCAAAGAGTACGCAGGTAATGTCTTGCATTGTGTAGAATCTAGTAATCAATATCAGGTGAGATAACAATGAAAGATCAAAAGTAAGGTTTAAAACTCATCAAGCCTAAGGTCTCGACCTCAAAGGCACAAGAGTTACTTGGAGTGATGTATTTCACAGAACATCAGCCTATGATGGGAAAGATTACAATTATCAGATTGAGTTATAATATCCATAATAATATTTGTAATTTTTGCTTTTATTATTCATCATGCCAAAAGTTATGCAACCTAAACATCTACTTTTTCTAGTGCTTTTATTTGGACTTTGTGTAGGGTGTGAGCCTGCAGATCTCTGTGAAGATTTAGATTGTGGACCTGGAAACTGTGTTGAAGGAGTCTGTGATTGTCCATGTGGATTTGCGGGTGTGAATTGCGAGTTAGAGGACTTATGTTTAGATGTAATCTGTTGCAATGGGTTTTGTGACCCTCAAACAGAAACCTGCAATTGCGATCCAAGTTATTATGGAGAAAGCTGCGATATTTTATGTGTGAACGGGGAGTTTGCAAATGGCATGTGTAATTGTTCAGCGGGTTATGAAGGGGATGCATGTAATATTGAAAGTAGAGATGATTTTCTAGGTTGGTGGACTTGCGAACAATGGACTTGGACTTCAGAAATAGGTGATTCAACATTTGAAGGGCCTTCACTAGGTTTGATGAAGTTTGACTGTGGTAATAACATCTCTAAAGTTGAGATTTATCCAACAGAAAATAGCAATGGTTTAATGCTGCTCAATTCTGGGAATAGATTAGTCGGTCAAGTAAAAAATGACTCAATCACCTTAGCATTGCAATCTTTTTCAGAAGTCTCAGTTTACGGTTCGGCTAGCTTGGGTGATGATCGTATAATTAGTCTTGAATTGTATGTTCAAAATCACTCAACAGCGTTAACAGAGTTGGCTAAAGGCAAATTCTCTATTTATCGTCCTTGGAAGGATTGTAATTGATAAATGGTCTTATTCTTTTTCCTCTGATTGCACCCAAAGGGACGACGGCAACGGCGTACGGAAGGACGGACGGTGATTATACGCGGCCGTCTCCGACGTAGGAGGATATGCCGGCATATATAGTGTTGTGTGGAGTGCTTTATTCGAGCATTCTGCTTTTCAAATCCATACGTTCGTGTAATACTCTTTCTATCTCAATTTCTTGTTTACCTAGAGTTCGATAAAAGATTATGTGCTTATTTACCTTTTGGGCTTTTAAAGAGTCGACAATTTCATAATAGGTCTTTCCCTTTTCAGGATTAATAGCGAGTCGATTGCATTCTTTGATTATATCTTGATAATATTTATCCGCCTGTTTCTCTGACCAAGTTTCAAATGAATAATTCCAGATTAGTGAAAGATCCTTAACGGCCTTTTTTGTAAAGCTATACTTTGGCATTCTTCCTTTTTGCGTCCTTCAATTTTTTTAGATGTTTTTGAGGATCAAAATTAACTGCAATTCCACTATCAATACCTTCTTGAATTGATTGCCTTAATGCTTGAAACTTTTGCTCTTCACCTTCAAGTAATCTTAGCCCAGCACGTATAACTTCACTTGTGTTATTAAATCGTCCTTCTTTAACTCGATTCTTGACAAATTTTTCGAAATGTTCACCTAACGCGATTGATGTATTCTTACCCATTTAGTATTAATTTACAACAAGTTACCACATATTGGTAATATATGCAAGACCTATTTTGCATTCCACACAAGGGACGGATGATTATAAGCGGAGTATGACCGCAGGGAATATTCCGTCATAGCACCTATGTAAAAGTAGTAACTTGATAACTCAATAAAA
>JAHDHH010000079.1 GCA_020631405.1 Saprospiraceae bacterium
GTACGATACTAACAACAACGGAAAGCAAGACAGTGGCGAGTCAGGTGCATCTGGAATAATAGTAAGGGTGTACAACACAGTAGGCATGCTAATAAATGAGACAACTACAGATGTGAATGGGTCATATATTGTAGACTATCTACAACAAGATAACTACTATATAGAAGTTACACCTCCAGTAGGATACTCAGTTACTGTACCGAATATGGCTGCAGAAGACATAGATAGTGATGTTGATCATAGCAATGGACTAAATACAACTAGATTGTATGGAACTATACCAGGAGAGCATACACCGAATGTCGATGCAGGATTGATACAATCATCAATCTTATCTAACGATTGGTTAGGTATCAAAGGCGACAGAGTATCAGATGTTAATATAGTAACCTGGTTAGTAGCACAAGATGCTGAAATAACTCATTATGAAATTGAGAGAAGATACGAATCAGAAGACTTCGAGATAGTAGGTCAGAAGTTATCACTGCAGAGTGATGGGAAGACAAGCTATGACTTCGAAGATTACGACAGTGAAGGATCAGGGACATACTACTACCGAGTGAATATGATTAAGGAGAGTGGTCAGACAAGCTACAGTGATGTAGTATTTGTTGAAGTCGCGAAGAGTGTAGTAGAGTTGAACAGTTCAAGACTGTATCCAAACCCAGCGGTGAACAGTGTAACCTTAGAGGTATCAGTAGGCCAGTCAAATAGTGATGTGTTGATCAGCATATCAAATGAGGCAGGACAGCGAGTACTGAGCAATCAGATGTTGATGGAATCAGCGGATGAAGGCAAGTACAGATACCAAGTAGATGTATCAAGCTACGCAAGAGGAGTCTACACAGTAGAAGTGCAGGTAGGAACAGAAAGAGAGATCAAGAAATTAATACTTATAGAATAATATTTCACTTTTAGTGGCTGCAAGAATGTTCTTGCAGCCACTTTTTTAGAGTCTCATCCCAAAGAGCATAGTTTTCCTATTTGTTATACACAGATGTAGAGGTCAATCCAAAGCCGATTTAATTTTTATTCAACACCTGATAGTAGTATAAGTAATGTGAAGTAGAGCCTGGTAACACTTTAACTTCCAAATAATGAGATTTTTTTTAATTACACTTATGCTAATGATTTTTAGTATTCAAATTAGCATTGGACAAGAATGTTTTAATAACACAATTGCTGAGACATATTATATACCCTTGGATGAAGAGTTAACCTTAGCTACATTAAAGACCATTTTTCCTGGAGCAGAGAGCTGTGATTGTAATGCTATTGTTCCTATTCCTGAAAGCCCAATAGTTAAGAATATTTCGATTGTTGGATTGCGAGATAATACAATTTTAATTTATGACCATTGGGAAGATGGGTATGAATTAGACATTCTGAATCCTACACAACCATCTACTCGGATATACGGTGATTCAGAGTTGTCAAATGGAGATTCTGGACAAAACAGTGACGGATTTGATCTAGGACAAGTGCTTACGTTAAATGGCTTAGTAGATGTGCCAAGAAATCATAATGCAATATTTTTCGATGCAAAGGATAAGTTTGTAACAACAGCTCCAGTTTCAGTTGCCGTTTCAACATGGGCTGGCAAGACCGAAACACTGTTTGGGGGAGCCTCAGTAGTAAACCCAGTCAAAGGTGGAGGTACGGAGTTCACTATTCCAGTGGGTATAGATAATAACTTTCAAGGGATGTTTGATTATGTTGGAGCATTTATTCAGTCATATGCAGATAGTAATCTTATAGAAGTATATGAGTTTAATCAGACTATTCCAGACACTACATTTTACTTACAAGAAGGCGAAAATTACTTATTGGATGGTAAGGTTAATACAGGGACTAAGATCAAAAGTGATTCTAACATTCTAACTACATTAATAGCTGGGGATATCTGCGCAAATTATGAACTTAGATTCTTTGAAATACTACCAGATGACAAGTTGAGCAATATATATACATCTCCCGTTGGCTCTCCTGAATCAGCAGCTACTGTTATACATTTATATAATCCACATGAGACTACCATTACGATCAAATGGTATACAAGAGGGTACATCATGCGAGATAGCTTTAGTATAGCGCCAATGGACGTGTATAGGTTGACTATGGACGAAGGATCAGGAGCTATGATAGCATCAGATAGTACATTTATAGGTATCTCGACAGTAGACTCGTATACAGATTATGAAGTAGAAGACTGCTTAGGGGATAGTGGGAGTTTTCCTTCTAAAACGCATGATTGGGGATTCACTTTAGTGCCAGAGTCAATTATGAAAAGGCAAATATTAGGAATTGCATTTGCGCCTGGTATGGATCCTTATTACGATGGCGACTTAGTAGAGAACTCTTCACCTGTTTGGGTAATTGGTAGTTCTCCCTCTGGTGTGGATCCTATTCCTAGTTTCACACTATGTGTTGACTACAATGGAGATGGAGGTTCGCTAATAGATGACATAGGCAACAGATATGATTCAAAAATAACTCTAGAGGAGCTTGAGAGTTATAAATTGTATGACCCAGATGGTGATCAAACTGGAATGTCACTCTGGGTGTGTGATGGTTCCAAGACCTTGTTATCTGCCGCCTGGGGTCAAGACCCAGCAGCAGCAAGTTCAGGTAGTCCTGCAGTCGATGTGGGTACTACTATCCTCAGTACATCTACTGCAGGTATTTCTAAAACAGCAACGATAAGGAACGATTTAACAAGGTCTGATATATTAGTAGGCGATACTATAACCTATTGCATATGTGTTTCTAACTTAGGTAAATTGGAATATGTTGGCAATGAAATAGATAATTTAGATGAACTTTCCTCTTCTCTTAGTTATGTTGAGAATTCTACAGTATTGACCTATCTTGACCAAGAAGAAGTATTGCCAGATGATACATTTGGTAGTCCCTTTGTGCTAGATGAAGACGGATGGGATTTCCCTCAAAAGCTAAATAGAGGACAGAACTACAATATATGCTTTGATGCAGTTGTCAATGCCTTAGTAGCTGGTAATTCAGAAATCTGTAATACTGCCTATATCTTTGACGGTGTTGATAAATTGGAAA
Organism: Saprospiraceae bacterium; assembly: GCA_020631405.1. Lineage (GTDB taxonomy): Bacteria > Bacteroidota > Bacteroidia > Chitinophagales > Saprospiraceae > JAHDHH01. The sequence continues at coordinate 3,070 of JAHDHH010000079.1, forward strand.
GCGAAATTTGCTTATCCTATGCTTGCGATATCCTCGTTGGTAGTCCGAAGTTTGCTTATTGCGACGATTCGATTCAGCATTTCACTGTTGATGTAGAGTGGGTAAGTCCGCCAGACACATTGATTGAATTGCAAGTTCAAGACAGTCTATATTTGATAGATCCAGACACAATAATAGGAAACACCTATACTTTACCGTTTTTTAGATCTATTTACCATACAAGCCTGGAAATAGAGGCATATTTCAGAGGGACATCTTGTGGGAATGCTGTAACCTACAATTTAAATTCAAATTGTTCTAAGAATCTTGAGATAAACAAAGATGTCTTAAGTACTACTCGAGTAGATTCCAATTTATATAAAGTAATCTATGAGATTTCAGTAAATAATAATGGAACTTCTGCATTAGCTTATGATTTGTTTGATCATCCAAAGTATGATGATGATGTCTCTATTTACTCAAGTGTTTTCTATGAGGCATTAAGTTCTATTGGTACAAGTATCAATCTTATTAATAATGAGAAGACTCTATTATTAGAAGACGTAAGTATTGATTCACAAGAGACTCAGTCATATTATATTGAAGTGTTGGTTCATCTAATACTTGATGATGAAGTAGGTGACAATAGTTATGATGCCTGTGATAGTGAGCAGACTCAACCATTTAATGGCCTATATAACATTGCCTCTATTGCATATGATTCCAATGGCTTGGTAGTCAAAGAAAGTGATGTTTGTTCTGACATAGTATACACAGATTTAGCTTTAATCAAGCAAGTGTCAAGCTTGCGATCATCATACAAAAACGGTGCTTTAATAGATTTCGAGCTTACAGTTCAAAACCAAGGGTCCACTACAATTTCAGAGTTTAGCATTATAGACTACTTGCCATGTGGGTTAAAATTTCAATCAGAAAATAATATAAATTGGACTGTGCTGCCAGATGGTAACTTAAGTTATAAGCATGAGGGTAGCTTTGCTCCAAATGATGTAGAAGTAATTGAACTGACACTATCGATCAGCCCATGTCAAGAGCATCTAGCATACACAAATTATGCAGAGATAGCCTCAGCATATGAGCAAAATGGTATGCTTGCTTGGGACGTCGATTCAACCCCAGATACTATTTGGGACAATGATGCCATCGTTCAACATCAATTAAATGATTCATCTGATGAAGATGATCATGACTATATAAGAATACCTGTTTATGACTTAGCGCTTATAAAAACATCAGATGCCGAACAACTTCCACTTTCTGGCCAATCTATTAGTTATGATGTTACATTGTTTAATCAAGGAAATGAAGCAGTAAAAAACATTTTAATTGTAGATTATTTACCATGTGGTATGTTATTTGATGAAGCAAATAATGCCACATGGTCCTACAGTGAAGTTGAACATCAAGCTCAAATAACAATTGATGAAATTGTTAATCCAGGCGAATCACTAGATTTAACTTTAATTGGGATTGTAAATGATTGCATAGAGATTGGTGCATATCGAAATGTTGTTGAAATAGTAGCAGCAAATGACTTAGATAATAATCTAATTGTTGATATAGATAGTGATGCTGACTTACTTCCAAATAATGACCAAGTAATAGATGATCAAATCAATAATCCGATGGATGAGGACGATCATGACATCCATACATTTGATAAGTTTGACCTAGCACTAATAAAAACGTTTGATCCTGATCAAGACTTTAGACTTGGAGCACTTATTGATTTTGAGATTGAGGTTTATAATCAAGGGAGCATTACGGCAAAGAATATTAAGATTCAAGATTACTTACCATGTGGCTTAGCATTTAACTCCGAACAAAATAATAATTGGAGCTTAGAGGACGATGCCTTAACATATACTATTGAAGAAACATTGGAGCCAGGTGCTTCAATATCAGTGGGTATTAGCTTGGAGTTGATTGATTGCAACAACAGGACAATTGGGTATGCTAATATATCAGAGATTATATCAGCAGAAGATACTAATGGTATTACTATGGAAGATAGTGATGGTATGTTCGATGACAATGATTCTAACGATCCAGTAATCGATGATGAGATTGATGACCCTATGGATGAAGACAATCATGACATTGCAGTGTTGCCAATCTTTGACTTAGCCTTGATCAAAACATTTGACGCATCACAATCAATGCAGTTTGGAGATACCATTGTATTTGATATTCATCTAGTCAATCAAGGTAATACTCCAGCTTCATCAATTACAATTGGTGATTATTTGCCTTGTGGATTAAGATTTATGGCAGACTTGAATGATGGCTGGATCGCCAATGAAGATGTCTTGACTTTTGAGGTTGAATCAGAATTACTTCCAGAGGAAGTCGTTGAGCTTGCATTATTTGTAGTTTTACAAGACTGCAACAGTAATAGTGCATATATCAATATTATAGAAATCATAGATAGTCCTAGTGACTTTGATAGTATAGCAGACAATGATGAAGGGAATGATCACTTAGTAGATGATGCATTAAATCATCCATTGGATGAAGATGATCATGATATTGCCATCTTAAACCCATACGACTTAGCACTTAAATTAACAGGCCCTGAAGAGGCTAGTATTGGAGATACAATTACATTAACTATGCATGCGTATAACCAAGGAGTATTTCCGGTTACTGATGTGGAATATGTGCTGTATCTTGATCAGAGCTACGAGTTACTGCCAGAGTTGAATCCTAAGTGGAATGTAGGCAATTGCAATGAAGGTGAGCTTCGCCTTGAGGAAGATGAAAAAGTGATGATGATGGAAACTTCAGTGATAATGCCAGGAGAAAGTATGATTATCGATGTCATGGTGAAATATCACGGACAAGAAGGCTATAGCTATGCATATGGAGAAGTTGTACAATTTAGTAACATGGCAGGTATCTCTTCATTAGAGCAGAAGATTTTTGATTGGGACTCTTATCCAGATTGTAATAAAAGCAATGACTTTGGAGGTGAAGCCGAGTCATTTACGGATGACCTAATTACTAGCAGAGCTCCCATTGACGAGGATGATCATGATCCGTTCAGATTATTATCATGTGGCCAATTACCATGTATTCAACATGTTAATATCAGTCTTGATCAAAACTGTGAAAGTGTCTTGACTTTGGATATGTTTATAACGAGTGGAGTGATTGATGAAACTGAATATGCAATCTCTTTCTCAGATGACGCAGGAAATATATTGGATTCAAGCTTTGATGACACCGATGTTGGCCAAACGTTCAATTATACAGTTACCTTATTAGATTGCAACAATTCTTGCTGGGGTACTATCACAATTGAAGACAAGTTACCTCCAGAGATAGTATGTGAAGATCTGACCATAGCATGTAATGCACTTCCAAGTGTAGCACCACCAGCAATTATAGATGATAACTGTGCTGGAGGTAGTATTACTCAAGTAAATGAAGTAGTAATTAGCTTGCCTTGTGATCCAGATTATACAGCATGTGTTGTAAGGACATTCAGAGCAACTGATGTAGCTGGAATAATGAGTGATGAATGCGAGCAGAAGATATTCTTAAGAAGGGTAGACTTAAGTGGAGTAACATTTCCTGAGAATGCAACACTTGAGTGTGATGCTGGCTATGCCACTGATGACAATGGTTATCCAGCACCAAGTGTAAGTGGTGTACCTATGAATGGTGGAGTAGGGATATTCCCAGAAATTCCAGATGAGTTATGCAGCGTATACTTGACATACACAGATGTAGAGCTTCCGACAAGTGATTGTAGTGATAAGATCATGCGTACATGGCAACTAAGAGAATGGTGGTGTGGAGGAGAGACAACCATTGGAGGATTTCAAATCATTGAAGTCCTAGATAATAATGGTCCAGCACTGACATGTGGTGGTGATATCACGGTAAGTACTGAATATGGATGTATAGCATTAGTAGATATTCCATCGATTATAGCTGTGGATGCTTGTTCTGACATTGAGAGTTATTTAATCAATACCGGGTCAGGTGTATTGTATACTAATGGCGGAAGTCTTGAACTGTTAGAAGGAACTCATACTGTAACCTATTCAGTTTATGATAAATGTTACAACAGTTCAGAATGTAGCATAACAGTTACAGTGCAAGACTTATCAGAACCAGTCCCGATTTGTGAGCAAAACCTAATTGTGAGTATTGGTCAATCAGGAGAAAGTGTTGTCTATGCAGAAACTTTTGATACCGCTAGCTTTGATGAATGTGGACCAGTAACCTTCCAAGTGAGAAGAATGGAAGACAATTGCAATAATATTGACAATACAGAATGGGCAGATAGAGTAGTGTTTTGTTGTGAGGATATTAATACGACACAAATGGTAGAACTACTCGTGACTGATGCTAGTAGCAATACAAATCGATGTATGGTGCTTGTAAATACACAAGACAAGTTGCCACCTACAATGGAATGTCCAATTGATATGGTCATTGACTGTACGGAAGCATATGACTTAGATAATTTGGGATTCTTTTATGGAAATCCAGTAGTGATAGATAATTGTTCAGGTGCTTCGAATGTTGTAGAAACAGTAGAGGAGGATGTCAATCAGTGTGGATTAGGAACAATAGTGAGAACGTTCACCTTGGACAATGGCACAGGAGTCGATCCAATAGTTTGTGTACAAAATATCGTGATAGAAAACTATGATCCATTCGACTTTGGTGACATAGTTTGGCCAGAAGATGTAAGCGTAGATAATTCATGTAGCCTTGCAGACTTTCACCCAGAAGTATTGAATCAAGGTTATCCTCAATTTACAGAAGACCAATGTGACTTAGTAGGGATGAATTATGAAGATGAAGTATTCGAATTTGTAATAGGTACGGATGCATGTGTGAAGATTTTGAGAAAGTGGAAAGTGATTGATTGGTGCCAGACTACGAATACAAGTGTGGCAATTGACAGTTTTACACAAATTTTAATATTAAATAATACAATTGATCCAGAAATAGGAGCATGTAATGATATTCAAATCGCAACATTTGACACACAATGTAGTGCAGCACAAGTGGCCGTGTTAGCACCTAGTGTAACGGATGACTGTACTCCGCAGCAGGATGTTCAGTGGCATTATGAGATTACATATGCTGACGGAACAATACTTAATGGGACAGGACCTGATGCAAGTGGAGAGTATCCCCTAGGTACGCATGTTATTACATGGACAGCCTTAGATAGATGTGGCAATTTTGACACATGTAGCCATGAAATTAGAGTAGTTAATGAAAAGTTGCCTATTCCGATTTGTATCAACGGATTAAGTGTAGACTTGAACCCTATGGATCTAGACAATGATGGAACGATAGATGCAGAAATGAGCACATTATGGGCGGAAGACTTCAACAAAGATAGTTATCACCAATGTGGATACGATGTAGTGGTATCATTCAGTACAGATATTACAGATACAAGTCTAGTATTAGACTGTGATGAATTGGGCATCGAGAGTGTAGATATGTATGTAACTGTTATAGATGCATCAGGCAATCCTTATTTGGATTTAAATGGTGATCCGCTGCAGTCTTACTGTACGACATTTGTAGAAGTACAAGACAATAACGATGCAGATGTATGTCCGGATGTTACAGATCCATCAATATCGGGCAGAATCACCTTGGAAGATGGATCAGTGCTTGATGGAGCTCACGTGAACTTAATCAATGGAATAACAACAGAGACGACAGGTGAAGCAGGTACCTATGATTTTGGAACTATGCCATTTGGCGGCAGCTATGTGGTACAGCCATATCATAACATTGACCATCAGAATGGAGTAAGTACATTGGATATCATACTAATCCAGCGACATCTTATGAATAAACAGCCTCTTGCTTCAGCGTATCAAATGATAGCTGCAGATGCTAATAATAGTGGAAGTATATCAGCAGCAGATATGGTCGATATCAGAAAGTTGATCTTAGAAATGTACTCTGAGTATCCGAGTAATACAAGTTGGAGGTTTGTAGATGCAGAACAGCAATTTCTAGATAATATGAACCCATGGGGACAAGGGATTGATGAGACATATCAAATCTTACAATTAGCCCAGGATATGGAAATCGACTTTATTGCAATGAAGGTAGGAGATATTAATGGAAGTGTAGAGGTGAGCGATAACCAGGCGAATCTAGAACTAAGAGGAGCACCAATGCAATTGAATGTTGTCAAAGGTCATAATCAAGTGCATATTTGTGCATCAGAAGATATGCAATTGGAGGGTTTCCAACTAGAGCTAGATATTGATGGAGATGCTAAAGAATTGTTTAGTATTCTAGATGACTTCTCATCAAAGAATTACTACATAGATGACCATAAGGTGAGAGTGAGTTATTCAGGGCAGAAGTCATTTAATGTAAAGAAGGGTCATCGATTGATTTCAATAGTATTAACTCCAGATGCTAAAATCAAACTATCAGAATCTTTTAAAAATGAAGGGTATGTAGGAGCTAACATTGAAGTAAGAGAGATTAAACTATTACATGAAGGACAAGATTTAATAATAACTACATATCCAAATCCGGCAATAAATACTCTAACCCTAGAAATGACTGTGAAAAAAACAAATAGTGATGTATTGATTAGCATATCAAATGAGGCAGGACAGCGAGTACTGAGCAATCAGATGTTGATGGAATCAGCGGATGAAGGCAAGTACAGATACCAAGTAGATGTATCAAGCTACGCAAGAGGAGTCTACACAGTAGAAGTGCAGGTAGGAACTGAGAGAGAAGTCAAGAAATTGATATTGATAGATTAGAAGGGGGTCATCCAATGACAACCAGTTTTATTTGAGCAACTTCCATATTGTTATTAAGAGTGGCTATCATATGGTAGCCTCTCCTTTTTTAGTCTAAAAAGATATTGTTTTTAAACAAAACTTGTAAAGCTTTTCTAATAATATACATATAAAATTTGTTGCGATGTAGTGGAGTAAAAGAGTTAGTAATACAGTGTAGTAGTCAATATATTTGAAAATTCGACCAGAAAATCCTAATTATCATATTTAGCTGAAGTGTAATGGAGTCAGATCAAAAACAATATTTTTAATCTACGTAGCACTTAGAGGAGATATTAATAATCACACGGTAGTTTTTTAGAATTATAAGCAGAATAAATGTTTGAATAAGTATGCAATTTAATCTACCAAATAAGTACTTATTTAGGTCATCTAAGACCTTCGAAGTAATTATCCGTTGGATTTAAGTCATCTTTGATATGTTAATAATATCATATATGTAGGCCTAGTTAACCTACAGAAACAGTAAATTTATATACAATGAAAAGAGAGTATTTTAAAAGTAAAATGCTCTCTTTTTTATTAATGCTTTTATGAGTAAAAAATATTTAATCCTTCATGTTGAGTTTGATGATTTCGAAGTAACTACGTCTTCCTTTAAGTCATTTGTCAATGTAATCAACATGGGAGATATAAATGTATCAGTAGACTATTCAGTCCAAAGTAAGGTGGTCAATAGCAGCTAACTAATAGTCTGTGGCTATGTATCCTGTGTTGAATTGCAGCATGTAATTCAGTTTTTAACAAAACTTCCCTTGCTAAAAAACAATATAGGATTATATAAGATTTATACTCAGATATAAACTGAAGTATTCCCAGCGGTATCGTTCCGTTTCACTCCACTCCATACTCTGCCATCACACGAATCCCACGCAAGTAAAGGCGAGGTTAAGCGGCGTTCACTCCACTTGCAGAGCACATAGGCTGCCAGTCATCAGCTATTCACTCCGTGACCATTGCATTATAGCAGAGTGAGCTGTCATCCTATGACGTTCCGATTCACATGACCTTCTTCTGTAGCTGCCAACCACACAGAGCTGCCCGCAGTTGAATGCCTACATTCCACATCCGTTCCATTTCACCAATCATCTGGACCAGCCCTGTCTCAACCCCATCTTCAAACACCTACACCAGGTCATCATAGGTAGTTGTGCCAGCCATCGCTGCCATACTTCGACGGCAGCTGCGCTGCCTACACAGCCAACGGTGAATGAATCACCTTCCTGACGGAGGCTCGTATGGCGCTGGCTCGGGTTCCTTCCCGGGCTCCCTACGGTCACTCCCTCGTCACCCTCTAATCATCCGCCACGAATCCAAGGCTGGCAACCTCGAATTATTACTAAGTACGAGTGAAACGAGTCCACAAATTGTCATCTCGAGTAAACGAAGTGCATCGAGAGATCTAAAACACTAGTTAAGTACTACCTAGTTTTTGAAAGCGATTATCCCCACCACACAATTCCAAACTAGAATACCCCTTAATCATGCGATTAAGAGAGAGCAGCGAGCCTACGGCTCAATCACTAT
>JAHDHH010000025.1 GCA_020631405.1 Saprospiraceae bacterium
AATGCTCTTGACCGACATAGTCATCAAGAGATTGTGGTCGCATGCGTTCTGCAAGTGGTCTGATACTAGGTTGGTTTTATTGAGTAATGACAGTAAAACTACAAATCTCTTTTCTTAAAAAGCAAGAAAGTCAGCCCAATGAATAGCAGAGTATATACAGAAGTAATAACCGCTGATTGAGTATATGGTACTAAACTAATTAGCATATCACTTTCTTGAAGAAACTCTGCATACTTATAAAACGGAAAGGGCATGAGGTCTTCCGTAACATTCATCGGGTACCAGTTTTTGAATGATTCTCCTAAAAATCTACCGTGTAGGGCTCTTGCGAAGAACTCAATCACTATGACATAGGTCAAGTAAAAGAATACTGCAATACCTGATTTTTTGATATTAAATGCAATGAATAGTGCAAAGGTCAGATAGGACAGTGACATCAAAAAGAATCGAGGAATAGCCATTTCATTGTCGATGAGATTGGACAATTCGAATCCTCCTCCAGTGATACCTCCGATCAACGATCCCACAATGGTATAGTAACAAGTAGCAAATAGACTTAGTAATACAACCACCAACACTTTGGATCCAAAGTATTGTTCTCGGCTCATCCCATTGATGATAGTCTGCCGCATGGTCTTGAATCTAATCTCATGAGTAATTGTATAGATAATCAGAACTCCTAGGAAGAAGAAGACCATCCAGCTACCGGCATATCCCAGATAGTCCCATACGCCTGGAAAATTGTAGTAAACATCTTGACCTGGAAGAAAGGCAGGGAGTTCGGGTACTTTCTTGCCAAAATACATTGAGGCAGGAAAGAATAATAAGAAGAACACAGCAAGCAATACTATGATGTTGCTTTTGCTAAATTTTGACCATTCTAGTTTCAATAAGGCAATCATAGGATTAGGCTTTGTTAGTGATTTCTAAAAATTCTTCTTCTAGTTTCTTTTTTCGAGCTACCAGGTGGTTGACCCCCATGCCTTTGTTAAGCAGGCTTTTGTTGAGTTCTACGATGTCTAGCTCTTTATCTGCGGTACATTCGATTAAGTTAGTGGTATGATGTATAGAGGTAATCATAGGGTAAGACTCTAACTCTCTGGCAAGTAATTCTAGGTTCTTGGCTCCTATTTCAATAGTAATATCATCTGAAAGTATGGACCCTACTGGGCCAGAAGCAAGAAGTTTGCCTCTTTTGATAATAGTAACATGGGAGCAGATTTTTTCAACTTCATCAAGCATGTGTGATGCCATGATTACTGTCTTTCCTTGATCGGCTACATCTTTCAATGTTTGCCTTACTTCAGCGATACCTTCAGGATCTAGGCCATTAGTAGGTTCGTCAAAAATCACAACTTCAGGGTTGCCTATCAGAGTGGCTGCTATAGCTAGTCGTTGTTTCATGCCAAGAGAGTAACTGCTGAATGGAGACTTCCTTCTTTCTTTGAGTTTGACAAATTCTAAGACTTCATCAAAATGTTGCTTGTCTAATTGCTTAGTCTGTCTGACAATGTCTAAGTTCTTGTCTGCATTGAGGTAGGGAAAGAAGTTAGGAGTCTCTAGTATGCTGCCGATATGGTAGCGATGATTATCTCCATATTGATTTTCGAACCAGGTATAAGTGCCAGCCTGTTGCTTGAGAACTCCTAGGATGATACCAAGCGTAGTTGTCTTCCCACTTCCATTAGGGCCAAGGATACCCATAATCTGTCCTTTTTTAACGACAAGATTCAAGTTGTCCAGTGCTTGTACCTGTCCATAGCGCTTGGATAGACTGTCTATTTTCAATACTTCCATGTATTACTGTTTTGGTCAAAAGTATGGTAGTTAACAGAATAATGGGTGGAATATAGATGAATCCGAGCATATACTCTATGAATAGAATTAGGCCTATGGTTAATTGTTAGACCTAATAGAAGTAGAACATCCTATTATATCGAATGCTCTACTTCTCGCTTATTAGGATTATTGATTTCTAGGAGGTCTTTGTCCTCTTTCTGGCTTAGGAGCATTTTCTAATTCCTTCCTTGAGATAAAGCCGTCTCTGTCAGTATCAATGATGTCAAAGTCTCTTAGCAGCCGACCTTTTACTTCTGTCTTTGCAAGCAGACCGTCTGTATTGATATCCATCTTAAACATTTCATCAATACTTGGGGGTTGACCACTTCTTTGGTTGGGCTTTTCTCGAGATTGTTGACCAGATCTTTTAGTCATTTCAGCCTGATGCACAGGTTCAGCTTCTGTCGTTTTTTTATTTGACTTGCAGGAAGTGATAGATAAGAGCAAAAAACAAAAGCTAGTAATAGTAATATACTTCATAAGGGTTATGTTTTACGTTGTTAGTAAATCGTGAGTTGTCGATTAAAAACAACTCAACATGCATCTGTCCTACTTGATAGACTAGTTGAGATATTGTTAATGAGAAAGGATTTTGAAAAATGAGATACAATATGCTTTTGCATGGTTCTGTATATTAGACTTCAATTATTGATAATCAATGGAAGTAGCACAAGTGTTAGTTGACGAATTAAAGCTCCAGTTCGAAGCTGTTGCGAAAGACAGTCGAGCTCAGAGCATGGCAGCTTATATGAAAGATAAGTTTGTATTTTACGGGATTCCGTCTGTACCAAGGAAGCGGATGTTTTCAGAATGGTATAGGCTGTACAAAGTAGATATTCTTAAGTATGCTAGGCAAATCATAAGATACCTCCATCAATCGGAACACCGAGAACTGCAATATTGTGCTATGGAATTGCTAGGTAAACTGAAGAAGAAGCTGGTTGCAGATGATATTCAATTGGTAGAGTGGATGCTTACGACCAAAAGCTGGTGGGATACTGTAGATTATATTGCTTCTCACTTTGTTGGCCACTTGTTTAGAGATCTCGACCTTAGAGATGAGATTACAGCCAAGTGGATGGCGTCAGGTAATATCTGGTTACAGAGATCCTGCATAATATCACAATTAAAGTATAAAGAGGAAGTCGATGTAGTCTATTTGTTTGATTTGATCGATAGAACCAAAGGGTCGACGGAATTCTTTATTCAAAAGGCTAACGGCTGGGCTCTAAGACAGTTAAGTAAATACAACAGTGATGTTGTCAGAGACTATGTCATGAAGCATCCTAACCTGCCTAGGGTGACAATGAGGGAGGCTGAGAAGTATTTGTAAAAATCTCTTATTTTTATTTGTACTAAGTCTAAATAACATTTAGCTTTGTACAGTCCAATTAGAGAATTCATTATGAGCAAGCCAAAATGTTGTAAAAAGAAATGCTGTAAGAAGTTCAAAAAGAAAGGCAAGTCGAACTGTAAGTCTTGTCCTAAAATTTGTGGACTTTGCACCAGTACTTGTGGAGCTTAACTTTAAATCTTGAACGTAAGAGTAATGTAGAATGACCTTCCCTCTGAAGGAATGATTCCAGGTCCAGGATATCCAGTTGCTCTTCTTGTAAAATAATTCCTATCTAGTACATTGTTAATCCCACCTGCAAGGGTGAAATGCGAAAAGCTATACTTCATGCTTGCATCAAGGATGTAGTAACTCGGTATTTCTCCAATAACTCCACTCCTAATATCTCCTGCTGTTGCTTTTAGCGAATTCTGAACGTCAGTATACTGCTGAGACAGATACGTGTATTGAAAAGATGTCTCTAGTGATTTATATCCAAGGTTTAGACCAGTTTTAATATTTGCTTTAGGGATGAACTCAACTTCTTTGCCGACCACATTGTTTTCATCAGACTGCAGGTACCTAGAGTAGGTAAAAGCAGAATTGATAAAGCAACCCAGTTTGTATTCTCTCTGTTCAGGGAAGAGTAGGCGGCCAATATTAATATTCACTAGAGATTCGGTTCCTGCTATCAATGCTTGCCCGATATTCTTTCTCACCCGGTTAGCTCTGTCGTCGAGTATAATTCCGATACGATCATTGTATAATATAGAATAAGCTGTCAAGTCATAAGATAAATAGTCCTTGAATCGGCCTTTAACTCCTATGTCTAGGGTAGCACCTTTTTCGTCTTTGATGTCAGGGTCTACTATGAAGGTTGGACTGACCACTCTAATGTCACTAAAGGTTACCGACCTATAGTTTTGAGAGAGATTAGCAACAACGTTGACTTCAGGAGATTGCTTATAATCTAGTCCAAGTCCGAATAATGCAAACGATCTTCTCAATATTTGATCATCATTGAGTAGGGTATTGGCTATAGGATTGCCTGCATTGTCAAAGACAACTTGGTTGTATGTTCCTATTGCTTCAGTCTTGATGAACTCTATTCTCACACCAGGCGTCAGGGATAGCTTTGAATTCAGGTAAAAGATGTTTTCGGCAAATAAGGCGGTGTTCAGATTCGGAAATCTGAAGTTTGATTGGTTAGCGTAATCAGGAAACTCTTCATTATAAAAAGAGAAGTTAGGGTCGATGCCTGTCGATCCTGGTCCTTGCTCAGACGTGTTATTAGATTGATAGTACTTGCTCCCCACCAAAAGGACTGATTTCTTAGAAGACAGATTGTAGTTGTTGATTAAGCGAAACTCAGCACCTATATTCTTGAATCTGCCAAAGATGAGGTCTCTTGGACTCAAGTAGTTGCCATCTATTCCAACCTCATCAAGAGAGGTAATAGGGTTTTCATTGAGGTTGCTAGGATTGCCTCTAAATCCCACCGATTTTCTGCTAGCATCAAGACCAAATAGCTGGAATGAAGCAGAGAGTCTTGGTGAGAACGAATGATTGAATTGCATACTGTAAAGCTTCCAGTCTACTTCAAACCAATTTCTAGCTCGTGTACTTTGCCTGGGGTCCTCTTCAAATTGTTGGTCTGTCAAACCTCCAGCCTGCATTGCTAGGTAGTAGAAGTAAGTGAACTCTAATTTGACCTTTGTTTTTGGGCTAAACCTATATTCTGTAGATACAACGACGTTGTGTGAGTCGAAGTCTGAATTTGGCCTATAACCATCTCCTGTTTTATAGTTGTAAAATAGATTCAATGAGTGCTTATTCTTATTTATCCCAATCGAGTTAAACGTACTGAAGAATCCAAATGATCCTAGAGTTTGGTTCGATATGATTTCTACTTTTTTGAAGGATGGTATTTCTCTCAATCTGAAGTCGATGAGACCTCCAAATTGGCTGCCATACTGCAATGATCCTGCTCCACGGATTATCCTGATATTTTCTATTGCCTCTGATGGAGGACTATAGTAACTCTCGGGGTAGCCCAGCACATCTGCACTGATGTCATAGCCATTTTGTCTCGTGTTGAAGTTGGATGTTCTATTGGGATCAAGTCCTCTGCCACCAAGGTTGAGCTGTAGACCACCATCATTACCCTCGAAGATATTGAGACCAGCAACTTGGGCATAGACCTGCCTTCCAGTATTATTGGCTTTGTTCCCTGTGACGAGGTCCATGACGATGACCTCTGACTTTTTACCTGCAAATATCGACGTACCTTCTACGTCATTCAGTTGCTTAATGGCAAAGAGTTCCTTTCTCTTGGCAGCTATCTCAATGCTAGAAAGCTTGATACTCAATTGCTCTAATTGGACATTGAGCTTTTGATTGCTTGTTAGCGTGAGGGTTTCTGTTATGGACTTGTAATCAATGCTGAAGAAGGTGATATCATGGGTCTCACCACTCAAGTTGTCAAATATATACCTACCATTGGCATCCGTTATGCTGATGACCTTGGAGACATTGTCAAAGACTTCTACACCACTGATGGGCTGATTGCTAGACTGGTCTATCACAGTGCCTTCTAGACTATATTGTCCAAGCAGTGCAACTTGGAGTAAGCTACAAAGTAAGGTTGCTATGTATCTTGACCTTTTAATCATTCAGTGGTAAAATGTAAGGTCTGTAAAAGGGATTATTATCAAGCTCTCTTAGATTCACATTAGGGTCGATATAAACTTGACTTGGTCTTCCATTCAGTGAGGCGTAACTCTCCACATACACAGCTACATCACCGTGCCCTTGAGCTTCGAAGTGGTTGCCGAGGTAGTGGGCATATTCGATGATAAAATCGGGTTGGGTTGACATTTGTTTTTGTTGAAAAGCAGTCAGGAAGTCATCATTTTGCACATAGAATCTTTTCCCTGTTTCTTCATTGACTATTTTAAAATTGGCATATCCGGTCTTTTCCATGAGCATCACTCGCCAAGAAAACCTGTAGCCTATCTCAGTCCAATAGACATTGTCGGTAAATAAGTGACTCCTCAAAGGAATGATTAGTTGTAGGACTATTGTTATGGTTAGAACCCACTTACTAATGGCGGCAAAAGTAGACATTTGTGTTGTATTACCGTTGTCGAAGTGGTCTTTTTTAATCGTTGTTATCTTGGAGATAATTGCTAAAATACGTTGGTGAAATTGTGGGCCAAAAAAGAGTAGGGTGCTGACAATCATAATATAGGGAAACATCCCAATTGGAAACAACACTCTTGTCAATAAGTGGAACACAACAACCAAGAAGAATCCAAATATTCTAGTCTTACGATAGAGGAGCAAGAATACAATAGATAGGTCATAAAGAGCTCCTCCCCAACTAAAGAGGTAGTGTACCCACCGTTCATCCATGATACTACCAAGAAAGGGAATGTCAAACTTAGAAGGCAGCCAAATACTCAATGGCATAGCATTGACCATCCAGTCATAGTTTAGCTTAGCAGCACCTGCATAGATGTACACTATTGCTAAGAATAATTTTAAGATGTCAACATTCCACTGAGGAATGTACTGGGCTACTACACGGTTGTCTTTCGAAGCATCGTAAGCATAGTAACAGTTTGCGGGCAACCAAATGAGTAAGAATGCAAATACAGATACAAAGTAATAATGGTTGAGGTAGGTAGTCTTATCTAGGAGCTCTATGTATGTAAAACTCAGAAAGAATAGCGTAATGGCAGAGCGATACTTGAAACCAAGTGCTACACCCAGTGCAGAAATCCCACAGAGGATAAAGAGTCCATAGATATAATTTGGTGAAATAGATACCTGACTGAATCCGAAATAATGAAAGTGAAACTGAGGTAAGATGTACAGCTTTTCAATCCATCCATGATACCAAAACCTGAGAAGGCTTATAATCATGAGAAGGCCGAAAAGTATCCTAATAACAGCTAAGGGAGCAGCAGACTGTGTTTGTTGTTGATATTGAGCAAGTTGCCTAATCTCCATCTGCGTCTACATAGTCAATCTTGATATTGAGTGCCTGCATCATATCGACCTTCATAATAACTACCACTTTTTGAAGTTCGTCATAGAGCTTGAGCATTTGGATATTATCTGTCTCAACCTGATTTTTAAAGCTTGTCGAAACTACGTCTAATTGCTCTCTGACGACACTCCATTGGTCTTTTATAGTGTCGTGAATGGGAGCAGTATTGTTACTCTCTACTATGTGAAATATGTAATCGTAGAGACTTGGTCCATTGGTAGTATTAGCCCCATAGCCTATTCCATCATAGAAACGTTCGATGGCATCCAGCGCTGTGGTGAAGAGCATTTTTGAGTAGATGGAAGCATAAGGGGCTTCGACTGCTAGCCCATTTTCACTGCCAGAGAAGATACCGGCAGGGATACCAACCTTGCCAGCTCTAAAGAATCTTTCATAGTAGAATAGAAAGTCATTGACCAATTTGTCTACAGATGATGTTGCCGACGATCCATTATTAGCAACAAATATCTCTCTATAACCGCCAGTCCAATCGTCTAATACTTCTTCAGATAGCATGACTAGGTTTTGAATGATATCAGATAGATATTGAGCATACTGTTGTGAACTCAGTTGTTGAACCAATTCAGCATCATCGCTTCTCAGTCCAAAGAGTAAGTAATCCATGGCAGGAAATCCTTGCGCTGCATAATTTGAAGGAAGCATGAGGTTGTATGCTTGTGTTGCAATATTAGATTCTATGAGGTCCACATTGGTAGGGTAGATGTTGGTATAATTTCTTAAACCTACCTCTTCTGCCTTCCCAATATCAAAGAGTGAGACTTCTTGCCAAGCATTGTAAGCAGTCAACCACTGACTTCGTAGTAAATTCAGGCTTTCAATACTAGGATTGTTAGCAAAGTGTTCTTGACTGTTCGCAAGACCTCCTAGTTCTTCTACATAGTGAGTGATACTTGGAATCATAATATCATCTGCCCAGAACTCGAGCATTGCACTACGGTCGAAATTGTCAGTTAAGACATCCATTGGTTCCTCATCGCCGCAACTCGTTACTAAGAACATGACGAATAGTAAAGTTACTGCCGAAATTTTGCTTAAATGCTGCATAGTTTATTGAATTATTCTCCCGCTTGTGCTAGTGTAAAATCAAATTTTGCAGCGATTTGTTCAGAGATAGTATCAAGTGTTTCTGCGGTGATATCCCAAAACCCATTTCCAGCAGACATTTGGTTAATAAACCCATCTACATCATTTCGTGTAAAGTAGGGCAGATCACTACCAGGTTGTCGCAAAAATCTTAAGCTATACAAAAATCCAAACCCTTCAGAGAGATTATGAAATCCTCCGCCAAAATCATTGTTTGCTAGGGCTAGTTTCCCTTGCTTCAGGTAGTAAACAGTTCTTGAGGCAATAACTGTGGCTAGCTTTTCTTTGAGAATGGTTGCTTGTTCGTCTCTTACGGTATAATCCCCTGCAACGATAGCTGCTCTTCCTAGTTTGAATGCATTGAAAATATCTTCGGCTATGCCTGTGAAGTCTCCATCCTCGTCAACGCGAGACAAATATTTGTTCAAAAAACTATCCTCACCAAGAGTAGCAAGTGGGTCACTAACATCAGTAGAAGCTCCAAAAAGATAGCCATATGCCTCATCCCATTTGTGTTCCATTGTAGTATATACAGTGCCTTCTTCGACAATGTTGTTGTCGTTGTTGCTGATGTTTTCGCCTGCGTCTAGGACTAATGGACTGAGGTAGTTATTACAGATTTGGTCGACCATAAGAGCTCCTATCAGTGACTTAGCTACAGCTTGATTGTACTCTAAACCTTTAGCATTGACATATCTTGCTTCAGAGCCATCTGCAATTTGACCAGCAACTCCCACGTCAGCAAATTGATTTCGATTTGGGTAGACTTCTGTTACCTGTGCTTCGATCCATGATGCGATCTCTGCCTTGATTACAGCAGCTTCTGCGGTATTGGCAGAAAAGAAGTCATTGGAGGCAGCTACCTTGGACTTGACACTCTTTGTTGAGGCATTAAGGTCACTGTCAGCATATGGATTAGCATCTTCTCCGCTTGCAGTTTGATTAGCATACATTTCTAATAGAGACTCAGTTGTGGCGTCAAAGTCTAGCATCCCATTAACTAATTCTGTTGCCATTGCAATACGTGTAGTCTGCCCACTAAATGACACAGTTGATTCTCCCTCTCTCTCGAAAGCATAGGTAGTAGGAGTATCAATTACACTCATCATGTCATTATCTTCACAAGAAGTCAGAGCCAAGAGAAGGAGCAGTACTATTGGGGTTATTCGTAAGTGCATAAGCCTCTATTTTTATTTAGATTAATTCTACGTAAGCACAATATTAGCAAGAAAAATTTTAATCTGGTGAATCAATTGTCGCTTTTTTACTTTTTTTCTGAGATCTAAATATTGACAATACGTTTTCGTTTAAAATCGAGCTTTTTGTAATCTAGAAAGTAAAGTCAATCTTGTATGAGAAATAGATTCAATGAGTCATGATAATTGTAGCCATTTTTAGTAAATCATCTTGTGTTTATATTTTGTAGCCTGTGGAGCTACTACAAGCTTTTAATATTGAAAAGAGGAAATTTTGCCTATCTGCCTCTTTAGTATTTTACAATTAAGCAACAATGGGATTTACATATTGTAAATTGAAAGGCAGGTGGTTTTGATATTATAAACTACAGCGGCCTTGAGTGCTTCTATGTTTGAGTTCTGTAAAACATTAATTGGTGGTTTTATAAATTATGTGATTTGCTCTTCAGTCTCTGCATTATCATTGCTTTGAATATTATTAGTTAATTTCAATTATTAATGCAATATCATATGAGGAATATAATAGTAGCTGCCTTCTTGCTTTTATCGGAGTCAGTATTGGTAGGACAGACCACCCAGACTTTGAGAGGTACAATAGTGGATAAGGAATCTAAATACCCTCTCATTGGTGTCAATATCATGCTCACAACTTCATCAACTACTGTCCAAGGTACGACCAGTGATCTGGACGGTAGCTTTCGGCTAGAGAATGTACCATTGGGTCGACAAGGGATTAGTATGACATATCTTGGATACCAAGAAGTGATCCTTCAAGATGTTGTCATGGACGCAGGTAAGGAAACAATACTCAATATTGAAATGGAAGAGTCAATAGTAGAAATAGAAGAGGTAGTGATTACTGCAAGGCGTAACGGTGAAGTAGCAAATGAGATGGCTACTGTGAGTGCAAGGGAGTTTTCAGTAGCTGAGACAAATAGATATGCAGGTTCAAGAGGGGAGCCAGCTAGGATGGCGTCTAACTTTGCTGGAGTCCAAGGAGGAGATGATTCTAGGAATGATGTGGTAGTCAGAGGAAATACGCCAACTGGCGTCTTGTGGCGACTTGATGGTATCAATATCCCTAACCCTAACCACTTCTCAATACCAGGCACAGGTGGAGGTTCTGTGACCATACTGAATAATAAATTCTTGAAAAATTCTGACTTCTTCACTGGTGCATTCCCAGCTGAGTATGGCAATGGAATCGCTGGAGTATTTGATTTGAAAATGAGAAATGGCAATAATGAAAAGCACGAATTCAGTGCCCAACTAGGTTTCCTTGGTACGGAGCTCATGGCTGAGGGTCCACTATCCAAGTCTAACAAGTCTTCATACTTGGCTACATACAGGTACTCATCTCTCCAACTCTTTCAAGGCTTGGGGATTGATGTCGGAACAGATGCTATTCCTAAGTATCAAGATGCTTCATTTAGGGTCAACTTTCCACGGAAGAATGGAGGTAATATTGCCTTGTTTGGTATAGGTGGTACTAGTGCTATCGATATTCTAATCAGTACAGAAGAAGCACCGTCAATAGAGACGCTGATCTATGGATCTAATGATCGAGATCAGACCTTTGGCTCTGAGATGGGGACACTTGGGCTTACGTATTCACAGCCCCTTGATGCGAGTAGTTATTTCAAAGTAACGCTTGCAGCGTCACACTCTTCAGTCAATGCAAATCACGAATATATTGATAGAAGTGTAGTAGATGGGAAGTTCGTATTAAATCAAACTGTACCAATTCTAGACTATGTCTTTAGTGAAAATAAGTACTCAGCCTACTTCAATTATACCAAGAAGATCAACAAGCAAGCCAGTCTGAAAATTGGGTTGAATGCAGATATCATTCAAGTAGATTATGACGATCAGGCGAGGGTAGTCAATTTGCCTACTTCCAGCGCCGATACCTTGTCTTTTGATCCATGGCGAAAGCGGTGGTTGGCTAGAGAGGCGGCTCCTCTTATTCAGCCGTTCATCCAATATAAGTATCGCTTTAGTGAGCGGTGCACTGCAGTAGTAGGACTTACCTCCTTGTTTTATGGGATTAATACCATAAGTGCAACAGTTGCTGAACCAAGATTAGGACTCAAATATGAGCTTAATGACAAGGAAAAGTTAGGCCTTGGATTAGGACTTCATTCTCAGACCCAGGCTCCATATCTCTATTACTATGCAGAAAAGTCAGATAGTCAAGGCAATCCAATAGCATTCAATAAGGATAACATCGGCTTAGTCAAGAGTATTCATGCAGTTGCTTCCTATGATAGGATGCTTGGTGCCTTAAGTCGGATTAGGGCTGAGGTGTATTACCAATACCTTTATGACTTGCCTGTTGGTGCAGATGGGAGTTCGTTCTCATTAATCAACTCAGGATCTGGATTCAGTAGGTTGTTTCCTTCGGAGTTGACTACTGGTGGTAATGGTCGTAACTATGGTGTCGAATTGACCTTAGAGCGGTTTTTTTCAGATGGGTATTATTTCTTAGTTACTGGGTCATTATTCGACGCTAAGTACCGAACACTGGAAAATGTATGGCGAAATACAGCCTTCAATGGACGGTATGCATTCAACATATTATTTGCCAAGGAGTGGACATTTAACCAAAAAAATAGCCTCAATTTAGGATTGAAGTCTACATCAGTTGGTGGAGGCTGGTATGGTGAAGTAGATCTTGCTAAATCTCAGCAACAGCAGGAGGTCGTCTATCAAGATGAGACAGTGAATACTCTTAAGTTTGCCCCATACTTCAGGCAAGATGTCAAGTTGGCCTATAAGATTAACACACAGAAAATCACCCATGAGATTGCCATAGATATCGTCAATCTATTTGATACTAAAAATATTCTTAAAAAGACCTATTCGCCTGATCATCCTGACGGTCCCGTGGTCGATGAATATCAATTGGGCAGGCTACCGCTATTCTATTATCGAGTTGATTTCTAGCAAGACAAACCACCTAAACAAGAGTAAGGCCTACACCAAAAATCATGTCATTTGATTGCTAGGTGTAGGCTTTAAGTTGTTTAATTGTGCTGATGCTCTATAAGCAACATTAAGTGTATTCAGGATTAGTAATTGCGGTAGGTGTCATCTACTTGATCTATGGTTTTCTGCTTATGTGTTTTGTTTTTACCTCCAAAATCAAAAAATCCAAATTTGAATGTACCTTCTACAGTCCAACCATTCAAGTCGTTGAGGGTATCATTACTCACATCAAATGTACTTGCAAGTCTATATCTTATGCCAAACTCTGCACCCATGAATTTATTGATGTTGAATTCTATGTTGACGCCAGGAGTCATCACAAAGGCTGGAGTAATTGACTCGAATTCAGCCTCGAAATCATCAAAAATATTACTTGCTTCACCTGTTTCTTGACCAAAGGCACCAAATCCTAAGAACAGAGGAATGCCAACATGAATTTTCTTATTGCCATAAAGGATGCCTTTTAGGTGAATTCCTCCTAGGCCTCCTGCCGTAAGAGTTGCAGTGTCAGAATCTTTGATTCTTGTGATACCTTGATATGATTGACCTTCGAAACCAAACTCAAACGTCTGATCAGCAACATAGGCTAGTCGTGCATGAAATTGACCAACAGTATTACCTGCGACTTCCGAGAATCCTCCACCTATTCCTAGGTATATGCCGTGTGTACTGCCAGCTTTACTTAAGGTTTCCATTCTTGGGTTGGCATTTAGGCCTAGATTAGGTTGCTCCTCTGCTGTTTCTTGTTGCGCTATTGCTAAGAATGATAAAAGCAAAAAGCTTATAGTGAGATGTAGTTGTTTCATTTTTGTAGTATTTGATAAATGTAATATGATATTATTCTTCTCTGAGGATGACATAGCCTCTCTTTCCTCTCAGTTCAAATAGGCCAGTGGTTTCTTGTGGTCCAAAGTTTCCGGTGATGATTCTCTTATTGTCTTTGTTGTCGATGATGTCAGATTGAATATTCTTAAAGCTTTCAGGCAGTCTCAGAACCCCTTCTTCAAGATTGGCTTTGAGGTTGAATGCAGCTCCATGTATAGTGATGTCCACATCAGAGTTTTGTTGATCGATATAGATATTCGGGTTGGAGTTATTGATTTCCGTGATTCTCAGATCAGTGACCCTAAGTTCTAGAGATAGTTCTTGACCCATTTCTTCAATGAAGATATTTCCAAACCTCATATCTCCCCTGATTTTTTCAACCTCTACGATTCTCATTTCATCCTTATTGGAATCTAAATTGAGATAGTCTATAGTCTGTATCTGGAGTTCTGACCCTTGCGAGTCTAATTGGAGATCTGTTATTGATTCTGCCGATAGTCTCGAGTTACGGAGATTGAACTTAGCCAAGCCTGTAGACCTCAGGTCAACTCTCCCGTAACTGTGATCAAGGTCAATGGTCTTGAGGTCTTCTGTTACTTTGAGGTTGCCATGTTTTAAGTTGCATCGAAGCTTGCCGATAAAGTCAAGGATGACTACGTCCCCAAATGAGTTAATGATTTCTAAGTCAACTTCATTAGGAATAGAGATATTGAGGTCTATTGTGACATCTGACTTGTCTAACTCAAGAGGTATATCGGATAGCAATCTAGTAAAGAAGTTATCTTCTCTATCAGCTATAGATGAGCTGATAGTTACAAGTCTGCCAAAGTTACTGACATCAACCTGTACTCTTTCTAATAAGTCTTCAGCCGCATCTAGGTCTCTCTTTTCAACCCTTATCAGAAACTCATAAGCTATAGACGGTTTTTCCCAAGTTGATATGACTACATCGCCGTATTCATTTTCTATTCTGACTTCTGCGAAATCCTCAACTGTGATTGTGTCTTTTGTGACTTTTTCTGCAATTGACTGACCTTGACTTACCAAGGGTAGAGTGATCAGCATTGCTAAGAATATCTTAAATGTAAATGCCTGTTTCATCTTGAATGTTATTTGTATGGTTTACTCGTTCAAGTAATTGTTGAATAAGTTTAATTTGTTGATTGAAATTTTCAATAATAGCTTCTAGTACTTCTTCATTATTAATGTTTTTTTCAAGTTTTACTTTGAGTTCGCTCTGTTCATTTGTGAGCTCTTCGATATACTCTAGAAAATCTTCCTTCTCTAAGTCAGAAAGTTGTTCGGACTGTCTAAGTTGGTCTATTTTCAAGCCTACCAATCTGGTATAATGATGGTCGATGGCATTGAGCTCTTCAGATGCATTATGAGCCATTAATACTGGAGCTTTGTTGCTTTCCACTACATGGTTGATGCCTAGTCCAATGCCTACTAAAACTAGTAAGAGAAGAATCATTCCTACAATGGTTGAACCTAATTTGGGTTCATTGTCATGAGAGTGCTCACCCTTGTCCAATTCAGCTTCAATATGCTCCCACATCTTGCGACTGTTTGGAGCTTTTTCATCAAAAAAAGCCTTGTTCTTTTTGATATGTTTTTCAAATGAGTCCATTATAATTGCTTTAGTATTTCCATTAATTTTTTCTTAGCCCTATGATACTGCGACTTAGAGGTGCCAGTAGAGACCTGTAGTATTTCTCCAATCTCCACATGATCGTATCCTTCGAATAAGTATAGAGTGATAATCTGTTTGTAACAATCTGGTAGTGTTGCAACTGCTTGCTTGACCTTAGCTAGGTCCT
Source organism: Saprospiraceae bacterium (assembly GCA_020631405.1). GTDB lineage: Bacteria > Bacteroidota > Bacteroidia > Chitinophagales > Saprospiraceae > JAHDHH01. The sequence goes on from JAHDHH010000025.1 coordinate 15,160, forward strand.
CAATATTTTCAACAAAGGACACGTTTACCTCTTCTATCTCATCAGCAATAGAAGCATTGTCTAAATCTGTAAAGTGTACTTTCTTGTCTCTGAGAAAGTTTAGACAATGATTAACAACCACTCTTTTTAACCATGCACCAAATGTACTTTCATAACTAAATTGATCAAGCTTTCTGAAAGCTGTAATAAAGCTTTCTTGTAGGACATCCTCTGCATCTTCTCTACTGCCTAGCATTCTAAAACAAGTAGAATACATCGCATCTACATACAAGTTGTAAAGTTGGTATTGCGCTAGGCGCTTGCCAGTTTTACTTGATTCAATAAGATCTTGATGTTGATGAAGCATCACAGTTTTTTGATTTACTTGGCTATGTAATATTGCTTTGATAATTGTGCATCATTTGTACTAAAGACACAGCTCAAAGTAGAGGGTTGCATTGCTGCAAATATTTTTATTTCTTTAAAATGGTTATGACTTGGATTACCTCTGCTATACTATAGGTGGGTCGGATTGCAGTAGTATTTGGTTTTCCATGATTAACCCAGCAAGTATCTAAGCCATAGTTGTTCCCTCCTTGGATGTCAGAAGTAAGGCTATCGCCGATTACCAAGGTATTAGCCTTTGTAAGTTTAAAAGGTGAATTGTCAAAAACATGATCAAAGTATGCAGTCTGTGGCTTTGCTACAGAGATTTCATCTGATACCGTAATACTAGTAAACAAGTGATCAATATTAAGTCTCTTTAGTCTAGCTCGTTGTACTTCTTTCAGCCCATTGGTAATCACATGGAGTCGATAGGAGCTATGAAGATTGGTCAGTAGTTGTTCAACAGCAGGGTAGAGAGTAGTAGTTTGGATTAAGTTCTTCAGATAGTTAGTACTCAGTGTTTTGCCATCAATGCCCTCAATGCCTAGAGCTTTCATCGTATCATCAAATCGTTTGTAGCGCAATGTTACTGCATCAATTTCCCTGGATTCAAATTGTTTCCAAATGGCAGTATTTATCCTGTTATATACTGCATAGACTTCATCACTATGGTCTAGTCCCAATGCCCCGAAAGTAAGCGAAAACGCTTGCCTACTTCCATTCTTGAAATCCAATAAGGTATTGTCTATGTCAAATAATAGATCGGTATATGACATAGATTAGTTTCCTGTCTTTCCAGCTAAGTCAAGAATAAAGGCATATTCAAGAGCAGTTTCTCGATATCGCTTAAATCTACCAGAGGCCCCTCCATGTCCTGCTTCCATTTCGCAATGCAGTAGTAGTGGGTTGTTATCTGTCTTGTTTGCCCTTAATTTGGCAATCCACTTGAGTGGTTCCCAATATTGAACTTGAGAGTCGTGATAGCCAGTTGTAATCAGGGTAGCGGGGTAGTCTTTCTGTTCTATATTGTCATACGGAGAGTAAGATTTGATATAATGATAGTATTCTTCATCTTTGGGATTGCCCCATTCGTCAAACTCTCCAGTGGTCAATGGTATAGTTTCGTCTAGCATAGTCGAGACGACATCTACAAATGGTACAGCAGCTACTACTCCCTTCCATAAGTCAGGGGCATAATTCATCACGGCTCCCATCAGTAATCCACCAGCACTTCCGCCCATTGCAAAAAGATTGTCTTCGCTACTATACTTCTGTTCCACTAGATACTTACCACAATCTATAAAGTCATAGAACGTATTTTTCTTTTTGAGGAATTTTCCATTTTCGTACCATTGCCTTCCGAGTTCTTGTCCTCCTCTGATGTGAGCTATTGCATACACAAAACCTCTATCTAGCAGGCTAAGCCTTACAGAGCTAAAATAGGGATCCATGCTATTTCCATAACTTCCATAACCATACAATAGTAAGGGGGCAGTCCCATCTCTCGGAGTAGATTTTTTGTAAACAATACTTATAGGTACTGCTGCACCATCCCTGGCAGTAATCATTATTCTTTCAGAAGCATAGAGATTTGCATCAAAATCACCTACGACTTCTTGTTGTTTTTTTAAGTCAAGAGTCTTAGTTGACATATTGTAATCATAAGTGGTGCTTGGGGTCGTTAGTGAAGTGAAACTTAATCTTACTATATCTGTATCAAATTCTGGATTAGTCCTAGGGTAGGAAAGGTAAGCGTCTTCGCCGAAGTCAATATAGTGGTCTTCACTACCATCCCAAGCTTTAACTCTGATTTTTGAGATTCCATCGACTCTTTCACTGAGTACAAGATAATCTTTGAAGATATCAACACCTTGGAGTAAGGCATCATTTCTATGTTCGATAAATTCTGACCAATTTTCGATCCCAGTCCTTCCTTCATCGCAAACCATTAACTTGAAGTTTTCAGCACCATCTTTATTAGTCGTAACATACCATTTGTCACCATAGTGATTAATGCTATACTCGAGTTTTCTCACTCTTGGCTGAAAGATTTTAAATTCTGCATCTGGTTGATCAGCTGGAATATATCGGTATTCATTCGAAAGAGTTGCGTACGAACCAATAACTATATATTTCTTTGACTTAGTCTTGTAGACGAATGTCCCGAAAGTGTCATCCACTTCATGCCAAATTAGTTTGTCATTGTTAGCATCAGTGCCTAACTCGTGCTTATAGATTTGATATGACCTCAAAGCATCATCCTTTCTTGTATAAAATACAGTTTTGTTATCTTCTGCCCATGTAACACCTCCAGTGGTGTTTTCGATGATGTCAGGGTAATACTCTCCTGTTTCTAAGTTTTTGAAGCGAAGAGTATAGATTCTTCTACTTAGTGTATCTTCTCCATAGGCCAGGATTTTATTATTGCTACTTACTGATAGTCCTTTAGCAGAGTAATAGTTATACTCCTTTGCAAGCTCATTTACGTTGAGCATGATTTCTTCTTCGTTTACAAGGCTTTCTTTCTTTCTGCTATGTATTGGGTATTCTTTGCCTTCTTCATACCTAGTGATATAAAAGTAGCCGTTCGACTTGTAAGGTACAGACTCGTCTGTTTGCTTTATTCTCCCCACAATTTCATTGAATAGTCGTTCCTGAAGCCCACCTAAATGACCCAGTGCTTCTTCCTTGTATTTGTTTTCTTCAGTTATATAGTCAAGGACTTCCTGAGTTTGAGAATCTGGGGTTTCTGCTAATTTTTGATCATCAGATAGCCTCATCCAGAAATAGGGATCAACCCTCGTGTCACCATGAGTGGTAATCTCATATGGTTCAACCTTTGCCAATGGAGCATCAAGCAGAGTAACCTTTCTGCTTATTGATTCTAGCATACCTGTATTTGGTTTTTCAGGAGTAGATGTTGTCATAGAGTTAGATTCTTCTTTCACTGTCTTACAATTCGAAAGCGAAATTAATAGAATAATTATAGCCAAGAGTTTAAGGATCTTCATAGTATTAAATTAATTCAATAGAGTAACTTGATGATAGCCATGGTAATATACTTAATAGTATAAAAGAATTGCTAAAAAAGTGAATGTATTACGTTATATTACGAATTATTGTAATATATTTACACTCGTATAACTAACTATACATCCCTACAAACAGTTACGTTATTTTATTATAATGGCTATATGGCTCTGCTGTATGGTAAAAAACTGTGTATGAAAATCATTATTCCATTCGTATTGATTGCGATTCAAAGCATGTCATTCTGCTTTGCTCGTGGTGTTGAGGCTAACTTCCATTCTCCTCTTAATATTTCTAGTTCTTCTGGTTACGACTTAGCTTTAACTAAGGTTGAGAGTAGCAGTGGACCCTATGCTGTAGGTAGCAATGTGTCTTTTACCATCACAATCACCAATGAAGGATGTGAAGATGCATTTGATATACAAGTCCAAGACAATCCGGATTTTGGCTTTAACTACTTAGGTAGTGATGCAATGAGTAATCCAAATGTTGTTGAACCTGTTTTGGGAGGTTTTATTATCTCAAGTATCCCTCAAGGGCAGTCAGAAACTATTGAAGTAGATTTTATGATTGATATGACTTATCAAGGTACAACAATAGCAAACAGAGCACAAATTCTTGTGGATGATGGTGATGATATAGACAGTGATCCTATGCAAGATTACTTTGATGACGATGATGGTGATGGTAATCCTATAGACGACGACGAATCAGTTGTAGTTATTGATATAGTGCCTACATATGACCTAGCTTTAACTAAGATCACAACTACTTTCGGAACTATAGAGCCAGGGGATGTTGTAAGTTTTACAATAGTAGTGTTTAATCAAGGTCAAGCCAATGCAAGCGATATACAGGTTACGGATTTTTCTGATGTTGGACTGAACTATCAAGGATTTAATGCTTCCTCAAATGTAACTTATTTGGGAAACCAGCAATTTGAGATTGCATCATTGACACCTGGTCAAAGTCAGTCTATTACTTTAATGTTCCAAATTGATCCGACCTATCAAGGCGCAACTATAGAAAATCAGGCAGAAATCACTGTTGATGATGGCGACGATATTGATAGTACACCAGCTAATGGGATACTTTCTGAAGATGATAGAGATAATGTTATTCTTAATGTTACTATTTCATGTAATTTGCAATGTACAATAGACGGGACAGACTTATCTTGTTATTTTTCTGATGATGGTATGGCAACAGTAACTGCTACTGGCGGGGCTACTCCATATGAATATATTTGGAGCACTGGGGAGACCACACAAACAATCAATAACTTACTTCCTACTGTCTACACCGTGACGGTCACGGATGACGCTGGATGTGTGACTTCTTGTGTGGTTGCGCTTAATGAACCTTTTGAGTTGTTGTGTTCTATGATGACCTTTGATGCGACCAATGGATCTAACGGAGCACTCTCTGTAAGTGCTAGTGGTGGAACTACTCCCTATCTCTACAGCATTGATAATGTCAATTTTCAATCAAGTCCCTCATTTATGGGCTTAAGCCCTGGGACTTATACAGTATTAGTAAGAGATGACAACGGATGTGAGACAACCTGTACAGGAACTATTAATGGTTCAGGCCCTAGTTTAACTTGCTCTGCTACATCTACAGATGAAACAGATTGCGGTGCTATGGATGGTACTATTACTAATACTGGTACAGGAGGCACGATGCCATATAGTTATAGCCTCAATGGGTCCAATTATTCAAATACAAGTGGAGTGTTTACTGGCTTAAGTTCAGGGACGTATAATGTGTTTATACAGGATGCAAATGGGACAGTTTCCACATGTTCTACGGCTTTATCTGCTCCAAGCACTCCAGGGTGTTCTATAAGTGGCACTCAAATCTCATGTGTAGGAGCTAACGATGGAACGATTACAGCATTAGGTACAGGTGGAAGTGGGAATTATGAATACAGCCTCAATGGGGGCTCTTTTCAATCAAGTGGTTTTTTCAATAACCTAAGTACAGGAAATTATGTAGTTACAGTAAGGAATGTTGGGACTACAGCTTGTACCAGCACTTGTAACTTTATGATTGTTAATCCAGCCGTATTTACTTGTTCGGTCAATAAATTGAATGATGTTATTTGCCATTCTGAAAATAATGGTGCAGCACAAGTTCAAACTTCAGGTGGAACAGCACCATATGTATATAGTTGGAGTACAGGAGCAACGACTCAGACTGTTAGCAACTTATTAGCAGGCTTTCATTCTGTAACTGTTACTGATGATGACGGTTGTGTGACAGCCTGCAATGTGACTATCAATCAACCATCTCCATTGACCTGTAGCATTACCATGACAGAAAATGAATGTAATTCTGACGGTACAGGACAGCTTACTGTTAGCTCAAATGGTGGTACAGGTACTAAAGAATATTCACTAAATGGAGGACCCTATCAACTTGGGTTTGTATTCTCAAATTTATCAGCAGGGAGTTATGTGATATCAGTTAAAGACGCAAATGATTGTATTAGTACATGTAATGCTACAATCCAAAATATCACTTTAACTTGTTCAACATCAGGTATGGATGTTTCTTGTTTTAATGGTAATGATGGTATGGCAAGTGTGACTCCAATTGGTGGAAGTGGTCCTTATACATTTGCATGGAGTAATACAGGGTCTTCCACGACACAGAGTGTCAATAACCTCACTACGGGGAATTATACCGTCACAGTAACTGAAGTGTCTGGGTGTACTGCTGTTTGTTCTGTCAGTATAGGTCAGCCTAGTCAATTATCTTGTAGTTTATCAACAACTGATGCAGGTTGTAGTGGTTCAAATAGTGGATCAATAAGTGTAAGTGCAACAGGAGGAACCCCTAATTATACTTATAGTATTAATGGTGTAAATTTTCAATCTAGTAGTCAGTTCAATGGGTTAAGTGTTGGAAACTATATGATTATAGTAAGAGACTCAAATGACTGTATAACTACATGTTCTGGGGTTGTAGGATCTACTGCAGGATTGACTTGCTCTGCATCTGGTCAAAACATTAGTTGTTTTGGAGATTCAGATGGAAGTCTGACAGTAAGTGTAAGTGGTGGTCAATCGCCTTTTTCTTATAGTTTAAATGGAGGTAGTAGTCAGACCAATCCAACATTTAGTAATCTAGCAGCTGGTTCGTATACTATTACAGCTGAAGATGCAAATAGTTGTACTACTACATGTATGGTTACTATCTCAAGTCCTTCTGCCTTAACTTGCAGCGTAACTGCATTTCCTGCTACCTGTAGTTTAGATGACGGATCATTAGTTGTATCTGCAAGTGGAGGAGTGACGAGTTATGAATATTCACTAAACGGAGTGAACTTCCAAAGTAGTCCTACATTTTCAGGTCTTGCGGAAGGAACTTATACTCTAACAGTAAGGGATGCTAACGATTGTACGACGACTTGTACAACGACAATAACTAGTCCTCCTGTTCCAAGTTGTACAACTTCATCAACACCAACGACATGTGGTATGACGAATGGAGTTTTGACAGTCAATGCTACAGGAGGTAGCGGAGGATATATCTATTCTATCAATGGTGTTAATTTTCAAAATAGTAATGTTTTTTCTAATTTATCTGCAGGTTCTTATTCAGTTACACTTACAGATTCTAATAACTGCTCAAGTACGTGTACAGGTTTTATTCAAGGATCGTCAAATATATCTTGCTCTTTGACGCTGAATAGCACAACTTGTGGTGAAGACGACGGAAGTTTGACAGTCACAGTATCTGGTGGACAAGCGCCTTATTCTTATAGTTTAGATGGAGTAAATTTTCAAAATAGTGCAACTTTTTCAAACTTGTCTGCTGGGCTCTATACAGTAATAGTAGAGGGTGCAAATGGCTGTTCTAATTCTTGTGCAGGAACCATTGCAGGCTCATCTGCTATTTCTTGTTCCACAAATGTTTCCGATGTCACAGCTTGTGGACAGACTAATGGAAGTATTACAGTGAACGCGAGTGGAGGATCTAGTCCTTATACTTATAGTTTAGATGGAATTACATACAATAATACCACAGGTGTATTCTCAGGTTTAGGTGCAGGTACTTATAATACATATGCTCAAGATCAGGATGGATGTATAGCAGTTTGTCAAGGGACTATCACAGCTCCTAGTGTTCCATCATGCAGTGCTACTGCGTTCCCTATTACTTGTACTGGAGCCACCGATGGTTCGATATCAGTCGTTGGGACTGGTGGCTCAGGCAGTTATCAATACAGTATTGACGGAGTAAACTTTCAATCTATTGGTTTATTTAATAACCTTGCTGCCGGTAGCTATATAGTTACAATAAGAAATGCTGGAAATGCAACATGTACTAGTACTTGTATTGCTACAGTTACTGATCCAGGATCAATAGTCTGTTCAATTACTAAGCTAAATAATGTGCTCTGCAATGGTCAGTCTAATGGGGCTGCGACTGTTGACACTGATGGAGGAAGTAGTCCATATACTTATACTTGGAGTAATGGGGCAACTGGAGCCTTTCTTGATAACTTATCAGTAGGGACATACAATGTTACTGTTATTGACTCTAATGGATGTACAAATGATTGCAGTGTTATTGTAGAAGAGCCAAATCCTTTCAGTTGCACGACTTCAGCAGAAGATGTCAGCTGCATAACTGGTGATTTGGGCTCTATAACTGTTGCTGCGCTAGGTGGCACAGCACCTTACCTCTACAGTATAGATAGTGGTACATATCAGTCAGGTAATATGTTTGCAAACTTAGAAGCTGGCACTTATACTATTGATGTTGTGGATGCCAATGGATGTACTACTTCTTGTGCAGGAACAATTGCAGGCTCATCTGCTATTTCTTGTTCTACCAATGTTTCAGATATTACTAATTGTGGGCAGACTAACGGTAGTATAACAGTGAATGTAAGCGGAGGATCTAGTCCTTATACTTATAGTTTAGATGGAATTACATACAATAATACCACAGGTGTATTCTCAGGTTTAGGTGCAGGTACTTATAATACATATGCTCAAGATCAGGATGGATGTATAGCAGTTTGTCAAGGGACTATCACAGCTCCTAGTGTTCCATCATGCAGTGCTACTGCGTTTCCTATTACTTGTACTGGGGCCACAGATGGTTCGATAACAGTTGTTGGGACCGGTGGGTCAGGAAGTTATCAATACAGTATCAATGGAGTAAACTTTCAATCTGTTGGTACATTTAATAATCTAGCCGCTGGAAACTATACAATTACAATAAGAAATACTGGAAACGCAACATGTACTAGTACTTGTACTGCTACAGTCACTGATCCAGGATCAATAGTCTGTTCAATTACAAAGTTAAATGACGTGCTCTGTAATGGTCAGTCTAATGGGGCTGCAACCGTTGACACTGAAGGAGGAAGTAGTCCGTATACTTATACTTGGAGTAATGGAGCAACTGGGTTTCTACTTGATAACTTATCAGTAGGGACATACATTGTCACTGTTGTAGACTCAAATGGCTGTACTGATGATTGTAGTGTTACTATACAGCAGCCTAACCCTTTTAGTTGTACTACATCGGCACAAGATGTCAATTGCCTAACAGGGAATCTGGGTTCAGTTACTGTTACTGCATCAGGTGGGACATCACCATTCCTCTACAGGATAAATAATGGCTCATACCAACCAGGCAACATGTTTGCTAACTTAGTAGCTGGTACCTATAATGTTGATGTTGTAGATGCCAATGGATGTACTACTTCTTGTAATGCAATTGTATCAAGTTTCAATTTCTCCTGTACTATTAGTGCAATGGATGTAAGCTGTGCCGGCAGTAATGATGGGATGGCAACTGTTTTACCTAATGGTGGAAATAGCCCTTTTTCATACAGTTGGAACGATGTAAATAGTTCGAATACGCAAACTATTTCAAATATGGCGCCGGGTAACTATTCAGTTACAGTCATGGATAATAGTGGTTGTGTGACTGCTTGCTCTGTGAGTATTAGTCAGCCTACAGTGCTTTCATGCTCCACTACTGCTAGTGACGCGACAAATGGCAATAACGGAACAATCACAGTAAATGCAAATGGAGGAACTCCTGGTTACAGTTACACAATTGATGGATCTAATTATCAAGGGAGTAATGTATTTACCGGATTAGCTCCAGGGTCATATACTATTACTGTCAGAGATGCTAACTTTTGCGAATCAATGTGCTTTGCAACAGTAGTAGGAGCGGGTCAGATGAGTTGTACAACTAATGCTACAGATCAATCGGATTGTGGCGTTATGGATGGTACAATCACAGTAAGCGCATCTGGTGGATCAGGCGGCTATAGCTATAGTTTAGACAACATAGACTTCAGTAATACATCCGGAGTCTTTACAGGATTGAATTCTGGGACTTATACCGTATATGCCCAAGACAATAATGGTGGTAGTACCACATGTGTAGCTGTCATTGACTCACAAAGTAGTCCTGGTTGTACTATTAGTGGCACTCCGATTACGTGTAATGGAGCTGCAGATGGTACTATTACAATTCAAGGTACTGGTGGCTCTGGCAATTATGAATATAGTATCAATGGTATTTCCTTTCAATCTAGTGGCATATTCACTAACTTAGGACCAGGTAGCTATGGAGTTTTAGTAAGGAATGTTGGCACACAGAATTGTCTGAGTGTTTGTAATTATAGCTTGACAAATCCTCCAGGTATGGGCTGTGCTGTCTTAAAAAACAATGATGTATTATGTAATGGAGAGTCTACAGGTTCGGCAATGGCCCTGATAAGCGGAGGAGTGAGTCCATACACCTATCTCTGGTCTAATGGTGTCAATATGGCTACAGCTTCGAATCTTGAAGCAGGTAATCATCAAGTATCCATTACCGACGCTGTTGGTTGTCAAGTAGTATGTAGTGTCAATATCATAGAGCCAACACAATTGTCTTGTAGCATCACTACAACTGGGATGGATTGTGGTAGTGGATCTCTTGGCTCGATTACTGTAAATGGCTCTGGTGGTACTAGTCCATTTATGTATTCAATTGATGGAGTCAATTTTCAACCAGGTAATATGTTTGCAAACCTTAGTGCAGGAAATTATACTGTGACAATTCTTGATGATAATGGTTGTACGTCTACTTGTAATGCGACCATTGTCGGTGGTACTTTTACTTGCACAGTTTCAAGTACTAATGTGAGTTGCAATGGAGGCAATGATGCTATGGCAAGTGTAACATCGAATGGTGGCAACAGTCCATACACTTATAATTGGAGTAATGGTTCAAATTCGCAAAGCGTATCTGGGCTTTCTGCTGGCAATTACACAGTTACAGTAATCGATAATGATGGATGTCAATCCGTTTGCAATACTCTAATTACTCAACCACTAGCTCTGAACTGTTCGTTATCTAAAAATGATGTCAGTTGTAGTGGTAGTAGTGATGGTGCTATCATGGTAATGGGTACAGGTGGTACTGCGCCTTATACCTATAGCCTTGATGGAGTGACGTTCCAATCTAATCCAATATTCTCTGGATTAGTGACTGGCGTATATACTGTCACAATAATGGATTTAAATAGCTGTACTTCTACTTGTACAATTACAATTAATGAATTACCTGTAGTGAGTTGCAGTGCTTCAGCTGTCCCAGAAAGCGATTGCGGTGCCATGGATGGTGAAATCACTGTGAGTGGGTCAGGAGGAAGTGGAAGTTATACTTACAGTATAGATGGGACAACTTATATTTCTTCGGGAACATTTACTGGCTTATCGTCTGGTACTTATAATGTCATAGTTCAAGATTCAAATAACTGTAGCTCTACTTGTTCTGCAACAATTAACTCTCCAAGTAGTCCAGGATGTATCATTTCTGGTACTGATGAAACCTGTGTAGGCGCAGATGATGGTACTATTTCTGTCCAAGGTACTGGAGGAACAGGTAATTATGAGTTCAGTATAGATGGAGTCAATTTCCAGCCTTCGGGACTTTTTACCAATTTGGCACCAAATACTTATTCTATTACGGTTAGAAGTACTGGGACTACAGATTGCACGAGTAATTGTACCTATACAGTGCTTGAAGCATTGGCTCTGAATTGTATGATTAACCTAAATAGTGGAATCCAATGTGCTGGTGATAACTCAGGATCAATTACAGCGGCTGCAATTGGAGGCGCAGGACCATATAATTACTCATGGACTGACGGAAACACAAGCCCAAGCAGATCTAATATAGCTCCAGGTACATATTCAGTGACTGTGACAGATGCTGAATCTTGTCAAACTGCTTGCAGTATTTCAGTTACGGAGCCTCTAGCGTTATCTTGTACTCTAACAGTTTCAGAAGGCAATTGTGGGACAGGAAGTCAAGGAAGCATAATTGTTGCTGGTAATGGAGGAACTGGCGCATATCAATATGCATTAGATGGAGGAGCATACCAAACGGGGAATGTGTTTGAAAACTTAGCTGCTGGCACCTATACAGTATCTATCCAAGATGCAAATGGCTGTATATCAATGTGCTCCGCAACAATCATGAGTATGAACTTTAGCTGCAGCGTAAATGGATTTAATGTTTCGTGTAATAATGGTTCTGATGGAAGTGCTACCGTTATTCCAAATGGTGGTGTTAGTCCATATACTTATGCTTGGAGTAATGGGCAATCTAATCAATCAGCTACGAATTTGACTTCTGGTATTTATACAGTCACTATCACCGATAGCAATGCTTGTATGACAGATTGTAATATTACTATTCTTGAGCCTACAGCATTGACTTGTTCATTAGCCAAAACTGATGTAAGTTGTGCTGGAGGAAGTGACGGAAGTATTAGTGTTGCTGCATCTGGAGGCCAAGGTGGTTACCAGTATAGTCTTGATGGTGTAATTTTCCAAAACTCAACATTATTTACCAATCTCTCATTTGGTATTTATACAGTAACAGTAAGAGATGCAGTAGATTGTATATCTACATGTACTATTACCATATTTAATGGTCCGCAAGTTACTTGCTCAGCTACTGCTACTAATGCTACAGGTTGTGGTATTGCAGATGGAACAATCACTGTCACAGCATCAGGAGGTTCTGGTCCCTATGTCTATAGTATTGATGGAGTGAATTTCAATAATACAACAGGAGTCTTCAATAATTTGAATTCGGGATTATACTTCGTTTACACTCAAGATTCAAATGGCTGTTCAACGGATTGTTCTGCCACCGTTACATCTGTGAGTAGCCCATCTTGCTCTGTCTCTGGTACAAATCCAACTTGCTTTGGAGCTTCTGACGGAGTAATAATAATTACAGGAAGTGGAGGCAGCGGGTCTTACGAATATAGTATTGACGGAGTGAATTTTCAGACAAGTGGAACATTCGTAGGTTTGTCGATGGGGTCATATAGCTTGACGGTAAGAAATCAAGGTACTACAACGTGTACAAGTACTTGTAATTATTTATTGACAGAGCCAGATGAGCTTATATGTAGTGTACAATTAAATAGCAACATAACCTGTAATAATGAAAATAATGGCTCGGCCACTGCATTGGCAAGTGGCGGACTAGGCAGTTATACTTACCTGTGGGACGATGGCTCGATGACAGCCACAGCTACTGCATTGTCAGGAGGAAATCATACAGTTACTGTTTTAGATGGTAATGGTTGTGATGCAATTTGCAATGTCAATATATTTGAACCTGGTCCAATAGTATGTTCTTTGTCAGAAATAAATGTCTCTTGTGCAGGCGGAAGTGATGGCGCCATAAGTGTAGGAGCTTTTGGTGGAAATGGATTCTTTGACTATAGTATCGATGGAGTCAATTTCCAGCCTGGAACATTATTTTCAGGGTTATCTACTGGCAATTATACAATTACTGTTAGGGATGCACAAGGATGTACAACTCAATGTACAACTACTATCGAAGATGGAGCTGTCTTAGTTTGTACTACAACTGTGGAAGATGAGTCTGGTTGTGATGCAGCAGATGGAGTAATCACGGTGAATACAGTTGGTGGTTCTGGAACGTTCATGTATGGGTTAGATGGAGTCAATTATCCTAATAGCACTGGTGTTTTTGCCAATCTTTCGGCTGGAGCTTATACCATATATGGTGTAGATACCAATGGTTGTATGACGTCATGTATGGCGATTATAGAAGAAGGAAGTAGTCCTACTTGCAGTGCTAGTGGTTCAGGAGTAAGTTGTTTCGGAGCTATGGACGGTTCTATTAGTGCTTTTGGATTAGGCGGGTCTGGCAACTATGAATACAGCATTGACGGTATTAATTTTCAAGCATCAGGATTATTTGAAAATCTTGATGGAGGCAATTACACAATCACTGTCAGAAACTTAGGACAACCTTCTTGCACAAGTACATGCAGTGTCATCATTTCAGAGCCAACGGAAATTACGTGTAGTATTGGCATTTCAAGTGACATACAATGTTTTGGTGATTCTAATGGTGCGGTGGCTGTTTCAGTTATCGGAGGCCTTGCTCCTTATAGTTATTCTTGGTCTAATGGGGCAATGACAAGTAACCTTACCGGTCTAGTAAGTGGGCAGTACTTTGTTACAGTAACTGACTTGTTAGGTTGCGAATCCTTTTGTAATATTTCATTAGCTAGCCCAGATGCATTATCATGCTCTATTGTTGCTAATAATGAAACAGATTGTGGTACACAGAATGGTAGTCTAGTAGTAAGTGGAATTGGAGGAACTGGCATCTTAGCTTATAGCTTAGATGACATAGATTATACTAATGTAAATGGAGTATTTGGAGGGCTAACCTCTGGAACCTATACTGTTTTTGTACAAGATGAGCTTGGATGTAAGTCTAGCTGTATAGGAACTATAACTTCGCCTAATAGTCCATCTTGTTCCGTTTCAGGAACACCAGTAAGTTGTGATGGATCTAATGATGGTACCATTACTGCAGTTGGATCAGGTGGATCTGGTGATTATGTCTACAGTATAGATGGCACTAATTTTCAGGCATCTGGATTTTTTGACAACCTTTCTCCTGGGACATATTCAATAATAGTCAGGAATGCCGGGAGTACATCTTGCCAAAGTGTTTGTAATTATATTTTGTCAGGTGGAGGGTCTTTAGACTGTGGTCTTGATGCCCAAGATGTCGAATGTAATGGAACTGATTCTGGTTCAATATCTGCAACACCTACTGGTGGATTGGCACCATATACTTATATCTGGAGCAATGGAGCAACGGCCAACGCAATTGCTAATTTGACATCTGGCACCTATTCAGTAACAATATCAGATAATAATGCTTGTACGATAGTTTGCTCTCAGGAATTAGCAGAACCATCTGCGGTAGTATGTGTAGCAGTGCCTTCAAATGAGACTGATTGTGGGTTGGCTGACGGAAGTATTCAAATAACAGCGACCGGTGGAGTGGGTGGATATACCTACAGCCTTGATGGTATTGACTTTACCAATGTTAGTGGTCAATTTACAGGTTTGGGATCTGGCACTTATGTGGTGTATGTACAAGACTCATCGGGTTGTCAGTCAACATGTGATGCTACAGTAACAAGTCCTAGCAGCCCTCAATGTACTGCCGTTTCAACAGATGTAGACTGTAGTGGATTGAGCAATGGAAGTATACAAGTGACAGCTACTGAAGGCAGTGGGAGCTACGAATTTAGCATTGATGGAAGTTCATTTCAATCATCTGGGCTCTTTACTGGATTAACCGCTGGTGCATATACAATTACTGTAAGAAATGAGGGTAGTACTGCTTGTATAAGTACTTGTATGGCAGTTGTAAGTGAGGGAATGTCTCTTTCATGTGATACTGAAGTTAACAATGATATTATCTGCTTTGGAGAATTAAGTGGTTCGGCAACAGCTAATCCAACTGGGGGTACTCCGCCATATGACTATTTGTGGTCAAATGGTAATACATTGCAAACAGTTGCAAATTTACCTCAAGGAATGTCTTCAGTGACTATTACAGATGATAATGGATGCCAGCAAATCTGCAGTGTCTTTATCGATGAACCATTAGAACTCACATGTACAGCGACTGCTACAAATGAATCTGATTGTGATGCGAATGATGGTGTCATTACCATAGTATCTAGCGGTGGAAGTGGCAATACATGGTTTAGTTTAGATAATATTGATTATTCAAACACAATTGGATTTTTTGATGGATTATCAGCTGGAACCTATACTCTCTATGTTAAGGACGAAAATGATTGTGTATCAACATGCAGTGCAACTCTAGAAGAACAAGAAACCCCAACATGTTCAGTATCTGGTACCGCTATTGCATGTAATGGAGATCTAACAGGAACTATCAGTGTAATTCCATCAGGCAATCCTAATGACTTTGAATATTCTTTAGATGGTACTAATTATCAGAGCAATAGCTTCTTCAGTAATTTAGGCGCAGGCATCTATACTATTACAATAAGGACGATAGGCTCTCTGACATGCCTAAGTACTTGTACATTTGAAATGACAGAGCCTACCTTACTAGTAAGTAGCTCAGTTGTTGAGAATAATGTATCATGTTTTGGTGGTTCAGATGGTTCAGCAACAGTTACTGCCTCTGGTGGAGTGCCACCATATCTGTACAATTGGGATAATGGAGAAATAGTGGCAACCGCAACTAACCTATCAGCGGGAAGTCATACAGTAACTGTAACAGACTCTAATGATTGTAGCGTTGTTAGCACTGTTGACCTAGGTGAGCCACAAGCATTGAGTTGTGTAACTAATGTCATAGAGATTGACTGTGAAACACTCTCTCCAGGAGTAATTATTGTAACAGGTACTGGCGGTACTGGTATATATCAGTATACAATAGATGGTAGCAATTATCAAGGTGCCAATGCATTTCAGAACCTAGCGTCTGGAACATATCAGATAACCATTAAAGACGAAAACGATTGTACATCTATATGTAGCGCTACCATTGCAGAAAGTGATTGTATTTATGACTTGGCTTTATTCAAGTCAGAAACATCTACAGGTCCATACATGCCTGGAAGTACAATAGTTTATTCTATATCTGTAGTAAATGAAGGTGATGTTGATGCTAGTCTTGTACAATTTGAAGATACTCCTGTGACAGGCCTGACTTACATCAGTAGCAATGCTGCAAGTCTTTCTAATACTGATGAGATTAGTCCAATGATCTTCGAGATATCCTCTCTTCCAATTAACACTACGGAGGTTGTTGAGTTAACCTTTGAAGTTGACCTTGATTATACTGGGGTAAGCTTAATCAACAATGCTCAGATTATCTCAGATGATGGTGATGACGTTGATAGTAATCCGGATACTGATAGTTCTGTTGACGAGGATAATAACGGCAGCGGAGATGACGATGATGAAGATAGTATTACTCTTCCAATAGCTACTTTCGAAATTGGTAATTTCGTATGGAAGGACCTTAATGCAGATGGGATGCAGGATCCAGGTGAGCCTGGAGTAGAAGGGGTTACTATTATGCTGTTTGATTGTGATGGCACAGCGTTAGATGTTCAAGTTTCTGACGCAAATGGACAATATGGATTTTCTAATTTGCCATTGAGTAACTATGAAATAGGTGTTGATATATCATCGATAGACCCAGGATGTACTTTTACAGAGAAAGATATGGGTGGCGATGATACTGACGATAGTGATGTGAATAGTGAGGGGTTAAGTGGTTGCTTTGTCCTTGATCCTAATCAAACCGATATTCACGACATTGGATTGATTGCCTATGCTAGCGTAGGTAGTCTAGTCTGGATTGATGAAGACGGCAATGGATTATATGATAGCAATGAAATGACACTAAATGGAGTGATGGTTGAGCTAATAGATGCTCAAGATAATGTAGTCGCAAGTACGTTCACCGATGCTGATGGGACTTATTTATTTTCTCAAGTTATTCCTGGCGATTACTATTTGAGATTTATTTTGCCAGCTGGTTATGAATTCACATTCCCACTTAGTGGAGATTCTTCCATAGATAGTGATGTTGATGGCAGTAATGGAGTAGGTACTTCTCAGATATTTACACTAGTTTCTGGACAAGCTAGTTTGGACTTATTCG
The DNA here is from genome assembly GCA_020631405.1 of Saprospiraceae bacterium. GTDB lineage: Bacteria > Bacteroidota > Bacteroidia > Chitinophagales > Saprospiraceae > JAHDHH01. The sequence continues at coordinate 32,599 of JAHDHH010000025.1, forward strand.
CTGGTGTTTACCAATGCGTTACTATTGGTGACTTAGTATGGTTAGATAGTCAACAGAATGGGACCTATGATGCAACTGAATCAGGAATCAATGGAGTGAAGATCGAGTTTTATAGACTGGATGAAGTAAGTAATAGTTATGCTCTGTATGATTTTGTGTTTACAGAGTACAATGCAATTGAAGACCAAGATGGGTATTGGAAGACATGTGTGCCTCCAGGAACCTACTACTTTGTGGTTAAGGATAATGATATGGGTTTATTACCTGTTAGTCAGAATATTGGTGATAATGAATTAATTGATTCTGATATTAATATTAATGGACAGACTGGGTTGTACATATTGTCGTCCGGAGAAGAGGTATGTGATATAGGGGCAGGATATTATCAACCAAGTCAAATAGGTGATAGAGTATGGTATGATGATGACAATGATGGTATCCAAGATGCTGATGAGATTGGTGCAGAAGGGATCCCTATCAGCCTTTATGACAATACCAGTACAATGATAGATAGTACAATAACTAATGCTGCTGGTAATTATGTATTTGACTCACTACTCATTGGATCATATTACATTCATCTGTTCCCACCTTCAGGATATGTTCCAACGTTGTCGAATGCAACTTCAGACGATCTTGATAGTGATATTGATAATGTCAACGGCATGAATACATCTAGTTTGTATGCAATAGCAGCCAATGAAGTTATTGATCATTTAGATGTTGGTATTGTGATGGCGGATGTCTTGTCTACCTCATGGCTTACAGTGAATGGTTATAGAAGTGGTGCTGATAATATAGTTAATTGGACAATGACTCAAGATCTTGATATCGATAAATATGAGATTCAGAAGATGGATGATAGTGGAACGTTTGTTACTATTGGAGAGGTGGTTGCAGATCAGTCTGACGATGCTATTAAGTATTCATATGTAGATGCAGATATTGTAGACTTTGGTAGTCACTATTACAGATTGCAGGCTAATTCTACTGGTGGTGTTGTAGAACTCAGTAAAGTAGTAGTAATCGATGTTACTTTAGACTTTAACCCAGCAAAAGCAAGTGTTTATCCAAATCCAACAACTAATATTATCAATCTTAACATTACAACAACTGATGTAACTAGTAATGTAAGTGTCTCAGTATTGAATGACTTAGGATCAGTTGTAATTGATAATAAAGTATTAGGCAATGAGGTGGAATTTGGTGACCATAATTACACTATAAGCCTAGAAGCACTCGATAGAGGGATATACTTCGTAGAGTTAACCATTGGTGGACACAAATTAACAAGAAGAATAGTCTTGATTGACTAGAAATAACAATCTTATCATAGTTCAGATGTAACTCACTTATGCATCTGAGCTATGTAACGTTGATGTTGCTAACCTTACTTGAATTTTCTACAAATAGCTACTGGGAGATGATGTCCCATGTATGGTCCGCCAGCAGTTCTACTTCTGCAATGTGCTGGTATGGAGGATTAGCTCCCCACTCACTTGGACCTACCATTGAAAGTATTTTTTTGCTATCGCTTTTCTCATAAAGATGGTAGATATGTCCAATGAGAGGTTTGAATCTACATTCTGATTGGTAGATGGCCTCTGAAATAGCTATTCTATCATGTATTTTTTGAGCTTGTTTGACAAGCAAATCTACTTGTTCTTTGATTTGACCAAGTTGATTATCTGTTTGCTTGTACATTGACTTGAGTGCAAGTCCTTTAATCTTGCCTTCGTCATAAGGCTTAATGATTGCACTGCCTAGTGTATGTGCATATGGCAATAGAGAAGGTGTCTCTGCAATCTTATCCTTATCAATGGGATTCTTTTTCATTATCAATTATAACCTACAGCGTACAAATTAGTTCAACGGAACTTAGAGTTCCAATGTCGAATGTTTTAAACTTTTCTTACTATTCACACGAAAGTGAGCACCCAAAGTTACATTGAACTGATAGTAGAAAAAGTGTTGACTTGCCTTATCTGATTTTGATTCAGTAGTTCTTACGTTTGGAAGATGGGCAAATCCTACTTTTGATTCAGATTGAACAAAGAGTGATTTATTGAGATTGAGCTTTATCCCACCATTCAGACCAAGTCCATATCCAGCAATATTCAAGGCATCATGCCTAGTCTTGTTGAGTAATGTTACATTAGTTTTTGGAGTGAAGACACCTACATTGGCTCCAACCAATAGAGTAGTAGCAAGGATTCCATTGGTGGCAAGTGTGTGGTATTTAGTGACTTCTATATTCTCATAATTAAGGCCATCAGAATGCTCATATTTTAGGAAGTCAGGAGTAATAGTTTTATTGGCATTTTCAAAAATCCCAGTATGGTCATCGGTGCTTTGTTCGATATAGCCATCTATCTGTACTTCTTGTAGTTGAGTAACGACATATTTCATATGTTCGATAGCAATCGATATCGACAAGTCATCTCGAATAAAATATCCAATTCGAAAGTTATACTGTGGATATGTAAACTTAGTAGGGTTCAAATAGGTGTTGACCTCAAATGAGGATTGCCTATCCACCGCTACAACATCTGTCAGAGTGAAATTGTAATGGTCACCAGTGAATCGAATATCAGAGTCAGTGTACCCACTCCAGTTGTAGCCCCAATAGAAGAACATTTTTCCTTGGTTTGATAACCCGTTTTTTAGTCCTTGCTGTCCAGCGCCTTGAAGGCTAAACATTAGCCCAATAACAACTAATGCAGGGGTGAGTATACGATTCATATAGGTGTCTATTGCTGTTTAGAAGACCAAAATTAGACATTAATATATGAATTAGTGCCAAGCGTCCAATATTCCGCCCATTAAGCCAAGACAAATTATCCAAAATATACAATTCAAGAGGATGTTTTTTCCTGATGCCTTTTGGAATACACCTAAGCTAATAATCACAGGGCATATCATAAAAAGACAAGTTAAAGCACCATGCAGTGATCCGTGACCAAATGAAAAGTTGCTATTGATAAATAACTCTCCTGCGCTATTTACATCTTTGTGGAGTAACTGTATTAAGAAATTAAGATTAAAAGAAATTAGCATCGCAGTTAATAGACCAAGTCCATAAGTAATTGCTGGGTTGCTAGGCTCCATTTCTTCGTTCGTCTTACCAAGAGAAGCAAGCCATGCCTTGTTGAATATAAGGTTGTAGTATATAAATCCTACAATACTAGGAATTAGTCCAGCGACTATAATAGCTGGGATATTGATATCTGGTGTGACCATATTGTGTAGTGTTTAGATATTTGATTATATCCAATATACAATATTTTATTAGTCATATCAACTAATTTGCAACCAATATGAACCGCCATGCCTTTCTACATTTGTCATAGACGGGTGTTCCCAAAGTGGTAGTAGACTTTCAGAAAGTGCCTTATCTTCAGATACGAAGTAATTGGGAAAAAGAGTCTTGTATTTGCCAGGATTGGCAAGAAGAAAACAAGCTAGGCCATATTGTTCATTGTAAGCTCTGTCGCACATAAATTGTGGGTAATCATACGGAAGGTAGATGTCATGGATATGCACAATCACTCCTGTGGTAAGTTTTGGTAGCAACTCGAGGAAGAATACCATTGAGTCAGAATTAGGAAAAATCCTATGAGAATTATCAATAAATAAGATGTCTCCAGCTTTGAGTTGGACAGAGAGATCCTCACTTATTGTTTCAAAAGGGACTCTATTGACCTTGTCAGCTAGGTGATCGATTTCAGCCCTTGGATTTGGGTCGATACTGATTATTGTTGTATCAAGATTCAGATGTTGCTTAGCTAGATGTGCCACCTTTGTAGAGTTGCCAGAACCTACTTCGATATACTTACTAGGCTTGTACTTGGCAATCAAAGTGTACATAGCAGCAATGTCTAAACCTGGTAAAAATCCATTGTTATAATGAAGCTCTGCCTCTTTCGCATCATAAGGAATCTGCCAAAGTGCCTCGCGATGTTCGACGATAGCTGCACAGAGGTCAATGTAAGCTGGCCTATTGTCATTGATAATACGGTAGAGCATGTCATGAGGAGGCTTGCCATGACCATACCTTGGCTTCATGTCGACCTTGTAGTCGAGAAATATTTGTTGAAAACGAGGGTTAAGAAATCTGTATATCTGCTTTAACATACTACAAATGTACAACCTATCTCTGCTTAGTCATGCTTGACTTCTAAGGATATTATATTGAATGCACTAGGTGTGTGAAATTGAGGTTGGGGAGTGGATGGAACTTTCCAGGTCAGCCAAGTGACAGCTTTGACATCATCTATTCGAGTATAGTCAGCTCTAAATAGTCCAAGAATCAGGGTGTTGTTTCTGATAAGATTGAGAGTGTTCAAATAGTTGAGACTGATTGATCCTGCGACCTGATAGGAATCCATGCTGTGATTGCAGCTTAACGACAGTTGATTCCTTGGTATACTCCAATTATAATTAATACTATCCGGGTAGAAGCCTTCAAAGTCAAAAATCCTACAGTCGCTTCCTAATTCAAGACCGTAGTATCTTGTCAATAATGTATCCGTTGCAAAGAAGAGCTCGACGCGATCAGAATGGGCTATTCCATGGTGAAACTTATCTTGAATCCGTATGGTTTGAGTGGAGTCTTTGACGTCAAATGCAAAATACAAGGAGTCGTTTTTGCTATGCAAAGTATACCATGTTGAATCTTGGTAGCCTAAGTTCCAAGGACTATGCATGCCACATGCTTGTAAGATGTATTGTGTACCAATTTGCTGATCTCTCGTCATGAAAGTTGCACAGCTCAATATAGCAGTAACCGTAAGAATAAAGAGACGACTAGCCATGCTTAGTAGACTACTGTGATATCTCCAGGAATGATGTTTTCTTCCCCGAATTCATCATTGTATTTTAAGCGATAAGCGTATACGCCTGCTTGTACAAACCTACCATCAGATGTGCCATCCCAACAGGCATCTCTATCTGTTGATCTAAATACAATGTTCCCATACCTGTCAAATACTTGGAGTTCGTAATTGGTCAATGAGCAAAGTGATTGAATGCAGAAGGACCCATTTATCGTTGAAAGACTTGGGCTGAAAATGTTTGGAATAAATAATCCAAAAGGCAGGTCAACAAATGCAGGATACGTCTTGATGTCAGTACACCCTATAGGTGATGTAATCTCAACTGCAACATCATATGTACCAGCAGTCTGATAAGTATGAGTATATTGATATCCCGTCCCAGATTGATTATCTCCTGTGCTCCACGCTATAGCATAATCATTTGTTAGAAAGTCAGACTGAACTCCAAAATAATAATCAACGGGTGGGCAAATACCAGTTGTGCTACTATCCAAAGCTATTTCCCAATTGAGAGGGATGGGAAAGTAACTGATAGTGTCTATGATAGTTTCTATGCATCCGATACTGTCAGTTAAAGTTAGGGTTATAGGGTACGTCCCAGGATCTTCAAAAGTGCTTGTCGGGTTTTCAATCGAAGAGCTATTCCCGTTTCCAAAGTCCCAAGTGATGTCTGATACGCTAGGGATTAAAGTATTATTTTCAAACTGGATTTGGCTAGGCTCACATATGCTGGTGTCAATCTCAAACGATGGAGCCATTTCTGGAGTAATAATCACTTCATAGAATGCTGTGTCACTACACTGTGTATTTGGGTTTACGATAAGCTGACCATCATAGATTCCTGGTGATGGAAATGCAATAAGAGAGTTAGGAGCATTCCATTGAATCGTACTATCTGCGTCAATACTTACTTCCCAGTAAAAACTCTCGACATTTTGAGAAGGAAAACTAATATCGTTAAATGGTACATTGAGGTCATTGCAACTGTATAAGATAAACTTATCTTCTTCAATTGCATTGCTCACAATCTGAGCTTGAATGAATGGTATGCAGTCTGTGACATTGAATTGAAACTCTCGCTTTATGCCACCTATAAGTTGACCATTCCGGTACTCATCTGCACAGACAGTGACGACATATTGCCCTTCGATATTTGGTGTCCCAGTAATGAATCCATCATTGTCTAATGAGACAGTCGGGTTGCCGCCCATGGGGTTGTCAAATGTGTAAGGTGTCGCATAGGTAAGAGGCATCCAAGGCGGCGGGAGTGCAGGGTCAGGGATGGGATTGTTTCTAGTCCCACCATTGACAGGCGTGCAGAATGAATATACAATAGAATCTCCCTCTAGGTCAAATGCACTATGGTCATAAGTCAACGCTTCGTCTAAGCAAATTACCGGAGGTGGTAATCCTATGAACCTTGGCGAATTATTACAGGTGGTTTGAGCTATGGGTGTTATTTCTACGGAGTAGGTGCCCCCGACATCTCCAGGGTCTACCAAGTTGTTTATTGTAGGGTTACGGCAGCATCTTTGGTAGACGACGTAATAAGGCTCAGTACTTACGGGCAATTGCTCGAAGAATGTATAGACTCCTTGTTGTAAACATAAGCTGCTTGGTGCATTGAGACATGGGTTGCCAGTAGTGAGGTCTATTGTTGAAATTACTGGAGCAGGTAAGCTCAAACGTCTAAAAGTATTCTGATCATTACCTCGATAGATGGCTATATTGCCAGGAAACCCATTAGGCACACCATCAAAATCAGCACCACCACTTGCACAATCACGATAGAGGTTTAGTGTGAATGTATAATTGCCCACACCTTCACAAGAATAATACATCTCACCACCAATGATATGAGCAGCATTGAGATAGTGTCCAAGTACTAAAAACATTAGGATTGCAAAATATTGTATAGACTTCATATTCAAAGATTGTATTTTTCTTGCTTTGCTTTGTATAATTCTTAAACTTTATCAAGACATTTTGTTCAGATATTTTGAGAATCATGTCTATTGCCTTGTAATGTATTGCTTAAGATAAACGCTACATTTGTACTGAATTAAGGCCAAGCAACTATGAAAAAGAATATCAACTTAGCGATTCATTTGTCAGAAGACAACATGCCGGAACAAATTATATGTTCGGGAGACGATATACAAGAAGACGTGGACAGTAAAGCGATGATGTTGGCACTGTTTGATGGAGAGAAGCTGGACACTGTCAAGATAGATCTATGGACATCTGACCTTCAGATCAATGAGATGGACAGATTTGTCTTCCAAACATTAAGGTCTATAGCAGATACATACTACAAAGCAACAAAGAACGCTGATCTTGCAAATGACATGCAGAAGTTTATTCAATACTTCGGAGAAAAAACAGAAATATTAGCTAAAGAATAGGTTTTTACACATTAATGAAACTTTATATATAAAATACTTGTAACATATTTACTAGATACATGTTATTATTATTTAATGTATAAATCGTTGATAAGTAGGATAAATTTTGAAACATTAAATTTTTATGTAATATAAATACATATTAAGTTTAATTTGATATATAAAAAATATATATTTGTTCTACGTAATCAAAACAAACCATCTTAGCTATGACGCATGTTGTAACTTCACGCTTCATCAAGTGCATTAAGCATCTCAAAGAAACAGGAGCCATCCACTCTTTTAGGAGTTTTGCACTTTCGCTAGACTTTCATGCACAGTCTTTGCATGACATCATCAAAGAAAAAAGAAACGTTACTATTGACCTGATAGCAAAGGTAGTAGAGCATTATCAATTAAATGCTCAATATCTTTATACTGGCAAGGGTGATATGTTTCTCAATGGAGAACCTACAACACTGACAGAATATACTAAAGGTAATATTGGTTACGTCCCAGTTGCAGCTCAAGCAGGATATGGAGGTCAGGTGCACACAGCCATACTTGAATCAGAAATGCCACATTTTAACTTACCTGGTTACGATTACAAGACAGGCTTACATAGGTGTTTTGATATCTCTGGAGACTCAATGGAGCCTACACTATTTGCAGGAGACAAGGTAGTATGCAGTTCGATAGATGTCAATAATTGGCACACCAAGATAAGAGATGGGTTCGTCTATATCGTGATAACAATGGATAGTGTCTATGTGAAAAGAGTCAATAATAAGCTTAAAGCAGAGCAGCTCCTTGTGCTCAATTCGGATAATTCGTTTTATGAACCATTCGAAGTACCAGTTATAGAACTTAAAGAAGTGTGGGAGGTCGAAGTAGTTATTTCTTCATTTAATGCTTCTCCAAAGAACGTAAAAAGAGGTGTATTTGATCAAGTAGATGACTTGAAGACCATCGTAGATAATCAAACACAGACAATCAAGCTACTTAATACTACAATTGAGAAGCTCATCAAGTCCTCAAGGTCGAGGTAGTCTAAGAAAACAAGCCAATTTGCCAAGGTTTTAACTTGGAGTCGATATAGATTATGTCAGCTGGAGCTTTTAACATGGGAGTAGCTGGCTTGTGTACAATCAGTCCAAATGTCCCGTAATCTAAACTATAGCTGTGCTTGCCATTGGCAAGTAATGTAAGCCAACAGTCATACATCTCATCTGACCACCTAATATCATCGACAATAATTAAGACTTCATCAGAAAAGTAGGGTAGGAGCCACTCGTAATATTGAAGTGTGGGTGCCTTCCTATGATTGCCATCTAAGTAGACCAGATTAATTGTTCTGTCGAACTGTCCAAGAAACATTGGCAAAGTTTTATCAAAGTTGCCTTCGACTACTTCGATGTTATTTAAGCCTAGGGATTTGAAATTCTCCTTGGATATGCCAACAAGACTTGGGTCTCCTTCAAAGGTGTATACTGTATTTTCTGAGTTGACAGAAGCAAGGTATGCTGTTGATATGCCAAGGTTAGTACCTAGCTCAACTATGGTCTTCGCTCCAAAGTGTTTTGCGAGTTTGAAAAAGAGTTGAGCCTTATCTTTTCCTGAAGTGGCACTCTTAGCAATCTGAGCTATGGTTGTTGTATTGCCACTATTTACCCTGGAACCAGCACCAAAATCCTGAAGAGTGATTTGTTGAGTATTTTTTTTAGCCTTGGTTCTGACTTCTTCTATTTGCTTAAAGCAATAGTACTCTCGCTTATCACGAAAGCATTGAGCTATCATATCATATAAAAACGGAGAATGGATTTTATATACCGTCTGAGCTTTTAAATAATACTTGAGATATGCTAATGCTGTGTTGAAAACGTTCAATTCAAGTCAAATTTGATCAAAATTACTAAAGTATGTGTTATGATAAAGATGCAAAGAAATTCGGTAAGAAATACAATCTGTTTGTTTGTCCTATTTTGCTTTTCAAGTAGTAGTCAATTGCTCTTCAGTCAAGCGTATGATTCTGCAATAGGAATTAGGCTAGGAAGTGATTTTGGTATTACAGCTGTACAGCGGTTTGCAAAGCGATCATCAGCAGAAATCATCTATGAGGATGGGCTATTTGATAGTAATCGCAATGTTCAGCTATTGGCAAAACAACATCTACCGCTGATTTCGAAACGAATAAACTTCTACACTGGAATCGGTCTAGGTTACATATGGCACTTAGGACGAGACAATAATATATTAGAACAATCTCCTATAATTCCCTTAACTTTGGGTGCCGAGCTGACATTTGGTAGACTTAATATCGCAGCCGACTTCCAACCTATTATTTTATTTAATAAGTTTAATGACAATAGGGTTATTAGGTCTTCAGGGGTGTCATTAAGGTATGTATTAATAAAGCGGAAGAAGAAGAACTCTATTAAGGACACTTTTAGTAATATTTTCAAATCCAAAAACAACAATGGAAAATCTAAAAAGAAATAGTCTTACAACACTATTGTTACTAATCATCAGTATTGCAGGTCATACACAGGTGACATTTGACGGAACGAATTACTACTTCAACAATACGAACTACGATTCTTTTATACCAAAAGTGATCACAGATATCAATGGGGACTATGTAGATGATGTCCTAGTTGTAGAGGAGAATAGAGTAACAGTATACCACAATACTCAAGAAATTGATAGCCTTTACAAGGTGACAGGGTTCAATAGTACTAGTGCAAGACCTTGGGCTCAGGGAGTGTTTGATCTTGATAATGATGGAAGAAACGAATTGTTTTTTTCTGGGTCTTACGATGGACTCTTTGTTTATAGAGATTCTGGGACGAATACCTTCAGCCTCAACCAACAAATCAGTGCTGGAGACTTTTTTGCTCAGGCATTTAGTATTGCTGATATAGATAATGATGGTTTCATAGATATGTTTCTTTGTAATGATGATGAGCATTCAAAGGTGTTTATCAATGACGGTGCTGGCAACTTGATAGATCGAAGCGATTACATTGACATGAATACTGATCCAGTTTCTGACAATTCAGGAAACTACTCAAGCGTATGGACTGACATTGATGGTGATATGGATGTTGATTTATATATTGGAAAGTGTAGATTAGGGGTGTTAGAGGATACCGATCCAAGAAGGATTAATGCTCTCTTCATTAATAATGGAGATGGTACATTTACAGAAGCAGCTGCAGAAAGAGGGGTAGCAAGTGGTGCTCAGACTTGGGCGGCAGACTTCGGAGACTTCAATGGTGATGGTTTTCAAGATTTAGTCATAGCCAACCACGGATTCCCGAATCAATTGTATATCAATGATGGGTTAGGAAACTTCACAGAAGACATAGAATTTAGAACTATTGTTGTCAATAATGGAACTGCATATCAGACTATTGTTGCTGATTTTGACAACAATGGATGGGAAGACATCATGGTAGCTGGAATAGGATCTTATATCTACTATAACGATGGAGGCCAATTCACAGCTCAATTCAACAGTGATGCAGTGAATGGTTTAGGTGGGCTACGTTCTGGAGCTTTTGGTGACATCAATAATGATGGGTTTATTGATATCTATGGAGGTAGCAGGGGATTGTCCGGGAGTGATCTGAAGCCTGATCAAATTTACATTAACCAAGGAAATGACAATCATTTTCTAAGTGTAGCTCTGCAAGGTACTGTCTCTAATAGAATGGGTGTTGGTGCCTTGGTTAGAGTGTATACTCCTGAAGGAGTGTTGCATAGATTTTCTAAGGCAGGAGTGTCTTACAGTATACAAAATACTATGAATCAGCACTTTGGTCTTGGTGCATCTACTACGATTGACTCGGTGACCATCGATTGGCCTTCGGGGATGAGAGATGTGATTACAGAAATAGAGGTTGACCAACACTACCTTGCCATAGAGAATAGTTGTTTTGAGAGTCTTCCATCTATTTACACTGAAGACGAACCCTTCGTTTGCGATGGAGGAAGTGAGGATATTACAATATTTAGCAATGATGGAATAGTGAATTGGAGTACTGGAGAAGTAGCAGATAAGATTACCGTCAGTGAGCCTGGCACCTATCAAGCATTCAAGTCAGGATGTGATGTCCCTTCTAATACTCTTGTGGTCCATTCTACTCCAATATTAGTAGAGCCAGTGTTGAATGTATCAAGTAATATCGTGTTGTGTGAGGGAAGTAATGTCGAAGTCGCAGTACTTAACTATGAAGAAATAGAGTGGCAAGACGGATCAATTAGTAGCTCTTATGTCGTCGAAGAGTCAGGAACTGTACAAGCTCAAATCACCAGCCTATGTGCTGAGGTATTTTCAGAAGAGATTTCAGTGGAGTTCGTTTCGCCATTAATAGATATGGATAGACTAAGTGCAGTAGACCCTGGACCAGCGACTCTTTCTACTGGAGTAGACAATACTACTTGGTTTGATGATGAATTAGGAAGCAACCTCATTCAATCTGGAGATAATTTAGCTTTTGAAGCGAGTGTGGATACTGCGTTTTATTTCTCAGTAGCACAGAATATTACACCGATAAGCACCACGGCTGGATTTGAGATTGCTAACTCAGACCTAAGTGACAACTTCTTTGATAGCAATGGTTTAATGTACTTTAGTCCACAGCGAGACCTTGTGATTAAATCAGTCAATGTAGAGTCCACAGGGGATGGAGTCAGAGAGATTGTATTGGTCAAAAGTGATGGAACTGAGATTGGACGAGTGTCAGTAGACTTGCCTGAGGGAGGTGTCCATGAGATTGCCCTTGATTGGTCAGTAGTTGGTGGCGAGAATTACCGAATTACAACAGATTCTGATGTGAATCAAGCTAGTTTTCAAACTGATCACCCGCAGTTTAAAGTCCTCTTTAATCCTGGGTTTCCACTACAGTTTGATACCTGGTTGACATTGACTAATAGTTCATTTCCGTCGATTTACTTCTTTTTCTTTGATTGGAAATTGGAAGCAGTCACAGATCCGTGTATCACTGGGGAAATTTATAAATATGACGTTCAAATTATTCCTTCTAGTACGGAAGATGTGATAGATAATGTAGAGCAAATTACGGTATTCCCTAACCCAACGGCTCAATTCATCACTGTAGATGTGCCAGTTTTGTTAGGTAAGGATGCTAAACTTACGATATTAAATCATCTGGGTAAAGTGGTCTCAACTACTTCATTTGTTCAAGGTAATAGTATAGATGTCTCGGCATTAGTTGACGGACAATATTATATCTTAGTTTCAGCAGGTGGTAATGAGTATAGGTCTACATTTACTAAGTCACATTAGTAAGTTATGCAGTACTAAGTGATTGTTTTCTAGTCTGTTTTGATACTCTTGTCAAACGGTAATTTAAACTGGTAGACTATGTCAGTTGAAGTGCTTGGGTCGAGTACATCAACGCCGTATACGATATCGTTTGTGTCAGCGTAGACAAAAGTACCAAAAGCTCTATCCCAGAGTGAAAAGATATTTCCGAAGTTGGTATCTGTCCAAGGTCTCTCAAAGTGGTGGTGAAACTTATGCATATTAGGACTAATAAACACCAAACTCAGTGTCTTGTCTAACCAGCTAGGTATTTTGATATTTGCATGGCTGAAATAGGTGAAAAATATAGTACAAAAACGATAGATGATGTAAAATGCAAATGGAACTCCAAATAGGATAATAGCACCTAGCGCAAAGAGTTCTCTGATCATGTAATCGCCAGGGTGGTGTCTTGTCCCTGTAGTTGCATCCACCTCAGTATCACTATGATGGACTAAGTGAAACTTCCACATCCATCTTACCTTATGCAATAGGACATGTGCTACATATTGAGCAAAGAGATCTAGTGCCAGTATAGCTAAGAGTAATTCTACCCAGATATTCAAATCTATCCAATTGAGTACCCCAAAATTCGCGTCTGACAACCAGAGGAAGATACCAGCTGTAGCGAGCCCAAACACTGCATTGATTACTACTGACGTAGACAGGAAGACTAAGTTGGTTCCTATGTGTTTTAGTTTGTTGTACTGAAGGTGGAATAGAGGGGTGCCAAATTCTAATAGCCAACTCACAGATAAGCAGGCTAAAATCCAGATAAGCTTGTAGCTATTCGGCATCGTTTCGAAGAAAGTGAATACATCAGTCATATACCAAATTTAACCTTTCCTATCCTCTTTTTTCGAATGTTGCCTTATAGTTTTTTGTTGTATAGGACTTTGGTGAAGAGCTTGGCAAGGAAGTTTGCCATTTTATCAATATCCAATTCATCATTGGTTGAGATGATATTGAGGAAGAGTTCAGTTGCTGATCCTACAATCATGTAACTCAGTAGCTTGTTTTCATAATCATCTTTAAAGTCAGAGTCAATGTTGTTTTTGATCAAAGAATCCTTGACGTCAAAGAAGATTTTTTTGATAATGTCAGAAGAATAGGCTGATGTCCTGACATAGGCGTGATTCTTTCTATGAAAGTCAATTAGCCTATCACTAGTCACATACTCCAAGAAGCTCTTAAAGGAGCTGTAAAGCAGCTCAAAGAGGCCATGAGCCTCAGCTCTAGCTTTGACTGTCCGTTGTTGGATTTCGAGATTCATCTCTTCCATGACAGCATTGAATATGCTGTGGACATCTTTGTAGTAATTGTAAAATGTCCCCCTGCCTATCTCTGCTGCTTCTACAATATCAGATACTGTAGTGTTCTCGTATCCTTTAGTTGAGAACAAACTTAGAGCTACATCTAATAATTTACGTTGTACTTGTGCCTTATTTTGCTGGCGTTTACTTGGTATGACTTCTTCTACGTGCACCTGTTTTGTCTTAATTCAACCTCTCAAAAATTCCGGCAATACCTTGTCCACCACCAACACAAGCAGTCACCATACCATACGTTTGGTTTCTTCTTCTCATTTCATTGATCAGTTGGATACTCAATTTAGCACCAGTACATCCAAGTGGGTGTCCAAGTGCGACTGCGCCACCATTGACATTTACAGTTTCGTGATCTAGTCCGACTGTCTTCATTACAGCAAGTGCTTGTACCGCAAATGCCTCATTGAGCTCAGTCTGCTCAATATCCGAAAGCTTCATACCAGCATTTTTTAAGGCCTTAGGGATTGCCACACATGGACCGATTCCCATATATAATGGATCTATGCCACCTACAGCACAAGTTACCATTCTCGCTACTGGTTCTAGGTTGAGTTGCTTCACCATTTCTTCACTCATGACGAGGGTGAATGCTGCTCCATCTGAAGTTTGCGATGAATTACCAGCAGTCACAACACCGCCTTGCTTAAATACAGCTCTTAGCCTAGCAAGTCCTTCCATTGAAGTACCTCTTCTCACTCCTTCGTCAGTATCTACGACATGTGATGATTCGACTCTTTTACCATTGATGACATTGACATCTTCCACGGTTACAGGTACTATCTCATCCTTGAATAGACCACCATCAATTGCTGCAGCTGCTCTTTTGTGAGATTCTACTGCGAATGCATCAGCCTCTTCTCTTGTTACTTCATACTTAGCTGCTACAGCCTCTGCTGTATGCCCCATACTCACATGGTAGTTGATATTGTCTATATTCGCCTTGTAGCTAGGGGATAGTTTGTATCCAGTCATTGGGATAAGAGACATGCTCTCCGTACCACCAGCAATATAGATATGTCCAAAACCTGCCTTGATTTTTCCGACAGCCATTGAGATTGCTTCAAGTCCAGAAGCACAATACCTATTGATTGTAATACCAGGTACCTCTATGCCAAGGGCTCTTGCTGCGATAAGCCTGCCGATTTGCAATCCTTGTTCTCCTTCTGGGTTAGCGCAACCTACGATGACATCATCTACCAGGGTGGGGTCTAGTTGTGGTACACTTTCTACTAGATGCTTAATGACATCGACGGCGAGATCATCTGATCTATAGTTTTTAAATCCACCTTTTTTTGCTCTTCCTACTGCTGATCTATATCCTGTGACTATGTATGCTTCCATTGTTTTAATTTAGAGATTAGACTATTAGATTAATAGATGTCAGACCTTTGTCATAAAGACAGCAATCATTTTTTGTATTTCATCTATTTCTTTCAATATGGAGTTTCCTTTTTCTGTTGTTATAAATTTTAATTCAATACTAATGATCATTTGAGTTTCTAACTCTGCTAATGACCCCATTGAGATATTAAGATAATTAAGCAAATGTTTTGTTGTATTTCTTCCACAACCTTCAGCAATATTAGAAGGAATAGATATTGAACATCTTCTTAATTGACTAGTTAAGCCAAAGACTTCCTCTTTCGGAAAATCTTTTGTCAGTGTGTAGACCTCGATTGCTAAGTCTTTAGATCTCTGCCAAATTTTTAATTCTCTAAAATTGTGCTTCATGAGCTTCTAAAATCTTACTATCTATGCGTCTAGCATCTAATACATTAGTTTCTCAATGGCTTATTATGCATCAGTATATGTTGTATCCTATCCAGCGTCTTTTGCTGACCTAGTAATGTTAAAAATGCTTCTCTTTCTATATCAAGTAAATATTGCTCACTAACCTGCTGCTTACTAGTCAGGTCACCACCACAGATAACATAGGCAACCTTACGAGCTATCTCTACATCATAATCAGACATGTATAGTCCTAGTCTGAATTCGTTGATAGCAGAGTAAAGTGCTGATAATCCATTTCTACCAAGTACAGTTACATCTTCTCTAGCACTCTTTGCTACATAGCCATCTGCTAGTTCAAGAACCTTTTCTTTAGCTTTCTTGATGTTAGTAGGAGTCTTGACAGTGACGATGTCCTTCATCGGGTCAAGGAGGTTATATGAGTATGCTTCATAAGCCGATGTAGCTACACTAGCAGTTGCAATTGGCTTAAAATGATCGATGAGTGTAGGTATCATCACATCACCATCAAAAAAGCTATCCGATGCTCTTAGTGCCATCTCCTTAGTTCCACCTCCACCAGGGATCAATCCTACACCTACTTCCACTAATCCAATATATGATTCAGCGGCATAGATTCCTGCGTCACAATGCATAGCCATCTCACAGCCACCTCCGAATACATAACCTTGAGTAGCTATCACTGTTGGTACTTTTGAAGTCCTTAGATACATGGTGAGTTGTTGGAATTCATCGACCATTTTGTCCAATGTCTTAAAATCCTTTTGCATTGCAAGCATGCCTACTGGCATGAGGTTAGCTCCTACTGAGAAGTTCTTTGCATTGTTACCTATGACTACACCATTCCAACCTTCGTCTTCGGCAAGTTTGATCGCATCATGGAGTCCTTGACCAATACCTTCGCCTATAGCGTTGCTTTTCGATTGGAACTCAAGACACATCACACCATCTCCTATATCATGAACAGTACATTCGCTATTCTGCAATACTGGAGTCTTACTTCTGATAAGATCTAAGATTACAAATTCAGCAGCACTAGGTACTTGTATGTAAGCTTGACTTGCTGGGTCATAGCAATGCTTTTTACCACCTTCTTCTTTGTAAAACTGTGAGTGACCTTTAGCTTGCATGTCAGTGATCCAAGCTGGCACCACTTCTCCACACTCAGCTATAATTTTCAATCCTTTTTCGAATCCTAATTCGTCCCAGTATTCAAATGGGCCATAGTCCCACATATATCCTGCTCTCATAGCGTCATCTAGTGCATATACTGAGTCAGATATTTCGGGTATTCTATTAGCAGAATAAGCAAACAGAGAGGCGAAGTACTCTTTCAAGAAGATATTTTCTCTCTCAGTACCATCCACTAAGTTATTGATCCTTTTTTCGAATATTTCTATACTTTTTGCAGCTCCGACTGCAGCCAACCTTGGTTTGATGGATGGCTCGTAACTCAGAGTGTCAAGATTCAAGGCCATGATGATCTTTTTGCCTTTCTCATCTTTTTTACCCGTCTTTTCGTAGAATCCTTTCTTAGTTTTATTACCAAGAAACTTGTTCTCTATCAAAAAGTCCATGTACTTGGTACTACCTTCATTCTCCACAGTAGCAAAGAATTCGTCAGATACATTATTGTTGACAAATCGACCAACCTTATCTGCTGTGTCAAGACCTACTAAATCCTGTAACCTAAATGTTGCAGTATTTGGCCTTCCAATGAGAGTCCCTGTAATGGCATCTACCTCTTCGATTCTCATCTTGTGCTTCTCCGTCAGCTGAAATACCTTTGCTGTAGACATGACTCCAATCCTATTAGAGATAAATGCAGGAGTATCTTTACAAAGTACGGTTTCTTTTCCTAGAATCTTATTACCAAAGTCAAGGAAGAAGTCAATCACTCCAGGGTTTGAAGTTTTGTGAGGAATTACTTCAAATAGCGGTAAGTACCTCGGTGGATTGAAGAAGTGAGTCCCACAAAAATGAGCTGCAAAATCTTCTGATCTCCCTTCTACAAGTCTTTGAATCGGTATGCTAGAAGTATTTGAGGATATCAACGATCCTGGTTTTCTATATTGTTCTACTTTTTCGAATATCTGATGCTTGATATCTAATCTTTCAATAACAACCTCAATAATCCAATCTGCATCACCTATTTTATCAAAGTCATCATCGAAGTTTCCAGTTTTGATTCTCTTTGCAAAATCTTTGGAGTAGAGTGGTGCTGGCTTAGACTTGATTGCCTTTGCAAGAGCTCCATTGACGAGTTTGTTTCTCTGAGTTGCTTGCTGCTTTTCTTCATCGGTTAGGTCAAAAGGAACAATGTCAAGTAATAGCACATCCAGTCCAACATTGGCAAGATGACATGCAATCCCTGATCCCATTACTCCAGATCCAAGTACTGCAACTTTTTGAATTCTATATTTCATTTAGATATTATTGATCTTTTAAAAAAGAGCTAAAAACGACAACAGTAATGTAAAGCGATATTTCGATTAATGTTGTATTCAGTAAAGAAATTATTTCTTCAACTTTTTTTGAATTAAAACAAAGTTAATAAAAAAATGACACAGTGTCACTTTTTTATTTTATGTTTGTATAGTAACTAAAAATACAAGATTATGGCTCAGTTTATAGATATGGACAATGTCAAATTCATTCTTAACGAAATGTTGGAAGTAGAATCGTTGTGCTCTTATCCAAGGTTTAGTGACTTTGACAAAGAAAGTTTTGACATTCTATTAGATTCAACAATGACTTATGCCGAGACGGTGATGTATCCATCATTTAGAGAGACAGATGAGCAAGAAGCTAGGTATGAAGATGGCAAAATCATCGTACATCCTATAGTAGGTCAGTACATGAAAGATGCTGGTAGTAATGGAAATATCGGCGCTACATTTGACTATGAAGACGGCGGTGTACAATTGCCTCATACAGTTTATATAGCTCAAGGTCATATCGCTGAGTGTGCCAATAATCACTTAACAGGATATCCAGGCTTGACATCTGGTGCAGCTCAATTGCTAGTAACGTTTGGAGATCAGGCTGTTAAAGATATGTTTGTCCCTAAAATGCTAGCAGGAGAGTGGGGAGGTACGATGTGCCTGACTGAGCCACAAGCTGGGAGCTCGTTGTCGGATATCACTTCTACAGCTAAGCCCAATGATGATGGGTCATATGCGATTGCAGGACAGAAAATATTTATATCAGGTGGAGATCACGAATATTGTGAAAACTTCGTGCATCTATATCTTGCAAGGATTGATGGTGCTCCAAAAGGGACAAAAGGTATTTCATTGTTTGCAGTGCCAAAATTCAGAATGGAGGATGGTAAATTAGTGAGCAATGATGTATTGACAGCTAGTGATTTCCCTAAAATGGGGCAGAAAGGATATTGCACCACTCACCTAGTATTTGGCGAGAATGGCAATACCAAAGGCTGGTTGGTCGGACCTGAAAATCAAGGATTGAAGTGTATGTTCCAGATGATGAACGGAGCAAGGATAGAAGTAGGATGTACTGCAACCTCAATAGCTACAGCCGCATACTACGCCTCATTGCAATATGCTAAAGAAAGACCACAAGGAAGAAAGATCCTTAACCACGGTAAAAAGAATATCAATGAAGAGCAAGCCCTCATTATTGAGCACCCAGACGTCAGAAGAATGTTGCTCTTACAGAAAGCAATAACTGAGGGATCAATAGCACTCACATTGCAGTCGGCTTACTACCACGATATGTCAGAGGCAGGTCCAGAAGACGAAAGACACAACTATCACATGCTACTCGAACTCTTGACACCAATGGTGAAGACATATGGGTCAGAGATGGGTATTGAATCTGTGAGTAATGGACTTCAGATTCTTGGTGGCTATGGCTTCTGCTCAGAGTTTGTACTTCAACAATACTATAGAGATATCAGAATCACTTCTATCTATGAAGGTACCACTGGGATCCAATCACTGGATTTGCTAGGTAGGAAGGTTGTGATGAACAATGGTGAAGCAATGAGAGCTTTGACAAAAGAGATAATCTCAACTATCAAAGCTGCTGAGAATTATGATGACTTAAAGCCATATGCTGATCAGCTCAAGAAGGCATCTAAAGAACTAGAAGAGACGCTTATGCATTTACTCTCATTTGCAATGAAGGGAGAGCATGAAAAATATATAGCAGACGCAACACTCTTTATGGAGATGATTTGTACAATTGTTGTAGGATGGCAATGGTTGAAAATGGCAACAACTGCCAAAACAGCAATGGTTACAGGAAATATGGTTTCTAAAATAGGATTCTATGAGAGTAAGTTACATACTATGAAATTTTACTTTAAGTATGAATTGCCAAAAATTGCAAGTCTGAAAGAAACTTTATTCAACGAAGCAACATTAACAATACAACAGGAGGATAGCGTTGTATTCTCTTAAATTCAAATAATTTAACGATTTAGAAATGATAGATCAAGTAACAGAAAAGTTCAAAGCACAGGCAGACAATGTAGGACCTATTGGTGGCACCATTAAGTTCATGTTAGATGATAGCCCTGTGTATATCGATGGTAGTGGTGAGGCCAACATAGTAAGCAATGAAGACAAGGAAGCCGACTGCGTTATCACTACAAGTATAGAAACCTTAGGCAAACTCACAAAAGGAGAGCTCAACCCTATGATGGCAGTCATGGGAGGTAAGGTTAAGATTAAAGGAGACATGGGATTAGCCATGAAGCTCCAATCCTTATTAGGATAGATTACAAAAGAATTAAGTTTTAAGTTTTTGGTAGGCTGTGCAATTGCATGGCCTATTTTTATTTGATAAGGTGTGTTATATTGGCAAATTCGATTAATAGCAAAAGTTAAGCCCTAAATCTAGGCTTAAATAAATTGGTGACTATGTAACTATGTCATATTCTTATAAAGAGATGGCAGTTTTTTCTGCAATTACACTCTCTATATATCCTGGGTACTTTTATTAAGATATTCGGCTATATATGTGAGTATATAGCACCTATGTAAAAGTAGTAACTTGATAACTCAATAAAATCATTACAAATTA
>JAHDHH010000026.1 GCA_020631405.1 Saprospiraceae bacterium
GCTCGGCTAATCCCCAATTATTGGAAGCATAGATACATCCATCCGCTCCGAGTTGAAATCCCCAGAACCTATTGAATTCCTCTTCGATACATAATGCACCAATTCGTTCTCCAGTGCATAAATCATAGGAAACAATATTAGATCTACCAAATGGCTCTGATGGTGGTGTCTGCACACCCATAACCATATAAACGGTATTCCCAATAGTGAATGCGTTAAAATGACTATCAGCCACTCCTGGATCAATCACATCTGTAGCTAATATTGTCCCATCACATGACAACTTATACGTATGTTTATTTATAAGGTCATTAACATAAATATTACCATTAATATCAGCAGATGAACCGTGAGGTGATTGTATAGTACCTTGCGCAAAAGGCGTCCCAATCTCAGCAAATGCTGCTGTAGGGTTTGTTGCATCAAATTTGTGAATAATATGATTGGCAGGATCATTGAGGTAAATGTAATCCTTACAGTCGCAATTTTGGGCAGAAAGTTGCATCAACGGATACCCAAAAAGGATAAAAAGAATGAGCCCTTTTGTAGCAAAACCAAAGCTAAACTCGAATGAACGTGTCATTTGTACAATGTTTAAAATAAAGACCCTCAGAGTATAACTCATGAAGCATACTTTAATGGATCAATAAATAATAAATGTGTTTAATGCTTTTGGGATAGGGTTATTCTCGTGGATGGTACGTAAACATATTACATAAATTAATAATATGTAAACATGTGTTAGCCATATATGTATTTAACACATTTTCATGCTTAGTTGGTTAAATAACCAACTAACGATAACTTGGGGACAGATACTTTTAAATATTTACAGTCGGAAGATTATAAGAAGTCTAGTAGCTAAAACAAAAATGAATACTTATGAAATTTGCAAGGTCTCAATTTTCATAATCCTTAATTAATACTTACATATTAAGTTACTAGTTTAATAAATTTCACATTGAGATGTCCTGCTTCAACGTAAAGGTGGTTGTTACTCCAAAGTCTTTATTTCTTGATAAGGCAATATCTCCACCATGTAAGGACACGTAATTTTTAACAATGGACAGACCCAGACCACTTCCTTGATATTCATCTTCACTATGGAGTTTTTTAAATTGTTCTAAGACTACTTCAAGATTTTCCTCATCGATGCCTATACCATTATCGCGAATCGAGATAAAGTAAAAATCATTTTCACGCCATGAGTTGATAGTTAAAATCATCGTGCGTTCTTTATCTCTAAACTTTATACAGTTACTAATAAGGTTTTGCAAAATTTGCTTGAGTCTACTCTGATCGGCCAGGATCATTGTATCTACTAAATTTAAATCTACTTTGGCGCCAGCCTCAGAAATAGAATATTTTAGCGTATCCAGTACTTCGTTGATAATGATATTTAGGTCTAAAAGTTGAGTATTAATTTTATTTTTTCGAGACTTAGTAAAAACTAACAAATTATCAATTAGAGCATGAAGGCTTTTACTACTCTTTTCAATAATATCAAAATGTTGTTTCTCTCTTAATGAACCTAAATCATAAAATTTTTTTTTCAATAATCCAATATAAGATGAAATCGTTCTTAAAGGGGCTTTTATATCATGAGAAGCGATTGCAGCAAAATGCTCTAATTCTACATTTAAATCAACATAATTTTGCAAAAGTTCATTTTGGTAAGTTAAATCATTTTTTAACCTAATAGTTCGTTTATTTGAAAAGTAGAGGAATGATCCCAATGTAGTCAAGACAAGAATAAAAACTATAAGAAAATTCTGAATCCTACTTTTGTGATTCAGCTTTTCTCTCAAGACTAACTCTTCAGTCTTTTTTTCAAACTTGTTCTTTTGTAAGTTATATTGTCTTTTTGCTCGGACAATTTCAACTTTACCTCTAATTTCAGAATTAGCAATACTATCTTGTAATTCAGAGGAAATACGCAAGAATTTTAATGCCGCTTTATAGTCACCTAGCTTCTCATGCATAACTGATAACTCATGTGTACACTCTACCTGCAGAGGGACATAATCATATTTAACAGCTGTACTGTAGGCATCATGTAAGATTATGAGATTTGATTTTGTCCCTAAAGCAGTAGAATTTAATTTTATTAGCTTAATCTTATTTCTAGCAATTTCTAAATTATCGTTCGTTTTAATATTTATTTCATTCGCTTTCGAGTAATACTTCTCTGCTTGTACATAGTCACATAAAGAGAGAAACGAATCGGCTATATTCCGAAGTATTCTTGACTGGAATCTTAAAAACGAAGCTTTTTCAGACAAATTACTGGCTTCTTGATAAAGTTTAAGTGCATCAGAATGAAGGCCTTTGTAAGCATACATTGAAGCTATGTTATTTAAACAATAGACTTCAAGGAAATCATCATTTACGAGTTGGTTAAGCTCATATGCATCCTGATAGTACTTCAAAGCGGTTTCTTTATCTCCCAAACTACTATAGACTGCTCCCATATTCAGTAGTGTCTTAGCCATCCCTAAGTTATCGTCTATTGAGAAATACAAATCATAAGACTGATTAAAGAGCTGCATGGATTTGAAATAGTCCGAAAGATGAAATAAAATCCACCCATTAAGTTTTAGATAATCTGCCCTTGGTTTAATGAATTTGTCATTCGATTCATGAATCTTTAAAGCCTCCTTTATAAGCGAAAGCGCATCTTCAAAATCATTATTCATTGCTAGAGCATAGCTCCTATGGTAAAGGCTTTGAGACATACCAAGCTTATAATTCAATTTAGCTGCGACGGCATAAGCCTCATCGGCATATTCAAAGGTAGCTAAGATCGAAGTATCTCGATGTATCTCTGCGAGCTGGTTTAAATTGTCCGTCTTTTTATAATTATCTGATTCTACAACAGCATTATGCCGAAGCGAATCAAGATTGTCAGCAAGTATGACCTGTGCGGAACTATAAAAAAAGAAGGAAGCTAAAAGCAATCTATATATGTAAGCACTTGTAATCCTATAACAAAAAGTGTTCATGAATTTCTGCTATTTATTAGAGGAGGCTTGCTTGGAGGTAATTGATAAAAAAGGATTCAACACATTAATATAAGAATGAAACCTTATTAAATTCCAGGTTACATTAGGAGAGATGCTTTTAACACATTTTCATGTTTTTTTTTCTAACAAATTTAAGTTCCATATGAAATAGGATTTATGGAGATTCAGAAAAAAAAAAAAATGTTGTTATGTTCTCCATGAAATTTCTTATTCTTGAATAAACTTTCATGGTTTGTCCATTAGATCCATTTATAGACATTTAAGAGTGATCCTGTCTTTCTGCTTTTTTATTTATGGAGGTATTCTCTTTTGCCAAAAAACAATATCCCAACCCCGCTTAATAGAAAAGCTGTATTGCTATTTATCTGAAAAAGATACTACTGGCATAAATAGAATTTTCAACGCTATAAATAAAAATTCTAATGAATATGAAGTTATTAAAGAGATTCATGCTTTTTATAACTTATCTAAAAACACAAATCAACCGACTTCCAAAACTTATGAAATACTCGACCGCATAGATATTTTTCATATAATACTTAATAATTTTATTGCATCAAAGCTTGAGAAAGAGAGGGAATATCAAGATGCATTGAATTTAGTTTTAAGGAGCAAACTATTATTTACCAAGTTAAAAAGTCCTACCTCAGTCTGCGAAAAAAAGTTATACGAAGATGTTTCCTATCAACTATTAAATCTTCATGGCGCACTTTTATATAGACTTGATCGCTCTAAAGAAGCTGAAAGCATTTTTCGGTGTCAATTAGAAAATATTGATTTGAATAAAGATCCCTCTTCTTATTACTTAAGAAACTACTCCATAGTGCTTATGTCACTCGAAAAATTAGGTGAAGCAGCACTAATACTGGAAATAATTAATAAAAGACTTAATGGAACTGGCCAGAATAAATTAATTGCAAGAAATTATAGAAATCTAGCCTTTCTATACGGCAAACTAAACTTCAAGGATAAAGCTATTTTAACGCTAGAAGAGATGCTACCATATCTTGGAAAAGAGATTGACTCTATTGATTATTTTAAAATAAAAATGAGTATTCTACTTAACAATAATCAAATAGAAGCAGCAAATTCAGTATCCAAAGATTTTTATAGTCATGCCTCATCTGAAAGTGATATTGCATTATACAATCTTTATAAAATAAAATGCGCAACTGATGAAGAGGAGGTCAATTTCTACTATCACGAGGCAAAAAAATATATGAGCAGCACAAACAACCAAAAAGGATTAAGTGCATGCCATGAATACTATTTCGAAACCCTTAAAAATTTTCGTTTGTTGTCGCAAAAAGAATTAAATGATGCAACCAACATATTAAAAGATAAAATTAATCAGAAAAAACCTATTAGCTATTTGCATAAGATATTACTTCGGAATGCAGATCGGCTAGACGATAATCTCATTAAAACCAATTTTTTAGAAGCCATTCATGATTCTATTGAGAATGAAGTAAAAAAAAATATTGCCTCTTATATAGGTGAAAGACAATACTACGAAAACATACTTTTGAATAACACTCCAAAAAATAATTCGTTGGGTAAGTTTTTATTAATTTCTTTTATTTCACTTATGCTGGTTTATTTCTTTTATGTTTTTTATTTAAACTCTAATATATTCCAATCACCTACAAAACTAGAAATCTACTATCGTGCAATAAGT
The DNA here is from genome assembly GCA_020631405.1 of Saprospiraceae bacterium. Taxonomy (GTDB): domain Bacteria; phylum Bacteroidota; class Bacteroidia; order Chitinophagales; family Saprospiraceae; genus JAHDHH01. The sequence continues at coordinate 4,702 of JAHDHH010000026.1, forward strand.
CACGACATTAGGTTCCCATTAGAAAAACTTAATTATTTTATCGCCACAAATCAAGCTGAAAAAGCAACAAAGTCTATTGATGAAATACAGTTCACAATCCATAATTTAATTCAGCTTTTTAATATTGACCAACAAAATGTGAGAAAAGAAATTACCAGCCTCAAAGGAATCGCTAAAATCGCTTTTGAAAACCTTTCACATCCAAAGAAAACAACATCTAGTTATAATTCTGATCTTAAGGAAAAACATTTTGTCAATGAAGCACTCATGTATCACTTATTCTTGAATGCATTTCACAATGCAATGAAGCACAGCAGTTTGGCTAATCCAAAAATTTCTATAATTGATTATAAGGATGGCAATAGCACGTATATAGAAATTACAAATACTACAAAGATAGATCTTCAAAAAAGCGCAGAAAAAAATAATCTCAAGAGGACTAAGAATAGTTTTCGTGAAGGTTTCGGATTACAAATTATTAAAACAATAGTCTCTAAGTTAAATGGCAGCTTCGAAATCAAACTTGGCAAAAACAATACACTTATACGAATTAGACTACCTCTATAATCGCATTATAATTCAATTATCTTTTGACAGTTTTCTTTCATAATACGCCTCTATGGCGGCCACCCTATTTGATACCCTTAGTTTAGTATATATTTTTCTTATCCTAGACCTTAATCCGTTAATCGAAACTCCTAACATAATTGCTGATTCCTCATAACTCTTACCCAAAGCAAGGATGCTTAGTGTTTTTTCTTCAATACTAGAAAAGTCGGACAATGTCGAAGATTTACTACGGATTTGAAGTCTCTTTACTAATTTAGAAGCTATAGTTGGACTAATTATAGATTCACCAGATTTGACGATTTCTAAAAATGAAAGCAGTTTATGCTCGTTAAAAGTTTTTAAAATATAACCGATTGCTCCTAATTCGAACGAGCAAATTAAGTCATTAAAGTTCTCACTTGCTGAAATTATGACTAATTGCGCATTGAAAAAATGATTTAATAAATCAGGTATTAATGCTAACTTATTTTCTTCGAAAAAGTAGATATCAAAAAAAATATATTTTACTCTTACTCTTAATAATTCTGAATTATAAACGTCTGTAGGATATTTTAAATGAGAAATATGCATATTAGGGAAAACTACTTTTAAATTAAGTTTAAAGAATTCCGCAAAGTCCACATCATCTTCTAATATTAGAAGATGATCTAAAAGCATATTTTTCATAGATTTTTAAATTTAACTTCTTAACATTCTGTTCGTTTTAATGCGTCATTGTAATTTTACATGATTGAACAAAAGTCTAAAATTATTCCATATTCTCAGCAATATATTTTCCAAAAAATGTTAGCATAAATCCTTAGCAATGTTTTTATCAAAATATTATTTAACTCTCTTTTACAAGAAAACTTAATCAATGTACCGTCAATTATTCTTAATACTCTTTTTTTCAATTATGTTTTTTTCGTGCAAGAAAAAAAACCCACAACAAGAATCAATATACTTAGAAGTAGAATCAAATAACGCAAAAATCCTATCAAAATATTTTTCTAAAGCTGAATTAGATAAAATCTTAAGTATCAAGTCAAAGTTTGACAACAAATTGTGCAGCACATATAATCATAACAGGATTTTATCCGAGTGTTATAAATTTAGTAGCCATTCTTTAAAATCAGATTTTCTCAGCGGTTACCCAATTCAATTAAATTTTCCGTTTGATAACACAATGCCATTAAATAGTTTAACAGACACTACTTTATCACAAATTTGGAGCTTTAAATGTGGGTTCATAGATAAATTTGATAATACTATTTTCAACTTTTATTGCTTGAATATTAATGGAAAAGTTGGAGACTATTTAAAGAGATTGGGCAATAATAATAATCTAATAAAGGAGTTTTTCAACTCTTACTCCAAACACCAAGATTTTCATCCTGACATCCAACAACAAATAATTCTCTCTGCTCAAGACAAGCTTGAATTTTCAAATATCGATCATCAAATTTTTTGGATGCTTTATTGCCTTTCACTTAATGAAACAATAACAGCCACTAAAAAAGTCAATGAAAAACAGACAAGCGAATACTAAATTTCAATCCTTAAACTCATAAGTTGAGGTCTGTTTTCAAGTCTAGAAATGATAAAAATTTTAGACATAAAAAAACCCCCAGTCAAAGACCAGAGGTTTTTCTCGATATTTGGGATGAGCCCCTACTATTGTTCGATGACAATCAACTTCTTGACAATTTGCTTTCTATCAAGGTTCACTTTGATTGTGTATATGCCTTTCGCCAATTCTTTGACGTTTACTTTGTATAGTTTCTTACCAGTAGCTAGATCAAAGTCAACTATTAAGTTACTTCTCACTATTCTACCTTGCGCGTCGAATAAGTTCACATTCAAATCAGCTACATCATAACCCAACTCTAGATCTAATGTCATTTCATCAACCACTGGGTTTGGATAAATCTGAACTTTATGTTCTGCTTTTTCGCCATTTCTATCTGAAAGATCAACACTCACTATCTTAGATACTAATGCTTGATCATTCAAGTCTAGTTGTCTGATTCTGTAGTAGTACACACCAGCAGTTTCTACATCGTAATCATCATAAGAATAATACAATGTACCGCCTGTGTTTTCAGCTAATACTTTTCCGATAACTTCGAAATCATCGGTAGCATTAATTGATCTTTCTACTTCATAATGACTTGCATTTTCTTCTTTCTGTACTGTCCAAGTCACTTCGTTGAAGTTACCTTGGTTTTCAGCTTTTATGTCTAACCATTCAGCTGATAGTACAGAAGTCACGACACCTGCATCAATATTAGGAACGTGTGTACCTGGAAGTACGCTATAGTAAGCTGTTGTCATAGGTCCATTAGACCCGTCTACATCACTATCCATAGCCTCATCTGCTCCCATATTTGGCGTTGTAATACCATATCCGTTTGGTAAATCAAACTTCAAGTAATATGAGTTTTTACCTAAGTAATCAATCATGTACTCTCCATCTTGATTTGTCGTCGCTTTACCTAACTCTTCACCGTAAAGGTCAATCGCTCTTACAATGACATTCGCTAAACCTGGCTCGTTACTTTCTCTCATACCGTTGCCATTATTATCCATCCATACATGATCACCGATACTGCCCATCCTATAGAATCCTGCACCTATATCACATCTATCTTCACCACATCTTAAGACAATCTCATCAGTCGTACCTGAACCAAACATACCTGTCACATCACTATCTAATGACTCCATGATGCCGAAGTTCGCCACAGCAGGTACTAATGTCGCTGGTGGATTCTTAAATGCTAAGTAATATCTACCAGGAGGTACACAGAACTTAAAGTATCCATCATCTGAAGGCGTACCAGGTTTATGACCTGTGTACTCGTAGTCATAGAATGTCCATGCACCGTTCATAAATCTATACAATTCAACTTTCAATCCATTGATACCATTTTCAGTTGGATCCCATAGGTCGTTTTCATTGTAATCCAACCATACTAATTCTCCAATCTGAACACACTCGTAAAGTCCAGCATCAAAGTCATCTAAGTTACACTCACCAGCACCTAGAGTTATGAGATCTGTTGTACAATCTCCATTAGCATCAGTTACATCACTATCAAGTGCATTATTGCCACCTTGATTTGGTGAAATCGCTTCATACTTGCCTTTGTTGAATTTCACATAGTACTGACCAGGATACAACTTATCTACTAAGTATGCACCGCTTGCGTCAGTAAATGTTGTTGCTACAAGATTGCCTAAGCTATTGTATACTTCTACTTCGATACCTTCGATTCCAGTTTCACCGCCATCTTGAACACCATTTCCATTACAATCTAACCAAACGATATCACCTAATTTAGCTAGAGGTAAGACACCTGCATCTACAGAGTGATTCATCTCTCCTGCCATTAGATCAATACATCCAGTCCATCCTTGGATATTTGCATCACTATCTAACTCGTCATCAGTACCTTGATCCTGTGGTGTGAATGCACAATCGTCACCCAATCCACTGATATCAAAGTTGATTTGATAGCCACCAGGTAATAATAAGTCAAACAAGTAATATCCAGTCGCGTCAGTAGTTGTTGTTTCTAACAAGTTACCTGCACAATCGTAAAGTGATACTACGACACCTTCTAGGCCTGGTTCACCAACATCTTGGACACCATCACCATTAAGATCTTTCCATACTGTGTCACCGATTTCTCCAGTAACCAATACTTCAGCTGCATCGTTATCATCTTCATCATCATCCCCTTCACCGAATGGATCATTTGGATTTTCATCTAATTCATTATCGTTATCATCACCGTTGAATACTGGATCTTCATCTCCACCATCAACTAGATCATTATCATTATCCGGATCTTGATCTGGCGTACTATCTGCATCAACTAAGCTACCATCACCTGTGTTATTTCCATTTTCATCTTCACTGTAGCTAATTTCCGCTTCATTGTACCAGTCTCCGAATTCACTATTATCATCTATGTAGATTTCTAAGTTTAACACCAACTGCGTTGTATCACCTGCTGCTAAGAAATCAATATCATGTGTTAATAATCCTCCAGTGTTTGTCCAACCTGGGTTCAATGCTGCATCAAACAAGAAGCCTGCATTTAACCAATCCGTCACTTCTGTATTGTATGCATCAACATTACCTTGATTGACAACATCGATATGGAACTCTACGATATCACCTGGCACAAATGGTCCGATGCTATCTACACCCATGAATGTTGACAACTTACGCAATGCTAAGTCAAATACTTCAATCTCCTCTGGATCGTGATCATCCTCATCTGGATTATTCGGATCATTAGGATCTCCATTAACTTCATCATCAGTAGGGTCTCCGTCGTTATTTGGATCATTATCTGCGTCACTATCAATATCTACTGGTGGTGTATCATTAGGATCTTGATTATCATCAGAACTACTGATCTCACTTACGTTATAGAAAGCACCATCATCATAACAATCAAATACCTGAACTGTCAATGTACGTGTCATCGTTTCACCTGGAGCCAATGGACCAGGGATTGTGATGCTTGCCGCAGAACCATCATAGCTCCAACCATTAGCATCATTGACACCCATATATAATAAACCACATGGTAAGTGATCTGCTAATACTACATTGTATGCTGCCACACTACCTTGGTTTGTTACAGTTAATTGATAATCAATCATATCTCCATATACATATGGACCAGGCGTTACGGCTTGCTTGAACTGTGCTAAGTCAAATATTTCAATACCTGCAGGATCGTGATCATCTTGATTACCATTAGGGTCAACAGTATCTAAATCATCATCACCTAAACCGTCAGGCTGAATATCATTTTCTTCAGCAGTATCGCTACCTGGCGTACTATCTGCATCTACTGGAGGTGTATTATTTGGATCCATATCATCATCAGCTGAAGTGATTTCTGTATAGTTAATCCAATCTTCTTCTCCACCAGTTGTCATTTCAATAGTCATGAATAATGACACAGTAACACAATCATCAGCAGCAAGATTATCAATCTGATAAGTTGCATCTGGATCAGTAAATGTCCATCCTGTACTTGCTGCAGCATCGAAGCTGTAACCAGCAGGGATATAATCAGTCACTTCAATATTGAAGGCATCAACATTACCTTGATTACATACAGTCACTTCAAACTCTAGTAAGTCTCCATAGCTGTATGGACCAGGCGTTACTAATGTCTTAATCTGAGCCAAGTCAAATACTGGTAATGTTTCTGGATCATGATTATCCTCATCAGGATTATTTGGATCATCAGGATTACCATTTTCTTCATTATCTGTCACATCAGTTTCATCATCTGGATCATCATCAAATGTTCCATCCGAATCTTCTCTTGGATTACCTTCATCGTCAGTAGCTGAAGAAATTTCACTGATATTTTCGAATCCATCATCATCACCTAAGCACTGCGTCAACTCTAAGTCTATAGTTACTACTGAAGTAAATCCAGGATTTATTAAAGTTGTAATGGTTGTCTGTGCTGTGTGAGACGCTGCATCATATGTCCAGCTACCGTCATTGCTTGCTAAGTAAGTCAAACCGCAAGGCAGACTTTCATTAATTACAACATTAGTTGCTGGCACATTACCTTGATTCGTCACAGTGATTTCGTAAGTCAATACATCACCATACACATATGGTCCAGCAGTAACCAATTGCTTGATCTGTGCTAAGTCAAATACTTCGACCATTGCAGGATCATGATCATCCTCATCATCTTGACCTGGTTGTGTTGGATCTTCATCAACGACACCATCGTTATCATCACCTGGCTGAACATCATTGTCGTTATCAGGGAAATCATCTGGATTACTATCTACGTCATCTCTAGGATTACCTTCATCGTCAGTAGCTCCAGCAATTTCTGCATAGTTTGTCCAATCATTGGCACCTCCTGAAGTTGGTTGGATAGTTAATACTAATGGAATAGTTACGCTTGTGTTTGGCGCTAAATCCATCGTATGTGTATATCTCAACGTACCATCAACATCTTCAGTCCATCCTGCATTAGCCGCAGGATCGAAGCTGTAACCCGCAGGTGTGTAATCAACAACTTCAATATTATTAGCAGTAATGTTTCCTTGGTTATAAACATTTATACCAAAAGTTACATCATCACCAATAGCATATGGTCCCATAGAAGTCACCTCTTTGCTTAATGCTAAATCGAAAACTTCTTCAACTAAGAATAATTCTGGATCGTGATCATCCTCATCGGCTGTACCATCACCAGTATTATCATTATCTGTATCAAAAGGATCATTATCTGGATCTGTATCTGGTGTACTATCCACATCATCACCAGGATTACCCGCACCGTCAGTACCACCAGAAATTTCAGCCCAGTTGATATGTTCTCCACCAGGACAATCGCCCAACTGAATTGTGATATCAACAGTAACACTTTGATTTGGTGTCAATAATCCCGTCAAGCCACCATTAGCTACGCTTAATAGGATGCTTGCTGTACCGTCTCCATTATCTGTCCAGTCTGGATCATTTAAAGTTGTGCATTCTGGCAAGTAGTCAATAATCTCAATATTATCTGCTGGTACATTTCCTTGGTTAGTAACCTGTATTCTAAATGATACATCGTCACCTTCTGAGAATACACCTAACTGACCAGGTACTATGATTTTAATTAATGCTAAATCAAAATCACTAGGTACGTCTGCAGGATCCATTATTTGAATTTGTTCTGGATCATGATCATCTTCATCATCTGTACCATCACCATCTAACTGATTATCATCACCGTAAACATCATTATCTGGATCTTCATCTGGTGTTGAATCAATATCAGTCACTGGGTTACCATTACTATCTGTAGCTGAACCAATCTCAGCCCAGTTAACAATTGGTCCCATAGCACAACCATCTAACATCATTGCAATCGTCACTGAAACTGCTTGACCTGGAGCTAATGGCGCTGCCATATCTCCGTTAGCCACACTTACAATTCTTACTGCAGTATTATCACCCGCATCATAGAACCAGTTAGGATCTACAAGTGTCTGACAAGAAGGTAGATAATCTACTACTTCAATATCATCAGCTGGGATATTACCTTGATTATAAACAGTAATCTCATATACTACGATATCACCATTAGCCACATTTGATGATTGACCTGGAGCCAATCTCTTTTCTAGAGCTAAATCAAATACTGGATCTACTACAGGAGAAATAATTATTTCTTCTGGATCATGATCATCTTCATCATCTGTACCGTCGCCATCTGTTTGATCATTATCGCCATATGTATCATTATCTTGATCATCGTCTGGTGTAGAATCTACATCTGTTACAGGATCACCATTTCCATCTGTTGCATCTACGATTTCTGCCCAATTAGTATGCGAACCTGTAGGACAATCTGAATAATCTAAAGTAATTGGTACTGTTACTGTCTCACCTGGTGGAAGAGGGAATGATAAACCGCCGTTAGCCACACTAAGAGTAATACTCGCTGTACCATCTAAATTATCTGTCCAGTTTACATCTTCAAGAGTTGCACACTCTGGCAGGTAATCGATCACTTCGATATTATCCGCAGCAATTGTACCCTGGTTTTGTACATTGATATTAAATGTAACTCCAGTATTTAGTGGAATTGTATTAGATGCTCCCGGCAATACAGTTTTTGTCAAGGCTAAATCAAAGAACTCTTCAATTTCATCTTGAACTGTTACCACTTCTGGATCATGATCATCTTCGTCATCTATGCCGTCTCCATCAGTTTGATCATCTTCTCCATAGTTATCATTATTTGGATCGCTATCAGGCGTAGAGTCTACATCTGTTTGCGGATTTCCATTACCATCAGTTGCTCCAGCAATCTCAGCCCAGTTTGTTTGTGAAGTACCTGAGCAAGCCCCTACTTCTAGAGTTAAAGGAACCGCTACCGACTCACCTGGTAAGATCGGCGTCGTTAAGCCACCATTAGCAACACTAACCATGATACTTGCTGTACCATCTCCATTATCTGTCCAATCATTATCTGCTAATGTGAAGCAATCTGGAATATAATCTACTAGCTCTACATTATCAGCAGGAACGTTACCTTGGTTGATGACGAATATTTCGTAATCCACTAAGTCGCCTGGCATTACTGTTGAACTTTGTCCGAATGCTAATGACTTCACTAACGCTAAATCAAATTCTTCTGGCTCTGGTGTACCGATTGGTACTTCCGCTGGATCATGATCATCTTCATCATTTGTACCGTCGCCAGTCGTATCGTTATCAGTCATGTACTCATCATTATCTGGATCGCTATCAGGAGTAGAATCTACATCCGTTTGTGGATTACCAGCACCATCAGTAGCACCAGCAATCTCTGACCAGTTCGTCACAGAAGTACCACTTGTACATGCATCTACTGAAAGTGTAATTTCAACTTTTACGCTAGTACCTGGTAGTAATGGCGTATCTAAACCACCATTAGCAACGCTTAAAGTAATACTAGCTGAACCATTGCCGTTATCTGTCCAATCCGTATCAGCTAAGCTCATACAACTTGGAATATAATCGACAACTTCAATATTATCTGCAGTTAGGTCTCCTTGATTGAATACTTCAATTTCAAAGTTGACCATATCTCCATTTTCAACTGGAACAACCTGACCTGGAGCTAATACTTTAGTCAATGCTAAATCAAAGTCCATTGGTATAGTATCATCTAAAGTAATCGTCTCTGGATCGTGATCATCTTCATCATCAGTACCATCACCATCTGTTTGATTATCCTCACCTTCTGTATCATTATTAGGATCGCTGTCTGGTGTAGAATCTGTATCATCCTGAGGATTACCTTGACTATCCGTTGCACCTGCAATCTCTGCATAGTTCGTTAAATCACCAGGAGCACAATCCATAAGTACTACTGTGATCGGAACAATAACTTGAGTATTAGGCTGCAATGGCGTTGATAAGCCACCGTTAGCTACACTTAACGTGATACTAGCTGTACCATCTCCATTATCTGTCCAATCCATATCCGCTAACATGAAGCAATCAGGCATATAGTCCACTACTTCAATATTGTCAGCTGATAGGTTACCTTGATTGATAACTGTGATATCAAAACTCACTGTTGCACCATTACCTACAGTTGATGCTTGTCCTGGAGATAGTGTCTTAGTCAATGCTAAGTCAAAAACCATATTTTCAGGATCAAGTATTGTTATGTCTGCAGGGTCATGATCATCTTCATCACCACCATTCAATCCATCTTGAGTAATATCATCATCTGATGTAAATAAGTCATTATCAGGATCCGAATCTGGAGTTGAGTCATCATCCTCTTGAGGATCACCAAACTCATCCGTAAAGTCACTTATCTCTGCCCAGTTCATCAATGTACCTGAAGCACAAGCATCTACCGTGAATACGATATCAACCAGTACACTTTGACCTGGAGGAAGCGGCACTGCCAATCCACCATTAGCTACACTTAAAGTAATATCTGCTGTGCCATCACCATTATCTGACCAATCAGAATCTGTTAATGTTAAGCAATCAGGCAACTGATCTGTAATCATGATATTATCAGCTGGTTGGTTACCTTGATTCGTTACTTGGATATCAAAGCTTACTAAATCTCCAACCGCTACTGGATTAGGTTGACCTAAAGTTAAGGTCTTCACTAATGCTAAATCCCAAATAGGCACCTCGACCAATACCGGTTCTGGATCGTGATCATCTTCATCAGTTTCAGCTACTTCATCATTAGGTGTACCTGAACCATCACCATCTACAACATCATCACTATCTGTATCTGGATTACCACCAGCATCGTTACCATTTGTATCATCTGGCGTACTATCCGCATCCGTTTGCGGCGCACCATCACCATCTGTCGCATCACTAATTTCTGCATAGTTAACTTGAGTTTGAGTACCGCAAGCCCCAACAGTTAAAGTAATTTGTACAGTAACTGATTCTGCCGGTGCCAATGGTGCTGTTAAGCCACCATTAGCTACAGTCAACGTTCTTGTTGCCGTGCTATTCATATTATCCGTCCATGCCGCATCATTTAATGTAAAGCATGAAGGGAAGTAATCTGTTATTTCAATATTATCTGCCTCAACATTTCCTTGATTAGTTACAGTGATATCATAAGTAATATCATCTAACCATGCATAAGGACCTGGATCCGCAACTGTTTTAATTAGTGCTAAATCGAATACATCTATAATGGCTGGATCTGCATCATCTTCATCTCCTGATGCCGTATCATCTCCAGGCGTTCCTGAACCATCACCATCTACAGTGTCATCAGTATCGCCTTCTGGCACACCACCTCCATCATTAGTAGGATCATCATCTGCCGTACTATCAATATCGTCACCAGTCACATCATTGCCTTCATCATCAGACATGCTCGTCACCTCTGCAGTATTTGTATATGCGCCACCTGTAGCATCTGAACAAGGCACAACAACTACAAATATGCTTACTGTCTCTGTTGCTCCAGGAGCAATCGGACCAGCTACTGTCGTTGTCGCCGTATGTGCAGCACTGTCATATGACCAAGTCGGTGCACTACTTGCATCGAATTCGTATCCACATGGCAAGTAATCCGTTACTACAACATCAGTTAAGGTTACAGATCCTTGGTTATACACTTCAACCTCGAATTCTACAACATCATCGTATGTAAAAGGACCAGCTGTAACAGGTACTTTTGTTAAAGCAACATCTACGATAAAGATACCTGCTGGATCTGCATCATCCTCATCTGTCCCTGCCACTTCATCATCAGGATCACCTGACGCATCTCCATCGATAACATCATCACTATCTGTATCTACCGCACCACCTGCATCGTTTGCAGGGTCATCATCTGGAGTACTATCAATATCCTCAGTTACATTACCTTCTTCATCTGAAGCACTAGTGATTTCAGCTTCATTAATATAACTACTTGTCCCATCAGAATTATCCATTACTAATTCTAAAGTAATAGTTATAGGCATGCTTGCCCCTGGAGCCAGAGGACCAGGAATTGTAGCTTCATAGTGATCACCAGCAGGAGTCCATGCTGGCATGCCTGAAACATAAGTATATCCTGAAGGAATATAATCTGTAATCAAGATGTCTGTTGCTGTAACATTACCTTGATTTGTTACTTCTATAGTAAATGTTAGTTCATCACCATAAGCATAAGGCGGAGGTGTATCTAACACTTTAGTTAATGCTAAATCAAAGATTTCAATCTGAGCTGGATCGGCATCATCTTCATCGCCTGCTGCATCATCAGTACCTGGATCTGCAGAACCATCACCATCAACAACATTATCAGAATCACCATCGACAACACCACCTCCATCATTAGTTGGGTCACCATCTGGCGTACTGTCTACATCGTCTCCAGAAATATCTTCACCATCTTCATTTTCCATGTATGAAATTTCTGCAACATTTAAGTAAGCATTATCCATTGTTGTACAAGGAACCACTTCATATGAAATCGTCACTATTTCGCTTTCATCTGGAGCGATAGGACCTTCTACAGTTGTTGTGTAATAATCGCCAGCTGGATCCCACATTTGAGAACCACTAGAGTAAACATATCCACAACCTGGGTAATCAGTTACAAGAACATTCTGAATTGGAATATTACTTTGGTTGAATACCTCAATCTGGAATTCAACAATATCTCCATAAGCGAATGGCCCAGAAGTTACAACAGTTTTCGCAAGTGCTGCATCTACGATAATCACATCTGCACATGCTGTATCTTGAGCTTCTACTGTATCATCACCAACGTAATCAATAGACGCTGTATTGAATAAACCTTCACCTGGTGCTGCCGCACCGCTACCATTAGCGCCGCATGCACTGTAAGAGTCATCCCCAACACCATCATTAGTGTCTACTGAAGCATTTACTGTCATCGTATAAGTATGTAATACGCCAGCAGCAATTGGCTCATCAGTTGCTAACACCCATCCTGGAGTTGCAGGAGGTGTTGTTGGCAACGTGCCCATTGAAGGCACATCACTAGAGTATGCTACAGAATTGATAATGATATCATCATCATATTCTGGGAAGTCGAATAGGTCATAGATTGTATCTATGGCACCAATATTTTCAACTTCTATTGTAAATACCACATCTGCTGATCCATCAGGTAAAACATTCATACTTGTGAATGTTTTTGTAACAATTAAGTAAGGAACATCTTCACAAGCTTCATCAGTCTGATCAACGACACCATCGTCATTTACATCTAAACCTGCTTGATTAAATAATCCTTCACCAGCTGTAGGGTCTCCTCCATTAGTAGATCCACAAGCTGCATTATATGTATCATCACCAACTGCACCATCTTCTAAGTCGATACATGTTGTCACAGTTAATGTAAAGCTATCAACAATACCAGGTTCGATATCTTGGTTATTAGCCAATATCCAACCTTGATTGTTAGCTGCAAGGGAACTTCCAGGATTACCGACAGCTGTTGTTGTATAATCAGCTGCAGTGATAACAAAGTCATCATCAAATCCAGGATCATCAGTTAAATCGTAAGTACCCGTGGCACCTCCAATATTTTCAACTGTTAACAAATAAATTATATCATAGCAATTATCTCCTAAAGGAATAATTGTATCTGTTGCTTTATCTAAAACAAGGTATGGTAATTCTCCACAATCAGAATCTTCAGCATCAGGCGTACCATCATTGTCTAAATCGAGTGCTGCATTGTTATATAATGCCTCACCTGGTCCTGCATTATCTGGACCACTACCCTGACCACATTGTGTGTACATACCATCACCAGGTGTAGGACCATTTTGTTCTAATAGATCCATCTGAACAAGGTAAGTCACTGTATATGTGTGCGTTGAATTAGCCGCTAACGGCTCATCATCCGCTAATTGCCATCCTGGAGTTGCAGGCACTGGTAATACCAATCCACCACTAGGTGTTGCATCGCTTGTATAACTAGCATTTATTATAACGATATCTGTATCAAAGCCAGGCTCATCATATAAATCGTATTCAGTAGGGAATGCACTTGTATTCTCCACAGTAATCTCATAGAATACATTGTATTCATTAGCATTAGCTGTAGGTGTAATATTGCTTATTGTTTTCTCGAATGTAGGACAGTTAATCACTGTAAATTGCTCTGATGCACTATTACAAACGTCACCTACATTATAATATTCAAGATAATAAGTGCCTTCTTCAGTAGCTTCAAAAGTACCATTAGCACCCACTTGGACTGGTGTTTCAGTACCGTCAGCATTAACTTTTATCCAGTTATAATTTGTAAATCCTGTAGGAGCTGTAAATGTAGCTGTAGCAGCATTACAAAGACTACCTTGATCGAATAGTGCTGATACAGGCTGCTCTAAAACTTCAACTGGATAGAATCCTGTGAATTCACACATACCGCCATCAGTCATAAAGAAAAATGTTACTTCATATGTTATCGAAGCAGCTGGATCACACATAGTTGGCGTAAAGCTCGTTGGATCATCTAAGTAATCCGTAGGGCTCCACATTACAGTTACACTATTTTCATATTCTGAAGGAATATCTAAATCTAATTGCGTACAACCCACGCTACAAGCTTCTACAAGATCGTAAGGTCCAGGCATAAATTCAGCTAAGCTGTATAACTCAATATCAAAAGTAAATGGCTGACAACCACCTGTCTGACTTGTTACTGAAAGTACGACTGGTGAATCGATACCGTAACCTTCATTTAATGTCAAGTATAAACTATCACCTGCGGCATTCTCTGCTAATGTACCACCTGCGGCAGGTGTTACCACATAATCCCAATCACCACAATTCTCTAAACCGAATGGTGTCATAGGACATAAAGCAAATTCATTACCTAAAGCATCAACTACATCTGGCTCAATACTATCGTAATAGAAATCTTGAGCATCACATACACAGTTTGTTTCTTGCATAATCATCAAGAATACAGGACAAGCTAAATTTTCGTCAATATCAAAGCATCCTTCTAAAATGGTTGTAGAACCATTTGTCATTGTGACACTTTGCATTTCAGAAACTAACTTTTCATCATAATCATCTATTTGACCATTAGCGTCAATATCTCTAATGATGGCAATTTCAATATCATTTTGATAGAAGTCACCATTGTTTAATAATTCAGCTGTATAGCAAAGTGGAACAGTTCCATCTCCATTTCCACAGCCTACAGTTAAATTTTGATCTTCAACTGTAACTGGAGGTAAGAAGTTTAACTCAATTATTGGATTGACACTATTTAAAACATCAACGGAACATTCTATTCCCTGCGCCATACAATTGGCATTCATTATCTCTGAACTTACCTGTACACCTAAATCTTGATCACCACATTCAATATCTTCAGGTACGGTGAACGTAAATGAAGTTTGGAATGCCTGACCAGGTCCGATACCATCTGGAATATCAAAACAAATGTGTGTTATAGACCCATTCATTGTCTCAGTAAAAGTAGGTGTATGACTACCTGGACTGACCCAAGCGACACTACCTGGCACATATGCAAATGTGCTTGTTTCTATATCCATACAAACCATACTATTCTCGGTTTCGCCGAGTGGACTTGTATTTAGATATGTGAGATTTAATGTTGTTTCTACACCACAATTTGCTTCCATAGGATCAGCAAACACAAAGAATTGTGGGAAGTCTGCTGGATTAGCACCTTCTATAATTATAGGATTAGAAGGAACGAACATTGTATTGAAAATAGATTCACATGGATCATTTCCACTTGCTTGAAAATATATTTGTGTACCAGAAACAAATTCATCACAAACTGTTTCCACTTCGAATAAGAACTGCACAAAGTTACTGTCCATTGCTGAAGCTACGCCTGGTAATCCATCTGAATTAATAGGGTCATTTGGCAATACGCCACTCCATATGGCATCATCTGTATATTCAAAATTTCTACCTAAAGCACTGTTACTTGCTGGATCTGCTGTTGGATCTGGAATTGATACACAAGGTGCTGTAAATGATGGACCGCCAGGGTAACAAACTTGCCAAGAACCTGGCACATAATCGATTCCAGAAGGGAACCACCAGTCTGTACCAATGCCCGTCATTGTAGCTAATTTCACATTTTTTATAACTGTACCCATAGGAATAGTTTCACAAAGTGGATACTCTCCTATCGGATTTGGATTCCATTCTGCTTGAATTTCTGCTTCTTCTGCTACGTATTCGTAGCATGCGCCTACTTCATCACAAGCTCCTCCTGCTGCTGAAAACAAAGCAGCTTTATTTGGATCTATACAACCTGAAGTTGTGGTTAAGCATATTTGTGTTTCGACATCTAGACCAACTGGGCAGAACAATAATTCTGTAACCAATTCTACTTCTGCACATTCTCCTGGTGCCAAATCTGGCATCGTGATCGCATAAGCATTTGACTCAGGTAATTGAGTTACTAAGGTCCATGGTAATGACATACCTGTAGCTGGATCTACCGCATCAATAAATGCGATTGAGCTTGGCACAACTACACTGGTTACTACATTAGTATGCGTCCCCATATCTACTCCATTCATTTCTGAGCACACTTCGTATACGTTTGTTTCGTTTCCACCTGCCACATCTGCAATCAATAATTCTGATAAGTTCGGCAGTAGTGGTGGGAAGTTAGAACTATTATCTGTAAAGTTTTCTGGCGAAGTAATCAGGTAGCCACCTTGTCTCATAGGGTTGACTGTATGATTACTTGCGTTAGGGTCTGTTGTTATTTTTTGGAAGTAAGAAGAACATCCCTCTAAAGGATCTGCACTACAGCCTTCTCCAAATGGATTAATTGGGAACATATACCTATATGAGGTATTGGTATAATCCCTAGTTGCAGTAGATGCATTTCCAAAATATGAATTTTGTCTTTCGCGTGCTAAAGTTGGAATGTACGGCTCGGCAAACTGATATTCTAACCTAAAATCTGTAGATTCAATATCTTCTGGACACAATGAAGACAATGAATATCTAACACCATATGTACACTGTTCAGTACCCCCAACCATCAAATGCGGAAATGGATCTCCCTTTTTATGTATTAATTGCGGAATATCACAATAGTCACCAGTTTCATTTGGACCATCTGGACCGTAGCCATAAGGCGTTGAAATACCTTCTAAATATTGTTCATCTACAAGCTTGAGAGCCGCTAATGTATCTGTTGACTCTGCTACACAACATGTATTCCCATTATCATCAATACAAGCTAAATTACCCTCCTCATCTCTGATATAATCAGGAGGAAAAGTAACTTCGGAACCATCGGGCATGACAATAACTCCATCACCCAAATAAACCATGTTATTAGGGAATTGAAATTGTAGATACTCAGTTGCAAAATATGGTCTGTATTCATTTTCAAACCAAGGCAATTCGCCATCAGCTAGATCTGTTGGTACCGGATTCTCTAATGTAAATGTATACTCAACTTCTGTATCACAGTCAGCTACTGTTACATTATTCGAAACAGCTACCGGACCCGGTAAGTGTTCTTGAATTGGAGCACTTTGACTACAATCCGAAAATATCGTTGTAGAACTACAAGAATTTTCATCCCAACTATAACCAATAAAGTCTATGTATAGATTTGGAGCTGACGGGAATGAGGTACCATTAATAGCTTGTAAATCAAAAGCTGGGTTGTGAATCATTGGTACTTGATACTCTACAATAATTTTATCACCGTTATCCATTGGAAATTGCTGGAAGAATTCTTCGAAACATGGGTTTACATGATCTTGACTTGGCAAACCATCTCTTGTTGTTACTGAAGAACCAGTAAAACCACAATTAGCAGGTCTTTGCCAAAAAACTGTCATCCTACTATGATCAGTAAAATAATCCGTGGTAGAAGTGTTCTGCATATCATAATGAACTATGTTACCAGGATAAGTAGGATTTAAATTAGGATCATCCTCACAAAATCCATAATTATTATCTGCTCCACCTGGAGCCGCTTGGCCATAATTCAACCCATATCCTTCAACACCAAAGTTTTCTAATTGAATACTTGGATAAATGTAATTATCTCTACTTGAATGCGTATAATTCTGCATACAGTCTGGCACACCAATTTCAACTCTTGTATCTGTAGACTCATCATACCAAAACCAACCTAAGAATTGTGCATTATTAATATCACCAATTAAAGGTGTTGCTGGACTTGGTGTATTCATATCAAAACGCATCAACCATTGCTGATCTGCTTTTTTAAATTCATCGATATCATTTATGGTAAACTCAGTTGATCTAAACAATGTATCACCAGGCAATAGTCTAATTTGATCTGCTCGCGGTACATCATCACGCGTTAATTGCTGTGTCATTTCCTTATCAGCAAATCCATAGTTGGTTCTATAATATTCACCAGTTTCACCTTCCATTATACAAGGACAACTAACACCTCTCCATATAACATAAACTGCGGCATCACCACAAGATCGAACGATTTCACATGGATCGACGTCACCACATCCATTACATTCTTCAACTACTTTATATGTTAGATATGCATAATCTGCAGGAGCACAAAATCCTTCATATTCTAGATTGAAAAAATAATCATGAATACTTGCGTTAGGATCACCTGCTGGGATGGTAATATTTAATCCTATGGTATCTAACATTCCACCTCCAATATCTACAGTTTCATATTCAGCAGTCGTTCCTGCAATTGGCATGCCTTGATAGGTTGCTGAGCCATCTTCATATCTGATATGTTTTATCCTGTCACCTGCAGCAACAATATTTGCCACTAAATATACTCCGCCTGGATTAGCGCATGGTTCTATATTTTCAAAACCGAACTCATAGCCATATTCGAAACCTACTGTCCCAGGTCCCCAGACATTTGCAGTTGTTGAAATTACTTCAGTAATTGGTAATCCGTATCCAGGAATAATCATTGTATTATCAGTACTAGAAATTTCCCCATAAAAGAAATTAACTGTTGGGGTAAATGATCCAAATTGTTGGAAGTCTTGTCCACAGTTTCTTTTACCATTGACTTCAATTGCAGAAAGGTTACAACCTAAATCTCCATCACAACTTGACATGCTATCTGAACAACCAATTTCGATTACGGTAGAAATCGTTAGAGCGTCTCCTCCAGCTAAATCATTCATCACGCCACCGCCATCTAAATCTTGAAGTCCGTATGCTGGATTCGTATTCGTACTAAAATCTAATTCTAATGTACTACCAGTTATGCTCCATAACGAAGCATCTAATTCCGTACCATTAACTGAGACACTTCCTACAGTCATACCATTACCTAAGCAAGCTGCATATTTTAAAATTAAATCTTGCCATAATCCATCCATTGGATCCGTATTAGCTGACATGACTGTTATATCATAACTCATTGGTGTGCCGCATATACCACCGTACATAATATTAGCCGATGAAGCTACAACTGTCGAACCAAAGTTAGGTGTAAAGTCGATAGATCCTTCTTTTATTGATCTGTCACCGCATTGCTTACCGTTACAGCCGTAATATACTTCGTAAGATAAAAACATGGCTTCTTCTGTACATCCTTCTACACCCCAACATACTTCTATATCTAAATCTTCATTAACATCAAAAATATCATCACTATTGGCACCAGGTCCATAATTTGGTCCAAAATACTGGCCATCTATAACTACCTCAGCAGTACCATTAGTCATATCCATAGTCAAAGTACCTGTAGCATCTATACCATTTATAGAAACACTTTCAAGTGAATAATTAGCGTAATCAATGCCATTAATCTCTAAAACGAAATCAGATAATTTCGATTCAAGACCATCTTGAGAAATTACTAGGGTTTGACATTCAGGAGTAGCTGAAGTCATAATTGATTGTTCTTCGGGAGTAATTGAAAGATTATTCAATACAGGTACTTTGATACCATTACCATAAGAACCGACTTCAGTTATATTTTCGCTACAAGTACCAACGCCACCTGCCTCTAAGTCATATTCGAAATCTACAACAACATCGAAGTTGATATCTGTTTCAGATTCTAAATCGATATCACAATCAGCAGTCATTCCAAAATTTAAAATAAAAATACCTGCAGAATCTATTGTATTAATTAAGAATACAGGATTTGAACCATCTGTGACATCAAACTCTCCTACTGTCCCCATGCCGTTATGTGCTTCTACGAAACCACCATAAGCCAAACCTGTATCGAAGTTAATTGTCACTTGAACATTGTTCATTGGACATTCACCATTATTATATAGTATCAAGGATACAGTATCTGGAGTTGAACAAACATTTAATTCATCAACAGATGGATAATTAGGTACACCGTCTAGAGACGCTATAGTCATACCTGGACATTCTGTACAGTATACTGATGGCTCCGCTGGAATTTCGTAAGTTATACAAAGTTCCGGAGCAGCTGCAGGGTCATTGCCGTAATCAACAGCTTGTCTGCTGCCTTTGCCATCAATTGCTAAAACTATATTATTTCCTGTTGCATAACCTGGTCTATCCACAATCTCTTGAATAATTGCTGTCAAATCTGGTGTTTTCTGTGCTGTACCAGAATCCCCTGCTGTCCAAGTTCCAGGTGTCCAGGATACTGAGCTAGAAGTAGCCGTTCGACTTACAACATCATCAGTAGTGCTAAATAAAGGTGGATTATCTGCAGCTTCACCATATACGGTGTAAGCTGCTGAACCAACACTATTTGACGATGCAGTGAATTGAATATAAGCATCAGTTATGGTTGCACCAGCTGGAATTGTCCAACCGCCCCAATTCATTGCAGTGACATTTGCATTTCTACCTTGAACACCAAGGTCTAAATCAGTCACTGCAGGATCACCACAAATTTGTAGGTTTCCTCCATTGGCCCATTGCTCTGCATCTCCTTCGCAAGAACTGACTGTTTGACACTCTGTCACTTCTGTAGGCATCATCATCGCAGCTGCTGTGCTAGATGCCACGTATGTGTCAGTGCTAACAACAGTTTTGTTTTGAGTCGACTCTACTAAAGAAGATGAATTTTCTTTTTGCAGGTTAAAGGGATTAGTAAATAACAAAGCTGTCACTGCAATTGAGCAAATTGCAAAAACAGTTGTTTTTGATTTTAAATGAGAAAGCGCATTACCTTTTTTAGTGTTGCGAACAGTACTTTCAGAATGCATTTGATTACATTTTAAATTGAATAAAGCGTGACACTAGCCAATGCTAGAACACAGTACTGTTTTTGGTATGTGTGGAATGTGTGTAGTATGGTTAAATGGAAGATAGGACACCTGTTAAAGCGTGACTAACTCCCTTGAACCTCAAATGTAACATATTATGATTAATTCTAATATGTTATTTTGATTATTTTTTATAACTATTTATTAATATAAATAACTGTATGATTTTCAAGTAGTTAACTCGTGTAATTTCAAGTGGTTTTTTCTTGCTCGTTTAAGTCTCCATACCTTTAAACCACATAAAAAAATCCCCTGACCTGCAATTAATAAAATTGATATACAATTAAATAACTACTGACCAGAGGATTTTGCTCGGTATTTTAAAATACTTTTCTTATTGCTCGATAACGATCAATTTCTTCACTACTTGTTTTCTGTCTAGATTCACCTTGATCGTATAGATGCCTTTTGCTAGGTCTTTTACATTGACCTTGTATACTTTCTTACCAGGAGTCAAATCAAGATCCATAATCAAGTTAGATCTGACTAATCTTCCTTGTGCATCAAATAAATTGACTACGAAATCTGTCACATCATATCCTACTTCTACATCCAATGTCAATTCGTCAACAACTGGGTTCGGGTAGATTTGAACTTGATGTTCGTTTCTAGCTGTATTACCATCAATATCTACACTTACTATCTTAGACACTAACTCTTGATCATTCAAGTCATATTGTCTAACTCTATAATAATATACGCCTCCTAAATCTACATCATAATCATCAAATGTGTAGACATGCTTCACACCTGTATTTTCAGCCAGAACCTTACCAATTGACTCAAAATCACTCGTATTATCGATAGATCGTTCAACTTCATAGTGACTTGCATTTTCTTCTCTATCTACAACCCATGTCACTTCATTGTAATTACCCTGATGCTCAGCTTTGATATCTAGCCATTCTGCAGATAAAACACCTAGGACAACACCTGCATCCACATTCGGCATATGTTCGCCTGGCATTACACTGTAGTAAGCTGTTGTCATAGGACCATTTGATCCATCTACATCACTATCCATGGCTTCATCGTTACCCATATTTGGTGTCGTAATACCATAACCATTTGGTAGTTCAAACTTCAAGAAGTATGAGTTTTTACCTAAATAATCGATCATGTATTCACCATCTTGGTTCGTAGTTGCACTTCCAAGCATTTCACCATGGAGATCATAAGCCCTTACAATAACATCTGCTAAACCAGGTTCACCATTCTCTCTCATACCGTTACCATTATTATCCATCCAAACGTGATCACCGATACTACCCATCTTATAATAACCCGCTCCAATATCACACTTATCTTCTCCACAAACTAATGTCAACTCATCTGTTGTACCAGGTCCAAAAGCACCTGTTACATCACTGTCGACACTTTCATTAATTCCAAAGTTTTGTACGGCTGGAACTAAAGTCGCTGGCGGATTCAAGAACTTCAAATAGTATCTACCAGGCGGTACGCAGAACTTAAAGTAACCATCATCTGATGGTGTACCAGGCTTATGTCCTGAATAAGTATAATCGTAGTAAATCCATTCGTTATTCATGAACTTGTATAATTCTACTTTGATACCATTGATACCGTTTTCTGTTGGATCCCAAATGTCATTTTCATTATAATCCAACCATACTAATTCTCCTAATCTGATACACTCGTATAATCCAGCATCAAAATCATCAGTATTACATTCCCCAGGACCTAGAGTTACTAGGTCTGTCGTACATTCACCATTAGATTCTGTAATATCACTATCTGTAGTATTATTACCACCTTGATTAGGAATAGTCACTTCGTAGTCGCCTTTGATGAATTTCACATAGTACTGACCTGGATATAGATGCGTCACTAGATAATTACCATTAGCATCTGTTCTAGTCATTTTAACCAATAGACCTTGTGCATTATACACCTCAACGCGTATTCCTTCGATACCTGCTTCACCATTATCAACACCATCTCCATTACAATCGAGGAATACTCTATCCCCTAATTTCGCCAATGGCATTAGACCTGCATCAATATGATCATCATCTGTACCATCAGTGCTATCTGATTCGTCAGGATCATAGCAATTAGATGCACCGGTTAAATTATCAACATCATCTGCATCGCCATTTGCAGCACATGTACTATTGCCATTAGTAAACACAAAGTTATTCAGTGGTGCATTTGCACTATTATCAAATTCAAACTGAACATAGTATTGCTTACCAGATTCTAAACAGATTTGTCCACCGTCATTTGGAGATTCTTCTCCAAATAGATACTCACCATTGATTGTGGTTGTTGATGCAATCGGTCCACCTGTAGCCACACCATTAGCATCGCATTCAAATAGATTAACTGTGACGTCATCTGTAACTACTGGTTCTCCAGCATCTTGACAGCCATTTGCATTCAAATCAAAGAATACTCTACCACCCAACTCTTGACATGGATTGATACCGGCGTCTACATGATTATCGTCATCATTATCTGAAGCATCATCATCCTCAGGATCATAACATCCTGACTGACCATTAGATGGATCAATGTCATCTGCATCGGTAGGATCACCACATACTGTTTCGTTAGTCGAGAACTTATGACCTTGTAAAGGCGCACCTTCGCTATCATCAAATTCAAAAACAACGTAGTATTCTTTAGTTGGATCTAAACATACATTACCTCCCTCGTCATCACTTGCTGGCCCAAACTCATATTCTCCATCATTCGTTGTTATCGAAGATACTGGTGTGCCGTTACCGGCTTGTCCAGCATTGCATTCAAACAATGTTACAGTTACATCTTCCATAACCAATGGCTCTCCAACTTCATGACAACCATTATTATTGATATCTAAGAATATCTCACCCATTAAATTTTGACATGGGAAGATACCTGCATCTATATGGTTATCCTCATCGCCATCATCATCTAAGTCATCATCTCCATTCTCTGGATCGTAACAACCTGATTGGCCTGTCGTCGGATCAATATCATCTGCATCTTCTCCATTTGCGCATGTCTCTGTATCATGACTTGAGAATTGATAGTACTCATATGGATCTCCGGCCATCTGTGGAATTTCAAACACCACAAAGTATTGCTTCGTTGGCTCCAAACATACTTGCGCATTCGCATTCGGTGAGTTTGGCCCAAATTCATAAGCACCATCAATCGTCTGTGTTGACGCTACTGGTGTAGCTGTTGCAGGATCTTGGCCGCATTCAAACACACTTACATTGATTGGGCTATCCACTAAACTCTCTCCATTATCTTGGCAACCATTATTGTTCGTATCTACGAATACCTCTCCTGAGATTTCCTCACATGGATTGATACCTGCATCTACGTGGTTGTCGTCATCGTCGTCTGTAGGATCATCATCTTCTGGATCTACACAACTTCCTAATCCACTATCTGGATCTATGTCATCAGCATCCGATGCATTAGCACATGTCTCTTCTCCAGTACTGAAGTCTTGACCCTCTAATGGCGCGCCATCTGTACTATCAAAGTTGAATTGTACAACATAAGTCTTCGATGGATCTAAGCACACTTGTGCCCCAGTATCTTCAGAATCATGACTGAACTCATACATACCATCATTAACCGTTGTACTTGCAACCGCAGGTCCTGAAGGTGTACCATCAGCAGCACATTCAAATATTTCAACTGTTACATCTTCTGTCACTAAACTCTCACCATTGTCTTGACAACCGTTGTTATTGATATCCCAGAATATCTCTCCTGTCACATCTTGACATGGATAGATGCCTGCGTCGATATCGCCATCTGCATCATCATTCGATGGATCATTATCAAAACCGTCATCTTCATTTGGATCGAAACAGCCTGACTGACCTGTAGATGGATCGATATCATCTGACTCATCAGCAACAGCACACATTTCGCTTCCTAATGAAAACTCCCAGCCATGTAATGACTCACCTTGTGCATTTGGTAAATCAAATTCTACATAGTACGTCTTCGACGGATCTAAACATACTGCAGCATTTTCATTCACACTTTCAGGTCCAAATTCATATTGTCCTCCTATTGTTTGTGTCGATGCGATACTTGGTCCTGTTGGGTTACCGCTCGCATCACACTCATATAAATTCACTGTTACATCTTCTACTACTGGAGTGTCATTGTTGTCTTCACAACCATTGTTATCCATATCGTAGAATACTTCTCCTGCTAAATTCTGACATGGGAAGATTCCTGCATCTATATGGTTATCCTCATCGCCATCATCATCTAAGTCATCATCTCCATTCTCTGGATCGTAACAACCTGATTGGCCTGTCGTCGGATCAATATCATCTGCATCTTCTCCATTTGCGCATGTCTCTGTATCATGACTTGAGAATTGATAGTACTCATATGGATCTCCGGCCATCTGTGGAATTTCAAACACCACAAAGTATTGCTTCGTTGGCTCCAAACATACTTGCGCATTCGCATTCGGTGAGTTTGGCCCAAATTCATAAGCACCATCAATCGTCTGTGTTGACGCTACTGGTGTAGCTGTTGCAGGATCTTGGCCGCATTCAAACACACTTACATTGATTGGGCTATCCACTAAACTCTCTCCATTATCTTGGCAACCATTATTGTTCGTATCTACGAATACCTCTCCTGAGATTTCCTCACATGGATTGATACCTGCATCTACGTGGTTGTCGTCATCGTCGTCTGTAGGATCATCATCTTCTGGATCTACACAACTTCCTAATCCACTATCTGGATCTATGTCATCAGCATCCGATGCATTAGCACATGTCTCTTCTCCAGTACTGAAGTCTTGACCCTCTAATGGCGCGCCATCTGTACTATCAAAGTTGAATTGTACAACATAAGTCTTCGATGGATCTAAGCACACTTGTGCCCCAGTATCTTCAGAATCATGACTGAACTCATACATACCATCATTAACCGTTGTACTTGCAACCGCAGGTCCTGAAGGTGTACCATCAGCAGCACATTCAAATATTTCAACTGTTACATCTTCTGTCACTAAACTCTCACCATTGTCTTGACAACCGTTGTTATTGATATCCCAGAATATCTCTCCTGTCACATCTTGACATGGATAGATGCCTGCGTCGATATCGCCATCTGCATCATCATTCGATGGATCATTATCAAAACCGTCATCTTCATTTGGATCGAAACAGCCTGACTGACCTGTAGATGGATCGATATCATCTGACTCATCAGCAACAGCACACATTTCGCTTCCTAATGAAAACTCCCAGCCATGTAATGACTCACCTTGTGCATTTGGTAAATCAAATTCTACATAGTACGTCTTCGACGGATCTAAACATACTGCAGCATTTTCATTCACACTTTCAGGTCCAAATTCATATTGGCCTCCTATCGTTTGTGTCGATGCGATACTTGGTCCTGTTGGATTACCGCTTGCATCACACTCATATAAATTCACTGTTACGTCTTCTACTACTGGAGTATCATTGTTGTCTTCACAACCATTGTTCTCCATATCGTAGAATACTTCTCCTGCTAAATTCTGACATGGGAAGATACCTGCATCTATATGGTTATCCTCATCGCCATCATCATCTAAGTCATCATCTCCATTCTCTGGATCGTAACAACCTGATTGGCCTGTCGTCGGATCAATATCATCTGCATCTTCTCCATTTGCGCATGTCTCTGTATCATGACTTGAGAATTGATAGTACTCATATGGATCTCCGGCCATCTGTGGAATTTCAAACACCACAAAGTATTGCTTCGTTGGCTCCAAACATACTTGCGCATTCGCATTCGGTGAGTTTGGCCCAAATTCATAAGCACCATCAATCGTCTGTGTTGACGCTACTGGTGTAGCTGTTGCAGGATCTTGGCCGCATTCAAACACACTTACATTGATTGGGCTATCCACTAAACTCTCTCCATTATCTTGGCAACCATTATTGTTCGTATCTACGAATACCTCTCCTGAGATTTCCTCACATGGATTGATACCTGCATCTACATGGTTGTCATCATCGTCGTCAGTCGGATCATCATCCTCTGGATCTACACAACTTCCTAATCCACTATCTGGATCTATGTCATCTGCATCCGAAGCATCAGCACATGTCTCTTCTCCAGTACTGAAGTCTTGTCCCTCTAATGGTGCACCATCTGTACTATCAAAGTTGAATTGTACAACATAAGTCTTCGATGGATCTAAGCACACTTGTGCCCCAGTATCTTCAGAATCATGACTGAACTCATACATACCATCATTAACCGTTGTACTTGCAACCGCAGGTCCTGAAGGTGTACCATCAGCAGCACATTCAAATATTTCAACTGTTACATCTTCTGTCACTAAACTCTCACCATTGTCTTGACAACCGTTGTTATTGATATCCCAGAATATCTCTCCTGTCACATCTTGACATGGATAGATGCCTGCGTCGATATCGCCATCTGCATCATCATTCGATGGATCATTATCAAAACCGTCATCTTCATTTGGATCGAAACAGCCTGACTGACCTGTAGATGGATCGATATCATCTGACTCATCAGCAACAGCACACATTTCGCTTCCTAATGAAAACTCCCAGCCATGTAATGACTCACCTTGTGCATTTGGTAAATCAAATTCTACATAGTACGTCTTCGACGGATCTAAACATACTGCAGCATTTTCATTCACACTTTCAGGTCCAAATTCATATTGGCCTCCTATCGTTTGTGTCGATGCGATACTTGGTCCTGTTGGATTACCGCTTGCATCACACTCATATAAATTCACTGTTACGTCTTCTACTACTGGAGTATCATTGTTGTCTTCACAACCATTGTTCTCCATATCGTAGAATACTTCTCCTGCTAAATTCTGACATGGGAAGATACCTGCATCTATATGGTTATCCTCATCGCCATCATCATCTAAGTCATCATCTCCATTCTCTGGATCGTAACAACCTGATTGGCCTGTCGTCGGATCAATATCATCTGCATCTTCTCCATTTGCGCATGTCTCTGTATCATGACTTGAGAATTGATAGTACTCATATGGATCTCCGGCCATCTGTGGAATTTCAAACACCACAAAGTATTGCTTCGTTGGCTCCAAACATACTTGCGCATTCGCATTCGGTGAGTTTGGCCCAAATTCATAAGCACCATCAATCGTCTGTGTTGACGCTACTGGTGTAGCTGTTGCAGGATCTTGGCCGCATTCAAACACACTTACATTGATTGGGCTATCCACTAAACTCTCTCCATTATCTTGGCAACCATTATTGTTCGTATCTACGAATACCTCTCCTGAGATTTCCTCACATGGATTGATACCTGCATCTACGTGGTTGTCGTCATCGTCGTCTGTAGGATCATCATCATTTGGATCAAAACAAGAAGATGTACCTGAATCAGGATCAATATCATCAGATTCTGTTGCATCAGCACAAGCTTCCTCACCTGTACTAAAATCTTGTCCTTCTAATGGTGCTCCATCAGAATCGTCAAAACTAAATTGTACAGCGTATTGTTTTGAAGGATCTAAACAAACTTGAGCACCTGGATCCTCAGAGTCATAACTAAATTCGTACATACCATCACTAACAGTGGTACTTGCAACTGCAAGTCCTGAAGGTGCACCTGAAGCATCACATTCAAATATTTCGACCGTTACATCTTCTGTTACTAATTGGTCACCTTGATCCTCACAACCATTATTGTGAATATCCCAGAAAATTTCGCCAGAAATATCTTGACAAGGAAAAATACCTGCATCAACATCTCCATCTCCATCATCATTTGAAGGATCATTATCCCATTCATCATCTTCATTTGGATCATAACAAGTTGATTGTCCATTTGAAGGATTAATATCATCAGCATCGGCAGCATCTGCGCATACTTCTGTATCATGTGAGCTAAACTCCCATCCTGCTAAAGGTTCTCCAATAGCATTATCAATTTCGAATTCGACAATATACTCTACAGAAGGATCTAAGCAAATCTCCCCTCCAGGCGTTGTACTTTCTGGTCCAAATTCATACTCTCCATTTTGAGCTGTAGCCGTTGCCACTGGTGTTCCAGAAGGCATTCCGTCCGCACCACATTCATAAAGATTTACCGTCACATCTTCTGCCACATTTGTTTCTCCGGCTTCTTGACAACCATCATTATCTAGATCATAGAAGATAACACCACTCAGATCTTGACAAGGATAAATACCTACATCAATATGTTCGTCGTCATCTCCATCCGTAGGATCGTCATTTTCTGGGTCAAAACATTCAGAAGAACCCGTTGAAGGATCTATATTATCAGCATCAGATGACATGGCACATGATTCTGTATCATTACTTGAGAAATTCCAATTATCTAAAGCCTCACCATCGCCATTCGGTAGGTTAAACTCAACTCTATAAGTTTTATCTGGCGCTGGACAAACATCAGCATTTGGATTTGAAGATCCTGTTCCAAAGTTGTATTCGCCATTTATAGTTGTGGTCGTTGCAATTGGAATGTCTGGATTACCATTTTCGCCGCATTCATAAAGTGTAACTTCTACATCTTCAGCAATTGCAGTCTCGAAATCATCTTGACAGCCATTGTTATTCAGATCATAGAAAACAACACCTTCAAGTTCTTCACAATATGGTAATTCTGCACATTCGAAATTATCCACATCTGGATCACTATCATTGGTATCATCAAGAGATGCTTTATTGTAAAGTCCACCTCTAGCATTTGGATCTGCCGTATTAATATCGGCGCAATAGCTAAATTCGCCATCACCCGGCGTATTTGGATCATTTAAATTCATCCATACGCCTATCACTATTGTATAAGTGTGACAAGCGTCTGGCAATGCATTTTGATCTTCTGCCAATACCCATGGTCCAGTACCGAATAATGTTTGTGGACCAGGATTCGCTGAGTGACCTGGTGCATTCGTACTTACTTCTGCATTTTGAATAACTATATCGGTATCAAAACAAGGTGTATCATCAGCGCTATATTCCCATGCCGCACCACCTACGTTACAAACTTCAACTTCATAAGTAACATCCCATATAAATGCACCTGTATCAACTACATCTACTAGTGATTTATTTAAAGTAAAGTAAGGTATATCAGCACAAACTTCATCTGTTTCATCTGCCACGCCATCATCATTAGTATCCAAGAAAGTCTGATTGAACAAGCCCTCACCAGGCTGACCATTAGACCCTGCTCCACCGTCACCACATGCTGTGTAGAAATCATCTCCGCCATCTACAGCTCCGCCATCTTCAAGATCTATACTGAAGCAAATATCAAGTGTATATACATGAGTACCCCTAGAACCGATGAATACATCATCAGCAAATTGCCATTCAGTTGCACTTGTAGGGTTTAATGAAAGATTTGTAAATGCATGAACAGTAGAATTATACCTAGCACTAGTCATGACAATATCATCATCCCATTGCGGCCAATCATAAAGATCGTAGAAACCAGGCTCCATACCCATATTGTTGACTACGATATTATAAGTAATACACCATTCATTATGATCTGTTTGCGTTAAATCAGCAATCGTTTTTGTATGCTGAATAGCAAACACATCTTCACAAGCTTCATCCATCTCATCTGGAGTACCATCATTATTTAAATCAAGACCAGATTCATTGTATAGCGCTTCACCTGGAGAAGGATCACCAGGTATTGCTGTTCCACATTCAGTAACGACATTATCTCCACCACTTGCATCTGATAAGTCAATATCCACTTCAAACTCTACAGTACAGCAGTGACTTTCTCCTGGACTTAAAGTCTCATCATCTACGATTAACCAACCACCATTAGGTACTGGAGGTGTTAATACACCACTTACATTATTATCGCAAGTGTAAGTACCGCTAATAATTTCAATATCATCATCAAATTGAGGGAAGTCATAAAGGTCGTAATCCCCATCAGCACCACCATCGTTATACACGCAAATCTCATATGTTACCATATTATTTCCATTTGCCATAGGCGCAAAACCAACCTCTTGCTTTTCATGATATATGTGTGGTAAGTCTCCGCAAGCTTCATCCTCTTCATCTGGTGTACCATCATTATCTAAATCTAATTGTGATTGGTTATATAAACCTTCACCTGGCTCACCATCTGGGCCAATACCATTGGCACCGCACTCATCATAATCACCATCACCTGGTGTCGTTGGATCATTAAGATCCATATCTACACAAACAATAAGGCAATAGACATGGTCAGTACCTGGTTCAATACTTTGATCATCAGCCAATGTCCATGGATCAGTTGTGCCGAGATCAACAGCTGCTGGATTACCAGCATTACCTGCTGCGTCTGATGTGTAGTTAGCACAAGTAATTATGACATCATCATCATATGATGTATCATCATTCAAGTCATAAGTACCAGCCAATCCACCATCATTAGTGACTGTAATTGTGTATTTAACTTCCCATTCAGTAGGACCTGTCTGGCTAATACTCGTCAATTCTTTTTCATGTGTTATATGTGGTATATCGCCACATGCATCATCTTGTACATCTGGTGTACCATCATTGTTTGTATCTAATGCTGATTTGTTATAAACACCCTCTCCATCTGTACCAGAAGCTATACCACCATCACCGCAAGCAGTGTAGGCTTCATCACCTGGAGTTGATGGATCGGTAAGATCCATAGTAACATCTACAAAGAGGCTATATGCATGACATGATCCATCGCTCAAATCTTCATCATCACCCAATAACCATGGTGAGGCCGTTGGTAAGGTCTGAGGACCAGGATTACCAGCATTAGAAGGTGCGTCTGTAGAATATCTTACTGCATCTACAACTACATCATCATCGAAACATGGCGTATCAGTCAAATCATATATACCTAAAGCACCTCCGATATTACAAACATCTATACTGTATTCTACTGTCCAACTTCTTGGACCTATTTGAGTAAGCCCAACAAGATCTTTTTCTAGAGTGAAGTAAGGTACATCACCACAAGCTTCATCTTGTTGATCTGGAATTCCATCGTTATTTGAATCAAGTGAACTGATATTATACAGACCCTCACCAGGCTCTCCATCTGGACCAGCACCACCATCTCCACATGCGGTATATACATCATCGCCACCATCAGCAGCACCTCCATCTTCAAGATTCAAATCAACACACACTACCAAATTATAAGTATGTGATGCCTGAGATGCTAATGCCTCATCATTTCCTAATTGCCATCCTAAACCAGTAGGCACTGGAAGTGCCAATGCTGTAACAGGATGCACTGAACTAGAATACTCAGCGCTCAGGATGGTAAAGTCATCATCAAATTGAGGCAAATCATAAAGGTCATAGAAACCATCTTCATTACCTCTATTCGTCACTACAATTTCATAAGTTGCGCACCAAGACCCATCAGTTTGCTGAGTCACTGATAACAATTCTTTTTCATGGTCTATGTTGAAAACATCTTCGCATGCTTCATCAACCTCATCAGGAGTGCCATCATTATTCATATCTAAGCTAGACTGATTAAATAATGCTTCACCTGGACTAGGATCTCCACCGTTAGCTGCTCCACATTCAGAAACCACATTATCTCCTCCACTACCTGGAGCTACATCAATATTGACTTCAATTTCTAGCATACAACAATTTGTTGTACCTGGAGCAATAGTGATATCATCTTCAAGCAACCATCCATTAGGGCCTGCAGGTGGTACAGTTAAGTTATTAACTCCACTTGCATCACAAGAAGATTGAGCACTTATAATTGTGATATCATCATCAAATTGAGGATAGTCATATAGATCATAATTACCATCAGCGCCACCATCATTGGTTACACAAATTTCATATACAACCATATGATTACCATTTGGCATTGGCGTGAAGCTACTTACACTTTTTGTATGATAAAG
The DNA here is from genome assembly GCA_020631405.1 of Saprospiraceae bacterium. Classification (GTDB taxonomy): domain Bacteria; phylum Bacteroidota; class Bacteroidia; order Chitinophagales; family Saprospiraceae; genus JAHDHH01. The sequence goes on from JAHDHH010000026.1 coordinate 37,415, forward strand.
GTGTGGTAAATCCCCGCAAGCTTCATCTTCTTCATCAGGCGTACCATCACTATCCAAATCTAACATTGACATATTGTATAGTCCTTCACCTGGTTGTCCATCTTGACCAGCACCACCATCTCCACAAGCAGAATAAGTACCATCCCCAGGAGTAGCAGCTGCATTTAAGTCCATATCAACGCATACAATTAAACAGTATACATGATCCTCTCCAGCATCTATATCAGTCGTACTAGCTAAAGTCCAAGGGCCTGTTACACCTAAATCAAATGGACCAGGGTTTCCTACATTTCCTAAAACATCACTTGTGTAATTAGCACATGTAATTGTGATATCATTATCATAAGCAGTATCATCTGTCAACGTATAATTTCCAGTAGTTCCGCCCGTATTACTAACTGTAATCGTATATTTTACATCCCAGCTATTAGGGCCAGTTTGTGTGATTGATGTAAATTCTTTTTCATGTGTTACGATTGGCAAATCAGCACATGCTTCATCTTCAATATCTGTTACGCCATCATTATTGGTATCTAAAGCTGCTTCGTTATACAATCCTTCGCCTGGCATTGGCATTCCGCCATTCGCGGCACCACATGCTTCGTAAAATTCATCACCAACACTTGCAGCGTCATTTAATTCGAAAGTTACATCCACTTCAACTGTATAGTTACTACATGCACCAGCTGCCATTGTCATATCATCACCTAAAGTCCAAGGCCCATTTCCAACCAAAGTAGTCGGTCCTGGATTTCCAGGATTACCTGAAGCATCAGTAGAATATCTCGCTGCATTAATTACTATATCATCATCAAATGAAGGTGTATCAATAAGATCATAATCCCCATTAGCTGTACCTATATTACAGACCTCAATTTCATAAGTTACTGTCCAATCATATGGCCCTGTTTGGGTAACGCTACCAATAGATTTATCTAAAGTAAAATATGGAATATCTGCACAGGCTTCAGATTCTCTATCTGGTGTACCATCATTATTAATATCTAATTGAGATTGGTTGAAAAGTCCTTCACCAGGAGAACCGTTCATATTACCTCCTGCTCCACATTGAGTCAATAAATCATCACCTGCAATACCGTCTTCTAGATCTATATCTACACAAACTGTTAAAACATAAACATTGACTTCAAAGCCTTCCAGAAGTTCATCATTAGCCAATTGCCATCCTGCTGCAGGTACTGGAACTGCAAGACTTGTTGTCGGATGAACAGTTGACGAATATTCGGCACTTAGAATTGTGAAATCATTATCAAAGTCAGGCACATCATATAAATCGTAAAATCCAGCCTCTTGCGATCTGTTTTCTACAGTGATATTATAGGTGATACACCAAGTACCATCAGGTTGCTGTTGTAGATCAGCTACTGTTTTCACATTACTAATATTAAACACATCTTCACATGCACTATCCTCATCATCTTGAGTGCCATCATTATTTAAGTCTAGACTAGCACCATTGTATAATGCTTCACCTGGACTAGGATCACCGCCTGTTGTTTCTCCACATTCTGTAACAACATTATCACCGGTACTTCCCATACTTAAATCAACATCGACCTCGATATTTAAATCATAGCAGTATGTCTCACCAGCAGGTATTGTTTGGTCATCATCTAAATTCCAACCTGGAGCTGCAGGAACTGGAATCGATAGTGTACCACCTACTCCAACAGTTGAAGTATATGAAGCAGCTATTATTTCAATATCATCATCAAACTGAGGCAGATCATTAAGATCATACAAACCTGATGCTCCTCCTTCATTATACACACAGATTGTGTACGTGACCATATGATTTCCATTCGCCATAGCGACGAAATTATTTAAGCTTTTTTCTATTCGGATTGCAGGTAGATCTCCACAAGCCTCGTCTGTTTCATCAGCCATTCCATCATTATTAAAATCTAATGAAGACTGATTGAACAATCCTTCACCACCTGTTGGATTAGAAGGATCAGCATTTCCACATTCAGAATAAACACCATCGCCTGGCGTTGCATCTGAGAATATATCCATATCCACGCATACAATCAAACAGTAATTTTGTGGGATAATAGGATCAATGCTTTGATCATCAGCAAGATTCCAAGGACCAGTACCCATTAAATCAACTGAAGCGGCAGTGCCAGGATTTCCTGGTGCATCAGAAGTATATCGTGCGCATGTAATTACAACATCATCATCAAAGATGACCATATCATTTAAGTCATAAACACCCGCAGCGCCACCATTATTAAGCACTTCGATATCATATTTAACCTCCCATGATCGAGGTCCTGTTTGCGTAATGCCTCCAAAAGTTTTTTCGTGGGTAATTGCTGGAAGATCTCCACAGTCTTCTGCTGTTTCATCACCATTGCCGTCACCATCTTCATCTAAAACTGCTTGGTTATACAACCCTTCACCCGGCATAGGATCACCTGGGCCGGAAGTTCCACATGCAATATAATTATTATCACCTGGGCCTGCATCTGTTAAGTCGAGCGTTACGTTGACTGTTATAATAAATTGATGACAAACACCAGGTAAAATATTTTGTGTTGTTGCTAAATCCCATGGCGTTAAAGTAGGTAAAGTAACTGGTCCAGGATTAGCGGCATTACCAGCAGCATCTGAAGTGAAGCTTGCTGAATTAATAACAACGTCATCATCAAATGATGGTTGATCCCAAAGATCATAATCATCTGCTGCGCCACCTGTATTACAGACTTCTACTATATATTCAACATCGTACGATTTAGGTCCTGTTTGAGTTACTGTATTTAATGTTTTTGAAAGCGTCAAATATGGTAAATCACCACAAGCTTCATCAGTTTCATCAGGAACACCATCGTTATTAATATCTAAATATGACTCATTAAACAATCCTTCACCTGGGCTTCCGTCAGGACTAGCTCCTGCTCCACATTCAGTATAAGTATCATTACCCACTACACCATCTTCAAGGTCCATATCAACACATACCGTTAATGTGTAAACATGTGTTGCATTTGGTTGAATATTGACATCATTTGCCAATGACCAACCTGGAGCTGCAACTGGCAGCGTTAAAGTTGTCAAAGGATGAACCGTTGAAGCATACTCCGCACTTACAATAGTAATATCATCATCATATTGTGGGAAGTCATTTAGATCATAGAATCCAGCAGCATCACTCGTATTGCTTACTGAAATATTATAAAGGACACACCAAGTACCATCAGGATTTTGAGTAATACTCGCTAGGCTTTTTACATGAGAAATTTCGAAAACGCCTTGACAAGCATCATCTGTTTCATCTGGAGTACCATCATTATTTAAATCCAATGAAGCAGCGTTATAAAGTGCTTCGCCAGGTGCAGGGTCACCACCGTTTGTGCTGCCACAACCTGTCATCATATTATCTCCACCACTCGCTGGACTCATATCAATAGTTACTTCGATATCTATTGTACAACATTGTTGAGCACCTGGAGAGATATCTTGATCATCTAAAAGCAACCAACCGCCAGCAGGTACTGGTACAGGCAGGGTGCCATTACCGCCAACTGTACAGTTGTAGTCAGCAGCAATAATCATAATATCATCATCAAATGCTGGCGTATCATATAAATCATACATGCCATCTGCTCCACCATTGTTAAATGCGCATATCTCATAGGTAACCATATGGTTTCCATTCGCCATTGCAACGAAGCTAGTCACTGTTTTTTCGATATAAACATTTGGTAAATCACCACAAGCTTCATCTGTCTCTTCTGGTGTACCATCATTATCAAGATCTAAGCTTGACTGATTATACAACCCTTCTCCTGGCATTGGCTCATTTAATACGTTGCCCGCACAAGGATCATAATTACCATCACCAGGTGTGCTTGCACTGTTGAGGTCCATATCAACGCAGAAAGTTATACAGTACGTTTGCACTACACCAGCATCGATATTTTGATCATCAGCTAAAGTCCAAGGACCTGCTAAATCCGCATCATTGGTAGGACCTGGATTATTTGCATTACCTGTAGCATCAGATGTATAGTTGACGCATGTTACAACAATATCATCATCGAATGCTATTTCATCTTCTAAATCATACATTCCTGAAGCGCCTCCTTCATTCTCAACAGTAATTGTATATTTTACTTCCCAAGATCTTGCTCCTGTTTGCGTAATGCTTGTCAAAGCTTTTTCATGAGAAATACTAGGGAGGTCACCGCAATCATCAGCTGTCTGATTCGGATTACCATCACCATTTGTATCTAATTGTGCCTCATTATAAAGACCTTCTCCTGGAACAGGTCCTGCGCCACCATTTTCACCACATGCAGAATAATTACCATCTCCAGGCGTTGATGCATCTTGAATATTCATCATAACATCAACAGAAATAGTATAGGTCTGACATTCAGCTGGTTCTATCTCTTGCTGGTCTGCTAAGTCCCAAGGACCAGTACCAGCCAAAGCTGTTGGCCCAGGATTACTTGGGTGCTCGAATGCATCTGTAGAGAAGCTTGCACCAACTATGGTGATATCATCATCAAAACCAGGCACATCATTTAAGTCATAAGAACCAAAACCACCACCTTCGTTACAGACGACAATATCATATTGTACTGTCCAAGTATAGGCACTTGTTTGGTTAATACTTGTAATTGTTTTTTCTATTGTGTAGAATGGCAATTCGCCACACGCATCGTCCGTACTATCCACCATACCACTTTCGTCAACATCTAAACTGGCTTCATTGAATAAACCTTCACCTGCAAGCGGCCCACCGCCACCTCCAGAACCACATGAAGTATACGTGTCATCACCTGTCATACCATCAGTAAGATCAATTTGAACTACAACACAAACATTATAAATATGTGAACCTAAGCCAACCAATTGTACATCATTGCCTAACAACCAACCTGGTGCGGCAGGTGGCACTGCAGATAGCGTACCACTTGGTCCAGCTGTACTTGTATAGCTAGCACTTATGATGGTAATATCATCATCGAAAGACGGTAAATCATATAAATCATACTCTGTATCTAGATCGCTATTATTATCTACTGCAATCTCATAGCAGACCGTGTATTCATTTTCGTTTGCTGTAGGTTCGGCACTTACAAAACTCTTTATAAGGGTTGGACAAGGGATCGCATCGAATGGCTCACTTAAAGTGAAGCATGCATCGCCTACAGAATAATATTCTAAGTAATAAACCCCCGGACTTGGAATCGTAAACGAATCGTCAGTACCACTTTGGATAGGTAAGTTACCAGCTGGCGTTACTTCGTACCAGTTATAATTAGTAAAACCTGGAGGCCCCACAACTGTACTTGACTCATCGCTACACAAAATAACCTGATCAAAAAGAGCATTTGTTTGCTGTTCTTCTACGATGATCGGATATTCTGCAGAGAATTCACACATCTGACCATTTTCCATAAAATTAACGGTAACGGTGTATGTGATATCAGATGCCACATCGCAAGCTGTAGGTGTTTGACTTGTTGCGTCACTTAAGTAGGTAGACGGTGTCCACTGCACTGTGACAATATCTCTATACTCTGTTGGTAGATTTAAATCTAGAGCAATACAACCTACATTACAAGCTGTATCTGCTTCGTAGTTTTCAAAAGTAAAATCACCCAAGCTGTAAATCTCTGTATCGAAATTAAATTCCATACATCCTCCAGTTTGACTAGCCACATTTAATACGACAGGATTTGTCAAACCATAGCCATCATTCAAGGTAATACATAAACTATCTCCTGCAGCATTTGGCTCTATAACTGCTCCAGCAGAAGGACTAACACTGTAGTCCCAATCGCCACAATATCCAATTTTAAGTGGTGCACCTGGGCAGATAGCAATACTTTGATTTAATTCATCTGAAGCTGCTGGTTCTATACTATCATAATAGAAGTCTTGAGCATCACAAACACAATTTGTTTCTTGCATCACCATAAGGAATACTGGACATGCAATATTTTCATCGACATCAAAACAACCCATTACATTAAGTGTATCACCAGAAGCAATATTCACGCTTACCATTGCTGAATCTAGAGGCGGATCAAAATCTTCAAGTATACCGTTTTGATTTAAATCTCTAATTAATTTAATTTTCACATCATCAACATAATCATCACTACTGTTATTTGCTAAATCAACATCATAGCAAAGAGGAACGGTCCCATCTCCATTACCACAACCTACGGTTATCGTTTGATCAGCAACCTCTACAGGAGGATTAAAATTGACTTGAATTGATGGATTAACGCTATTAAGCACCTGTACATCACAAGCAATACCTTGCGCCATGCAATTTGAGTTCATCACCGTACTACTTACATTAACACCTAAGTCTTGCTCACCACATCCGACATCCTCTGGCACTTCGAACATGAAGCTAATTTGGAAAGCTTGACCAGGTCCGATACCATCAGGAATATCAAAACATAGATGCGTAATCGCTCCATTCATTTCTTCAGTAAACATTGGATTATGTCCAGCTGGCGATAGCCATTGCACGCTTCCCATCATATACATGAAGGTGCTTGTTTCTATATCCATACAGGCCATACTATTATTAGATACACCTGTAGGGCTTATATTTAAAAAGTTTAATGTTATCGTACTTGGTTCACCACATGTTGCATCCAAAGGATCAGCAAACACAAAGAACTGAGCAAAATCTGACGGATTGGCCCCATCAATTATTACAGGGAATGTAGGAACAAAACCCGTACTCACCCTTGCTTCGCAAGGATCTGCTGCATCACCTCTGAACCAAATACTTGTACCTGATACAAAGTCTTCACAATTAGTAATGACTTTAAATTTAATTTCTACCTGATTGCTATCCAACGATGATCCAACACCTGGCAATCCATTCATATCTATTGGAGGTGCCCAGTCGGCGTCATCAGCGTAGGTATAATACGTACCATAAAGGTTATTCATAGAAGGGTCTGCCACTGGATCTGGAATAGCTACTTCGGCACCTTGGTTATTTACCCCTCCAGGATAAATATATCTAAAACTATTAGGGACAAATTCCATTCCATTTGGAAACCAAAATTCTGGTTCAAGATCAATCAGCAAAGTAGGTCTAACGTTTTTGAATCTTATACCAAACTCTAAAGTATCACAAAGCTGATATTCTTCAACAGCGTTACAACTCCATTCTGCTTGTATTTCTGCCTCTTCAGCTATGTATTCATAACAAGCGCCAGCGGCATCACATTGTGTTTCACCCAATGCCGTAAACAACGCTGCTTTATCAGGTGCTATGCAACCACTTACTGTAGTTAAGCACATCTCAACATCTACATCAGCTAGTCCTACAGGACAGAAAAGCAATTCGGTTTTTATTTGAATTTCAAAACATTCTCCTACTGCAAGATCTGGATTAATAACGCTATATAAATTTGTTGTTGGTCTTGCTTCTACAAGATTCCAGGTCACTGGTGTTCCATTTTCATCACAAACATCTATTAGCTCTATAGTGGTTGGTATTTCTATTGTGGTTACAACATTCGTATGAGTCCCCATATCTACGCCATTGTCTTCGCTGCAAACCGTATAGGTATTGACTTCATTCATCATGGCTTCGTCAGCTATAAGTGTATTTTGAATACTAGCCAATAATGGAGGGAAGTTTAAACTTTTATCTGCGAAGTTATCAGGTGATGTAACTACAGAACCCGTTTGTCTCATTGGATTGATGTTGCCAGGAGAATCATCTGGGTTACTCACAATATTCTCGTAATGTCTAATACAGCCCCAAGGATCAGGATAAGATGCATTTGGGTATGTATTACAATTAGTTCCAAATTGAGTGACCGGATACCATCTTGCGTTTGAAGAATATAGGGCACCTGCACTATTATGGTGTGAACTGTTATATGGTCCTTCAACACCAGGCAATGATGGCACATAAGGATCAGCAAATTGATAATCTAATTGAAAATCTGAAGACTCAATATCTTCAGGACAAAGTGATGACAAGGAATACTTTATCCCATAAGAGCACGAACCTTCGGTACCACCAACCACTAAATGTGGGAATGGATCATTTGGCACATGGATTAACTGTTGAACATCACATTTATCATTTGTATTATTTCCTGCTATTGGTCCACGGTAATAAGTTTGCGATTGACCAATGGTATAATCATTATCTACAATCCGCATACCCGCTAACTCCATAGGATCTGCTGCTATACAACAAGTATTGCCTGCACCGTCAACAATACAATTTAAGTTTCCAACATTTGTATCAATAAACGGACTAAAAGACACTTCAGAATCATCAGGCATGACGATAACGCCATTATCCAAATAAACCATATTACTAGGGAATCTAACATCAAGATATTCCGTAGCCATGAAAGGTCTGTACTCATTTTCGTACCAGGGAGTGACACCTGGATCAACCTCTGGAAGCGCATTTTGAAGCGCAAAGGTGTATTCAACTTCTGTATTGCAATCAGTTACACAAACATCTGTTGCAATAGATACTGGGCCTGGCAGATGGCCTTCAAAAGGATAAGTCTCTCTACATGTTCTAGATATACCTCCCGAACTACATGTTCCTGGAGTAGCCATCCTTGTATCAGCATAAGGATATAAAAACATAGTAGATCCTAGATCCGCCCCATTAATTTCATTTAGTTCTACATTGGGATTACGTACTAATGGAACTTTAAGATCTATATAGAAAAAGTCACCGTCCTCTAAATCTAGGTAGTCCAATAAGTCTTGGTGACATGTATTACTTAATTCATCTGGAGTTGCTGAAGTACAACCATCACTCCTTTTAAAATGAATCATTAATCTACTTAAATCATTTACATCATCCCAAGATGACATATCGTAAATTCTATAGTTGACTGCAGACTCAGGAGGGTAATTAGGATTGATATCATCATCAGGACATACCTCAAAATTATCCCCAGTACTAGCGCTACCCTCAACTCCAAAATTCGCAATTTCCATAGATGGATACCAATAGTTATCTCTATCATCATCTGCATAATCTGGATCAAGGAAACAATCCAAAGTTCCAATTTCTTGTGGTGGTGTACCAGCGGAAACATCTTCATGGAACCAGCCTAAAAAATTAGCATTATAAACATCTGGAATCAATGGCGCTTCCCAACCTCTGTACCTTACATCGAACAACCATCTAAAATCACCTTCGTAATAAACAGTAGAGTTTAGCACCTCATAACCAATTCTCGCATACATGGTATCACCAGGCAAAAATCTTTGTAGATCTTCAGTTGGGACATCAGCAGCAGTCAATTTGGTCGTCATAGATTTATCTGCATATCCGAAATTACATCTTTGAATAGTATCAACGAATGCTCTAATATCACAAACACAACCGCAACCCCTCCATCTTACATAAGATGCTGCATTGTCACAAGCTCTAACTATTTCACACGGATCAACATCTGTACAAGAATTACATTCTTCAACTACTTTATAGGTTAAAAACATGTAATCCCAAGGGAAACATTGACCTTCGTATTCTAAATTAAAATAATAATTATGATCTGTAAGATTGGAATCTCCTGCTGGAATTTCAACAGTATATGATATAGTATCCAATAGTCCACCTCCTATATCAATTGTATTAGGATAACCTATAGCACCTGGCACTGGCATACCTTCATAGGTGGCTGACATGTCTTGGAATCTAACATGCTTCACTCTATCACCACCACCAGTTATTGTCGCTACAAATTTAATTCCTCCAGAGTCAGCACAGTGGCCAATATTATTAGAATCAAAAGTGTAAGAAAATTCATAGCCATTCATTGTAGGCGTCCATACGTCACAAGTTGTTTCTACAATTTCCGTAATTGGAATTCCATAACCACTAGTAGGAACTGCGTTAGTTGTTGAACCGCCATTACCATAAAAGAAAGAAACTGGTTCGCTCAAATTTGCAAACTGTTGAAAATCTTGACCACAGTTTCTTTTTCCATTCACCTCTATACGAGTTAAATTACAAGCTAAATTTCCAGAACAAGATGCCATGCTGTCACTACAACCAATTGATATTGAGGTAGTTATAATTAAATTTTGATCTCCTGCAAGATCATCTAAAAATCCATCTCCATCTTCATCTGTCAAACCATAAGCTGGATCAGTATTAGCTGTAAAATCTATTTCTATTGTCGAATTATTGATTGAATAAAGTGAAGGGTCTAGGCTTTGTCCACCGACTGTTATATCGGATATTTCCATTCCGTTACCAACACAACCATTGTATTTTAAAAGAAGATCTTGCCATAATCCGTCTACTGGATCATTGTTTGCACTTGACAAGTCTATCGTATAACTTAAATCATCTCCACATATAGATCCATATTGTATATCTGAGGTTACTGCTACTGGGCTTGCACCGAAGTTTGGTGTAAATCTAACCGCACCTAATTCAGATGTAATTCCAAAACATATCTTTCCGGCACATCCATAATATACTTTATACTCTGGCACCATAGATTCCTCCGTACAACCTTGGGCGGTATAACACACCTGTATAGTCATCCGTTCATCGACATCGAAAATATTATCACCATTAGCTCCGCCACCGGTATTACCTATGAAGACATCGCCTTCAATAACTACCATAGCAGTGCCAGCTGCTTGATCAACAGTAATTAAACTTGGATCTATCACTGTACCGTTAGCCCTTATTGTTCCTAAACCATAGTCAGTCAAATTAAGACCACAAATCTCTAAAGTATATTGTGATAATTGAGCTTGGATACCATCTTGAGATATTGTCAAAGTTTGGCACCGTTCAGAGGTTGTATTTGGAATTGTGATTTCTTGAGGACTTATATCTAAAATATTTAAAACTGGGATTCTTACACCACCATTATACTCTCCTATCTCAGTTAAAGTTAAATCGCATTGTTCGTCCATACCACTATCGTTTGGATATGTAAAGACGAGATTAGCATCTAGGTTTAGGGGATTCTCAGAATTGATATCTACATCGCAATCTGCTTTAATGCAAATATCTACTATATAAGCTGCTGCTGAATCAATTTGCGTAATTAAAAATACAGGATTAGATGGATCACTTACATCTAATTCTCCTGCAGGTACACCTGTACCGTAATGCTCCATCACGCAACCACCATAGGTTAATCCTGGATCTAAATTTAAGGTTAATTGGACATTGGTTAAATCACACTCACTAGTATTATATATCAATAAACTTACAGTATCGGGCTCTGAACATACATTTAATAAATCTACTGTAGGAAAGCCCGGTACCCCATCTAAAGAAGTCATTGAAACATCCGGACATGAAGGACATGTAGTCGTTTCTTCTGGCACTTCATATGTGACACAAAGTTCTGGTGCTCCTAATCCTGAATCAAAGGAATAGGCTTGTCTAAATCCTTTCCCTGAAACCTGAAAACAAAGCGCATTTCCTGTAGCATAACCAGGCCTGTTAACAATTTCTTGAACTATCGAAGATAAATCTGGTGTTTGTTGAGCTGCAAGTGCATCTCCAGGAGCTACCCAAGTGGGTGGCGACCAACTAACATTTGAAGAGGTAGTCACTCTGGTAGACGGCGGCGTTGTAGCATCATAAGTTGCACAATCATCTGCATCTTCACCATAAATCGTAAATGCAGCACCCCTGACACTTTCGTTAGCTGCTGTAAATTGTATGTAAGCACTTAGAATCTCTGCACCTTGAGGAATATTGTAGCAATCAAATCGCAGAGCGACAATACCTGGACCAAAATCACCATTAGCTCCAGTATTACCAATACCTAAGATATTATCTGTTGTAGAGAAAGACCCAGTAGCCAATACTTCTTCAGCATCATCGCTTGATTGAGCAGTTTCACAACAATCAGTCACCTCTGCCGGTGGCATCATTGTCGCTGAGAACGCTTTTTTTGCTTCAAGGTAGGATGTGTAGAAACTATCCTCATTTGAACAATCCGCCAATTGATAATTTTTAAAACTCTGAGCTTCTTTTTTCAGAATCTCTCTTTGAGCTTCAGTTAGTTCATCAGCGTTCTTAATTGTTTTGTTATCATCTGCATTCACAAGGGGGATCATTGTGAAGGACATGATTAACAAAAGGCTTAGGGTTTTGAATGTTTTACTACAGTTAAAAGTATACATCTGTTCAGATTTAAGTTGTTGATGTCAACAAATACAGCGGTTCTATGCTGTCGCAGGGATGGATACTGTTGGAAGAATGGATTATGGAATTATATATCAGAATAGCATAAAAACCGGCTACTATGGGATATAGTTACTCCACTGGGCAAAAATACATATTATATTTATTACTAATATATAAATCGCTGAATTTGTTTTCATTAATTAATTTAACCTAGGACTTAAGGATGAGGGTTTTACATATATGAAAATTTAAATGTGTTTGTTAGACACCTAATTAGCCTGGGATTGGGGCTTTTAAGACGGTTGGTGGGATAGTTGATCCATAAATCACCTTTTAGGAGACACTTATTCACTTCATAACACACCTAAAAGGGATCAAAATCATGTAAGTGAGCGATTTGTAAGAAAAAAGCTGCCCAAAATGAGCAGCTTCTAAGGACAATTAATTTTTATAGGATTATTATAACTTCATTAACTTCTTGGAAATGATATCATTATCTATTGTTAAGATTATAATATAATTTCCTTCTTCTAATTCCTCAATGTTTAGATTGTACGTTTTTGTTTGGTTTGCTGCTATATCTGAATCAGATACTAAATTAGACTTAACTAACTGACCTTCAGCAGAATAGACATCTATTGATAGAATAGAAATATCATTTAGCACTTTAATGTTAACTGCAGAAGCATCTGCTGCTGGATTAGGATATAGGCTAATAGCATTTCTAACATCTGAATCTTGGTGCTTTAGGTTAACATCAGTGGAAACTATCTTAGAATACTCAAAGTCGCCATCTATGTCAAGCTGTTTAACTCTGTAATAGTAAATACCTGAATCATCTAAATCGATATCAGTATAATTATAAGCATTAGTTATCAAGCCATTATCATTAAATGATACTTGACCAACTTTCACAAAATTATCAGTTTGATTGATTGCTCTTTCTATTTCGTAGTGACTAACATTTGTTTCATCCGCTACTTCCCAAGTAAGTTCATTTGAATTTGAAATAGAACGCACAGCGATAGACTTCCACTCAATAGGTAAAACGCCTAAGATATATCCCCCACTGATCTTTGAAGAAGTGACTTGACTTAGATCATACATCTCTGTTGTACCTGGGCCATAGCTACCATCAATATCGCTGTCAATATCATCGTTTACACCTACATTTGAAGCTGTCTCCAAATATGAATCCTCGCTTCTAAATTCAAAATAATAAGAATCATCAGGTAATAACATTTCATACATACCTTCATCATTTGTTGTAGCAGTAGCCACAAGTTTACCCTCCATATTGATTGCTGATACTTCAACGCCTGCAAATCCTTTTTCGTCACTTTCTATTATACCTCTGTCAAAACCATTATCTAACCAGACTTGACCTTCAACAGAATGCAATCTTAAGTTTTGGGATGATGCAGGTAAAAATTGGAAAGCACCGAACAAGCTCTGGCAGCCTTCAACAGTAACTAACTCTAAAGCATAGTCACCAACATCTAACCTTAGAGACAAATTACTTGAATTCATAATGTGCTGTTCTACCAGCTCATTCTCGAAATTCAAAATATTTAAAGTAACAGGGAATATCTCATTAGAACTATTATTTAGATCTATATCTAGCGTACCCTCTTGTAAAACTTCATCAAAAGTTGTCTCATAAGTAGCTTCAGGCAATTCATAAACCTCTACGGGATAAAAGTACTTATACAACTGACCATCATTATCATTTGCAGTTACCGTGTATACTACATTCTGATCCGGCGCATTGACATAGTCTCTTCCTATCGTACCATCATCCCAAACGTGATTCACTAAAGCGCCAGGCACAGATAATATCACCAACTCACCTTCACATATATACGTCGTTGGCATTTGTACTTCCTCATATTGTGCTTCTGGTAATTCTACTTCAAAGTTACTTACTACCTCAAAACAAGCTTCTGCCGTTACGATACTCAATGAATAAAGACCTAAGCCCAAGCCATCTACAGTTGCTGTATTCGAAGTCATTCTTACAACTTGCTGGCTTCCTAATTGGCTTGTCACAATCATATCAACTGGAAACATTTCCTGTTCTGTATTATTGAGCGTTACATTTACTTCACCTTCTTCAAGCAACTCATCATAACTTACTACAAAAGAAGTTTCAGGTAATCTTTTTAATTCAACTGGAAAGATATAGGTATAAAAAACAGTTCCGTTATCAGCTGTTACAATATAATCTACATCATCAGTTGGTGAAGCAGCAAAGCTTCTTCCTTCAGTACCATCTCCCCATAAGTAATTTTGTAAATTATCCGGAGCCATTAGTTGAACTGAACTACCTTCACATACTCTTGTCATTGGCATAACAACTTGCTGTGTTACTCTGTCCTCAAATATTTCAAAATCACCTAACACTTCCGCACATCCTTGACTAGTTAATAAAGTCAAATCCGAATATATACCATCTGCTAAATCAATTGACAACTCTTGTGACTGCATTTGTCCAATCATTATTTGACCTGATTGATCTGAAGTAACCCAAACATCAATTGGAAAAATTGAGTTATCAAATTGCGTTAAATTAATCAAAATAGAACCTGATACATTTTCACTTCTTAGCGTTACATCAAAATTTCCCTGCGCAGACATAGCTACCTCAATTGGGAAGAAATAATTAGTAACATCACCATTTTCTTGAGTAGCTTGTACTGACATAGTCTCAGACACTAAAGGAATAACATTTAGAAATCTTCCTTCTGTACCATCATTCCACAAGTAAGTATTTGCTCCTGAAGGTGCTTCCAACTGCAAGCTTTCACCCACACAAACCAATGATGCTTCCATGTTAACGTTCTCAATAACTTGATCTCTGCTTATCTCAAAATCACCTAAAAGATGCGCACATCCTTGTTGAGTGATGATTGTTAAATTTGTATAAATACCATCTTCCAATTCGAATACAGAATATGGTTCTGTTATTTGTCCAATAACATTAGTCGACTCACCATTTACAACCAAAACTTCAATTGGAAAGTTAACTTGACTAAACTGAGTCAATTCAATTGACACATATCCTGAGTTGTTGCCTGCGCTATTAGTAGCCTCTAAAGTTCCTATAGCCTTATATACGAAATCAACTGGAAAGAAGTAATTTACTTGATCACCATTTAATGCAGTAGCTAAAACAGAATAAGTCTTAGATTCGGTTGGCGTAATCGTCAAAAACCTACCTACTGTTCCGTCGCTCCATATATAACTACTAGAACCCGATGGCGCTTCTAATTGAACTGTTTCACCTTCGCAAACAGAAGTCAAAGGCATTGTTACTTCTTCGTATGAGAAAGCTTCCTCCATTACAAAGTCACCTAATTCGATTAAGCAACCAGCTGCAGTCGTCAATGTTAATCCAAAATATTCACCATCTGCTAATTGAATGTTTGTAAAATCACTGTTCATTTCATCAAGGAATATTTCTTCACCATTGCTATTCACTCTTACTTCAATAGGGAACATATCGAAACTTGAATTGGTAAGGTTTAGATCAATTGA
>JAHDHH010000080.1 GCA_020631405.1 Saprospiraceae bacterium
GACCGACGTAGGAGTGGAGAAATGCTCAAAATGTGGTTTGCAATAGTAGATAACATAAATTCATAAGCCTCTCATCATATTGATATTCAAATGATTTAAACTCTATTCCAGACTCTTCAAATACTGTTCAGCATTCGCAATATGGAGTGCTTTTTTGTCATCAGGCATTTTGTCATACATCCTCACCAACATGCCAAGCCTTGGATTCTTGAGAAAGAAGTCCCTTTGCTTATCCATAAAACTCCAAAACAATCCATCCCAGATCGGCTGCCATTCTTCGCCTTTCTTGTAATTACTCATCTTGAAGATGTAGTTACTCCCGCTGATGTAGGGCTTAGTAGCCATCATACCACCATCAGCAAACTGGCTCATGCCATAGACATTAGGCACCATGACCCAGTCGTAGGCATCAATGAATAGCTCCATAAACCAGCGATAAACCTCATCTGGGTCAAACTCACAAAGCAGCATGAAGTTGCCAAGAATCATAAGACGTTCGATGTGGTGCAAGTAGGCCTTATCTAGTACCTTGTGTATTGCATCATCTACAGGCTTGATACCAGTCGTGCCATCATAAAATGAAGCAGGAATCTTACGGTTAAATCCCCAATAGTTCTTAGTTCGTTCGATACTACCGATCGAGCCATAGATACCTCTGATGAATTCTCTCCAACCGATAATCTGCCTAATAAAGCCTTCAAGTGAGTTCATGGGGATGCTATGCTTATCAGCAAATGCTAGAGCTTGGTTGACGACATAGCTCGGAGTCAGTAGACCGATATTGAGCATAGGTGTGATGACACTATGATGTAAGAAGACTTGGTCAGCGACTATTGCATCTTCGTAGGTGCCGAACTCCAAAAAGCGTTCTTTAAAGAAAGTTTCTAACCATACTCGACTTGAAGCATGGTCAATAGGGTAGAGTTGGTTATCTAATCTTCCCGGATTATTGGGAAAGTTGGCTTCAACATAGGTGACTGCTTCGTCCCAATAGTTCTTGACAATTGGCCTCGGTTGGGGTGGTGGGGTTTTGCCTCTTGGATACTTCTTGCGATTGTCTGCATCGAATGACCACTTGCCGCCGCTTGGTTTGCCATCATCATCTAGAAGGATGCCTAGGTTCTTTCTTTGCTGAATGTAAAATGATGTTTGAAACATAAAGGAGGACTTGTCATTGAAGAACTGACCCAAGTCGGCTTCCTTATTCAGAAAAGTAGGACTATCATACCACTTGATAGTGATGTTACTAGCTGTAAGCCGTCTCTGTAGATAGTTGTCAGTTACTCCATAGCAATGCAAATGTGTAATGCCAGCTGCTATGAGTTGAGGTAGTAAGATTCTGATGTCATGTTCAGGAGTAGTGGCAGCTATAGAGTTGACCTGCAAGCCTGCTGACTTCAGATATTGAGTGTAGGCTTGCATGGTTGCCCTATGATAGGCTATTTTATGCTTGTGAAATTGGTATTGACTAAAGAAGAGATACTCTTCGACGATATAGATAGGATGCCCTAACTTAACAAAGACAGAATCTTCGAACAATTGATGTGGGAATACGATACTTACTTCACTCATACTTATTCGGACAGTTTTTGTTTTGATTTACATTGCTTACTGCAGTATTTGACTTGATCCCAATCCTTTTCCCATTTCTTCCTCCATTTGAAGGGTCTTTGGCAGACTGGGCAGGTTTTTTCTGGTAGATTGGCCTTGGCTATTCGCTTCATGTTATTGTACTCTATTGTTAACCCTAGTCAGTAAGTGTAAGACCCTATGAGCATCTTTGACCACTTCAGGATGTTTTCTGTGTCCCCATATCTGATCTCTAGCATAGGCAGCTGAGGACTCTAAGTCCACGATGGGTCTGGGATAGTCTTTGCCTAATGTGAAGCCATAGGCTAGTTGTTCTATTGCCGTCATTTTCCAAGGAGTATGAATGAATTCTGTCGGTACATTGCCCAGTTCAGGCACCCACTTTTTTATAAATATTCCTTGAGGGTCGTGGTCTTGGGATTGTTTGATGGGGTTGTACATTCGGATTGTATTGATTCCTGTGGTTCCTGCCTGCATCTGAAACTGTGGGTAGTGAATCCCAGGTTCATAGTCAAGAAATTGTGCTGCAAGGTGGTGGGCACCTTGACGCCAATCTTGATAAAGATTATGACAGAGAAAGGAGACTAGCATTGCTCGCATCCTAAAGTTAATCCATCCTGTTTTAATGACACATCTCATGCAGGCATCTACTAGTGGGTATCCTGTGTAGCCTGTCTTCCATGCTCTTATGTTTTCAATAGCTTTTGGCTTGACCAATAATTCAAAACCCCTGTTGATACAATCAGTCTCATAGCTACATTCTGTCTCGAATTTTTGAATGAAGTGGCAGTGCCATTTGAGCCGTGTGATCATACCTTTGAATGCCATCTTAGCTTGGCTTCTTTGTGGATGATTCTTGGCATATTGGTAGACTTGTTTGATTGAGACATTACCCCAAGCTATATAAGGTGATAAGCGACTGCAAGACATCCTACTTTCAGTTGGTTTGGAGATGAGCCTGTGGTATTTGTGACCGCGACCTTGGCAAAATGATTGGAGGTAGCGCCAAGCATTGTCTTCTCCTGGCGGTTGGAACTGCTTTGGGTAGTCAATCAGTTGATGTTGTAGTTCCACACTAAGATTGTTTGCTATTTGGAATTGGAAAGTTGAGGTGGAGTAGGTATTACTGATTTGATCTTTAGCCATCTTGCTATACCATCTTTGATCCCAGCCTTTTCGATTAGTAATGCCTCTTTCTACACCATTGAGGTCATACTCTTGCCAAATGATAGCATTGGATTTGCAGAATTGAGCTAAGGCTTTATCTCGATCCCATGTAGCCTTTGTTCCAGACTCTTTATAGCTATAGATTGTGTCGATGGCATAGAGTTCACTTAGCTTTTTTAAGGTATCAATACATTCAGCTTCGAGCTGGACTACTTTTCTGTTTGCAGAAGCTAGTTTGCTATTAACTTGGAGGATAGATTGGTAGCAAAACTGCAGGTGACGCAGGCTTGTATCTTCTCTAGAAATCAACGATGGCTCGTAGAGAAATAAGATCAAATATGGCAGACTAGATTGCTCGGCTCTGAACAAGGGCATGTGGTCCTGAGTTCTGAGGTCTCGCTTAAGCCAGACAATATTGATTCTATCTTTAGATTGTGACACATGGATTCTAACAGAAGAGGATCTCTTTGGTTTATTTTAAAATTCCATACATGATGATTTAATACTTTATCTTGGCGATAAATTCGATAAAACATTTTAAGTCAGTATTGTTTACTACTTAAACACAATAATAAAACATGAAGCAATTATACACATTCATCATCCTAATTCTGTTTTCAATAATCAGTCAAGCCCAAGTAGTTGATGCCACTTTGATGCATGATGGTCTAGAGAGAAACTATAGAGTCTATGTCCCATCTTCCTATAATGGAGAGGAGGCAGTCCCATTAGTATTTAACTTTCATGGTTTTGGCAGTAATGCCAATGAGCAGATGTTTTATGGAGATTTTAGGTCACTAGCTGATGAACATGGATTTTTAGTTTGTCATCCTCAGGGCACAGAAATTCTAGGGCAGAGTCACTTCAATGTTGGTGGGTTTACTGCTGGCAGTACGACTGATGACGTAGGATTTACTAATGCGATGATAGATCAGATTGCTATTGACTACAATATCAATCTTGAGAGAGTCTACTCCACGGGTATGTCTAATGGAGGATATATGAGTTTTCTGCTAGCTTGCCAACTCAGTGATCGGATTGCAGCAGTGGCTTCAGTGACTGGATCTATGACACCTGAGACTACCATGGAATGTGCTGCGAGCAGAGATGTCCCAGTTATGCAGATACATGGTACGGAAGATGCAACAGTACCATATGAAGGCGATCCACTCTGGACTGACGCTATAGTTGATGTCATGGAGTTTTGGAATACTCATAATGGTTGTGACCAAGAAGGAAGTGTAGAAGCTCTTGATGATGTCAATCCAAATGATGGCAGTACAGTTGAGCATATTACCTTTGGTAATTGTAACAATCCTGATATCGTCAATGAGCATTATAAGGTAACTGGTGGTGGACATACATGGCCAGGCACAGTATTAGCCTTTGGTAGTACGAATAAGGATTTTAGTGCTTCTGAGGAGGTATGGAGATTCTTTGCGCAGTATGACATCAATGGTAAGATAGAAACTATAAGTAGCACATCAAGTGTCGCTAAACAATCCTTGTTAGTCTCACCTAATCCAGCTCTTGATGTGATCACCATCCAAGGTGTAGATATTACTCAAGATTATACGCTTATTTCAGCGTTCGGAAGAGTAGTGTCAACAGGTAAGATCTCTATTGATTCTAATCAAATTGACTTAACAGAACTTACTTCGGGAATATACTTTGTATCAATAGGAACTGAAGTAATCAAGTTCGTTAAGTTGTAATATGTGTATGGAGAGAGCTTATGTCAAATGGGTTTGGATAGTTGTTGCCGCTTTGGCATTTAGCAGTTGCCAAGAAGATGTAGGTAATTCTTTAAACCCTACTTCTGTAGAGGGTAGTGAGGTCAGTGGTGATGAGCAATACTTGAACCTTGATTCAGATGTTGTATTTGACCAAGACAAATTGCATACCTATGAACTGATACTTCCTGAGGAAAATTTAGCCATAATAGATGCTAATCCTGCGGCTGAGCAATATGTGGAGGGCTCACTAGTCTTCCAAGGAGATACTATCAGCCCAGTTGGAGTAAGATATAAAGGGTCCATTGGTGCCTTTGTTGGGTGTCTTAGCGGGAGTAATGTCTTTGTCCCTTCTGGTTCTAAGACTTGTACTAAACTCTCAATGAAGATCAAGATAAACTATGCAGATCCAGAACTCAAATTTTATGGTCTGAAGAAGTTGCAGTTCCATTCAATGAATCAAGATGATTCTCAGATGAGAGAGAGACTTGGCTATTGGTTGTTTGATCAGATGAATGTGCCTGCGCCTCGTGCTGTGCATGCGAGACTTGTAATTAATGGAGTTTACTCAGGAGTTTATGCCTTAGTAGAGCAGATTGATGGTCGATTTTCTAGATATCACTTTGATGGTGGAGATGGCAACATTTACAAAGAAACATGGCCCATAGACTCTGATGGTCATGCCTATACCACACAAAGATATCTCAATGGACTCAAGACCAATGAGGATGAGAATCCTTCTGTGGCTATCATAGAAGCGTTTGGCAAGGCCATTGAGCAATCGGAGGGAGAGAGTCTCTTAACCGCTATAGAATCCTACAATGACATTGATGAGATACTTCGCTACTCAGTTGTAGATAGAGTCATTAGGCATGATGATGGACCATTTCATTGGTATTGCACAGGGAGCAATTGTTCTAATCACAACTACTACTGGTATGAAGATCCTATTGACCTCAAGTTGCATTTGATAGCTTGGGATATGGACAATGCCTTTGAGAACTTAGGTAGCCAACCCAATGCAGTGACTAATATCCCCGATGCGTGGGGAAAGACGAGTAATAATTGTGAACCTTTTTCCAGTGGGTTCTTCGTCCCGATTACTCAACGGTCTGCGGCTTGTGACAAGCTAATCAATGGTTGGACACAGTATCTAGACGAATATGAGCAGATTAAATCAAACTTTATCGATGGTCCATTTAGCCAAGCCTCTGCTGATGCCATGCTTGACAAGTGGGCAGGCCAAATATCTGCAGCCACTCAGGAGGCTAGAAGTACACATGGAGACGCAGTCAGCTTAAGTCAATGGCAGAGTGCTATTGAAGAGTTGAAAGCACAGATGGAGGTGGGTCGGAGTTTGTGATGATATAATGTTTGTTCAAAGGCAAATTTCAAATTAGAATTTTCCCAAAGCAAGGTGTATTCTATTATCATGTCCACCTTATCAATGGTCTCTATTTAATATTTCTTGATAGACTTTCCTTTTCTTTTCTTACTCCGAGCCTTAATAAATTCTTTTTTGTTCGCTTTTTTCTTCTCGTTGAGAAGCTTTTCTATCAAGTCAGACCTTCCCATTGAATTGAGTTTGTCTCTAATCTTCGTATAATTTTCTCGCTTATACCAGAAAAAGAACAGGTGCTGATTGAGTTTGTCTTTTTTGGATTTAGCAGTGTATACCGACCTTAGAGTATAAGGATGCAATCCTGTGTAATAGATAATGGTAGCAACAGTCATAGGAGTAGGAGTGAAATCCTGGACTTGTTCCAATCGGAATCCCATGTCCTTTGTTTCAGCAGCTAGATTGGCCATTTCCTCCTCCGTAGAGCCAGGGTGACTTGAGATGAAGTATGGAATAAGTGGCTGCTTGAGTCCATGCTTTTTATTGTAAAAGTCAAACTTCTTCTTAAATGCGTGGAAGTGTTTGAATGATGGCTTTCGCATGATTCTTAGCGTGGCGTCAGATGTATGCTCTGGAGCCACCTTAAGTCTGCCACAGACATGATTCCCAACAAGCTGATCCATGTACTCGTCCATGCTGCCGTCGTTATTCTTGTTGTAGTCATCAACTAAGAGGTCATACCTGATCCCACTACTGACGAAGGCTTTCTTGACTTGAGGGTGAGCATCTACCTTTTTGTAGAGCTCGGTCATAGGCTTGTGTGAGGTGTCTAGATTACTGCAAACTACAGGGTGGATGCATGATGGAGCGACACATCTATCACAGATCGACTGTACCTTGCCCTTCATCTTGTACATATTGCCTGATGGCCCTCCAAGATCACTAATATAGCCTTTGAAATCTGGCATATTGACTACTTGATCTACTTCTTTGAGTATTGACTCTTCTGACCTACTTGCGACGAACTTTCCTTGGTGAGCTGATATTGTACAAAAGCTACATCCACCAAAACAACCTCTATGCATATTGATCGAAAATTTGATCATTTCATAGGCTGGTATGGCTCCTCTTTTGTCATACTTAGGATGTGGTAGCCTGGTGTATGGCAGGTCAAATGAAGTATCAATTTCAACCTCTGACATAGGAGGGTAGGGTGGATTGATGACAATCTTATGGTCTCCTACTTCTTGTGTCAATCTTCTTGCATTGACCTTGTTAGATTCTTGCTCTATGTGCTTAAAGTTAGCAGCGAAAGCTTCTTTTTTTCTCTGGCATCGTTCGTGGGAGGAGAGTGCTAGGTCTTCCCATGTGTCATGTGCTACAGGCTCAGCCCTCCTGTCAATGAGGTAGGCAGTCTGTTTGATGTCGTTGAGGTCTGGGAATGTCTCACCAGCGAGCAATCTTCTCACTATTTGCCGTAAAGGCAGCTCACCCATCCCGTACACTAGCATATCTGCTCCCGATAATGATAGAATGTTAGGGAACAGCTCGTCCTTCCAATAGTCATAATGAGTGACTCTTCGCAATGATGCTTCTATACCACCGATTAATACCGGTGTATCAGGGTACAACTCTTTTAAAATCTTAGTATATGTTGTGACAGCATAGTCTGGCCTAAATCCCGACTTGCCTCCTGGCGTATAGGCATCAGTTGATCGCTTTCTCTTATTGGCAGTGTAGTGATTGACCATGGTATCCATACACCCTGAAGTGACACCAAAGAAAAGCTTTGGCTTACCCATCTTCTTAAAATCTCTGAGGTCATCTTGCCAGTTAGGTTGCGGGACTATTGCCACTCTCAGTCCTTCCGATTCGAGAATCCTACCAATGACAGCAGTACCAAAGGCAGGGTGGTCAACATAAGCATCACCTGATATGATCACCACATCTAAATCTTTCCATCCTCTTTCTTCTACTTCTTTGAAAGTGATAGGAAGCCATTTGTGATTTGGGTAGTATTTAGGTGGTGACTTTGTCATGGTTCAAAGTTACATCTAAATGTGTCAAGTATATGATGAAATATAGTCACTTTTTACTGGCAGCTAATATGTATAATGGCGTTATAATCAATAAGCTATGCATATAAATTCAAAATATTATTTATATTTATATATCGTTTAACCAAATTAAATCAAAACTATGTTAGCAACAATTATTTCATTAGCAAGTGGTGCACTAGGTGGAAACTTAGCTGGATCACTACTTAAAGGCAGTTCATTAGGTACCCTTTGGAACTCTGTAGTAGGAATTCTAGGAGGTGGAGTAGGTGGTACAGTACTTGGTATGTTATCACCAGCTATGGGAGCAGCTGCAGCAAGCGGAGGAATGGATATCACTAGTATTCTTGGCAGTGTAGCTGGAGGAGCAGTAGGAGGTGGATTAGGTATGACTGTAGTAGGTCTAATTAAGAAGGCAATGGGATAGATAGTATTCCATTAAGATAAATTGTGAGCCTCAAGCATGTTGTTTGGGGCTTTTTTTTATGATATTCTACCCCAATTTTTTCGATAATTACGCATAGTTTTTAACTTGTTATGCATAGGTATATGGATGTCCTTTTGAAGGAACGGATCATCGTGGATAATGGACTTCGCTATATTTCTCGCATAAATCATAAGCTCTTGGTCTTTGACTATGCTGGCCAGATTGAGGTCCATAACCCCACTTTGTTGGGTGCCTTCAATGTTTCCAGGTCCTCGGAGTTCTAAATCCACTTCTGCTATCTCAAATCCATCTTGAGTTCTTACCATGGTCTCTAGTCGCTTCTTACCATTGATAGATAGGTTGTAACCTGACATCAGAATGCAGTATGATTTTTCTGAACCCCTTCCTACTCGTCCTCTAAGTTGATGGAGTTGTGATAGACCAAAGCGTTCTGAATTTTCTATGATCATGACACTGGCATTTGGCACATTGACTCCTACTTCGATGACTGTGGTAGCGACCATTATCTGAGTTTCTCCTCTGACAAATCGTTGCATTTCTGACTCTTTGTCGGCTGCTTTGAGTTTACCATGGACTACACTTATCTGATACTTAGGTCTAGGGAATCGCTGCAGTAATCGTTCATAGCCATCTTCTAGGTTTTGCAAGTCTAGTTTTGAACTTTCTTCAATAAGAGGGTAGACGATGTATACCTGCCTGCCTTTTTTTATTTCTGTTTCGATGAAGTTGTTGAGGTCGACTCGCCTAGTGTCATACATGTGGACAGTCTTAATTGGCTTTCTACCTGGGGGTAGTTCGTCTATAGTTGAGACTTCTAGGTCACCATAAGCAGTGAGTGCTAGTGTACGAGGTATAGGCGTGGCAGTCATGACTAAGATGTGTGGAGCTATTCCTTCTGTCTTTGACCAAAGCGCTGCTCGTTGCGCCACCCCAAATCGATGTTGCTCATCAATAATAGCTACGCCAAGCTGCTTAAATACCACCCAATCTTCAATCAAGGCATGGGTGCCTATGAGGATATGGATCACCCCTTCTTTGAGCAGTTTGAGTACCTCTGCCCTCCTCTTGCCTTTGACGCTTCCAGATAAGAATCCAACATGGATGCCCATACCTTTCATCTGTTCGGCTATAGAGGTATAGTGTTGCTGTGCTAGTATTTCTGTAGGAGCCATCATGCAAGCTTGGTAGCCATTGTCATTGGCCAAGAGCATGACGAGCAGTGCCACCATGGTCTTCCCACTACCTACATCTCCTTGTAACAAGCGATTCATCTGGATACCACTGCCAAGGTCATTCCTGATTTCCTTGATCACTTTCTTTTGAGCCCCAGTCAGCTCAAAAGGAATTTTCTCATTGAAGTACTTCATGAATTTGTCACCGACCTTCGCAAATACTGCACCCTTGAGCTTTGCCTTCCGTTGCTGTTGATTGAAGATCATACCCAGTTGGAGGAAGAATAATTCCTCAAATTTCAGCCTAGCTTGTGCTCTTTGCAGATCTTCTTCAGACTTAGGAAAGTGAATATTGTAGAGGGCTGATGCGTGGGAGCTAAGCTTTAATTTTTCTGTATATGTAGGACCTAGATAGTCTAGAAAGTGTTCAGGTTTGAGTTTTGAAAACACCTGTTTTATCAGAGTACGTTTGAGTTTGGATTCTAGCCCAGTCTTTGTCAAGAGTTCGGTCGAAGGGTAGACTGGTTCAAGTGTCTTGGACTTGAGTTTGTCTACGGTATATTCTTCAAATTCTGGATGAGAGATCGATATAGCCCCTTTGTAGTTGCTAGCCTTGGCAAAAAAGAGGTACTCTCTACCTTCTACTAGTTTTTCGGCTACCCAATTAATGCCTTGGAACCAAGTGGCACGGATAGTACCTGTCTGGTCTCTAAGTGTAGCAGTAAGTCTCCGTTTGAACTTGCCCTTCGTGATGCTGAGTCTTGTAACTGTAGCTTTGAATTGAACTGCGACATCGCTTTGTTTCAAATCAGATACCGAGTACATCTGTGTCTTATCAATATACCTGAATGGAAAGTGGTGGATGAGATCATTCCATGTTCTAATATCCAATTCTTTTGTCAATAGACTAGCTCTATTCGGGCCGACTCCCTTGAGAAATTCTATTGAGGTAAATAATGGGTTCTTTGATGGATCCAACAGAGGTAAATTTGTATTTAAGTTAAAGTAAGTAGACCTCACTTCAAGGGTAAATATAATATCCTATTATTTTAGAATATTAAAAAGAGTGAACCATTTACTTAAGAATGGTTTTGTATGGATACATAAGTAGAGATTATCATGAAAGAATCAAAGAGACAATTGCAGATTGGTATGCTTATCAAAAGGAATTTTGGTATTGTATTGCAGAATGAGGGCCCACTGATTTTTGGTTCTACGTTTATTACAGTTACTGATGTCAAAATGAGTTCGGATCTTGGTATTGCTAAGATCTATGTCAGTGTATTTAATGCTGAAGATAAGCAAGCTGTTTTGATACTGATGAGGGAGCATAAGCACAGGCTACAGCAAGAGTTAGTCACTAGGATAAGAAGGCACGTGAGGCGTATACCTAGTGTGCAATTCTATTTAGATGAGACGCTTGACGAAATGCAAAAACTCAACAATCTCTTCGATAAACTACATGATGAGAATCAGATGTAAGTCTTG
>JAHDHH010000081.1 GCA_020631405.1 Saprospiraceae bacterium
TGGTGGTTGTAGCTCAGCTGGTTAGAGCATCGGTTTGTGGTACCGAGGGTCGCGGGTTCGAATCCCGTCTTCCACCCAAAGCGGGACTTATCGTAAGATTTGTCCCGTTTTTTGTTTTTATTGCCCTTATAACATCTAAGGGAAATCAAAAAGTCTAGTTATCCAATAGTAAAAGCTCTACTGTATTATTGACTTGATACTTATTGAAAATATTCTGTCTATGCTTTTCGGCAGTTCTGATACTTATACCCAGGTTATACCCAATCTTAGTATTGTTGAATCCCAGTTTAATTAACGAGAGTACCTCTTTCTCCCTTTTAGTTAGCTTGACTTTTGTTTTTTGCTTTTGCTTCTTAGATTTAACTGAAAGTGATTTTAGATCATTCAGAAGGTTGACAATTTTTTCGTCCTTTTCTTTTTGCTCGGTGATGTCTCTGCCTATACTCATATACCCTATCACAACCCCATCATCATCTTTCAGAGGTACAACTTCTAAGTCTTGCCAAAATGACTCCCCAGATTTTTTATAATCAAGGATTTCAATCCTATATGGCTTGCCCTTCTCAAGTTGAGCATCTATGAATTTAAGTACCTTCTTATTGGTCTTTTTGCCTTTTAATATTACTGCTACATCTTTGCCAATGATTTCATCTAAGCTATACTCAGTCAATTCCAAAAAAGCCTTATTAGCAAATGTCAGGTTGAGATTGGTGTCAGATAATGTGATTAGATTCTTAGTGAAAGCCGCCATATAGGTGAGCTTCCTGAATACATTTTCTAAGCTCTTCGTCTTTGTTGTATTCACTAAGACAAATTGAATCCTATCTCCTAATGCTTCGTCCTCCTGAAACGTCAGTATCCCAGCCCAAGACTCTTTTGACTCAGGGAAGAACAGTTCAAACTCCACTTTTTGAAATTGCTTAGTAGATTCAATTTTCTTTTTAACCAACTTACGATGCCCTGATACAAATGCATCTGTTATTCTTTGGCCAACTTTGGGATAGAATCCTTTGGTTTCAAAAAATGTCGATGCTGACTGATTAATCGCAAGAATGATACCTGCTGGATCAAGGATGACTAACACATCGTCGGAATGATAAAAGTTTGAAACGATGACCTGGTCTGCGGCGCTTTTGGGGAGTATATTCTGGGGCTTCACACCATAAACATATGAAATTATTGAATAATTAATTTCAACTTTTGGATATCATATTTAACAAACTAGAAAGTGATACGTAGTACTTGGTAAGTGGACAAGGAAAGGTTAGACATGTCAACAAATAGAATTCATAGCAATTGAACATTCCATGCATAACCACAGACAATTAATTCAATAGCAATTTACTCTATTTGTAAGGTTTTGTCGGGAACAAATCCCTTTGAGCAATATTAAAAAATACACCCATTTCCCTTTTAGGAAAATTGTCAACAATCCAAAAGATGACATTGTGTCACTTTTATTCTATGTTGGTATACTATCATAAGTAGTTTGGAGTTAAGACTAGTATGAACTATGATTGTTTAATAATAGAGGGAGGTGGCTTTAAGACTGCTTTTACAGCAGGAGTAATAGATGCATTCATTGCTACTAAATTCTACCCATTCAAATCTCTAATTGGAATATCTGGAGGTTCTGTTGCCCTATCTTACTACCTAAGTCATCAATATAAATCTATTATTAAAGCATTGCGCTTCTTAGCAAAGGATGATCAATTTGCTAACTACAAAAGAACATTTAGCGAAAAAGGCTACTTAGACATAGACTATATAGCTACCGTAGCCTCTGAGAAAGTACCATTCCATATAGAAAAAGCAGTCAAACATGCTAAGAATATGGCAATCACTGTAGTTGCCACAGACAAGGACTTAGGTGTTGCAGCATACATCACTCCAACCAAAGAAGATTGGATACAGGCAGTCATCGCATCTAGCACCCTACCCTTTGCAACTAAGGG
The DNA here is from genome assembly GCA_020631405.1 of Saprospiraceae bacterium. Lineage (GTDB taxonomy): Bacteria > Bacteroidota > Bacteroidia > Chitinophagales > Saprospiraceae > JAHDHH01. Next base: position 1,956 of record JAHDHH010000081.1, read on the forward strand.
CAATCATAGCCTCAATGGTAAGACTTACTTCGATGGAGGGTGGAGTGATCCCTTGCCTATCAAATGGGCATATGACCAAGGCTATCGCAATATCGCAGTCATCAGGACTAAGCCAAAAGATGTCAGAGAAAAACAATCTTGGTCAGACTATTTTGGCAGTATGTATTTTAGTTCCGTACCTAAGTTGAGCAAGGTATTCGACAAGGCTTTCATTAAATATAATGAGTCACTTGATTTTATGGAGACTCCTCCTGAAGATGCCAGAATAACTCAAATCGCTCCCAAAAACTATCTCAAGAGTGGGACCTACTCCTATTCTAAGCAGACTTTAATGCTTGACTACAGGTATGGATTAGACAAAGGACTGAATTTTGTGTGCAGTCAAGTATGAGTTGTAGTTCTTCATCAAATAAAAATAGGCCATGCAATTGCACAGCCTACCAAAAACTTAAAACTTAATTCTTTTGTAATCTATCCTAATAAGGATTGGAGCTTCATGGCTAATCCCAACCCTATCTTACCAACTTATCTCAAATCACTTCTACTACTATTACCGTTTTATTGAATGTTGTTTTACAATTAGCTAAGTCAATTTGTTCATTTATCAATGCAATAATAATTCAGCAAATGCTAGTCTGATTTAGATATCCTATATATTTCTAATAAATGGAATACGTTTATTTACGAACATAATATTTTGATAAGAGGTCAACTATCACTACATTTAGATTAATAAACGATACAACTTTACTAACACCAACACCAAGAAGAGACCCTAACCCCAGTATCTCTTGAGTTGATAGAGGTCTATTGAGAATGAATAGAATTGGATTATATGACATCGTCCTAACCCTATCGTATGGGGTACACGTCACTTTGCACTTTGAAGAATCTAAGTTATGAGAAATCGCATCCTCTACAGCCTAGCTTTTCTCGAAGGTTCTTCTGTTATGATTGTTGAACTTTGTTCAGCGAAGTTAATTGCACCATATTTTGGAACTGGAATCCAAGTATGGTCAGCAACAATCGGAATCACTATGCTTGGCCTCGCAGTAGGATATTTCTTAGGTGGATATCTATCACGGCTTCCTAATTCTAATAAATTATTAAGTCTTCTATTTGGGGGATCTTCTATTTATTGTATCCTATTACCTATTTGGATAGGAAGCGTTCTCCAAACACTGATTACTTTGCCATTGGTGTTTGGTAGTATAATTAGTCTCATACTAATCATACTACCAGTTCTAATCTGCTTAGGGGCTATCAGTCCAATACTGATTAATATGCTAGGCACTAAGTCTACTAATCCTGGCAAATTTGCTGGTTTGATATATGGTATATCTACTGTGGGTGGGATTTTAGCAACATTTTTTACTGGATTTTTACTTTTACCTACCATTGGAGTAAAAACATCTTTGATAGGTGCTGGAATTGTTCTCTTTGTATGTATGCTGTTCACAACAAAAATTCAATTAAAATCTACCCCATTATATCTTCTCTTTATTTTAGGAACAGTCTTGTCTCTAAATGGCAAAAGCAAATTTCATCCCAGTGTCAAAGTACTTGCTGAGTCAGATGGCTTAATGGGCAACCTAAAGGTACTTGAGCATTCTGAGTCTCTATTAGGAGGGTCTCACAGAGATGGCAGAGTATTGTTGTCAAATAATGCTATTCAGTCATTTATGTATTTAGAAGGTCCGGGTATGTGGGAATGGGAAAGAAATATGATGACCTTATTAGGATCTCTTCCAAAAGTAGACAAAGGCTTATTAATTGGACTTGGTGGAGGTGGAATGTATAAAGGCATGCAATCAATGAATATAGGTGCCGATGTAGTCGAAATAGATGCCCGAATAGCAAAATATGCCAAAGAATACTTCAAGTTTCCTAAAGAAAAGACTATCCACATCGAAGATGGTCGTCGCTTTTTAAAGAAATCAAGTAAATCTTATGACTTCATTATATATGATGCTTTTATCAGCGAGTCACCTGCTGAACATTTGTTAACTCAAGAAGGCTTTTTAGATGGGATTAAACACCTAAATGATGAAGGATACATTTTACTCAATTTTTTTGGGCACATTAAAGGGAAGAAGGGTATAGCATTAAAGTCTATTGTAAGGACTATTCAATCACTAGGATTATCAGTACAACTCGTACCAACTTCTGGCTCTGAGAGTTCGCGAAATATAACTGTAGTAGCTGGAAAAAAACCGATTCTAGATTTTACTAATACCCGATTTGACCTAGTAAGTGACAGAGAAAAATCCATTATACAAAATGCTACATTCCAGCTGAATGAAACACAATTATCCGAAGGTATTATACTTACTGACGACAAACCAATATTGAGTAACCTTTATCACAATGCCTCTATTGATTGGAGACAAGGGCACAATAAATACTACGCAAGAAAAATAATTAGAAATTGAATAAAATAGGAACATATTATCTCATTGCATTTTTTGAAGGCTTAGCCGTCATGGCGTACGAACTTCTTTCTGCAAGGCTATTAGCTCCTCAGTTTGGTGGGTCACTATATGTCATTACTTCTGTTTTAGGCATTACAATGCTTGCATTACTTGGAGGATATTTCTTAGGAGGGATTCTATCTAGTAAGACTACTACTACACAGACTCCAGCAACATTTATCATTATTGCTGCACTACTGTTAATAACTATGCCTTTCATTTCAGTTTTAGTCTTTCCTTTTACTAAGGCCTTTGGCTTAATTGGGGGAACCTTGACTACTACATTATTGCTAATTGGCCCAGGACTAGTGCTCCTTGGAAGCGTAGGGCCTTTGTTAGTACAAGGCGTCAACCATCAACAAGTTATTGCTGGCAAGGCAACAGGTATCGTCTATGGCATATCTACATTTGGCGGCGTCCTTAGTACATTCTTAGTTGGTCTTTACTTTATTCCTCAATTTGGAGTGAAAATCACTGCAATGATTTTTGGAATTATTACTCTACTAGTAGGCACGCTGTTTTTACTCATGAATAAAAGCATATTTAAGTCTGGACTCTCCATAGGAGCTTGCATCATTTGTTCAATCCTTTGCTTTCAATCCCAAATCCTTGCTATACCTGATGGGATGAGACTACTCTATCAGAGTGATGGAGTACTTGGCTCTTTAAGTGTACTTGAATCGAATCAGAATCATCGAATACTCATGAATAATGGAGTATTCCAAAGTTATATTGACAAGAATACTTCTAAGTCAATCATGCCCTATACACATGTTATTGCTTCGACAGCGAGTTTACTAACAAAGGAAAATAGAAGGAGTGCTGCCATTCTTGGAATGGCAGCTGGATCCCTAATTCCAGAGCTTAAGGATTTGGGTTTTGAAAAAATTGTAGCTGTAGATATCGATTCAAGAATGAAAGGCATTGCTGAGCAATATTTTGGAATCCAGTCTGAAGATTACACATTTAGTAATAATGATGGAAGGCACTATTTGAAAACCACTGATGAAGTATTTGATGTAATCATCATCGATGTATCAAATGCTGAAGATCAACCTTATCATTTATACACCCTAGAGGCATTTGAAGAATACAAAAATCACATTTCTCCAGAAGGCCTAATCATTGTGAATATTGTAGATCATACCAATGTAAACAATGCTAAGATTACCTCTAGAATTGGTGATAGCTTATTCGAAGCTGGTTACAATACATTTCTGCTGAGAAACATCTATCCAGAATTACCGAAAGATAGAATGGAGCATTATGCTCAAGAAAAAATAATTCTAGGCACACCTGGCTCATTATCAAAGATAAATGAGAGCATTGATGACTTGAATCCATGTTGTGCTTACTACCCTTTCAATAGAAATCTAAAAGCATTATTTCCAAAAATGACCTTTCATAAAGATTCTAAATCAATTGGCTCATTTTACGATGATTGTCCAGAAATGGAATTGCTTAACTATGAAAGAATACAATTATTAAGATCAAAATTTTAGACAGCTAAACTATACCATATGAAAATACTAATCACTCTCAGCTTTCTACTAATATCAATAGGATTATTCGGACAGAATGTATCAGTTGCAATGCCTTCTTTTGATATTATATCATGTAATACTGGCCAGACAATCAAGTCTTGTTTACCAATGGATGCTTATGTAGCAAATCTTGTTTTACCACAAAAGGAGGATCAAGTCAAACAGAGACGGCAATTCAAAAGAGTAGAAGGCGGCAAAGATATCCTTATCATCCGTGACGGTTATTGGGATGGAGATTGTTTAATGATTCCTGTAGAAGACAGGTCCACCTCAACAATACATACTTACATCAATCAAATAACTGGATTGAATCAAGGAGAGTACACAATTAATAAAAATTAAGCGGTATCACTTGAATCTTTTGATAAACATAAGTCCAATTAGAATGAAACGAAACTTACTTAGTGTTAGCATATTGTTTTTTCAACTACTTGCCTTCAATGCATTGGCCACACCTGGTGGCCCTGGATCTGGAGGAGGTGGTGATTGTAATCAAACTAATACACAAGGTGTTATCTCCTCTTGTGTAAACTGTACCATCATAGATGGGTCTGCACCTGGTGATCTCGATGGGGATGGCAACTTGGTTGTGATGGCAGACGGATGTGGTCCAGTCGAGATAATTTTAGATTATGACTACGAATGGAATCAAGGAGCTTCATTGAACTGGATTCATGGTGTATCCATCAATGCAGGTCCAAATTGGACTACAGCGAACTTAAATCCTCCAGCAGATTATGTCTACATGCCCAACGGGCTTACGGGATGCTGCAGTGGTACAAGCTATGGCCCAGGCTATTACTATGATGGTAGTGAAATCTCTAGTGCAGAAGGCTACGTGAGTTTTTCTTATACAGGGCCAGGAATGTGTGTAAGGACATGGTATATAGATGATTGTAATGATCTATGTGATGGTGATGCCAGTGATACCGGAATTAATAACGACGGTATGTCAGATGATGGCATCTGTAGTTCAGTTTCATGGCCTGCAACTGTAAACCCTTCAGGTATTGGTGCCGTTCTTCCAACTGGTGCAAACGATGGCGACCCATCCAATAACTGGGGTTATGATTGTACGACTGATTGTCCTGGATTTAGCTTTGAGTTAACTTATTGTCCTACTACCACAGGAACATTTACTGAATATGTTTCTTTTACTGCCAGTGCTGATGGAGAGTCAGGCTGCTGGTGTATAGATGCTGATTGTGATTATGTATCTGGATTCAATATTACGATAGAAAATGCATGTACTTCTATTACAGGTGTAGATATTCCAGCAATAGATGATAATTATTGTTCTGCTGCCGATATAGATATTACTCCAGGGACACCAGGTGGTGTTTGGGCAGGTTCAGGAACAGTTAATGTAGGTGGTAGTGGCACTGTGACATTTAGCTATTGTGATAATATAGGAAATACAGATCTCACTTATACGATTACTAACGAATGTGATCCAGCTGGAGCAGATGATACAGAAACATTTGAAGTCTGGACACCTGCAATTAGCAATGAATCCGCTGATGTCACTGAAGGCTGCGGAACAGTCACTCCTACTTTAACTGCTGATGTAGATATCGCTGGAACAAATACAACTTGGGGAGGTGCAGGTGCTCTTGTATGGCAAGAAGGTGCAACAATTGTTACAGACTTCACCGTTACTGCAGGAAATTGTTCTTCAAATCAAAGAACATTTACTCCAGTCTTCCAAACAGGTTGTGCAGCATGTGACGTGATTGGTGCTCCTATAACGATAACAGCATTCCCAAGTTATACTTTAGAGTTGGTGAATAACCCGGCAAATTGTGGAACTGCGACAGCTAATCTGATTGGAACTGATGGAGTTACTGTATGCGAAACTGTGACAGCAGATTGCCCTAATCCTGGAGATGTTAATAGCACCACCTATAATTGGTCTGGAGGGACAGGAGCATGTGCTTATAATTTCAGTGGAAGCGTAGATTGCACCTGTGCAGGTTGCGATGCAGAAGCAGGCTCCATTACAATACCTAAAAACTAAATTTATTGAGGATTGAAACAATAGACAATTTCATGATTTGAAATGCATCAAAACTAACACCAATGAGAACAATACATATCAACAATACACCTAGAGGAAGCCTAACTCAATTTGATTTTGCACTTATCAAAATTCACAAGTGCATGGCGCTAATCCTTAGTATTTCATTCTTTATGCTTTCTGGATACAATCTCAAGGGTGAGGTTTCTTTCATGATGGTCAATGGTACGTTTTGCCCAGGAGAGCAGGTAGAGTTTATGGTAGCAGGTTTTGAGACTGGAAATGACTATACCACAGAAGTATTTGTAGCAGACCCTAGTGGCAATATTACTGTCATTTCTACTAATCCATCTGATCCATCTACATTGAACTACACTGTCCCAAATGCGGCTACATCTTGCGGTACTTGGACAATTGGGACATTCAACTTCTTGACTGCAGATAATGACGGTGGGATGACTATTCCGAGTGAGGCTTCCTCGTTGAGTGACATTCAAGGTAATGTTTGTGACCAAATTGATGGTAATGATTGCTGCGAACTAGAAGAATCAATATTTACTGTTGACCAGTTAGTTTCTTTGACCTTAGCAGGTGGTTCAGATCCGAGTGGCACCGATTATGGTTGTCCAGCAAGTCCTCCAATTGCCCCTGCATTTGACCTTGTTGACTCATGTGATCCAACAGCAATGCCTACAGTAAATACAGCCGGACCAACAAGCTCTGGCTGTGATTTCATGCAAACTTGGACTGCTTCCTATCTACCTGTATGTGGGGCTGCCCCAGCTGATGTAGTTGTGACATATACTTGGCAAGAACCAACAGGAAGTATTACTATTGCTCTAGCAAGTGGAGAAGACCCTGATGGCTCTGATTTGGGTTGCCTCACTACACTACCAGCTCAACCAGTTTTCGAGGTCAATGATCCTTGTGACAATACTGCTATGGCGACCGTTAATACAGCTGGACCGTCTAACAATGGATGTGATTGGACACAAACTTGGCAGGCTACATACATTCCTGACTGTGGAACAGCTCCAGCTCCTCTTGATATCACTTACACTTGGACTCAACCAGATGTTCCAATTACTATAAGTATTGCTACAGGCGAAGATGCCGATGGTACAAATTATGGATGTATCCTATCTGCACCAGATGCTCCAATATTTGAAGTTATAGATCCTTGTGTTACGGGAGAAGTTCCAATGGTGAATACTGCAGGACCAACAAACTCAGGCTGTCTATATGCTCAGACATGGACTGCATCTTATACACCATCTTGTGGGACCCCGCCAGCAGATGTCAATATAACATACAACTGGACTCAACCTCTTGGCCCAACTACGCTAGATTTAAGTGCCGGTTCACAGCCAGATGGCCATGATTTTGGTTGTTTGACTAGTGCTCCTAATGCACCTGTATTTGTATTAGTTGATCCTTGCAATAGTTCTGCGATGCCAAATGTTTCGACAGCTGGAACAATGAATATAGGCTGTGACTATTCACAAACATGGACTGCTAGCTATACTCCATTATGTGGAACTCCTCCAACAACATTGATGATAACATATAACTGGAAGCAAGATGGTGATGCTCCTACATTTCCAATGCAAAGTGACGTCACTATAAGTTGTTTATCCGACATTCCTGTATCCGAAGATCTGATGTGGACAGATGCTTGCGATGGTAGCGGGGCTGTAGCATTTAATGAGACAGGGGCAATAGACCTATGTACTGGAGGAAGTATTACAAGGACATGGATGTATACCGATGAATGTGGTAATACTGGAATGGGATCAAAAAACTATACTTTATTACCTCCAACCCCAACGACTTGTGACGATGGCGATCCTTGCACCACTGGAGAAATGTGGGTGTTAGATTGTGAAGGCAATGTTTGTGTTGCATGTGGTGGTGGTACAGTGCTTACTGTAAATGATCCTATAGGGACTGGTGATTCTGCATGTGAAGGAAATACCGCAACACTTACGGCCTCAGGCTGTGACACAGGAACACTAACTTGGTATAGTGATGCTGGAGGGACAATCTCTGTCGGCACAGGGAGCTCATTTACGACTCCTGGCCTTACTGGAGATGCTACTTACTATGTGCAATGTGACAATGGTGGATGCTTAAGCAATTTAGTATCAGTAGACGCAACAATGAATACAATCATTGCAGCTACAGCCAATATAATATGTAACGATAACAACACACCAACTGACCCAAGTGACGATACATTCACCTTTGATGTGACAGTAACCGGAATGAATACCGGTAGTGGTTGGACAGCATCAGATGCCAATACGACAACAGGTGGTTATGGTATCGCTGTTAGTTTTGGTGCTTTTCCCATTTCTGGTGGTGCCGTCAGTTTTACTATAGTTGACAACGACACCGGATGTATTACAAGTGTATCAGTGAATCCACCTTCAACCTGTTCTGACGAATGTGACATCATGGCATCATCTCTGA
>JAHDHH010000082.1 GCA_020631405.1 Saprospiraceae bacterium
AATTTGAAACAATCACAGAACAATTCCTCATCCAAGAAACAAATATTTGCCCTGACCAAACTCCTATTTACGAAACAGTGACAGAACAAGTCTTAGTAAAGGAAGCTTATACTACTATCATAATAGTACCAGCCATGTTAACCACCTTCGTAGAAGAGGTACTGGTGAAGGAAGCATATATCGCATTCGAGATTATGGAATCTAACTCTACAGATAGTCTTTACATCGTGACAACTCCTGAGTACATCGATTATGATTGGAGCATTACTAACAGTACGTGTCCTGCTGATATTTACAACTGTACAGATTTAGAAACTATAGAACACCAAGAGCAAGTCACGGTAATCCCTAACCCATCAACTTGGGCCTGCCTTGATACAGATGATTGGAATAATCAAGTATTGATTAGAACAGAAGTCCCTGCTGTGTATGGCAAACGATGCTACAAAAGATTAGTTGCTCCTGCTACCACAAATAGTACTCAAGTCCCAGCAACATATACCACTCTGACTAAGGAGCTACTAGTTAACGACAATGACATTCCAGATAGTTGTATAGTAAGACAATATGAGACTAGATCATATCTAAGGCTCTATAACCCAGCCACGACTGTCAGTCAAGAGATTCCAGCAATCTATGAAACAAGACAATATGAAAGGTTAATTGCACCAGGTACAATTGATGAAGGTATGCTATTGCAGGATTGCTCTCAGACCTTTGATTACAATTACCTATCGATAGAAAGCACCTCACAAGAAGAAGAAATCAATTGTAACTATATCTATGACCTAGCACTACAACAGGACATCCTCAAAGCACTCTATGATAAGGGGTATTTGGATGACCCAGGCACAGAGTTTGGCAGTAAGCTATTTTGGGAGGCGGTCTTGGAAGTATACAAGTTAAAAAGTCGTACAGAGTGTATTAGTAATTTAGATGACGTGTTTTTCAATTATATCTTTGACTTATGAGAATAAGCATCCTAACTCTAACCTACTTGTTGGGTGTACTTAGCTCCCTGTATGCTCAGTCATCACTCTTGGATCAATTTCTCTACATTAGCAACGAAGACAGTATTCAAGTAGAGGACTTCCTTTACGAACATGGAGATTACCTCATTTGGTTCGTTGGCGATGATGTAGAGAGTCAAAAAGTCATTGATAATTATTTGTCTCTGACCCAAGAAATAGAGACGGAGCATGGAGTACATCTGGTATTTGTGTCGAGACATACTCCGACTCTGAATATAGCGCAAGTCTTGGAAAGTAGTCAGTTGAGTTCAGGAAATAGCTTTCAGGTTTCCAATTTTGAAGCATTCTACACTGGTGAGCTAGAACTCTTCTTTATTAGCAACCAAAAAGAGGAAACCCATCGAGTCTCTGGCCTCGTTACCAATAACACTTTAGATCAACTTATTACTCAACATCTTGTATTGCCCTATGACCCTATTCTTGATGGATTCTTTTTAGAATGTCTTACTGATAATCACTCTTGCGATACTTTAGAATATCTCACTTTTTCTAAGGGACAAGTAAGTATGAATGGTAAAGTTTACACAGAAATAAAAAAAGATCAAGCAATACATTTGGTCCGAGAATCGACGGATGAAAACGCAATCTATTACTTCAAAGAGGAGAGTAATGAAGAGATAGTCTTGTACACTTTCGACTATCATATCTGTGATACAGTGATGCTTTACAGTGTTTTGACACAATCATTCACTGAAGTGATTATTACTGACCAATATACTAAAGATGGGAATATACACTGGGTTACAAACTTACCATTCGATTGTAGTGGTGAGTTATATTTAGAAATCATTGCAGGAGTTGGGACCAATGCTGGGTTGCTTCCACTCATTGATCTAGAAAGTGTACGATCCACATTACTTTGCCAATATCAATCAGGAGATATCACCTATTCTAATGGTGAGTGTGACCCAGACAAACCAAACGATAGATCAGTATCACTGTATCCGAATCCCGCAACAGACCAGATAACTTTAGTTAGTAGCTTTACAGATATTAGTATCGATGGATTATTTGATATGCAAGGTCGTAGGGTCCAACTCAATCTCCTTGACGATATGACTGTATCAACTCAAAACCTAGCAAGCGGCATCTACATATTAAAAGCCTCAGTAGGCGGTGTAGACCAGTATTTCCAATTTGTAAAACAATAAACACTCTGATGTAAATGTATTATGTTTAGAACTTTTATAGGCACTTATACCTACACTTAAGCTCATAATGAAACCGAAAACATTGATATTTGATCAACTAAAAAGGATTGGACAAAGTTTGTTTGATCTTATTCAATTTGTTTTAATTCTTGCAGTGTTCTTGGTTATTGGGAATCTATTAAGTCTTAATATAAAAGTTGTTTCTGGGTTATATGGACTTGTCGGGGCTGCCTGCCATTATTTAGACAAAAAATATAGAAGTAAAAGTGATCCATTTTATAACGGTGTAAAGCGGTTCCTAAATGTACGTTTTAAGTCATTAATAAACTCAAAACAAGCTATAAAGAACTTTATAGTTGCACTAGGTAAATCTAGGAAAGAATCAAATCTTTCAATTACTATGAGTAAACCGTTTATTCTTACTGAGACAAAATTAAACAGCATGAAGATCTCACAAATAAATAATCTATCAAATCTGCAAAAACTCGGATGGCTATACATGCTAATCGGAATGATTATACAATTTATTTGATTACGCTAGATAAACGTATTTAAACACATAAGAGAAGAAAAAATGCCCAAGAAGGGAATCGAACCCCCACGTCCATAAGGACACATGGCCCTCAACCATGCCTGTCTACCAGTTCCAGCACTTGGGCTTAAAGACGGACTCAAAAGTAAGTATTTTTAACAAGTAAGATTAAAGACTACATTCTTTTTTTGATTTTGGTCGTTCTATCTTCGCAACCACATATCTTATAATAAATGCTAACCATGATAAAATCACTTAATCTCTCCGCTATATCTACACTTGTACTCTGCACTCTTGTATCAGTCTTAATGATTCAATGCCAGAGAAGTCCAGAAAAACTTCCAAAGTTTAAGAAAGAATTCAAAGCATCAATTGCAAAATTCGAACAGCAAAAGGAAAAAACTGACGACAAAATAGAAGAAGGTGTCGTTGAACTTACAGGAATCGAAAAAGCAATAGCTGACGCAAAAAATGTTGACAAAGAATTTAACAAGGTCTATGGCAATTGGAATAGAGTCAATAACAATGTAGAGGCACTGTATAGAGACTACGAAAAGTTAAAGAATGATGCTGATAATCTATTCGGGGCAATGACCGAACAAACGGCATCAATCAACGATGCGACGAGTAGGACTCAACTCATGTCTGCCATCAACAAAATCAAAGGTGATTATAATATCAACCTCAATAGAACAGAGAAGGCAGTAAGCAAGCTCCGAGGATTGCATGACGAGGCATTGGACATTATCAAAGGATTGGAGGTAGCTGTTGCACTCGGCCAAATCTCAGAAATCAATTCTGGATTGCAAGGTATCGAATCAAAGGTTGCAGATATTATGTCTGACCTCAATCAGAGTATAGCAGAGAGCAAGTCTTTATATGATGATAAGATTGGGAATTTTTAGCCAGCCCAACCTTCTCTATCTAGACTTCTATACTGAATTGCTTCAGCAAGGTGTTCTATCAAGATATTCTCCGACCCAGCTAAGTCTGCAGCAGTCCTAGCAACCTTAAGAATCCTATCATAAGCTCTTGCAGAGAGCTGTAACTTCGTCATTGCAGTTTTCAATAGGACAGTACCTGCTTGATTGATTTGGCAGACTTGCTTGACCATATTACTAGGCATCTGGGCATTGGCATAGATGTTTTTGTGATCTTTGAAGCGTTCTTCTTGAATTTTCCTAGCATTCACTACTCTCTCTGCGATATCTGCACTACTTTCTTGAGCAGGAGTTTGGTCTGACAGTTCATCATAAGAGACGGGAGTCACTTCGACATGGAGGTCTATCCTATCTAAGAGTGGGCCTGATATTTTATTAAGATATTTTTTCACTACTCCTGGGCCACACACACATTCTTTCTCTGGATGGTTGTAGTAACCGCATGGACATGGGTTCATAGATGCGATGAGCATAAAGCTAGACGGGTAGTCTACAGTTACTCTTGCCCTACTAATGGTCACACGACGTTGTTCCATTGGTTGCCTAAGTACCTCCAGTACTGCTCGCTTGAACTCTGGGAGCTCGTCTAAGAATAGAACTCCGTTGTGAGCAAGTGAGATTTCGCCAGGATTGGGATTAGACCCACCGCCTACCAAGGCTACATCACTGACTGTATGGTGCGGTGACCTGAATGGTCTTGTCGTTACTAGCGATGATTCGCTGGTGAGTAACCCCGCTACAGAATGAATTTTAGTAGTATCTAATGCCTCATGCAAGTTGAGTGGAGGGAGTATGGTAGGCAGTCTTCTAGCTAGCATAGTCTTACCTGCTCCGGGTGGCCCTATAAGAATTGCATTGTGTCCACCAGCTGCAGCTAATTCTAGGGCACGCTTGATATTTTCCTGACCCTTGACATCTGAAAAGTCTACTTGGTAGTCATTCTGACTATGGAAAAAGATATCTCTGGTATCATAATCTAGAGGTTTGATTTTAGGACTTTCACTAATTACATCGATGGCTTCTACTAGCGATTTTACTCCGAAGACTTCTAGGTCATTGACTATTGCTGCCTCTTTAGCATTCTGTTTGGGTAGTATAAATCCTTTGAATCCTGACCTCCTTGCCTCTATACTTATCGGTAGAGATCCTTTGATTGGTCTCAGGCTACCATCTAGGGACAACTCTCCCATGATCACATAATCTTCTAGTTTTTCTTTAGGTATTTGACCCGTTGCTGCCAATATCCCAAGTGCAATTGGGAGGTCATAGGCAGAACCCTCTTTACGTATGTCTGCTGGTGCAAGGTTGACAACTATTTTCAACCTTGGCATTTTGAATCCTACATTTTTGATGGCAGCTTCAATCCTTTGAAAACCTTCCTTGACTGCATTGTCAGGTAGACCTACCATGAAGTAAAATTGTTTGCCAGCAGCCACTTGACCGCCTGAATTGACTTCTACTGTGATCTGCTGAGCTTCTACACCTTGTACGGCACTCGCATAAGTCTTGACTAACATTACAAATAAGATTTATGAGTTGTAGACTGAATTATAATGTCAATATAGGGCAATAATTGTATTAACTGATAACATAACAGTTGCTATGTTGTTACTTTTGCACATTCTTAAGCAATTTTAACAATGATAAAAACAGACATACTTATAGTTGGGGCAGGTCCTGTAGGACTATTTACAGTGTTCGAAGCTGGACTTCTTAAGTTGAAATGTCACATTGTGGATGTACTCCCTCAGGTAGGCGGACAATTATCAGAAATATATCCTAAGAAGCCAATCTATGATATTCCTGGTTACCCAAGTGTGCTAGCGGGGGACTTAGTGGATAATTTGATGAAACAGATTAAGCCATTCAAACCAACATTCACACTTGGCGAAAAAGCTTCTGAGATTAAGTCAATAGGAGATAAGATGTATCAAATGACTACTGATAGAGGCACAGTAATCCAAGCGCCTGTGATTGCTATTGCTGGAGGTCTAGGTGTATTTACGCCGAGAAAGCCACCTATTCCTAATATTGAAGACTATGAACGCAAGGGTATTGACTATATGGTCAAAGATCCGGAGCAATATAGAGACAAGTCAATATTAATAGCAGGAGGAGGAGACTCTGCCTTGGATTGGACGATTGAGTTGCAAGGTATTGCTAAAGAAATAACCCTAGTACATAGGCGGACTAGCTTCAGAGGAGCTTTGGATTCAGTAGACAAGGTCATGGCGCTAGCACAAGCAGGAAAGGTGAACCTCATTACTGAGGCTCAAGCGATAGGGATCAAAGGAGGAGACCACCTCACACATGTCACTATCAAGACTAAGGAGTCAGAAGCAGATATAGCTGTTGACTACTTCATCCCTCTCTTCGGTCTTACACCCAAGCTTGGTCCAATCGCTGATTGGGGTCTTGGCATAGATAGAGGCTCAATAGAGGTCAATACTGTAGACTACAGTACCAATGTACCAGGAATATACGCTATCGGGGATATCAATACCTATGAAGGTAAACTCAAGTTGATCCTCTGCGGTTTCCACGAAGGAACTCTTATGGTACAGTCTGCTTTTAAGTATATATATCCTGATCAGAAGTTGAGCTTCAAGTATACGACTGTTTCGGGAGTAAACGCTTTTGAATAGTATGCAAGAAGAAAATGTAATCAATATCACCGTCGTCGATAGAGACGGAATAGAGCATAGCATAGATGCCCCGACTGATATGAACTTCAATGTCATGGAAATCTGTAAAGCATCTGACCTGCCAGTAGAAGGAACGTGTGGAGGCATGGCTCTTTGTGCTTCATGTCATTGTTATGTTATGTCAGATCACGAACTCAGTACGGCCTCTGATGACGAAGAAGATATGCTAGACCAAGCGTTTTTTGTAGAAGATAATAGTAGGCTAGGGTGTCAGATCAAATTGCACAATGACTTGGATGGACTCAAAATCAAGTTAGCTCCTGTGGCATAATATTCTTGGTTATCTTTAATGCCAAGTAATGGTATGATATCACAACAACTTAAGGATCTATTCAGGCTTAAAGCCAAATTTGCAGCCTCATCAGCTATAGCAACAGTTGTAGATTACTGCCTCTACTTACTCCTAGTATCGACTGTATTGACCCCTGTCTACGCCAATATAATCTCCGCAGGTATAGGGATGCTCATCAATTTTGTTCTACAGAAAAACTATATATTCGATGTCAATAGAAGTATCAGAATGGCATTTTTGATATCCTTGGCAACATCGCTGGTCGGCTTGACAATTAGTACTTACTTGATCTATGAATTGAATAAGTTTCAGTTTTTCTCAGACTATCAAATGATTACGAAGGCACTTGTAACAGGAACGATATTTTTCTATAACTTTTATTTTAAACGATTTGCTTTCGAAAAGAAGATGCTATGAGTGTGAGGTTGGGAAAATATACGATTGAGACTACCGATGCTCTAGTCTTTTTGCTGTTTTGTATTGCCATGTACTTTCCCATTTTTCATCATTTGGCTAAGTTACCCATTGCTATTTGGGACGAATCCTTATTCTCATTAAGGGCACTCCACCTTCATCAGACAGGAGAGTATTTAAGCAATTTTAACTTATACGATGGTTTGCCGAGTCATCGGAACACCAAGTTACCTTTCACTACATTTTTTCAAGTCTTGAGTATGAAGTTGATTGGTGTCAATGAGTATGCTATAAGACTACCCATTTCCTTTATATTCTTGGGTACAGCCTTGTATATGATCCATCATTTCAGATATAGATTTGAAGAGAAATGGGCTGGATATGTATTTGGTTTAGTTGCTATTACGGCCATAGGATTTGTCAAGCCACATATGCTTAGGACAGGTGACCAAGATGCTCCCTTCGCTTGTTACATGGTTCTGGCTACAATACAATTTGTCCGTTACTTAGATACAAGATCTACTTGGTCATTAGTCGGATTTGTCTGTTGGTCTTTGGCAGCAGTATTGACTAAAAACCTCCTTGCAGGTTTGCTAGCGCCAGGTATTTTGATCTATGCACTCGGTTCAAAGCAGCTTCTTGGCTTGGTCAAGGACTACAAGTTTTGGTTAGCCTCATTATCAATCATTGTTGTGTACGTTGGGGTTGTGTACTATTATGAAGTTCAATTTCCTGGCTTTTTTGATAGGATGTGGAATTATGAGTTAGCAGGTAGATATACTACCGCCTTTGAGCATCATGACAAGAGTCCAGGTTTTTATCTACACTATCTCTCTATCCAAGAATTTGTACCATACCTACTCATCACACCTATCATATTTGGATTGTCTTTCAGAGAAGGTGTAGAACCTGAACTTAAAAGTTCGATCCAATGTACCATGGCAGTCTTAGTTTGTTACTTAGCTATTGTTTCCTTCTCACAGACACAGACGACTTGGTATGTGGCACCTATTTATTTGCTTGGAGCATACATGATGGCATTGGGATTTGTCCTGTTAAGAAAGAGTCTACTTGACAAGTCGAAGAAGACAATACTATCTACATATCTTCCAATAGGATTAGTCTGGTTGATACTCTATTGTGCTGTGTTGAATAATATTTTTAGCCCATCTCCCATTAGTAAAGATGATAAATATGGACTGTTCATGGCCAAATTAGCAAAGGAAAATCCAGATATTAAGACATACACCTTGGTCGATAATAATTTTGGTACCACAGCTACATTTTATAAAGAAATGTACAATCAAAAAGATGAAGGTTATAGTATTGGATACCAAAGAACTATTGACTATGACACTGATCAAGTCATCATGACGTGCCTTAACAATGTACTCAATCCTACTGCAGAGCAATATGAATTTGAGGTGCTGAGGCATTGGGATGATTGTAAATTATTAAAAATACTGTCAAAACACTAATATGAATACTATCCACCTAAAGACTAACGGCAACCTTAACAACTATACTTGCACCAACCCCAAAGGGCAAAGTATCAACATTGGCAATGATGGTACTAGTGTAGGACCTATGGAGTCAGTACTTATGGCTATGGCTGGCTGCTCCACTATTGATATTGTGCTGATATTAGAAAAGATGAAGCAAGATATTGTAGATATCGAAGTCAAAGTGGAGGGAGATAGAGCAGAAGACCACCCAAAAGTCTATGCAAAAATCAGGGCTCACTACACCATATATGGCAATGTCAAAGAGAATAAAGCAGCTGATGCAATAAGAATGTCTGTTGAAAAGTATTGCTCGGTGGCAAAGATGCTTGACAAGTCTGCAGAGATTACGACTACATTTGACATAAAGTCGAAATAATTATTTGTGTAGGTTTTTCAAACTTTCCTACTTAGAGATTTAGTTGTATTTTGAGGTATGAGAATTCTATACCTACTTATTTTATTGCCATTTGCAAACTATCAGATTACCGCCCAATCCCCACAAGCAGATGACTTAAGACTCTATGACATTATTGAGTCAGTATCTGCAGATCGGATACAGCAGGATATTGAAACTCTAGTGTCTTTTGGCACGAGGCACACACTATCTGATACTGTTTCTCAGACAAGGGGCATAGGTGCTGCTAGACGTTGGATTAAGTCAGAGTTTGAATCCATCTCTGAGCAATGTACTGGTTGCCTAGAGGTCATGTATCATAAAGGAGAAGTCAAAGCGGGAGAGTCCCGCAGGATTCCAGAAGATACTTGGATTGTCAATGTCTTGGCGATTAAGCGTGGTAGTATACACCCAAACACCTATGTCATCATGAGTGGTGATATTGATTCGAGAGTGAGCGATCCTTTGGATGGTAGTAGTGATTCGCCAGGTGCAAATGACAATGCATCGGGCATGGCAGGAGTGATTGAGGCTGCTAGGGTGTTGAGTAAGTATGACTTCCCAGTGAGTATCATCTTTGCTGGTTTATCAGGAGAAGAACAGGGCTTGTTTGGAGGTAAGTTTCTAGCAGCTGATGCCAAGGCTCAAGACTGGGATATACTTGGAGTGCTTAATAATGATATGATTGGTAATATCAAGGGAATAGATGGAGTGATTGACAATCGATCATTTAGGATATTCTCAGAGTCTGGACCTTCTAAAGTAGATGAGCAGCAACAGATTTGGAATAGATTCTATGGAGGAGAAGTGGATGGCCCTAGTAGGCAGCTGGCAAGATATGTACACAGAATCACTAGTAAGTATATGCCAGAGATGAAGCCAATGTTGGTCTATCGACTGGATAGATTCGGGAGAGGTGGTCACCACAGACCGTTTAATGATCAAGGATTTGCTGGGATAAGAATTATGGAAACCCATGAAAACTACAACATGCAACATCAAGATATCAGGGTAGAGAATGGCATTGCCTACGGTGATGTGATAGAGGGAGTAGACTTCGACTATGCAGCAAAGCTAACTGCTGTCAATGCAATCAATCTCGCTTCTTTAGCATGGGCACCAAAGCCAACACCCTTTGTAATGATTGGCGGAGCAGTACAACCATCTACAAGGCTCAAGTGGGACGCCTCAGACGACCCCAATCTACTTGGCTACAAAGTGTATTGGAGAGATACTACAGCACCGCAATGGCAATATTCCAAATGGGTTGGCAATGTCACAGAAGCCACATTGGATAATGTAGTCATAGACAACTTCCTTTTTGGAGTAGTTTCTGTATCTAAGGAAGGGAATGAGTCGGTTGTAGTCTACCCTAGGACTCTTATACCTCGAAGATGATGAAGTCTTTATGGATTGTATTCTTGATTCCTCTGGCAAT